>NZ_JBGGWE010000033.1:0-1623 GCF_041321095.1 Fibrella arboris | reverse complement strand
TGGGAATCGGGGGGACCTGAAGCGGGGCGTCACAGCCCTTCAAGGGTAAATCTGGTGACTAGGGCTAAGTCGTAACAAGGTAGCCGTACCGGAAGGTGCGGCTGGAACATCTCCTTTTTGGAGTTGATTGCAGGTTTCTGGTTCCTTATATATAGGGGACAAGAGCTGGTCAGACTTAGGCTTGTATGTATGCTGGTGGTTGGCGGAGAACGCCATCCTGGATCACGCAAGGGGTTCAGGGTTTCGTTCTTTGACCTATTGAGAAGAAAGCAGATAGAACTGGGTAACCAGGAATATCTAATAGATCATTGTAAGTAGTATTTTATGCGTTTCCAGCAATGGAATTAACGCAGCAAAAGGGCACCCGGGGGATGCCTTGGCTTCTACAGGCGACGAAGGACGTGGCAAGCGACGAAACGCTGCGGGGACCAGCTGGCATGGGTTGATCCGCAGGTGTCCGAATGGGGAAACCCGGCGGTCTGAAGGACCGTCATTCACATGTTATGTGTGGAGGCTCACCCGCTGAACTGAAACATCTAAGTAGGCGGAGGAAAAGAAAACAATCAGTGATGGCGTCAGTAGTGGCGAGCGAACGCGTCGAAGCCCAAACCGGTCTGGTTACGGCCAGGTCGGGGTTGTAGGACTCGACAACAAGCAGAACAATAAACACGAATGGTCTGGGAAGGCCAACCGCAGGGGGTGAGAGTCCCGTAGTGGTCACGTTGGTCTGTGGGTTGAGTATCCTGAGTAGGGGGGAGCCGGAGGGACTCCCTCTGAAGCTGGCAGCACCATCTGCCAAGGCTAAACACTGTAGAAGACCGATAGGGAAGAGTACCGTGAGGGAAAGGTGAAAAGGACTGGGCGTACCAGGGTGAAACAGAACCTGAAACCGGGTGCTTACAAGCGGTTGGAGCTTCCGAGAGTGGAGTGACAGCGTGCCTTTTGCATAATGAGCCTACGAGTAACGGTCACTAGCGAGGTTAAAAGACTGGAGTCTTGGAGCCGAAGCGAAAGCGAGTCTGAACAGGGCGGTTAGTTAGTGGCTGTTGACGCGAAACTTGGTGATCTACCCATGGCCAGGTTGAAGGGGTGGTAACACACCGTGGAGGACCGCACCGATAAACGTTGAAAAGTTTCCGGATGAGTTGTGGGTAGGGGTGAAAGGCCAATCAAACTGAGAAATAGCTCGTACTCTCCGAAATGTTTTTAGGAACAGCGTCTAATGTTACCCCATGTGAGGTAGAGCGACCGATTGGATGCGGGGGTGTCATAGCCTACCAACTTCAGTCGAACTCCGAATGCGCATGGGGGTGTTGGGCAGTGAGGGGCAGGGTGCTAAGGTCCTGCTCCGAGAGGGGAACAACCCAGACCATCCGCTAAGGTCCCCAAGTGTGTGCTAAGTTGAACAAAGGTGGTCCGGCTGCCGAGACAGCCAGGAGGTTAGCTTGGAAGCAGCTATTCCTTTAAAGAGTGCGTAACAGCTCACTGGTCGAGCGGGGTGGGCATCGATAATAAACGGGCATCAAGCACATCACCGAAGCGGTGGATCAGACAGGTAACTGTCTTGATGGTAGGAGAGCATACTGCGGGGGGTGAAGTTGAGGCGTGAGCCTTGGTGGACCG
>NZ_JBGGWE010000032.1:0-1685 GCF_041321095.1 Fibrella arboris | reverse complement strand
GGGCATCGATAATAAACGGGCATCAAGCACATCACCGAAGCGGTGGATCAGACAGGTAACTGTCTTGATGGTAGGAGAGCATACTGCGGGGGGTGAAGTTGAGGCGTGAGCCTTGGTGGACCGCGTGGTAGAGCAAATGTAGGCATAAGTAACGAGAATGAGGGTGGGAACCCCTCACGCCGTAAGACTAAGGGTTCCCGGGCGACGCCAGTCAACCCGGGGTTAGTCGGGACCTAATGGCTGAGCGAAAGCGGAGGTCAGATGGACAGCAGGTTAATACTCCTGCACTACCCAGCAGTGCGATACACTGACAAATTGATGGAGAGAGCGCGTCCTGCGGGAATAGGGCGCTGAGCGGCGGCTTCGGCCAAAGCGAGAGCTCAAAGTTGGTTTCAAGAAAAGGTGTAGAAGCTCTAGCTGTTGGGTACCCGTACCGTAAACCGACACAGGTAGTTGGGGCGAATAGCCCAAGGCGCACGAGAGAATCATGGCCAAGGAACTCGGCAAGATGACCCTGTAACTTCGGGAGAAGGGGGGCCTCCTCAGCAGCAATGCTGAGAGGTTGCAGAGCAAAGGCCCAGGCGACTGTTTACCAAAAACACAGGACTCTGCCAAATCGAAAGATGACGCATAGGGTCTGACACCTGCCCGGTGCTGGAAGGTTAAGGGGGGGGCTTAGGGGTAACTCGAAGGTCTGAACTGAAGCCCCAGTAAACGGCGGCCGTAACTATAACGGTCCTAAGGTAGCGAAATTCCTTGTCGGGTAAGTTCCGACCTGCACGAATGGTGTAACGATCTGGGCACTGTCTCAGCCATGAGCTCGGTGAAATTGTAGTAGCGGTGAAGATGCCGCTTACCCGCCACGGGACGGAAAGACCCCGTGCACCTTTACTACAGCTTAACATGGGCGGCTGGTTGCTGATGTGTAGGATAGGCGGGAGGAGTTGAAGCGGTGTCGCTAGGCATCGTGGATCCAACCTTGAAATACCGCCCTTTAGCAATTGGCTGTCTAACCCGTTGGGGGACAGTGTTTGGTGGGTAGTTTGACTGGGGTGGTCGCCTCCGAAAGGGTAACGGAGGCTTCCCAAGGTTTGCTCAGGCCGGACGGTAATCGGTCGTGGAGTGCAATAGCAGAAGCAAGCTTGACAGTGAGGCAAACAGGCCGATCTGGTACGAAAGTAGGGTATAGTGATCCGGTGGTGCTGCATGGGTGGGCCATCGCTCAAAGGATAAAAGGTACGCCGGGGATAACAGGCTGATCTCCCCCAAGAGCTCACATCGACGGGGAGGTTTGGCACCTCGATGTCGGCTCGTCACATCCTGGGGCTGGAGAAGGTTCCAAGGGTTCGGCTGTTCGCCGATTAAAGTGGCACGCGAGCTGGGTTCAGAACGTCGTGAGACAGTTCGGTCCCTATCTGTGGTGGGCGTGGGATGATTGCGGGGATCTGACCTTAGTACGAGAGGACCGGGTTGGACGCACCGCTGGCGGATCGGTTGTCGTGCCCGCGGCACGGCCGAGTAGCTACGTGCGGATTGGATAAGCGCTGAAAGCATCTAAGTGCGAAACCGGCCCCAAGATGAGTCATCCGTTCATAAAGGCTGTGGGAGACGACCACGTTGATAGGCGGCAGGTGGAGGGTCAGAAATGGCTGGAGCCGAGCCGTACTAATGAGCCTGTCAGGTTA
>NZ_JBGGWE010000031.1:0-6620 GCF_041321095.1 Fibrella arboris | reverse complement strand
CGCAATTGGCTAAATCGGTGATTGATCTGTTAGCTCAGTTGCGAGCTAATCCCAAACTCATTACTGCTTTCTTTCGCAAGAAGGAGGTAGGTTTCTTTACAGACTAATTCACGCATCAATAATACAGCTATTCTATCATACAACTGGTATCCCAGCTACCCAAGTTCATGACGCTTTAGAAGATACATTATTACTTAAAACGTCTTTTTGGTGGCTTTTTTATTTTGGAAAAGTTAATCTAAGTTTACCGTTAAGAGATAGAAATAAATATATAATTTTTTTAGAATCACTAAGAGATTTTATTCCTTATTTCTTTTACTTCGCATTCAGAAGGCAAGCTTCTGCGTTTTATGATATAATTCTTACCGCAGAGTATCTTGATGTAAGTAAGTCATCACTAAATCCTTTGGACTTAGAATTATATTCAAAAATAGATAAAATAAAAATTGCAAATATCTTTAAGAAATTTGAGAAAAACGTAAAGAATTATCTAAAAATAAATATGTTTAATAGCTCAGGTGAAATCCTGACTGCTAAATCTAAATTCGATATATTTTCTAACTATTTCTCGTTAGCTTTGATCACCGTTGCTAACGACATAGATGAGACTTATACAGAATTAGGCAAATTAGAGGGAAACCTTATAAGCTATTTTTCAAATTTTGGTGTAGACTTTGATGTACTAAACAAAGAACTTGCTTTCAATGCCAAGAATTATTCTGAGTTTGATGCGATTGATAAGTATTTTCATTCATTTTCAAAAATGTGTTTCGTTCATTTAAGAGCTATGGACTATAAAAACTTACATGATTTCTTTTCACTTAAACGTTCTCTTTATTTCTTTTTCTTAACGACGAGTGATCTAAAGAAAGGTCTTTTCGATTTAAAAAGAAGTATTTTTTAGAAATTCTAAATATCGTCTTGTCCACAACTAGGCATATAAACCCGTTAACGTACCTGATCGCCACCGCTTAACAAGCTAGTCTTGTACGCTTCGGCCTCTCTCGGCTTGTTCGGTTTCGTGCGTCGTTGGTTCGCGCTGCAGGGGCCACTTACCTCTGACAGGAAACTGTCCGGCTAGCCTGAGCGGCACCCAACGAGCAAAGGGTGTAAAGGTTGTAACGTACCTGCGTTTTAGCTAATCTTGTGGTTCACCATCAGCCCTTTGGGGCGTTGGGTGAACCGTCCATGCAAGTGGGTATTTCGCGTTACGGGCGACAGGATAACGAATTGATAGTGAGCGCTCTTTGTGGGTTTGCCACATACCTCTTGACAGTTTGGCGTCTGTTCGACAGCACGTTTTTATCGGCTTATCACGTCTAGTTGGACAGGCCAATTAATCGTTGACAGCCCGCTGACAAATGCGTTTCGCGCGACAGTGCAGCGTACCTGAGTAGGAGTGATGACAGCCTGGTCTGCCCGTTTTCGGCCTCTCGCGGCTTGTTTGGTTGTGTGCGTTGTTGGTTCGCTCTGCGGGGTCCACTTACCTCGGACAGGCATCACTCGGAGTAGGCCAAAGCGGCATCCCAACAAAGACAAGGGTGAAAAGGTCAAAGGCACGTATCTTTCCGTAAGTAAAGCGACTCCCATCAGCCCTTGTGGGTGTTGGGTGACCCGTTCATGTCGGCGGGTATTCCACGTATCGTGCGACAAAATAGCGGACTGATAGTGAATGCTTTATTGGTTTGCCACGCGTCGGGCGACAGGTCACCACAGCGAAAGCACGTTGAAAATATATATCGGCTGACAAGGCAAACAGGGAATGTATATAGTCTCAGATTCTTGCAAGTTAGGCGCAAAATTGCGACTTTAGCATTCAAATTAGTAGAGCATGACCGCTAAAGAGATACTCAAGTTGCTTTATGAGGATGGTTGGGTCGATAAAACCCAGAAGGGGAGTCACCTACAATTGGTGCACCCTACAAAATCCGGTAAAGTTACCGTGGCTATCCACAAAGGCGATATGCCAATCGGCACGCTTAACTCTATTCTTAAACAAGCTGGACTGAAATAAGCAGCTACGCACGCTATGGAACGGATTCAACTTATTATTGAGGCAGGTACTCAACAAGCTGACCAGTCAGGTTTTTGGGGGCGTTTGACGTATGAGGACAATCTGATTGTCGATCATGCAGACACTGTCGACGCATTGCAACAGAATATGAGACAGCTTCTACTGGATTTTCATGATGTGACTCAGGTGGAGTTTGATTTAGCTTATGATCTCTACGCCTTTTTTGAGCATTACACCTACTTGAAGATCTCTAAGATTGCTGATTATGCTGGACTAAATCCGTCCTTACTTCGTCACTATAAATCTCAAACCAAGTTTCCATCAGCCGAGCAGGTTAAGCGGATTGAAACGGCGGTTCACCGACTTGCTAACGAACTGAGGGATGTGCATTTAGTGGCAGCTTAGCTGTAACAAGACTTGGATTGGCTGGTCTGTCAGTTTGGGCCCCTCTCGGCTCTTTCGGATTTGTGCGTTGTTGGTTAGCGCTGCGTGGTCCACTTACCTGGGACAGGAATCACGCGAGTAGGCCCATGTGGCAGCCCAACCGGCAAAGGGTGCAAAGGTCAAGGGCACGTACCTGAGTTTAGCTTATCTTGTGGCCATCAGCCCTTTGTGGCGTTGTGCGAGATGCCCCCTACCTGCCCTTGCTTTTGTCCTATTTTTGGGCTAGCTTGTGGGCGCGGGCAGCTCGCTGTCAAGGGAACACAAGCTAGCCCAAAAATGCACGGCCATCGCGTCAGCCCATCCCCCGGATTCGATGGGTGTACACTAAAGCCAAGGTTGGTCGAGACCGGGGGACCGTCGGCACAACAGAGCAAGGGTGAACACTCCCTATCGGTCGCGTCAGCCCTTGCAGGAGTTGGGTGCGAGTACATAAAGTGCTTGCAGGGCGAGTTCGTGTGACAGGTTGAACGCCCCAGTTAGGCAGCTTTAAGCTTCCATTTCCGGGTTCCGTGCGACAGTGCGAACGCCTTGAGCAGGCAGGTTTTGGTTTGCATTGGTGCGCTCCGGCGACAAGTCAATCGCAGTAATAAACAATCTGAAAAGATTAATAAGCAATAGGGCAATATGACCGCCAAGGAGAAGCAAACAGAGTTTATAAAGTCATATCTAAAACCAACCTTGAAACAGCATGGTTATCAAACATCAGGACTGACTTGGTGGAAAGACAGAGGTGATTTTTTTAACGTTATAAATCTTCAAAATTATTCTTGGAACTTAAGCAATAGTGTCCACTTTAGATTCAATATCGGAATGGCCTTAAAGGCAACCGTCAGAAATGAACATAAAAAAAAGGTGACCTACCATGATTTAATAACTCATATTGACGAGGGAGTTTTTTTACCAGATAGAATTAACAGAAAATTTGGCAACAATTTAGGTTATTCAATAGAAGTGGAGACTATTCTAAATGAGTTTATATCTGTACTTAAAATTGATTTTGAAAATTATATTATTCCAGGTTTAGGAAAATTTGAAAGTTTAGATGATTGGCTTAGATTTTACGAACGTTTTCCAGTTTTATACGACAGTTTGAAGAGAAAAATACAGGCGAATGATTTAAAGATTTAACTGAAAATATAGTTCCCGTGGGGCGTCACCGGCGACAGGTTACACGTCCCGAAGGAGAGGTTCAGCCCAACGAAAATGAGGGTGTAAAGGTCGGAGGTACGTTTGTTTCTTCTATCTTGTGCGCTCACCATCAGCCCTCATGGGCGTTGGGTGAACCATCCATGTGTGGGTCTCCGGCGACAGGAAGCACGTCCCGTGGGAAAGTAATTCAGCCCAACGTGGGCAGGGGTGTAAGGGCTCGCTGCGCTCCCCATCAACCCCTGCGGTCGTTGGGTGACCCGTCCAAGTCAGTAGGTATTTCACGTGCCGGGCGACAGGGTAACTGATTGATAGTGAGCGTTCTTTTGTTGGCGTTTCGCGCTCCGGTCGACAGGTCAAAGCCCGTTTGACAGCGCGTTTTGGTTAGTCTGCCACGTACTTGGCGACAGGCCAATCAACCGTTGACAGCACGTCGACAAATGCGTTTCGGCCGACACAGGAACGTACCTGAGCAGTCACGACCGACAGTCTCGGTTTGTTTGGCTCGGCCTTTCTCGGCTTATTCGGTTGTGTGCGTTGTTGGTCAGCTCTGCGGGGTCCACTTACCTAGGACAGGAAAAACGCGATTAGGCCAATGCCGCATCCCAACTCAAACAAGGGTGAAAAGGTCGTAGGCACGTACCTGAGTTTGGCTTATCTTGTGGCCACCATCAGCCCTTGTGGTTGTTGGGTGTTCCCCAGTAGTTTGCCTGCGTGGGCGGATTTCGGCTGACAGGGTAAGTGCTTGATAGTGAGCGTTTTTATTGAATTTTCACGTTACCTCTGACAGGGCCACGTACCTGGGACAGAACGTGCCGAAGGCGTTACGGTCGACAGGGTAACGTACCTGCGCGGGCGGGTTTGCCAGCCTCGGCGGACAGTATTCGGCCTCTGGCGGTGAGTTTGGTTTTGTGCGTTTTTGATTAGCTCTGCCTGGGTTGGTTACCGTTGACAGGAAACTGCCCGGCGTGCGAAGTGACACCCAACACGACAAAGGGTGTAAAGCCGTTGGCAACGTTGTTTGTGTTCAGTAGAGTGGTGGCCATCAGCCCTTTGAGGCGTTGGGTGATCCAGTCATGTAAGTGGGTGTTTCGCGTCTCGTGCGACAGAATAACGATTTGATAGTGAGCGTTCTTTGTTGGTTTACCACGTACCTGTAGACAATCTAACTTTCGTTCGACAGCGCGTTTTTTTCTGGCGTTTCTCGTCTGGTTGGACAGGCCAATCCATCGTGGAAAGAACGTAGATATTCTGTACGGATTTTACATTTTGTACAGAACTTACGACCTTTGTTAGAAGTTATCATCTTATAAACCTCTCAAAGATCATGGCACAGTCAGTTAGCAGCACACAGGATGCGCGCAAGAACTTTTCGGAGATCGTCAGCAAAGCAGCCTTTGGTAAGGAGGCTACTATCATTACACGGTCTGGCAAGAATGTAGCTGCCGTCATCTCCTTTGACGATTATGAGTTTTATCAGCAATTAGAAGATAAGCTTGATGGTGAACTAGCCACAGCTCGGTTGGCTAAGGAGAGCAAGCGATACTCCACTGAGGAAGTCAAAGCCCGTTTAGGGCTCTAAGCAAGGACTTCAAAATCGACACTTGCATGAGTCTTGTTTACCGCATTGAATATGATGAAGCTGCGCTGGAAGATCTGCTCAAACTGCCTAAGAAGATCCAACAGCAACTTATCAAAGCGATTAGCCGGTTAGGGGAGTCCCCGCGCTCAGGTAACATCAAGCAACTCAACGGCTATGACAAACTATTTCGACTTCGGAGTGGTGATTATCGGGTTGTTTACACAATCGAAGATGATGTAATCATCGTTACGATTGTCGCCGTTGGACCACGCAAGGATATATATGACTTGTTAAAGCGCCGAGTAGATTAGAATCATTAGGCAGCTCTGCGGGGTCCACTCGCGTTGGACAGGCATCACTCAGCGCGTTCAACGCGGCAGCCCAACAAGCGAAGGGTGCAAAGGTCAAGGCAACGTACCTGTGTCTGGCTTATCTTGCGGCCATCAGCCCTTCGGGGTGTTGGGCCTCGGCCAAGTCTTTTCGGTACGGCTGCGTTTCGGGCGACAAGATAAGCACATAACAGTCAACGCTTTTTGTGGGTGGCGGCACGTACGAGCTGACAGGTCCGGCTCCGGCGACAGAACGTATAGTGAATCATTCAAAGCCGTTTAACAATATGCCCCTTAGTAAAGCCAGCCTTCAAACGCCCTGTATCATGACAATGACCAGTCTGCTCGTGTCTGGCATAGTCGGCGTAAGCTACTTCATCTTGAACGCAAGTCCAACTACCTCGCTTTTACCCTCATCAATCAGGCAGTGTCGATCTTGTCAGGCAGCACAAACCTTAGCGGCTGATGACTTTAAAGCAGCTAATTATCAAGTGATTCAATGGGGATTGCCGGACCGTGATTCACCCGCTTTTATTCAGGCCGAGTTGTTGCAACGTACTTACGGTATCAAAACCATCTTTGGCGGTTGTGTGGGGCCACCGATTGCGGAGTGCTATGACCAACATATGCGAAAACTGCTGAGTGCCAAATATGGAGCGACCATCTACCAAGAAGCCCGCAATAAAGCGTTAAAGCAAGCAGGTTATTAGCTCCGCGTGGTCAGGTCACGGCTGACAACAAGCACTCGTGAGCGCGACGTTTTTTGCCCAACGAACTGAGTGTGTAAAGGTTAGCGGGGTACGTGTGTTTTAGCTATCTTGCTTCATCCATCAACACTCAGGGGCGTTGGGTGATTCAATCATGTAAGCGGGCATTTCACGTATCGGTCGACAGCATAACGAATTGATAATGAGCGTTTGTTTGCTGGTTTGCGGCGTCTTGGTCGACAGGTCAATCACCGCTGGACAGCACGTTTCAGTCGGCTTGCCACCTGCCCGGCGACAGGCTTTTCACCGCTGGACAGCACGTTGTGCAAAACGGCACGGCCGACAAAGTAACGTACCTGAGTAGGAGTGATGATAGCCTGGTCTGCCCGTTTTCGGCC
>NZ_JBGGWE010000030.1:0-6675 GCF_041321095.1 Fibrella arboris | reverse complement strand
AAGAAGATCCAACAGCAACTTATCAAAGCGATTAGCCGGTTAGGGGAGTCCCCGCGCTCAGGTAACATCAAGCAACTCAACGGCTATGACAAACTATTTCGACTTCGGAGTGGTGATTATCGGATTGTTTACACAATCGAAGATGATGTAATCATCGTTACGATTGTCGCCGTTGGACCACGCAAGGATATATATGACTTGTTAAAGCGCCGAGTAGATTAGAATCGTTAGTCAGCTCTGCTTGGTCCACTTACCTCGGACAGGAATCACTCGGAGTAGGCCAGCGGAATCACCCAACAAAGGCAAAGTTGAAAAGGTCGAACGTACCTGAGTTTGCTCCATCTTGTGGTACGCCATCAGCCTTTGCAGGCGTTGGGTGACCCGTTCAAGTCAGTGGGTATTTTACGTATCGGTCGACAGGATAACGAATTGATAATGAGCGTTTGTTTGCTGGTTTGCGGCGTCTTGGTCGACAGGTCAATCACCGCTTGACAGCACGTTTCAGTCGGCTTGCCACCTGCCCGGCGACAGGCTTTTCACCGCTGGACAGCACGTTGTGAAAAACGTCACGGCCGACAAAGTAACGCACCTACGAAAGCACGTTGACAGCCTGGTCTGCGAGTTTTCTGCCCGGACGCGGGACCGCTCTCTCGGCTTGTTTGGTTGTGTGCGTTGTTGGTTAGCGTTGCTTGGTCCACTCGCGGTGGACAGGACACAGCCCGTCGCACTACGGCATCACCTAACAAGGGCAAGGTTGCAAAGGTGTACCGTAGCTGATGGTGGCTTATCTTGTGGTGCACCATCAGCCCTTGCGGTCGTTGGGTGGCCCGTCCAAGTCGGTGGGCGTTTCACGTTACGTGCGACAGGATAACTAATTGATAGTGAGCGTTGTTCGTGGGTTTGCCACGTACCTGCCGACAGGCTAAGAGCGTGTTTGGGAATTGAGAAAGGTTGAGAGTCGTGCCAACTTTGTGGTCGCCAAACTACAAAGTCATGACCAAACAGTGGAAGCCACTGACCGACCCTCAATGGGCCGCAATTTCGCCTTTTTTCAATCTCAAACGCAAGCGTAAACACAACCCGCGCCAGATGATCAACATTATTTTGTGGCTTTTGCGAACGGGCTGCCAGTGGCGAAATCTGCCTGAGGAATGGCCCAACTGGCAGGCCGTTTACTATTACTTCGACCAGTGGAAGCAAGATGGCACCTTTGAGCGAATCAACGTAGCCTTGAATCAATTAGACCGTAAACGAGTCGGTAAAGAAGCCCATCCGTCTGTTTTATGCATTGATGCACAAAGTGTTAAGTTAAGTCCCATGATTTGTGAATACCGGGGTATGGACGTTAATAAACGCGTTAACGGGCGCAAACGCGAGTTTGTGGTCGACACCGATGGCCGCTTATGGGTGGTCGACGTACACGCGGCCAATGAAGCGGAAGGCCCGGCGGCCGTCTTCCTGATTGGCACCATACTTTGGCGGGCTGGGGACCGGTTGGAGAAGATCTATGGCGATCAGGCTTACAACGGGGTATTTGCTCAGGCGTTGGCTGAGTGGAGCATCGATTTCGAGAAGGCTTCGCGACCTGAATCGGCCCGAGGTTTTGTGCCTGTTGCTAAGCGATGGGTCGTTGAACGAAGCATCGCTTGGACGAATTTTTTCCGGCGCATTGTCAAAGACTACGAGTATACGCTATCATCTTCGGTGAGTTGGTTGTATTTAGCCAACATTCAGATTATGCTTCAACGCCTTTGACTGCTTCACCAAATATAATTCCCCAACACGTTCTAAAGTCTGGTAGACAGAACGCAAAAAAAGCATTTTGGCCGACATATTAGGAATCTTGACAGGTAATTTGGCTCGACAGAAAACTTTATAAAATGGTAATGAAATATCAACTAAAAGATTTCCATAGAAATATTCTAGATGATGAATTATTGGAGGATTTAAAGCAAATAGCGATCAAACTCGGGAAAAATTCTATTTCTTCAAGGGAGTATAATGACAATGGGTCAAAATATACGGCTGGTACAATTGGTGTAAGATTTGGTAGTTGGAACAATGCTCTAATGAAAGCGGGTTTGCAGCTAGTTCAGCAACGTGAAGTTGAAACTGAGGAATTACTCGAAAATCTTGAGCAAGTTTGGGTTAGTATTGGCCGACAGCCAACATTTAGGGATATGAAAACCCCTATTTCAAAATATTCAGTGCATCAATATTTGACAAAGTTTGGGACTTGGCGAAATGCCCTTGAAGCCTTTATCAGGCATGTAGATTCAGCCAATGAGATTGGTCAAAATAACTCAAATTCAACTGAAGTTATCGCTAAGCTTCTACCAAACGAAACACCTGTTTTCAAACACAGGACAAATAGGTTTCCGAGTGAGCGATTAAAAGTCCAAGTTTTAATGAGAGACGGAAATAAATGCAGACTTTGTGGTATTACCGTCACAGGCGAAAATATACATTTTGACCATGTAAAGCCTTGGTCAAAGGGAGGGGAGACAGTCTTGGAAAATTTACAAGTATTGTGTGCTACTCATAATCTCGCAAAAGGTAATATAGATTATAATCCCTAAAAGTAGTCTGGCTCTGCTTTGGCGTGTTACCTCGGACAGGAAACACTCGGAGCGTTCAACGCGGCAGCCCAACAGGCAGAGGGTGTAAAGGTTGTAACGTACCTGTGTTTTCGCTTATCTTTCGTTCACCATCAGCCCTTGCGGTTGTTGGGTGACCCGTTCATGCAAGTGGGCGTATCACGTATCGGTCGACAGGTTAACATATTGATAGTGAGCGTTCCTTTGCTGGCGTTTCGCGTCTCGGTCGACAGGTGAATCACCACTCGACAGCGCGTTTTGGTTGGTTTGCCACGTACCTGGCGACAAGCCAAACCACCGTGGACAGCACGTTGACAAATGCGTTCCGACAGACACGACAACGTACCTGAGAGCCACCGTTCGACAGCCTAGTCTGTTGGCTTCGGCCCGGACGCGGGACCGCTCTCTCGGCTTGTTTGGTTTTGTGCCGCACCGGCGGACCGGTTGTTGGTCAGCTCTGCGGGGTTCACTTACCTCCGACAGGAATCTGTCGGGTAGCTCAATGTGGCAGCCCAACAGACAGGGGGTGTAAAGGTAGCCACGTACCTGAGTTTGGCTTAACTTGTGGCCACCATCAGCCCCCTGGGGTGTTGGGTGCTTCAATCATGTCAGTGGGTATTTTACGTATCGGTCGACAGGATAACGTGTTGATAATGAGCGTTTGTTTGCTGGTTTGCGGCGTCTTGGTCGACAGGTCAATCACCGCTTGACAGCACGTTTCAGTCAGCTTGCCACCTGCCCGGCGACAGGCTTTTCACCGCTGGACAGCACGTTGTGCAAAACGTCACGGCCGACAAAGTAACGTACCTACGAAAGCACGTTGACAGCCTGGTCTGCCCGTTTTCGGCCTCTCTCGGCTTGTTTGGTTGTGTGCCGCACCGGCGGACCGGTTGTTGGTCAGCTCTGCGGGGTCCACTTACCTCGGACAGGAAACTGTCCGGCTAGCCTGAGGGGCACCCAACACGAACAAGGGTGAAAAGGTCAGCGGCATGTTGTTTGCGTTCAGTAGAGTTTTGGCCATCAGCCCTTGTGGTCGTTGTGCGAGATGCCCCCTACCTGCCCTTGCTTTTGTCCTATTTTTGGGCTAGCTTGTGGGCGCGGGCAGCTCGCTGTCAAGGGAACACAAGCTAGCCCAAAAATGCACGGCCATCGCGTCAGCCCATCCCCCGGATTCGATGGGTGTACACTAAAGCCAAGGTTGGTCGAGACCGGGGGACCGTCGGCACAACAGAGCAAGGGTGAACACTCCCTATCGGTCGCGTCAGCCCTTGCAGGAGTTGGGCGATTCGTGCATGTAAGTGGGTGTTTCACGTCACCGGCGATAAGATAAATAATTGATTATTAGTGCTCTTTTGTTGGTGTTCCGCGCTTCGTGCGACAGGTGAATCACTGTTCGACAGCTCGTTGACAAATGCGTTTGAGCCGGTATCAGATACGGCAACATGGCTTGTTTGGCAATTGAGTTATATTTACAGCTTATGAAGCTTGATAAATACTCGCTCAAAGCGGAGCAAAGCTTAACCGTTTTCGAATTCGTTAGCGAAGGGCCAAAGGGCATGATTCGTAAACTCATTCAGTTCCAGCAAACAAACCGACCTAACTTATATAATCTTGCTTTTGGTGATAAAAATGCACAAACTGGCGAGATTGATGATTTAGTAATCTCAAACAATGGCGATACGGATAAAGTATTAGCAACCGTTGTAGCTGCCTTGTATGCGTTTTTTGAGAAGTACCCGGATGCCTATGTGTATGCTACTGGTAGTACCGTTGCCCGGACAAGGCTCTACCGCATGGGCATCACTCGTTTTTACGATGAGGTTGTGGAAGACTTTGACTTATACGGTCAGGTAGGAGACGAATTTGTGGTTTTTGAAGTTGGTAAAGAGTATGATGGTTTCATTGCGCAACGCCGATTAAGTTAAAACTCTGCATACTATGAAAAGCGTACAAGAACTGAATAACAGCAAAGCACCCATCGTTAGTATTGACTCGTCGTTAGATCAGTACCGGGGCCAAATTCTTTTCCCTGAGAAGCTAGCAAAAGCCAATGCCCTTCTGAAAGGGGTTAAGCTGCCTCCTCGAAAGGAAAAACAGTAACAGGCTATCCATTAAGTTTTGCTCTGCGGGGTCCACTTACCTCAGACAGGAAACACTCGGTGCGTTCAACGCGGCACCCAACGAAGCAGAGGGTGTAAAGGTTGTCATGTACCTGAGTTTTAGCTTATCTTTCGTTCACCATCAGCCCTCTGGGGCGTTGGGTGATTCGTTCATGCAAGCGGGTATTTTACGTAACGGGCGACAGGATAACAAATTGATAATGAGCGTTCTTCGTGGGTTTGCCACGCATCTGTTGACAATTTAATTACCGTTGGACAGCACGTTTTTTGCTGGCGTTTTGCGTCTGGTTGGACAGGTCAGTAACCGTCTGACAGAACGTCGACAAAGGCGTATCGTGCGACACAGGAACGTACCGCTGCGGCGGACCGTCTGAGTGGTCACGACCAACAGCCTCGGCTCGACAGTTCGCGGCCTCTCTCGGCTTAATCGGATTGTGCCGCACCGGCGGACCGGTTGTTGGTCAGCTCTGCGGGGTCCACTTACGGGGGACAGGAATCACGCGATTAGGCCAGTGCGGCAGCCCAACCAAACAAGGGTGAAAAGGTCAAGGCTGTGTATCTTGCGTTCAGTAGTGTTTCGGCCATCAGCCCTTGTTGGCGTTGGGTGCTTCAATCATGTCAGTGGGTATTTTACGTATCGGTCGACAGGATAACGTGTTGATAATGAGCGTTTATTTGTTGGTTTGCGGCGTCTTGGTCGACAGGTCAATCACCGCTTGACAGCACGTTTCAGTCAGCTTGCCACCTGCCCGGCGACAGGCTTTTCACCGCTGGACAGCACGTTGTGCAAAACGGCACGGCCGACAAAGTATCGTACCTACGAAAGCACGTTGACAGCCTGGTCTGCCCGTTTTCGGCCTCTCTCGGCTTGTTTGGTTGTGTGCGTTGTTGGTCAGCTTTGCGGGGTCCACTTACCTCGGACAGGAAAGTGGTCGAGTAGGCCAATGCCGCATCCCAACAAAGACAAGGGTGAAAAGGTCAAAGGCACGTATCTTTCCGTAAGTAAAGCAACTCCCATCAGCCCTTGTGGGTGTTGGGTGTCCGCTCACCAAATGCTTGTAAATCAGCAGCTTGGCGACAGGCAGCGCGTCCCAGAGGTCAGATTTTGGCTTGCATTTCCAGTGTCCGGGCGACAGGTTGCAACCCGTAGAGGTCAGGCTTTATTCTGGTTCGGCGGGTTTCGGTTGACACAGGGTACGCCTGTCGCTGGTAATGTTTGTCAACAGTAAAAAAGATTATATGGCTGTCTGGCTTCTTGTTTGGGGTAAAAACACGATTGGCGATATTCAAGAAACCGCCCAATTTCTGACAAGCCAAACGATAGATATTCCACTCGATCTGGACTTTCTGTCAAAAATTAACCTCATTAATCCTCAAAATGAAATCGTTGCAATAGACACCGTTTACAGAAAGGAGTTATGGGAGGTGAAGATTAAAAAGGATGTGATTCAATTATCATACGATTTGCCGTGCAGTAATGGGCATCACTACACGTACCCACACTGGCGGTTTTCGGTATACTTTTTTAAAGACATAATCAGCTTTAGTGGTTCGTATCTGCACTTTTCAAGCTGGTATGAGATTTGTCTTAATGAAAATTTAAAAAACGGTTGGCTGTCTGTTATAAGAGCAATTTACCGTTACTTGAATACTGAAAAAATAATCTTCTTTACGGAGTGGGGATTTGGTTGGGAAGATGCAGAGAGTTTTGATGAGTTGAGAGATTACGTTACCCAAAATCCAGAAAGAGTGGCTGACAATTTGAGTGCTTTAGAAAATACGGAGAAGTTGTACTTTGAAACGCTCATAAACACGACAAATCTATGAAACGCCATTTATTGAGATGTGAGTAGGTTCATAAAGATGCTTTCTTTTTTAGGTATGGCAACTTACACACCTGCTGACTACGAACTGCTGCGACGGCGTTGTGCCGCTCTCAAAGAGCAGAACTGGCCCCA
>NZ_JBGGWE010000003.1:0-607116 GCF_041321095.1 Fibrella arboris | reverse complement strand
TCGCGTAGCGACCTAACCACATGATGAAGTGTTAGGTCGCTACGCGACGGAATCAAACGTAGGCAGCTCAATTTTCTACAAACATTAGGTCGCTACGCGACGAGTTGCCTAGGCGACGTTGCGGCTAGGCGACGGAAATGCCTATAGCGAAGCGTTTAACTACAGCTATTAGGTCCGGTCCGCGACGAGTTGACTACGCGACGGAACTACGTATAACGAAGACGTTTAATCATAGCCATTAGGTCCGGTCCGACCCTTCGCTACGCGACGGCTAACGCAAATGGCTTCTCAACTGGTAAACATAGTCCGGTAATTTTTGGGGAAATTTTTACGATCTCAACTTCCTCGGCTGAACCCAATTGTGGAAGCCATCCTCTAGCCTGTTGCCGTGAAACCTTTCGGCATCATTTTGGTGGGAAAGCAAAAAAGCCCGTCGGCGAAGGGCTGACGGGCTTTGTGCGATAGTTATGGGTAAAACGATGGTGGGGCGTAAAAAGTTGCACCATCTGAAAATAGTTCGATAATTTTTCGAAATATATTTGTCACACTTGCGCTGCAACCCACGTCTGTGCCTGGCAGTTCGGGCAGGTAGCTTCCTGGTCGGGCTGCATAGGCTGCGTTTGGCCGCAGTGTGTGCAGGAGTAGGTGCCAGCCAGAACGATGTGCCTGGTGAAGTCAGCCAGTGCTTTTGGCAAAATGGGAAGCCCCGGTTTTATTTTATCGTCGGGCTGTCGATAAAGGCTTACCTGGCCATTGGGTTCCAGAATGGCTACGCGCACTTCGCCCAGTTGTTCGATACCTGCCTGCCGCAGATCAACAAAGAGCTCGTCTTTACCTAAATCTTCGTCGTCAAAATTGCGGGTCAGGATACAGCCGTTTTCGATCACATACACTGGAACTCCCTCAATCTTGTGGCGTACCGTTTCATTGCGGTCGCTTAGCCGGGTGATAAACTTGTAGCAGCTCATGATCACGATAAAGACAACCACGGCAGCGCCAAGGGGAACATCGTGGTAGAACATTGGGTCGCCCGCTGCCGAGCCCAGGCCGATCAGCAATACCAGTTCGTATACCGACAACTGGCGCACTTCCCGTTTGCCCGATACGGTTAGCGCCGTCAGGATAATCACAAACATGAACAAGGTGCGGAAGGCTACTTCGCCCAGGTACGTTAGCGGATACTCGTGAAGCCAGATGCGCTGCCAGTCGAATGGCGAAACGGGGTCTTTCATAGAGGTGGTTTGGTAGACTAGTCGTGCTTTCTGAGGCCAGAGCCGTGGAAAGCAAAAAAGCCTGTCGGCGGTTGCAGACAGGCTTTCTGTGATAGTTATGGGTAAAACGACGGTCCGGGTAGAAAAGTTGCACGATTTGAAAATAGTCCGATAATTTTTCGGATTATTTTGATGATTCTGCTGCTGGCTTAAATCAGCTTCACTGGCTTACAAGGATATAGCTTGTTTTGAGGGTGGGCTTGGCTACCCGGCCAAGCCCAACGCCTGACAAACAATTCGGTACGAATTCGTTATTCTGAATGGGCCTGATCGTATTTTACCCGTCTAATTTACTGCTCATGGTTACCCCTCTACCCACCCCTCATTCGCGCCAGTCGTTCGCTATCCTTGGTTTATTGCTGCTTTTTTTTCTGTCCGGCTTTGCCGCCCTGCTGTACCAGATCATCTGGCAGCGGCTGCTGGTCTTTTACACGGGTTCCGATACGGTGAGCGTCAGTCTGATTGTAACGGCTTTCATGACCGGCCTGGGCCTTGGCTACCTGGCGGGAGGTCGCCTGGCCGACCGCTCGTTGGCCCAAACCAACCTGGGATATTTTGTGGGGGCCGAACTCGGCATTATGGCGTTTGCGCTCGCCAGTAAGTTCGTGCTGTACGACCTGCTGTATGCCTCGGCTCCCCCGTTTGGCGACGTACCGATGTTGCTCTACGGCGTTGTCTTCGGCATACTCATGGTGCCCACGTTTCTGATGGGGTTGTCATTACCCGTCCTGTCGCGGGCCTTTCGATTCGGCGATCTGGGTGAGCAGGCCCGGTATATCAGCCAGTTGTACTTTGTCAATACCCTGGGTGCGGCGTTTGGCGCACTGGTAACCGGCTTTTCCCTCGTTCGACAGCTTGGCTACGATCACGCACTTTGGGTCGGGGCAGCCTGCAACGGCCTGTGTGCGGTGTCGGCATTGCTGCTGGCACGCCGGCAAACCAACCCGTCTGCCGACTCCATGCAGGCAGCAACCACCAAGCCGGCGCCCATACGGTTTACCCCAGCCCTAACCGCCTGGTCTGTACAATATGCGCTGTCTGGCTTTGCGGCCCTGGCGCTGGAGCTGATTTGGTTTCGTATTCTGGAAACGCTGATCAAATCGGTGTCGCTCACATTCGCAGTGCTGCTGGCTATTTACCTGGGCTCAATGGCTGTTGGAACGGCCTTCGGAACGTACCTGTGTCGGCCCTCGGCGGGGCGAACAGCTGCCTGGCGGGAACGTGCCTTTCTGCTAGCGCAGGCCGTGCTGTATGGGTATACGGCGGTGGCAATGGCGGTGTTCATCAATGCAATTGATCGCGTCCCGGCCCTGGATTTTCTGTGGACGTATTTCGGCAGTTATGAACCCAGTATCGGTCTTCGCCTCAGCGTCTATATCTACGGGGCCGTTCCGTTGTTTCTGCTGTTTTTACCCACCTTTTTAATGGGTCTCAGCTTCTCCCTGTCGCAGTCGCTCATTCAAACCACCTACAGTGAAGTAGGCCGAAAGGTGGGCTGGTTGCAGTTCATCAATATTGCCGGTTCGGCGTTGGGCGCCTGGGCAACTACCTGGATTGGCTTCCCGTACGTCGGTACCGCCCTATTGCTGAAGGGCATTGCGCTGTTGAGTGTTGGCTACCTCGCTTTGCTGGTTATCCGGCGTTACTGGTCGCTACTCCCCACGCTCCTGGGGGCGGGCATCGTGGGGCTGGCGCTGCTGTTTATTCCGGCCAACGATCAGTTCTGGCAACTAATCAACGGGGTGTCATCGTCCAGTCAGTTTCTGTTCCATGAGAATGAATCGGCGGTATCGGTCATTAAGCTGGGGGCCGACCAGAAAAGTGGTATCGTGTTCGTGAACGGATTGGGGCAGAGTGGCATGCCCTACCGACACGACGAAGTGCATACCTTGCTGGGCGCCCTGCCGGTAATGATGCACCCCAATCCGCAGCGGGTGGCGGTTATTGGGCTTGGCTCGGCGGGTACCGTCAACGGCATTGCCGGCCGGGCTGAAACCAGCCGGATCGATTGCTTTGAAATTGCGAGTAATCAGGGGCTGGTATTGGCCCGGTATGCTGCCAGAGCAGGCGACACCGCCGTTCAGTCGGTATTGAATGATCCGCGCCTGCACCTGATTTTTCGGGACGGCCGCTATGCCATCAGGAACCAGGCCGTACGGTACGATGTGATCGAAGCCGATGCGCTGCGCCCTTCGTCGGCCTTTTCGGGTAATATTTATTCGAGAGAATACTTCCAGCTCATCCGGTCGCGGCTTAAACCCAATGGGCTGGCGGTAACCTGGTGCCCCACGGTGCGGGTGCTGAATACATTCCGGCTGGTTTTTCCGTACGTCGCCTACTGCAATCAACTGGTGCTTATCGGTAGTAACCAGCCTATTCAACTCGACTGGGCGAGTATAGAACGCCGGGCGGCCAGTCCGTTCAGTCAGCGGCACTATGGCCGGTCGGGCGTTGCCATTCAGTCGTTACTGGCTCACTATAAACCAGCCTTGATGTTGTTGCCGCCCCTGACCGCAATCCCCGGCGAGATCAACACCGATCTGTTTCCAAAAGATGAATATACGTTGAGAGGACGGGACAAAATCGGGTTTTGACGCATTCCTGATAAAGCTATACCTCGATTTAAACGCCGAATCAGGCGTTTTTGCCTATATTAGCTCAGTGAAACCCTTCATCTTCACCCGCATCCAATACACCTCCGGCGACTGGGATACCGACCAGCGGATGCCTGCCAATATCCTGCACTCGCTGATTGAGTACACGACCATTCCAGTTGACGAAAAAGAGCGGGTGGTGCAGCTCAACAGCACCGATTTGTTCCGTAGCCCATTCTGTTACCTTAGCGGTCATAAGCTGGTTGAGTTCTCGGCCGTGGAGCGCGACCACTTCAAGCGGTACGTTCAGCATGGCGGCTTCGTTTTTGTCGACGACTGCAACCATGACATCGACGGGCTGTTTGCCAAGTCGTTCGAGCAGGAGATGGCCCGCACCTTTGGGCCGAAGGCGCTTCAGAAGATTCCGAATAATCACCCCCTCTATACATCGTTTTTCCAGTTTCCGGAGGGTCCGCCTACCACCTCGTTCGAGCTAAACGGCTGGGGCGACGATCTGGTACACGACTACCTGAAAGCCATCCTGATCAACGGGCGAATCGGGGTGCTCTACAGTAATAAAGACTACGGTTGCGAGTGGGATTATGACTTCCGCAACAAACGCTTTCTGGCCGAAGACAATACCAAATTCGGCGTCAACATCGTAATTCATGCCCTGACGGGTGCTTAAAAAAGGAGGAAAGGAGTGGAAGGAGGAAGGGAGGAAGGGGAGGAAAGGGAGGAAGGAAGAAAGGGAACTGCGCCTTATCAGACATTCTTATTTAAGCGAAGTTTCTTTCCTCCCCTTCCTCCTTTCCTCCCTTCCCCCTTTCCTCCCTTCCTCCCTTCCCTCCCTCTTTTCTATGAATACAGAACACTACAAATCACTGGTTGCCAAGCTACCCCTGCTGAAAGCGGAGATTGGTAAAGTCATTATCGGTCAGGAAGAAGCGATCGACGAGGTGCTGATCACCCTGCTGGCGGGTGGGCACTGTTTGCTGGAAGGCGTGCCGGGCCTGGCTAAAACATTGCTGGTCAGTACGTTGGCCAAGACGTTGAGCATGTCGTTCAAGCGGATCCAGTTCACCCCCGACCTGATGCCTGGCGATATTGTTGGGACGGAAGTGCTGGAAGAAGACCACGACACCGGTAAGAAATTCTTCCAGTTCAACAGGGGGCCGATCTTCGCCAATGTGGTGCTGGCTGATGAGATTAACCGGACGCCCCCCAAGACCCAGGCCGCCCTGCTGGAAGCCATGCAGGAATATAAGGTGACCTACGCCGGTACTGACCATCCGCTGCCCAAGCCGTTTCTGATTATTGCCACGCAAAACCCGATCGAACAGGCCGGCACGTACCCACTGCCCGAAGCCCAGCTCGACCGGTTTCTGCTGTATATCCGCCTCGGCTACCCCTCGGAGCAGGAAGAAATGGCTGTCCTGCGCGCGACCACCGGCACCGACCGCCCCGTGCTGAACACGATATTAACCGACAGCGACGTACTGGACCTGCAAACGCTAACCCGGCAGGTGTTCATCTCCGACGAACTGCTGGGGTACGTCAACAAGGTTGTGCGCAGTAGCCGCCCGGCCGACAGTCCGGTACCGTTCGTGAAGCAGTGGTGCGATTGGGGCGCCGGTCCCCGTGCTGGACAAGCCCTGATTCTCTGTGCCAAAGCCCGCGCCGTGCTGAACGGCCGGTTCTCGGTCATTCCCGAGGATATTCAGATGCTGGCCTATCCAGTGCTGCGTCACCGTATCGCTCTGAACTTTCGCGCCGATTCAGAAGGTGTTACAACCGATAACGTGATTGGTGAGATTGTAAAACAAATGGCCGTCAAGAAATAGGGTGAGAGAGACAAAAAGACCGCTTCGTTGGTTTCATAAATTGTCTGTCACTGCTCTTATATCGACCGATTACTAAAAAATTATCACTGTTTCGATGACTTGTGAGTATACTGGTGGCTCATAACCGTAACCACACCACTACTCACTCGCTCTCTTGGCCACTAAGCAAAACCTTGTCCGTGCCCTTAAACTGATTCGACTGCTCAAGCAGCGCCCTGGCAAAACCCTCGATCAGTTAGCGCAACTGCTCGACTGTACGCCCCGCCATGTCCGGCGGTTTATGGCTACACTGGAGGAGGTGGGGTATTGCATTGACAAAGAAGGGAAACAGCCGCCCCGCTTCTATATGTTCGATGATGAGCGGAAGCAACGGGCGGAGTTCACCGAAGAAGAAGCCCAACTGCTCCGGCAGGCACTGGCCGCGATTTCCACCGAAAATCCGCTGCTGGCGCCGCTGCGCCAGAAGATCGTTCAGCAGTCTACCCTGTTTCCGTTAGCCGATTCGCTGGTCGATCAACACCAGAGTCAGGTAGTAGGGCGGTTGGCCGAAGCCATTCGGGATCGCCGTCAGGTACGTTTGCTCCGCTACCATTCCGTACACAGCAACACCATCAGCGACCGGCTGGTGGAACCGCACAGTTTCTCCGACAATTTTACGCAGTTGACTGTCTACGAGCCAGGTACGGTATCGCATAAGACCTTCAAGACGCAGCGGATCGAAGACGTGGAATTGCTGGACGTACCCCAGACGCAGCCCCCCGCCGAAATCCCGACCGACGCCTTCAACTGGCCGGGTGAGCTAAAAACAGTCTCGCTCCGACTGACCTATCAGGCTTATCACCTATTAACGGAAGACTACCCCCTTACCCGCCTCGACACCGCCCCCAATCCTGATGATCCGCAATTCCCGTATCGCTATCACGGTCAGGTACGTAGCTGGGTCGGCCTCGGCCGGTTTGTGCTCGGTTTACCCGGTCAGGTACGTATCGACAGCCCCGACGAGCTTCGGGATTACGTGCGAGGGCGGATTGGGGAGTTTGAGATTTGAAAATAAAATCAAATACTGTGCTTAATTAGCTTTAAACCGCTGTGAGTCAAATGATTAAAATCGTTATCTGCCGTATGCAACTCCATGTCAAGATACAGCGCGATGGCTGCAATCCAGAGGTCGTTTTTGCCCATGTTCCGGGCAGTACTACCTGATGGCAAAGGCATTTGTTTCGATTTGCCCTGGCTGAATGCGTCGATCTCGGCGTAGATGCGCGTTACGTCCCGGTTCAGATCAGCAATAGGACATGAATCGATGAGGTGTTGAAGGAATTTTACTTTTTGATAACCCCAGTCATTCTTAAGAGCTAATGCTTCCAGTTCACCAACAACTACAATCGGGATGACAACGCGAATGGGCAGCAGGGTCTGCGTTCTGACATATCGGATAACCAGATTCGTATCGAAGATCATTGATCAGAGCGGATTTCTTCTTCCATGTTGTCCCACTCTGCATCAGAAAAGCCTAAATCAGGGATGGGTAATGCTTCTTTAGGGCCAACCAGTTGGAAGAACAGATCGGGGCCAATAGCCTTAATGATCGCGGGGTCATAGATATTCATTTGCCCCCGCTTCATTTTGGGAACAGCGATGCCATTGACAATAAAAGCATCGGGTGTTTCAGAGATAGATGGGCGGTTTGTGATCATTGGCGTAGGCGATGAAACGAATGTACAACCGATTAACAGAAAAGTGACGCCGCCAGTTTGTGACAGCCTGTGTCCTTTTTCAAGAATTACTTTGCTGACAAGAAAATAACGAAGGGATGCAGAAACTGACCTTTACCCAAACCCATAATGTCTTTCTGGATAATGGCATCGTGGCTGTTTATCGCTACTTACTGAAAGCGGAACACCCTGACCTTTTGCCAAAAGAGTTGAAAGCGCTTAAAGCGTACCCATTAATAAAAGGCACCCACTTTGATTTGGAGCCTGATAAACTCTGGATTGATCACCCTGATCTGTTCGGTCTGCTCGAGGCACTCTATTACAGTATGGGGCATGAGGTCTATGATACCTACACGGAAAAGCAGTTGTCCGAAGGGGGGAACCTGTTTTTAACGATAGGCGAAGAGGGCAAATTGACAGCAGAGCCATTCCCGAAAATGAACACGTATGGGTTGACTGAACTGCTAACGAATAACGCTCAGGGATCTACGAAGCAAGAAGGGAATACACGAAAAATTGATGCTATTCGCAAAGAGAACCCTGTATTAGCCAGGCAGATTGAGGACGAGTTCGAGAAGCGCAAGCTGAAACTATTAAGTAAAGTCTACTTCAACGAACCCTACACAAAACTTACCCGGCTTGAAACGCCGATAAACGCCTATTTTGAATCCGGTCCCAACCCTTGCTATCTCACAGGTGAATCAGTCAAGCGACTGGTAGATGCGCAAAATATTTCGCCATTCATTTCGGGCATCAGTGCGTTCAGTTCTCATCGTAGTGCCAGCGACAAGCGGGTAAGCTGGAAAGCGCTGTTCCTCAGCCGGTTTGCGGCAGCTACCTGCTTTTACCAATACCCGAGTAAGCTTCGAGACTCTCTGAACGTTTATCTGGTTTACTCCGACAATCTGACAAATTTACACGGGCTGCTGAGCGACAAATTCGACAAGGTTACACGTCCTCCTGAAGTACTGCGTCAGCAGGAATACATTGCCAATTTTCCCATGTCGGATGAAGGAAATCCACTTGGCAGAGCAAGCGATTTCATTGGTCGTAACGAGAACCTGTTCTATCTTCTTTTCACACTTTACAATAGTGTGATGGATAAGCGGCAGTCTGCCGAATACCGAGATATGCTTCAACAGCTCGGTTTAGCTGATAAAAGTATTGGCATTGTGTCGCTCAGGGCTGAGTCGTTTGCGGCCACTATGCGCCCAAATCAGTATGAGAACCTGCATCATGTCAAGTTCATTTTCGCGCTCATTCATCGGCTAGGTCAGGAAGGAATTTCTATTCCGCACGTTTGGCAGAGCCTGAAAATTATTAAGCCATCGCTGCAAAGCAACCGTGACCGCTACCGGATGGAGCGGCAGTTCCGGGAGAAATTCGTTGGCAAAATTCTAAATGCTCAAAGCGTTCTGGCTGACGTTGAAAGTTTTTTCAACGATTGTTACGGCTATTTGCTTGACGTGCTAAATGAGCCGGGCAAAAGCATTGGCTTTAAGCGGTATAATGACATCCTAAACTTTACAACCAAATACGAGTCCATTGTTAACCAAGAAGTTATGCAGAACGAAGAACTACAGAAACGTGCCCTTGGCTTAGGGGCACAGGTAGGGCAGGGCATTCTGAACTACAACCAGAACGACCGAAGAACCAACGCCAGGCAAGGCCGGAAGTACATCATTGCATTGCGAAAAGCCAATCAGTTTGCCGGGTTTATGGACCAACTCTCGCGGGTGCAATCGAGGTTCACGCTTAACATTAGTCGTGATCTGCTTGAAGGCATTAATGAGGACAACTATGCCTGGATTAAACAATTCGTCATCATCTCTGCCCTTAATCAAATCAATCCCGAACTCAGTCCAAAATCACAAACCAATGAAACCAAATAGCCTCACCATCACCTACCTCTCCAAAGTTTCGTTTGCCAGCCTGAATGGGGGCGACAAAGAAGTTGACAACATTGTGACGATCAAAAAGGTCACGCTCGATAACGGCGATCAGTTACCCTATCTGTCATCACAGGCGGTGCGTCGGGCATTGCGTGACAAACTCGAAGAACTTGGTTGGACGGTGTCTCCCGTAGCAAAAGCCAGCGAAGACAAAGGTGCCGCAAAAACAAGTCTCGACCCGGTTCAATACATCGATGATGATTTGTTTGGCTTCATGGACGCAGCCAAAGGAAAAGACGCCGAGAAAGGCAAAGCTACCGTGCGTACCTCGCCTGTTCGGGTAGAATCGCTGCTTGCTCTGACCAAATTTCAAGAGGATCTGGATTTCGGCACTAACTACATGGCTAAGAAGATTGATGGCGGGCAACCCAACATCTTCGAAACTGAAATTCATTCGGGTATCTATCGGGGGACTATCTTAATCGAGCTTGACCGTGTAGGGGCTGGTGAAGGTTTTGAAAAGGCAGGAAAACTGCCGGCCGAAGAACGTACCCGGCGGGTAATAGGCTTGCTCGAAGCTTTTCAAACGATGTGGAGTTCAGGCAGGCAGTCCCGCTTTCTGGCCGATATATCGCCTAAGTTCATGGCGGCGGCTTGCATGAATTCTAAGAACCCTATTTTCCTGGAAGCTGTGAAAACTGACCGTACAGGCCAAGTTGATGTAGCCGCATTACAGACGGTTTTGTCTGATTATGAACAGTTTATTAGTTCATCTGTATTAGCAACGCAGGAAAGTGTATTCTCTAAAACAGATGGCGTGGTGAGCTTGAAGGAAGGCTTTGCCTCTATGAAACAGTGGGTACGTGACTATTATGCAGCCAACTAAAACCCACACGTTATGCTATGCTGTACGATTGAAATAAAGTCTATTACAGCCTCGTTTCGCAACCCGGAATTTCAAAATTTTCAGAAGTCGTTCCCTCTGCCTCCACCAACGGCCTTGATTGGGTTTGCGGGTGCAGCTCTTGGCTTTTCGCCACGGCAAGCGCAGGACTTTTTTGATACGAATGCGTTTCAGGCTGGTGTATCGGGAAAAGGTGAAGGCCTGGCCCGCGACCTCTGGAAATACGACCGACTATCTGGAACGGGGAGTAGTGTCATTATTCGAGAACTGTACGTCAACACACATTACCGGCTGGTTTTCGGTAGCGAGAATTACGCTGCTGTAGAGCAGTTAAAGCAGGCGTTCGACCGCCCCGTTTATGCGCTCACGCTGGGCCAAAGCGATTCACTGGCAAAAGTGGTACGTACCCAACTGACCGATGCGATAGTAGAAGGAGAAACGCTCGTTGACACATTGGTTGAGGGTGATATAGTGCCTGTCATCCTAGAGCAGGTATTGTATGGGGGTACGTTCGCATTGAGCCTGAGTACGTCCGACCCGATAGCCTACCAACTGCCAACCCGATTTAATTACAAATCAGAGTACAGTATGAGAACGGTAGCCCAGCGTAAACTTTTTTCCTTCGTTGGACCAAAGGTTACGTTCCGAAGTCGCACGTTTCCGGGCGTACAAGTTGACGACATTTTTGTGCCACTTTTTACGCTCTGAACGCCATGATCGAACATTTGCTAGCTAAGACAAAAGATCGTGAATCGTTGGGGCAGCATACTGGTCTTGTGCTGAATGCGTGGCAATCACTATATGATCGGTATGCTGACGTACTTGGCGAGAACGAAGATTTTTGGTTTGACAGTTTTGTAGCTGCCCTCTTCCACGATTTCGGCAAGGCCTCGCTGAACTTTCAGAATATGTTGCTTAAAGCCTTGGGTGAGCCAGTACTGGAGAAGGGCTTTGAGCCAATGCGCCACGAATTTTTATCGGGTATGTTGTTGGCTGCACATACTGCGCTGCCGACACGCAGTCGAAAAGATTTACAAGTAAATTCAGCGCAGCTTTTCGCGGTCTTCACGCATCATAAAGACTTTAAACACGATTTGTTTGCTGATGATTTTTACAAACAGTGGAAGGTTAGAAACAGTGATGCCGAAGCGTTTTTTGCATTTGCACGCGATCGCGTAAAGGCCCATTTCCCTCAAAAACAGGCTTTTTTGAACGATATAGAAACGGCTTGGAATCTTATGGCTGATAAGCCTGCCAGGTTTTTGTACACTCTTAAAGACAAATTTATCGTTGAGCCAATTTTAAGAGAATTACACGATAAGCGTGAGTACGACTACCGTCGAACGTACCTGCTTCAAAAATCACTGCTGGTCATCGCCGACTGGACAGCATCGGGCCACCGGGAGTTGGAACAATCGCTCCAGTACGATACGAATCTAATTCGCCAAAAAGTAGCGGACCGTGTTGCCAAAGCTGGAGGTACGTTTGATGGCTTCCGGGATTTTCAAACCGAAAGTGGCCAGACAACAGGCAACATCTTAGCGATTGCGCCAACCGGTAGCGGGAAAACAGAAGCGGCTTTATTGTGGGCCAGTCAGCGAGAAGGGTTCGAGAAAATTGTCTATTTGTTGCCAACTCGGGTAACAGCTAATGCGCTTTATCTGCGGCTAAATGACTGTTTTGGTAAAGCTAATAATGGGCAAGATGACTACACAGCGGTGGTACATTCGTCAGCGAAACTGTTTCGGCTTGATTTAGACGAACACTACGATAACTTCAATTACCTCCGCGAAGCTGCTTTTTTCAAACCTGTTACGGTTGCCACTGTCGATCAATTATTGACGCAAGGCTTCAATCTGGGGTGGTGGGAGATGAAGACATTTCACCTTTTCCGGGCACGGGTAATTCTTGACGAAATCCACGCCTACGCGCCTTATACGTTGGGGCTAATTGTTGCCTCAATTCGTTATCTCCGGCGGAATTTTCAGACTCAGTTTTACGTCATGACAGCTACTATGCCAGAGAAACTACAACGACTGTTGGCAAGCGAGTTAGGCGAAGTGACCGTACTGCGTGATAAAGAATTACTGGAAAAAAAGCGTAATGTGTTTCACGTTACAAATAAGTCAATTGACCAGTTACGGCCTGATATTGAGGGCGATCTGCAAGAAGGAAAGAAGGTTTTGATTGTCGTTAACACAGTTGACGAAGCTATCCGTTTGTATGACCAGTATGATGGCTTTAAGCGGATGTGTTATCACTCCCGTTTCATCGTAAAGGATAGGGCTGATAAGGAAAGAACGATTTTAGACAATGAGAAAGAGAAGCCTAATGAGGGCTTTTTGCTCATTGCTACGCAGGTCGTTGAAGTGTCTTTAGACATCGATTACCAGTGCCTGTACACGGAAAATGCCCCAATTGACGCAATTATTCAACGTGCCGGTCGCGTCAATCGAAAACGCGGCGAGGTAATGGGTAAAGTGGTGGTTTTCCCTCACTCGGAGAATGCAGAGAAGCACATTTACGATTCACCTTTCGGTATTCTAAGCAGCACCTTCAACGTACTGACTAAACATCAGGGTGAAGCTCTTTCCGAGCAAGACCTTCTTCAGATGGTTGAAGATGTTTACAAAGATTGGAACGTAGAGGATGATGAGCAGTACCAAAGCGCGTTGAGTAAATACGAATCCCTGATACGTACCCACTGCAATTACCTCTACGATTTTAGCAATGACCTAGAACAGGTTTTTACGCGAGAAGGTCTGGACACCGTCAATGTGATTCCAAACCGTTATCAGGCTGAATTGAGCGACGCGAGTATTCTGGAAAAAAGCAAACACGAAGTAGCTGTACGTATTCATAGAGTAAAGGCTAACAAGCCTAAGTCAGATTCTAAACACAGTTGGTTTCAATACTTTGATTGCGACTATGATTTTGAGCATGGTTTACGATTCAAAAAAAAAGATAATGCGGCCTTAACAAACTTCTTCTAACCAACCATGCCTACGACTCTTTCCCAAACGCTGGTGCCGATGACGACGGTGACCTTTCCTGAGATTGCGCTCCGAACGCGGGATGCGCATAAGCTGCGGGGGTATTTCGGCGAACTGTTTAAAGAACATTCGCCGCTGTTGCATAACCACCTGGAGCGGGAGGAAGGCACCGACGAGCTGAAATTCCGGTACGGCTACCCGCTGGTGCAATACAAGGTGCTGGGCAACGTACCTACGCTGGTGGGCCTGGGCGATGGGGCCGGACTGCTGACCCAACTTTTCCTGCAAATCCGCGAACTGGCCATTGAGCGGGGCGATGGGGAAACCGACGTGTTTCCGGTCCTGAGCAAGCATATTCGCCACGAACAGGTACCCATCGGGATTGCCCGTAGCGACGGACCGGACGATTTGATCGAGTATCGGTTCGACACGCTCTGGATGGCCCTTAATCAGGCCAATTACCGCGACTACCGGCGCTATGCCGAAGCCGAACAGCAGGCTCAGTTGAAGCGTATACTGACGGGGCAATTGCTGGCCCTGTTCCGCGAGTTCAACCTGTGGCTCGAACCACACGAACGCATCCTGGTGCGGCTGTCGGTGGAGGAGCGAACAACGCAGTTCAAGAACCAGACAATGGTGGCCTTCACCGGCCGCTTCCTGACCAACGTGATCCTGCCCGACGGTATCGGCCTGGGTAAATCCGTTGCGCGGGGGTTTGGAACGATTGGGAGGAAGCAGGAAAGGGAGGAGGGAGGAAAGGGATAAAGCAGAACGGATAGCCTTCATTCTCCCTCCTCCCTTTCCTGCTTCCTCCCTTTCTTCCCTCTCTATGCAACTCCACATCACGACCTACGGAACGTACCTGCACGTGAAAGACGCTATGTTCGATGTTCGGCGGAAGGGCGACGACGGCAAGGTGATGAGTGCTACCTACTCGGCTGAGAAGGTCACGCACGTGTTGCTGGCCACAGGTACGTCGCTGAGTACCGACGCCGTGAAACTGGCCATGCGGTTCAACGTCGACATTGTGTTTCTGGAGCGCGACGGTGACCCCATCGGGCGGGTGTGGCACGCCAAGCTGGGCAGCACCACCAAAATCAGGAAACGGCAACTGGAAGCCAGTCTGGGCGCTGACGGCCTGCGCTGGACACGTACCTGGCTGCTGGCGAAACTCGACAATCAGGCCGGGCTCATTCGGAGTATGAAAAAACACCGGCCGCAGCATACCGATTACCTCGACGATAAGCTCCTGCGGATCGATGCCCTGGCGCTGTCGATCAATACGCTGGCGACACCGGCAGGACGTACCCCCTGCGTGGCCGATGTGGCCGATACGCTTCGGGGGCTGGAAGGCACGGCGGGCCGGCTGTATTTCGAGACGCTGAGCTACGTGTTGCCGAAAGAATACCAGTTCACTGGGCGAAGCAGTCGGCCGGCGCGGGATGCGTTCAACGCGTTTCTAAATTATGCCTATGGGATGCTTTATGGCAAGGTGGAGAAAACGCTGATGCTGGCCGGGCTGGACCCTTACGTTGGCTTCATGCACCGCGACGATTACAACCAGTTGAGCATGGTCTACGACTTTATCGAGCCCTACCGCAGCTTCGCCGATGAAGTGGTTTTCCGGCTCTTTACGGGTAAGAAAGTCAATAAGTCGCACGTCAGCGACGTGTCGGGCACACGGAGTGTGGGCGGTGAAGGCGCGGCTGGTGTTGGCTATTCGCTGAATGCAGACGGGAAAGCGTTGCTGGTCAATGCCTTCAATGAATTTCTGGACAATGACCCGATCCGGTACCGGGGGCGTAACCTGACGCGGAGTCATTGCATTCAACTCGACGCGCATCAGTTTGCGAATGAACTGATTGGGAAAACAGGCGGCGCACCTGACTTGCTAACACTATGATCATCTGGGTTTTATATGATGTCGTTAATGACAAGGCGCGTACTAAAGTTGCCAAGTGTTGCCAGCAGGCGGGCCTGTACCGGGTGCAGTTTTCGTGCTTTCTGGGTACGTTGACGCCCAACCAGAAAGACACGCTGCAACTGCGAATCGCCGAACTGATCGACGACGAAACCGACCGGGTCTATATTTTCCCGATGAGTCAGAACGAGTTGCAGCAAACAGCCCTGCTGGGCCAGGCATTCGACCGAAAGCTGGTCACCGACGAAATCCGCGCGTTATTTTTTTAGCTAGGGGCTTAGGGCCAGGGGCGGGGGTAAAAGCTCCGCCCTAGCCCTAAGCCCCCGCCCCTAGCCCCTTTTCACATGACCCTTACACCTTCCCACATCATCGAGTACCTGTTTTGTGCGCGGTTCACGTATTTCGAGTATGTGCTGGCTATTCCGCAGCATGAAGACGCAAACTATAAAGTGATGCGGGGCCGAAACCTGCACGACGAACGGCTGGAGCGCAACAAAGATTACCTGCGCAAACGGCTGGGTCGGCCGGGGGCACCGGTCACGGGTAAGTATGCGGATCAGTACCTGAGCAACGACCTGGTTCGGGGTATCGTTGATGAGGTACTGGAGTTTGGCGACGGGTCGATGGCGCCGCTCGATTATAAATTTGCGGAGTACAAGAATAAGGTCTACAGCACCTACGAAACGCAGTTGTACTGTTATGCCTGGCTGATCGAAGCAAATTTCGAGCGGCCCGTTGATCGGGGCTTTATTGTGTATACGCGAAGCAACAACCGGGTGGTGGAAGTGCCGATCACGGAGGCGAACAAAGATGATGTGAAGCGGGCAGCGGCCGCTATTTTTTCGATCATCGACCGTAATTTCTTTCCAAAGGCCACTAAGGCAAAAGCACGTTGTGTAACTTGCACGTATCGCAATGTGTGCATCAAGTAGGTGTAGCCGGGCAGGAATATATTTTCAGGATCAATAATAGTGGGTGTATTCGATTGATTATCAGTTTGTTGTCCTTACGGAAGATGAGTAAAAAGGAGTTGTTTTTCACGGTCTTTGACGTACGAAATCAAAAAAATAAGCCATGCAGAAAGGCGGTTACTGCATTGACTAATAAGCTGTTAACTATTTTGACGACTTCCAGAGGCTAATCCAGAGAAAGAAGGATTGAAACCCACTGGCAGGTTTACCCGTATAACCGGGCTGGTCTTCTTCCAGAGGCTAATCCAGAGAAAGAAGGATTGAAACGCGAAGCGATAGATAAGCAGGCCGACTGCCAGCACCGCTTCCAGAGGCTAATCCAGAGAAAGAAGGATTGAAACGCCGGGCGCGGCGTTCCCCAGCGACCGGCGAAGGGTCTTCCAGAGGCTAATCCAGAGAAAGAAGGATTGAAACCCCTGAAAGCGGGGAAAACCTACCGGCTCTACGGAACTTCCAGAGGCTAATCCAGAGAAAGAAGGATTGAAACACCAGCCCCGCGTAGATCCGCTCAAGGCTGTTCTCGCTTCCAGAGGCTAATCCAGAGAAAGAAGGATTGAAACACGAATTTGGACGCCCCGCACCTGACGCAGATTTTCTCCTTCCAGAGGCTAATCCAGAGAAAGAAGGATTGAAACTATCAGAAGGCAGATCGAAGAATAGAAGCTTAGGGTTACTTCCAGAGGCTAATCCAGAGAAAGAAGGATTGAAACTTATCCTGGCGGGCAATCAACGCTATGAAGCGGCCAAACTTCCAGAGGCTAATCCAGAGAAAGAAGGATTGAAACTCGGCATCATCACCCAGTAGTGTCACAATCCAGGCTCCCTTCCAGAGGCTAATCCAGAGAAAGAAGGATTGAAACCGACCAGCACGGCCTGACTACCGGCAGGTACGTTGAAGACTTCCAGAGGCTAATCCAGAGAAAGAAGGATTGAAACACGACGCCATCGAAAAAGAGAAAGCGAGTAAGAAAACTTCCAGAGGCTAATCCAGAGAAAGAAGGATTGAAACGCTGCTTCTGTATTACTGGTCGTATAACCAATATTCTTCCAGAGGCTAATCCAGAGAAAGAAGGATTGAAACTTCGCCAATTTCTTTCGTCAGGACAATGCCGCCGCCAACTTCCAGAGGCTAATCCAGAGAAAGAAGGATTGAAACCATCTGGAACGCCCTGCGAAAAGCGGTGCTGCGGCTGCTTCCAGAGGCTAATCCAGAGAAAGAAGGATTGAAACATCTTGCAGGATACTGAGTCGTTGCTGTTTACCAACGTCCTTCCAGAGGCTAATCCAGAGAAAGAAGGATTGAAACACAAATGTATCGCCAGCCTGTTGGGCCTTCTTCTCATCTTCCAGAGGCTAATCCAGAGAAAGAAGGATTGAAACTTACTGATGTGGTAATTCTCGAACTCGTCATTGACCAGCTTCCAGAGGCTAATCCAGAGAAAGAAGGATTGAAACGTTCGTCAAAGCTCGTCGGCGTCACACCCAAAATGTCTTCCAGAGGCTAATCCAGAGAAAGAAGGATTGAAACGTCCTCATGCATTACCACTAATCTTATGCAGACAAGTACCTTCCAGAGGCTAATCCAGAGAAAGAAGGATTGAAACCCGCCGTGCTGCTTATCGCCCTGACGATCTGGCTGGCTTCCAGAGGCTAATCCAGAGAAAGAAGGATTGAAACCTTTCCGCTACAGAGAACTACATAAAACGCCACAAAACTTCCAGAGGCTAATCCAGAGAAAGAAGGATTGAAACCATCGCCCGTATTCGTATCGAAAATGACTAGATCCCTTCCAGAGGCTAATCCAGAGAAAGAAGGATTGAAACACGTTGATGACATTGAGCCGGGATTGTAGTTCGTCGCTTCCAGAGGCTAATCCAGAGAAAGAAGGATTGAAACCCCGCCCGCACGACCGCCGCAGCATCAACAAGAACGCCTTCCAGAGGCTAATCCAGAGAAAGAAGGATTGAAACGATAACCAGGTTATGGCGTGTGTGTCACCAAAGGAGCCTTCCAGAGGCTAATCCAGAGAAAGAAGGATTGAAACGACTTGTTCATGTTCGTGCTGATGGGCTACAGGAATCAACCTTCCAGAGGCTAATCCAGAGAAAGAAGGATTGAAACAGCTCGGGGCCAGTTGTTGTGACTGGAATTGCCTTACTACTTCCAGAGGCTAATCCAGAGAAAGAAGGATTGAAACCATCGCCCGTATTCGTATCGAAAATGACTAGATCCCGTTCTTCCAGAGGCTAATCCAGAGAAAGAAGGATTGAAACCAATAGAGAGGCCAATCCTTGGCAACCCAAAAAGGGGGATTACCTTCCAGAGGCTAATCCAGAGAAAGAAGGATTGAAACGTTGCGCTAGCAGAAGCTGAAGACCGGGGAGCCATCACTTCCAGAGGCTAATCCAGAGAAAGAAGGATTGAAACGCCAACCTCGCCCTCTGCAAGCGGGTGCTGGGCGTGGCCTAACTTCCAGAGGCTAATCCAGAGAAAGAAGGATTGAAACTAATTACACCCCCTCCCCCCCACCATGCTCTCCCGCAACTTCCAGAGGCTAATCCAGAGAAAGAAGGATTGAAACCCCTACGACCTGCCGATTGATCCCCTGTATCCGGGGTCTTCCAGAGGCTAATCCAGAGAAAGAAGGATTGAAACAAGATGCGGAATGCCATCGAAAAGAGTAACGGCACCCCTTCCAGAGGCTAATCCAGAGAAAGAAGGATTGAAACACATCCCCTTTCAGAACTGGTACGACGCCTACGACAACTTCCAGAGGCTAATCCAGAGAAAGAAGGATTGAAACCCACTCACTTCGCCTGTTGCCACAGGCGGCCTGAAGGCTTCCAGAGGCTAATCCAGAGAAAGAAGGATTGAAACTTGAGTAAACGGTACAAAAAAGCCCCTCACCATCAGCCTTCCAGAGGCTAATCCAGAGAAAGAAGGATTGAAACCTCCTGATGGCAGCGCCCATAACGTTGAGTAATTAAACTTCCAGAGGCTAATCCAGAGAAAGAAGGATTGAAACATTTGTAGTCGATGCCCACAAAAACGGCCTTATGACAGACTTCCAGAGGCTAATCCAGAGAAAGAAGGATTGAAACCGTCGATTGGCTACGGGGTGACCCTCAGGGCCCGCGTGACTTCCAGAGGCTAATCCAGAGAAAGAAGGATTGAAACCGGCCGATCTGGTACGTTCCAACAAGCCGGTCACGGCTCTTCCAGAGGCTAATCCAGAGAAAGAAGGATTGAAACTATATATAGTTGGCATTAGCCCGTGGGGCCACCTCGCTTCCAGAGGCTAATCCAGAGAAAGAAGGATTGAAACGGCGTAGACAGAATCGTTGATGGGTTATACGTGGGCAGGCTTCAAGAGGCTGATTCAGGGGCAGATGGGTTGACGCTAGAGCCGACTGGTAGGCAACTCCAAACAGAGCCGCCTACTGCGTGGTCGTTGTACCGGTAAGCGGGTAGTAAAGGGCTATCGAGAGGCCGACACGCTATATACAAGTCGGGTATGTACTTTACCGTATCGGCTAAACAGCGGGTCTTATCAGGGGCAGATAGGACCTAAACAGCTATTTGTATAAACTTTGCTGGCTAGATGCCTCCAGATGTCGTGCAATTGGGCTGCCTTTGTAGCTTTAGATAGCTAATTCAAGCTGTACCCTTCTTCCGCAAAATGACTGCGCTCGAACTCGTTAAACTCAATAACCTGCCGCTGGTGGGGCAACTTGTCAGTGATGAAATGACACTGGGGCTGCATCGTAGCCGCCGGTCGGGGGTGGGCGTAGAGTTTGCCCAGTACCGCGACTACCGGGCGGGCGACGATCCTAAGCGCATTGACTGGAAACGGTTTGCCCAAACCGACAAACACCTGGTGCGTGAGTCAGAAACGGAAAGTAGTCATCAGGTACGTTTGCTGATTGACCTGTCGGGGTCGATGAACTACGCCGAAGGGGCCGTCAGTCGGCTCGACTATGCAAAGGTATTGCTGGCATCAATTGCTTATATCGCCAATCGGCAAGGCGATCAGCTGAGTTTATACGGCCTGCAACACGGAACAGTCGAGCCATTGGTACCACCCGGTAAACAGGCGTTTCAGAAGGTGCTGGGTACGTTGGCAGGCGTCAAAGCCGCCGGTGGCTGGGCCGACACAGTGCCCGTGCTGCCGGGGCAGCGACGTAATCAGACCGAACTGCTGGTGCTGGTATCTGATCTGCTGCAACTAAACGATGAATGGCTGACTCTTTTACGGGCCGCCGCTACGCCCCGCCGCGAGGTGCTGTTAATACAGGTGCTGGGGCAGCAGGAAGTGGCCTTTAATCTGAGCGGATTTTACCAGTTTCAGGATCTGGAAACCGGCCAGACGGTCGAAGTACAGTCAGAGGCGGTGCAGACACAGGTACGAACAGCGGCAACGGCCTATTTCCAAACGCTGAACGAGCAACTGCATTTACCCTACCTGAGTCGGGTACGTGCCCTGCTAACCGACCCGCCCGCGTTGGTAATACAAGAATTATTGATGAAAAAATAGCCCAAAGCCTGTGGCGCAGGCAACTGGCCAATAACATAACCGTATGCTGTTTCAACATCCATCGCTTCTCTGGGGTTTGCTAACGGTTGCTGTGCCGATTGCGCTGCATTTCTGGCATCAGCAACAGGCTAAGCCAATGCCCTGGGCTATGTTGCGCTGGCTCGAAACGCCCAATCAGCCACCCAAACGAGGATTTCGGTTTGATAACTGGTTGTTGCTGCTACTGCGTTGTCTGTTACTGATTGCCCTGACTCTGTTGCTGGCGCGCCCTTCCCTCAAGTCAACCGATACGGTGCCGGTTGGACGGAAAGTCCATCTGGTTGAGCCGAATGCTACTGTGACCAACGCGTACCGGTTTGAACTGGAACAGGCACTGGCGAAGAAAGAGCGGGTCATGTGGGCCACCACGCCGGTAACGCCGGTAGTTACATTGACTGAATTGCCGGCAGCCTCGCCCCCTAATCCGCTTCAGTGGCAAACCGCTATTCATGAACTGACAGAACCCGCTGTTCAACTGCACACGTACCTGACCAACGGACCGGAATGGGTGGAGGCGCCGCGCCTGCACGTACCGGCTGGCTTTGTGTTGCATACCACCGATGTGCCTGCGAAAAATGCGTCGCCCAGGTACGTTGCGCTGCCGTCGGGAAAGCAACTGACCATGGATGCAGCCCATCGGCTCAGCGTGGTAACGGCAGGCTCGGCACCGGGAAAGGCAGTGGCAACGGCGCCGTTGCGGGTGCTGTTGCAGTTTCGGCAGGCCGACGAACGCAACACCGTGCAGGCGGCACTTGGCGCGATCACGGCGGTGTATGGCCTTCCATTTACCATCGACAATCAACTGGCGCAGGGCGTAACCTACGCCTGGGTGCTGACCGACCGGCCGGTGTCAGCGCCAACGCCAGGTACGTTATACACGCTTACGGGGCAGTCGGGTGAGTCGGATCAGGCAAGCATTAGGTACACGCCTGACCCATTGACGCCCCAGACAAGCGACCGGGTACTGGGCGGCCAATTGCCTGAGTGGCTTGCCAGTCAGTTAATTGACCATCTTGGTTTGCCGGTCGGGGCGCCTGCGTTACCTCGTAGCCAGTTGGCGGGTTTGTTTGTTACCGACCAATCCACTGATGCGATCGCAACCACCGCCCATCCAGTAAACTGGCTACAGACCGGCCTACTGCTGTTATTTTTAGGGTTGTTGCTGGCTGAGCGGTACCTGGCTATTCAGCGACAGGCTTGATTAAAAGGTACCGACCCGGGCGGGCGTTCCCGCTTCAGCGTCGGGTGTTGGATTGACGAACTATTACTACCGAAACTGGAGCGGGAACGCCCGGGTCGGTGCCACTTTTATGCAGCCACTTCATCAACTTATTCGTTCGGTTACCACTCAGTTGTATACCAATAGCGCACTGAAAAGCCTGCTGACTGGCGTATCGGTTGCGTTGCTGGTGGCCCTGTTCCCCGTGAGTATCGGTATGGTGCTGGGTACGTTGGTGCTGGTATCGGCTGGCGCGGCGTGGTGGCTGGGGACGTTTGAGCCGAAACGGGAAGCGGCCATCGGGCTACTCCACAAAACGCTGGGCCAGACCGAATACAGCCTGCCGCTGCTGACCAAAGAGCGCCCGAACCTGGCCGAACAGCTGCAACTCGAACGCCTGGCCGACCAGGCCGCCCAAACACCACGTCCGCTAATTGCTTTTCAGGATCTTCGCCCTTACTGGTTATTGCTGGCTGCATCGACAGTCGTTTTTGCGACCATCCATTTCTGGCCAGCCACAGCTGGTAAGCCCGTCGATGAGGCTACGCAGTTGGCTGACAGACAGGCGGCTGACAAGGCGACACCTATTCTGCCGCCCACGTTTCAGTCGGCCCTGCTTACCGTTCAGCCACCAGCCTATACTGACTTGCCTACCCGGACTGGGACTGAGCTGAACGTAACGGCTTATGTGGGTTCTACGCTAACGTGGCAGGTCAAATTGAGCGAGATGAACCGGGTTGCCGTCAAACTGGTGAACAGCCGGGGTGAAGAAATTCCGTTTGCTCGCCAGCAGGCTGGTTTCCGGTATCAGGATCGGCTCTTGAACTCGGGGCTGTATGCGCTTCGGGCTTACTGGAAAACGCCTGCCAACCGCGATTCGCTGATCTACCAATCGGATTTTTACCGGCTCGATGCCCGCCCCGATGTACCGCCGGTGATTAAACCAACGGCGAACGAATTATACCGTTTTCACCGCATGGGTGAGCCAATGCAGGTTCGGGTTACGGCCCAGATCTCAGATGATTTCCGGGTACAGCAGGCGTTTATCGTAGCTACGTTGGCGCGTGGTTCGGGCGAGAACGTGAAGTTCCGCGAGAGCCGTTTCCCGGTGAGCAGCGGACCCTTCAAAACAGCGCAGGCGAGTCATACGCTCGATCTGGCCAAACTTGGTTTTGCCCCCGGTGATGAACTATACTACTATTGGGCTGCCATCGACAACCGCCAGCCCGAGCCGCAACTCACTAAGTCGGATACCTATTTCGTGGTGTTTAAAGATACCGCCCGCAACGAGGAAGCCGAACTGGCTACGATGGCCGTAAATATCATGCCCGAGTATTTTCGGAGTCAGCGCCAGATCATTATCGACACAGATAAGCTGATTGCCAAACGGAAGAAAATGGCGGCTAAGGCCTTCAATGCAGCGTCGAACGAGATCGGGTTCGACCAGAAAGTGCTGCGTCTTCGCTACGGGCAATACATGGGTGAAGAGTTTGAAAACCAGATTGGTGGCCACACACCCCTGGCCGATAACGACGCGGATTTGCTGGAAGGCTACGTGCACAAGCACGATACGCAGGAAGACCCGAATGGCGGCCCGGCCGAGGCGCATGATAAAGGGGGGGGAGGCCATGCTCATGAGGATCATGATCACGACCATGACCACGGAGGGAAGGCAGGCGAAGAGCAGGACCCGCTGGCGGCGATGATGGAGCAATATGTACACAACCACGACAATGGCGAAGTGAACACGTTCTACGAGCAGTCGACGCGGAGTTTGCTGAAAATGGCGCTGGAACAGATGTGGCAGTCTGAACTACAGCTTCGGCTGTATGAACCCGAAAAAGCCCGTCCGTTTGAAGTGAAGGCGCTCGAGTACCTGAAAATTGCCCAGCAGAAAGCCCGCGCCTATGCCAAGAAAAGCGGGTATGACCCGCCCCCCTTGAAAGAAAAAGAAACCCGGCTGACGGGCGAATTGGGTAAAGTACCCGCGCAGCATCAGCTGTCCCGCCACTACGCCGACGTACCCGTAGCATCGCTGGTAGCCCAGGTGCTGGGGCTGATTGATCTGCCCAGCTTAACCCTTGCCCAACGGCAGCAGGTAAGTCAGTTGAGCGCGGCGCTCAGTGGCCCGCTGATGCGTAGCGGGATGACTAACTGGTCGGTGCTGACTCACCTGCAACGGCTGGCTTCGGGGCAACGTTTATCAGCGGCGGCGGTAGTACAACTGCAAACCAGGCTGGCTCAATTCGTGCCGGCTTCTACCGTAGGCGGCCGATCTGCGCAGGTAGCCGAAAAGCGCCTCGAAGATGCGTTCTGGCGAAGTATGAAGTAACATAGTACCAACTAACTAAAAAGCTGATAAGATAATTTTCCCGTAATGACCATTCCCCCACTCGACTGGAACGTACCTGAAACCTGGTTACTGGCTGTACTATTGCTGGCGTTGCTGGTCATGCCGATCTGGTTTATCCATCGGCAGAAGGGGACAAGTACCAACCGCAAAGCCATTCGAATGGGGTTACACGCGCTGTTATGGCTGGCGGTGCTGGGGCTCTGGTTGCAACCGCGCTGGCAACAGACGCTGCCGTCGGGCAAACTAGTGCTCGCCGCCGACAACGTACCTGCCGATTACGTGCGGACAACGGCGGCTAACCTGGGCATAAAGACCACGATGACAGCCAGTACCTTTCGCTCCTTGAAAAGCGTCGTGCCCGTTGATACGGTGTGGCTACTTGGGCAGGATTTTTCAGGCAACGAACTGGCCAGGTTAGCGCGACAGGTGGTTATCTGGACTCCTTATGACGTACCTGGGCAACTGCAGCAAATTCAGTGGAAAGGTGTTGTCCGTCAAGGCGAGCGGCAAACTGTTTCAGGCAGGATCAACACGGCAGAAGGAGGGATGCTCCGGCTCCGGTTCGGACAGAAAACGGTCGATAGCACCCGGCTGACAGCCAATAGCCAGTCGTTCAGGTTATCGTATATCACGTTCGCTCAGGGACGTACCCAACTGACACTTGCCCTCGATAAAACGGTGCTCGATACGGTACGCTTCGTAGCCCGGCCCGCCGAAAAACTACGCGTCCGGTTCGTGCTCGATGCCCCTGATTTTGAAACCCGCGCCCTGGCCGATTGGCTGGGTCAGCAGGGAAACGCCGTTGAACTAACCAACCGGCTTTCGAAAGGGATTGGTAGCGAACTGACCATCAATAAAACGACCACCAATGCACTGCCTGATCTGGTCGTTACCGATCCGGCCAACGTGACCAATCAGGTTGTCGGCAAAGCGCTGGCAGCGGGGAAGAGCGTACTGGTGATCAACCTGACCCGCCCGGATGTGGAGGTGCCTGCCCTTAATCGGGCCTTGCGGACGGGCTTACAGGTACGTCGCATGCCGGGGAAAGACACGATCCATATCAGCCCTGATCTAACGGCCCTTCCGTTTCGGTTTCCACCCGTGCCGGGTACCCTGCCTGTGGCGGGGTATCCCGTTGCGGTGCAAGTGGGGAGTGGCCGGGTTGCCGTCAGTCTGCTCACCGAGACGTTCCAGCTTCGGCTCAGCGGCGACACAACCGCCTACACCCGGCTGTGGCAGTCGGTGCTGGCCCCGCTTCGGCCTGTGGGTAGGAATACTATCCAAATCGACGCGCCTGTTTTAACGCATCAACCCGTCCGCTTTGAGGTGAATAACCCAAGTACGTTGCCTGGCCGGTTGCGCGTCGGCACAGACACACTGATCCTGCAACCTGCCCCGGTAAACACCCGCTCGTATGAATCCACGGGGCGTTTCGCTAGCTCGGGCTGGTTACCTGTGCAGGATTCGCTGGCCCTTTATGCCTATGGCAACGTACCTGCCAACTCACCGCCTGACAATGGGCTTGCTGCTGTAGCGCAACGCGAACAGGTGGCCAGCTGGGTACGTGCCCATCGTCGCTACGATACTGTTCCCACTCAGGCTGGTAGTACTACGGCGCGTACCATCGAAAAAGCCATCCCTGACTGGGGATGGCTTCTCGGCATTGCCTTGCTCCTGAGTACGTTATGGATCGAACCGAAGCTGGGGTAGATGACAGGTTTCAGGTTTCAGGTTTCAGGTTTCAGGTTTCAAGTTTCAGGTGTCAAGTTTCAGGTTTCAAGTTTCAGGTTTCAAGTGCGCTGCTTATTATCTATTCGTTCTTGCTGCAGCGCACTTGAAACCTGAAACTTGAAACCTGAAACCTGAAACTTACTTGATATACCGGAAATCTTCGTCGCCTTTCAGGGCCAGCAGTACGTCATACATGAGCCGGATCACGGCCTGAACATCCTCCTGATGCACCGTTTCAACCGTCGTGTGCATGTACTTCAATGGTAATGAGATCAGGGCTGACGCAACACCTTCGGCGGCGTAAGCGAAAGCATCCGTGTCGGTCCCCGTCGACCGGCTGACGGCCTGACGCTGAAACGGAATCTCGCTTTTGTCGGCTACACCGATCATGAAATCGAGCAGGTTGTTTTGTACGGCGGGCCCGTAGCACAATACCGGTCCGCTACCGCATTTCAGATCGCCCTGTTCTTTCTTGTCGTACTTCGGCGACTGCGTATCGTGCGTCACGTCGGTACAAATGGCGAGGTCTGGTTTTAGTCGACGGGCAATCATTTCAGCGCCGCGCAGGCCGATCTCCTCCTGCACCGCATTGACGATGTAGAGCGTGTAGGGCAGGCGAATCCCATTCTCTTTCAGTTGACGGGCCACTTCCGCAATCATGAAGCCACCCATCCGGTTATCGAGCGCACGGCCCACAAAGTAACGGCCATTCATCTCGGTCAGACCATCCACAAACGTACAGACCGTACCCACGAGAATGCCCATGTCGGCTACTTCGTCTTTAGTATGGGCGCCCACATCGATAAACAGATCGGTTACTTTCGGGGCGGTGTCTTTCGCCAGGTCGCGCACGTGAATGGCAGGCCACCCGAAAACCCCCTGCACCACGCCCTGCTTCGTGTGCAGATTCACCCGCATCGACGGGGCAATGACGGCATCGGACCCCCCGTTCCGCCGAACATAGAGGTAGCCATCGTCGGAAATGAAATTCACGAACCATGAAATTTCATCCGAGTGCGCTTCAATGACGACTTTATAGTCTTTGTTGGGCGAGTCGTCAGCCCCATGAATGACACCTACTGCCGTACCATACGTATCCACGATATACTCATCGATATACGGTTTCAGGTAATCGAGCCAGAGTTGCTGGCCCGACGATTCAAAACCAGTCGGCGAGGCGTTGTTGAGGTACTGGTAAAGAAATGTCTTACTCTGCTCAGTCATAATTGGTGTTGTCATTGTGGTCATCCATTGTCATTACGCTACGCTGTCATCAGTTGTCATTAAGTGGTCATTTGCTGTTTTACGAAGAGTTACTACTAATGACAACCATTGACTACGTAATGGCCATAAATGACAGCGTAGCGTTAAATAACGCTTTCCAGGGTTTCGATCCAGCGTTTGGCTTCGGCCTGCTGGGTTTGGGTAGTAATAGCTGTTTGCAGCTTGTTTTTGTCAATGACGGTCTGACCCGTTTGCACGCGCATCATGGCTTCGGCAAGGGCTTTGGGGTAAAAACCTTCCACCATTTCGCCCATGCCCGGTTTTACAAACTCGTTAATACCCCCCGAATTAAAGCCGACGATAGGCTTGCCAAGTACCGATGCTTCCCGCATGACAATGGGGTAGGAATCTTCGCGTGAGGTGAGGCAGAAGCCGTCGCAGGCGTTGAAATAGCTAAAGTACTGTGTCGACTGTTCGGTCAGGAAACGGACGTTAAGGTTATACGTCTTGATATACTGCTCCACATAATAGGTCATGCCGGTTTTGCGGGCAGGCCCCATCCAGACAAACGGCGTACCGGCGGGCATCTCGCGCAGAATGTCCGGTACCATATCGAATCCCTTCCGATTCGACCACGCGCCCGACATGAGCCACACAAACTCGTCGTCGCGGAAGCCCAGTTCTTTACGCACGTCAGCGCGGTCGCGGGTAGGTTTGATCTGTTCCACATTGATCAGCCCGTGCATGAGCACTACGTTCTTGTAGCCCATGTTTTCGAGGTTGTCGACCACCGTTTGTGAGGCGGTGAACAGCAGCTTGGCGCCGTCGAGCATTTGCCTGAACTCATCGTACCCGCGCTCATCATATTCCTGAACCAGCTCATGTACGTGCAGTACATACGGTTGCCCGAGTCTGATGGCCAGCAGGGCATATTCGGGCATGGCAATGGTGTTGATATACCACAGATCGGCCTGCTCGGCTTTGTGGGCGTCTTCCAGTGACTTCAGATGCGGAATACTGCCCATCAGCTTGTGCACCGCCGTTTCATACAGCCGGTAGCTAAACCGGTCTGATTGCGGACTGAAATAGAGTGGACACTTGTAGTCGGCCAGATCGAGCTGACCGGCCCGGCGGCTAAACATGGCATACCGACGAGCATCGTTCTTCGGCGCGTAATGCATGTAATTCAACAGGGTTGTGACAGACCCCGAACGGTTGGCCACCGGCGTAATAAACAGTAGTTTCATTGAAATCAGGCAGGCAATTGGTGGGCTTGTACGGGTAAGTGACGTACCTGGCGCGTTATACTTTGAAAAAATGAGTTTGGTTGAACAGCGTCTTCCAAAAGAAACGGGTAAAGATACCGACTTGTTGGGCAAATGCCCGTTGATTGTCCAATTCGCTCAGCAGGGGTTTCCCTTGCCGAAAATTCACGCTTACCTTCCACAAATAAATAATCGGGACCAGCGTCCAGTAGTGAAGCATCAGCAAAAGGTAGGCGCCAGCGCCATACTGTTTACGGATCCATAACAGGTTCGATACCTGCATCTGGGTCTTAAACCGGTTGATGTACGTTATTTCGCGGGCCTGATAGGTTGGGTCAGAGCCGTATTCCAGGTGGATGAAAAAGCCGTCGCGCAGCACCAGCATTCGACCCTGTTTGCCAAGCCGCCAGCTCCATTCCACGTCTTCGCCGTACATGAAAAAGCGCTCGTCGAACGGGCCTGCTTTGTCTACCGTAGTGCGTCGGGTCATCAAAAAAGCGCCGATGATCCAGTCTACCTGATTGGGGTCATCATAAACCGTATCAGGAATTTGCTGAGATAACCAGGTCTGTACCCTGGGGTTGATGGGCAGAATGTAGAACGGACGCCTGATTTCCCCAAAACGGGTGTACATCTGCGTGTGCACCTGCCCCGCCCGGTTAATCTGCATAGCGCCCACCGCGGCCACGTCTGGCTGCTCATCAAGCAGGTGCGAGCAGCGACCAATCAGGTTGTCGATCATCAGCGTATCGGAGTTGAGCAGCAAATAGTGGCGGCCCAGCGCCTGCTTCATGGCGTAGTTGTTGGCGCGACCAAAACCCGAGTTGTAGCCCATATCAAACCAACGTACCTGCGGATAGTCGGCCAGCGGAAAGGCGGAACGTACCTGTGCCTGACTATCATCGCCCGACTGATTATCCACGATCACCACCTCGAAGTCGATACCTGCGGTGTGCTCGAACACAGAATGCAAGCAGTCGATGATCAACCGAGGTGTTTTGTAATTGACAATCAGGATGGATAAGTCGGGCATTGGTAATTGAAATGAGTTGGCAAAAGTAATTCTGGATGGCGGAAGCGGCAAAACCGTTGAGCCGATACGGTAGTCCCATAAAGCCAGCCGCCCCGCTCAAACGGGTTGAGCGGGGCGGCCAGTATGAATGATTTACTGATTAGTTGATCTTCAGAACGGCCATGAAGGCTTCCTGCGGAATCTCGACGCTACGCGGCCTGCAGATGAATGTCTGCCCGAATATTAAGAGCGGCCAGAAGCTCTTCCAACTGGCGGAAATACTGCTCGCGCAACCGCTGATAGCCCTCAATGGATAGTGAATCGACATCAGGCTGCTTCTCGTGCAACTCAATTTGAGCTGTTAAACGTTCAATTCGCTGCAACACATCGACAATCTCAGTATGTAGTTCAGTATGCGTCTCCATAATTACCACCTCAGTTGAATAAATCCTTTGGGTTGCTTACGCCGTGTATACCGGTCTGGTCTGGTTTTAGTGAATTGAAAGATCCACTCTGTACAGTCAGAAATGTACAAGAAGTGATTGGGTTTTCCTTCGTCTATTAGTTTAATGAAATAAACGTCCAAACCAGTAAACTGATTACGTAATAAACGCAATTCGTTTTCAGCAGTTTCATACCTTTTTGCTGGCAGGATAAATACAATATCTATATCGTTAGGTCGCTCTTTTCGGGTCACGAAGCTCCCATCAATCCATATTGTATATTCTTCAGGAAACAGCGTAGTCAACTCTGTACAAAGCAACTGAAAAGAGTTTAATAAGCTCAATCGATGGTTATTCCAACCAAACGTTTCAACGAATGACTGCCAGTTCGTTTCTATAGCTTCGTACGGAGTCAAATGGCCCTCCCAGTCAAAACGTAGCGTATCCACCAGATTAGTTGATCTTCAGAACGGCCATGAAGGCTTCCTGCGGGATCTCGACGTTGCCGACCTGACGCATGCGTTTCTTTCCTTTTTTCTGCTTATCGAGCAGTTTGCGTTTCCGGGAAATATCACCGCCGTAACACTTGGCCAATACGTCTTTACGAAGGGCGCTCAGGGTTTCGCGGGCAATGATTTTCTGGCCAATCGCCGCCTGAATGGCAATCTCGAATTGCTGGCGAGGAATCAGCTCGCGGAGTTTTTCGCACAGTTTCCGACCCCATTCATAGGATTTAGACCGGTGTACAATGGCCGACAGGGCATCCACTTTGTCGCCGTTGAGCATCACATCCAGCTTCACCATGTCTGACTCCCGGTTGTCCATGAACTCATAATCGAGCGAAGCGTAGCCGCGCGAAATGGTTTTCAGCTTATCGAAGAAATCGAAGACAACCTCGGCCAGTGGCATTTCAAACTGTAGCTCTACCCGGTCGGCGGTGAGGTAAACCTGATTTTTCAGGATACTCCGCTTGTCCATGCACAGCCCCATGATACCGCCCACGTACTCGGCTTTGGTAATGATCTGCGCCTTGATGAACGGCTCCTCGATGTATTTGATATGGTTCGGTTCCGGCATTTCGGCCGGGGCCGACACCTGGAGCAACTCATCTTTGGTCGTCATGACTTCGAACCGTACCGACGGCACAGTGGTAATGACGGTCATGTCGAATTCACGTTCGAGACGCTCCTGCACGATCTCCATGTGGAGCATACCCAGGAAGCCGCACCGGAAACCGAAGCCCAGCGCCGCTGACGTTTCGGGTTCCCAGACCAGGGCGGCGTCGTTGAGCTGAAGCTTTTCCATGGCCTCGCGCAGGTCTTCAAACTCGCTGGTTTCAACGGGGTAAATGCCCGCAAACACCATCGGTTTTACTTCCGAGAACCCTTGAATGGCTACGTCGGCCGGTTCGTCGAAACTGGTGATCGTGTCGCCAACTTTAACTTCTTTAGCCACTTTGATGCCCGAAATGAGGTACCCTACGTCGCCGCACTCGATCACGTCTTTGGGTTCCTGGGTCAGGCGGAGTGTGCCAATCTCATCGGCAAAATATTCTTTGCCGGTGTTCATGAACTTCACCTTCTGGCCTTTGCGGATACGGCCGTCTTTAACCCGGAAGATTACTTCGATACCCCGATACGAGTTGAAGTGCGAATCGAAGATGAGGGCTTGCAGCGGGGCATCCGGATTGCCTTTCGGCGGCGGAATGCGCTCGACAATGGCGGCCAGAATCTCGGGTACACCAATGCCTTCTTTACCCGACGCCGGAATGATGTCGTCGCGCTCACAGGCGAGCAGGTCCACCATTTCGTCCTTGATCTCTTCGGGCCGCGCACCGGGCAGGTCGATCTTGTTCAGTACCGGAATAATGACCAGATCGTTGTTCAGGGCCAGATACAGGTTCGAGATCGTCTGGGCCTCGGTTCCCTGCGAGGCATCGACCAGCAGCAGGGCTCCTTCACAAGCCGCAATAGACCGGGACACTTCGTAGCTAAAGTCGACGTGGCCGGGCGTATCGATCAGGTTCAGGGTGTATAACTCGCCGTTATGGTAGTAATCCATCTGGATGGCGTGGCTCTTGATGGTGATGCCACGTTCACGCTCCAGGTCCATGTTGTCGAGCAACTGCGCCTGCATATCACGGGCACCGACAGTCTTGGTAAACTCCAGCAGGCGGTCGGCAAGGGTACTTTTACCGTGGTCGATGTGGGCGATTATGCAGAAATTGCGAATATGTTTCACGTTGATGAAACGGGGGTTATATAGATACCAATGAAACCACAAAAGTACGCAAAAAACTCCGGTCGCGGGCTGTCGGAAGCCATTCAGATAGGGTTAGCTCAGGTACGTCATTCAACGCGACCATCTGTACCGGTAGATGGAACAAAACAGACTTTTTTCTGAATAAATCTGTTATACCCCTGATCTGCGTAGGTATCGCAGACGCACTAACCAAAACAGCAAGTCGTCAATGGCAAAACGTAGTCTGATTGCCCAGGTTCTTTCGTCTATTTTCTTTCGTCGGTCAACGGCTCGGGCGGGTAAGTATGCCCGCAACGGACTAAGTATGCTGGCCCTGATTCGGGAGGCACTGGGTAAAAGTGAGGCGGTAAAGGGGGAAGAAGGCATTGGTTTTCGGGAGAAAATCGGGCTGGTGAGTCGCCTGGTGAAAGCATACGCGTCGGGTGCGTACCGGCAGGTACCTACCAAAACGTTGATTTCCACGCTGGCCGCGCTGGTTTACTTTGTGTCACCCATTGATTTTATTCCTGATATTCTGCCTATTGTTGGTTTTGCCGATGACATTGCCCTGATGGTCTGGCTGTTCAATTCATTGAACACCGACCTGGAGAACTTCCGGGAGTGGGAGCGCCAGCAGGAGCGGGCTACCGGCAAGATTATTGACTTGAAATAAGGGTATAACCAACCCACACACTGCCTTTTTTACCTTTAATTTAATGGCTTCTTCACGAGGCTTTTGTTACTTTTGCATACGTTCTAAACACGACATATTATGATTACAGCATCCATTTTAGCATTTATGGGTCTGGGCGGTCAGGAGATGCTGCTCATTTTTCTAGCCCTCCTCCTGTTCTTTGGTGCCAAAAAACTGCCTGAACTGGCCCGTGGCCTTGGTAAAGGTATCCGGGAATTTAAGGACGCCACCAAAGATGTTCGCGAGAACATCGAAGATGGTTTGAAAGACATTAAATAAGGAATTTCCTTTCGTATACACAGACAACCCGATGCCCGCAAGGCGTGGGGTTGTCTGTTTTTTTGTTTAGTGACCGTCCCTTTTTCCCGTGATTCTATACCGTTCTTTTACCACCGTGCAGGCTGATTTGGCCAGTGGAGCCGTAACCTGCCGTCAACTGGTAGACCAATACCTGACGCGCATTGCCGATCAGCAGCACCTGAACGTATTTACCGAGGTATATGCCGATGAGGCCCGCCAGCGCGCCGACGAGCTGGATGCCCGCCGAACCGGCCAACCTGCGCCGTTAGGCCGGTTGCATGGGATGGTGATCGGTATTAAGGACGTGCTCAGTTATGCTGGTCATAACCTGCGTGCCGGCAGCCATATGCTCAACGGGTTCGAAGCTACATTCACCGCCACGGCTGTTGAGCGCCTGCTGGCCGAAGACGCGATCATTATTGGCCGGCAAAACTGCGACGAATTTGCGATGGGGTCATCGAACGAAAATTCGGCGTTTGGTCCGGTTCGTAATGCGGCCGACCCAACGCGGGTACCGGGCGGAAGTAGTGGGGGTTCGGCAGTAGCCGTTCAGGCAGGACTATGCCTGGCCAGTATTGGCTCCGACACGGGCGGCTCGGTACGCCAACCGGCGGCTTTTTGCGGCGTGGTGGGCCTCAAACCAACCTACGGACGGGTAAGCCGCTGGGGGTTGGTTGCCTACGCCTCGTCCTTCGATTGCATTGGTCCTATTGCCAATACGCCAACCGACGCAGCCCTGTTGCTGGAAGTGATGGCCGGACCTGATGAGTTCGATAGCACCGTTTCGTCGCAGCCCGTCGATGCTTACGCCTCACCGGCAGCGCCTGAACAGCCCGCCCGAATCGCTTACCTGGTCGATGGGGTCGAGAGTGAAGGCGTGTCACTGGCGGTGCGGGAAGCCACCCAACAGGCTATCGACCGATTGCGTGCGGCGGGTCATGTGGTTGAGCCGGTAAGCCTGTCGCTGCTGAAGCATCTGCTGCCAACATACTATGTGCTGACCACAGCCGAAGCCTCTTCGAATCTCTCGCGCTTTGATGGCGTGCGGTATGGCCATCGGGCAACGGAAGGGGTGACCGACCTGATTTCGATGTACAAAAAAAGCCGGACGGAAGGCTTTGGCCCGGAGGTTCGCAAGCGGATTCTGCTGGGTACGTTCGCGCTGAGTGCCAGCTATTACGATGCCTACTATACGAAAGCCCAGCAGGTACGTCGGCTGGTGCGGGAAGAAACAGAGCAGGTTTTTGCGCAGTATGATTTCCTGATGATGCCAACAACACCAACGCCAGCTTTTATCTTAGGCGAAAAAAGTACAGATCCTCTACAGATGTACTTGGCAGACATTTTTACCGTTCAGGCTAATGTAACGGGCTACCCCGCCATCTCGATTCCTAACGGAACGGATGCAAACGGTGACGGGCCAGCCCTGCCAATTGGCCTTCAACTGATGGCCCCGCCTTTTCGGGAACGGGCTTTGGTAACAATGGCAGCGAGCTATTTGACATTGGTTTAGTTTTTGACGTTGAAAAACAAAGCGTCAAGTGCGCTGCTGATCGACCGTATGGTACAGCAACGGCACACTTGAAACAGGGCGGCTGGTCTCCCCGGCAGGCCGCTCAACACTGGTAACTCGTAACGAAGTATGATATGAAACTAATGACCCTCCTGATTGCCGGCGGTGCTACCCTGCTCTGGGCTATGTCATTGCCAGTTGCAGAGGCACAGGTAGCCAGACCCACGCCTACGGTAACGTACCCAGCGTCGGCCAACCAACTGCTGCCAGCTGCCGACACGGTGGTTGTGGACACGTCCCTGATTGTTGAAACAGTATTGAATCTGCCGAGTGTGTCCGAAGCCGTCCTTCGCGAACGACTGCCCCGGTTGCAACGCCAGATTCCACTGACCTATAACAAGGTCGTTCATAACTTCATCGATTATTTTACCTACCGCAAACCGAGCTATACACGCATGGTTATGGAACGGATGCCGTTCTATTTCCCGCTGTATGAAAAGACGCTGGCGAAATACAACATGCCCGATGAACTGAAGTACCTCTCCATTGTGGAGTCGGCACTGAACCCAAGGGCGATGTCGCGGGTGGGGGCGGGTGGCCTTTGGCAATTCATGCCCTATACCGGCAAGGATTTCAATCTGACTATCGACGATTACGTGGATGATCGGATGGACCCTAATAAAGCCACCGAAGCAGCCTGTCGGTATCTGAAAGACCTTTACCGGATTTTTGGTGACTGGGAACTGTCGCTGGCGGCCTATAACTGCGGACCGGGAGCTGTGAAACGGGCTATGCGCCGTACGGGGGGCACGACCTTCTGGACCTGCTATGAAGGCCTGCCGAAAGAGACCCGGTCGTATGTGCCGCAGTTCATCGCCATGACTTACATGATGAATTACGGCAATGATCATGGTATTATCGCCGAACGTCCCGACTACCCGATTGCCTTTGATACCCTGCAAATCAACTCGTACCTGAATCTTAGAACGTTTGCCAGCCTGAGCGGTGTTTCGTTTGCCGATTTGCAGAAACTGAACCCGTCGATTACGGCCGATCAGCTACCCGAGTATACCCGGAATCACATGCTGCGGGTGCCGAGCGAGCGCCACAGCTACGTGCAGGCCAACCGAAAAATGATCATGGATTCGGCCTCGAAGATGCCGGTTATGATGGAGAACGTTCTGCTGGCGCATAATGAGCTCATACCCACTCGCCTCGATACAGCCAACGACCCTGCCGATTGGCGTGTTGCCAGCCGCCTGGCCGATAACGTACCTGTCATACCCGCAACCGTAGTGGCAGAGAATGACCGGCCCGAGCCCGACGACCTGGAAGCGGTGGTCATGCGTAAACCCCGGAAAGTGACGCACACCGTTCGACGGGGCGAGACGCTATCGGGCATTGCTGAGAAGTACAGCGTAGAAACCTACGACATAAAGCATTGGAACAAAATGCGGTCGGGCACCGTGAAGTCGGGCCAGAAGCTGACTATCCTGCGCGAAGCGGGCGAGACCCATACGGAGCGGATGGCGCAACAGGATAACGGCTCGTCGAAAAAGCACAAAGAAAGCCAGGCGCACCACGAACGGGTGAAGCCAAAATACCACCGGGTGCAGCCGGGCGATACGCTCTGGAACATTGCCCAGCGCTACGGCAATATTTCGATTGATAAACTCAAAAAAATGAACCGTATCAAAGGCAACAGCGTCCACCCCGGGCAGAAGCTATTGGTAGGCTAAATGATTCGCTTATGATCGCCTATCTAGACGGCACGCTATCGTATAAAGAAGCTTCGTATGCCATTATCGACATACAAGGTATGGGCTATGAAGTGTTCATTTCGCTTCAGACCTACTCAACGCTGCCTGGTGGTGGGGCTCCGGTAAAACTGTTTATCCATCACCATTTCCGCGAAGACAACCAGACGCTGTTCGGGTTCGCTTCAGCCGATGAGAAATCGCTTTTCCGCGAACTGATTGCCGTGTCGGGCGTGGGACCGAACACGGCGCTGGGTATGCTGTCGGCCATGTCGCCGCAGGATCTCCGGCTGGCCATCATGAGTGAAAACGTGCGGGCGGTGCAGGCCATCAAAGGGATCGGTGCCAAAACGGCGCAACGGATCATCCTGGAGTTGAAAGACAAGATGAAAAAGTCGGGGCTGCTACCCGATACACCAACGTATCGTCAGCAGGCGGGCAACCCGGTTCGGGAAGAAGCACTGGCCGCCCTGATTGCGCTGGGATTTCCGCGCCCATCAGCCGAGAAAAGCGTCGACGATATTCTGAATGCCGACAGCAGCCTGTCTGTCGAGGACATTATCCGGCGAGCACTACGCTAAGTAAAAAGGAGCTGGATTTAGCTATACCTGCGGGCTACTTTATTCGCGTAAAACCATATATTTAAGCTTTCTCTATAGATCAACCCGACAGTATGGGAAAGCCCGCCGCCCGACTTGGTGATATGCATACTTGCCCCCTTGCATCACCCAATCCGCACGTTGGGGGGCCGGTGATGGTAGGCTCATTCAATGTGCTCATCGGTGGTCGGCCCGCCGCGACAGTTGGTGATATGTGCACCTGCCTTGGTCCGCCCGATGTAATCGTGCAGGGGTCATCAAGCGTACACATTAATGGCAAACCTGCTGCCCGCATGGGCGATATGACGGTTCATGGTGGCCGTATCATCCTGGGTGAGTTTACGGTGCTGATCGGTGATGCCGGTGGTTCGCCGTTTATGGACCAATGCTAAGCTGAGGCTAGACTACCATGTTTGTCATTCGCCAAAGCCAGCTCGACGCCTTCCGGCTACCTCATCGCGAAAAGATCCGTCAACAGGCAATGGCTGGTTTGCGGAGCGATGGCTTCGACGTGGAGCAGTTGCCCGACGGCCACTCGTTTGTAGCCACGGATGAGCGCGGGGCTCAAACCAGGCTGATATATACCGACCGTATACTGCCTGAAACAGTCAGGCAGCCGCTAGGTGATGAGTATCACCTCAGCTATACCAAAAATGGTCAGTTAAGCGGCATCGATTATCCGGGTGGTGAACAACTCCAGCTATCCCGCACACCGGAGGGATTAATTACGCGGTTACAAACGGCACCCGAACAGGCTTTTTCGCTCAATTACAAAGAGAGTATCCTGAAACGGGTAACATACCCGGGCGGCGCGTTTCGGCAATTTGAGCACAATGCCAGCGGATTGCTCACGCACCTGACCGATCGTACCGGCCATACCCGACAGTACATCCGTGATGAATTGACTGGTCAACTTATCGGCTTGGTTGATCCGTTGAACCGGACCACCCACTTTACGTTCGACGAGGGCTATCTGACAGGAGTTATCTATGCTGATGGGTCAAGGCAAACGGTGGCATATGATGAGGAAGATGAGACGCTCTACGTCAGCCTACGCGATGGGAAAGGGTTCATTCAGCACTATAATGGCGAGTCACTTCGCGAGCTGATCTGGCAGGATGGCCCCTGGGTACGTTTCACGCAGGATGCTGACGGCCGACCGCTGTCGATTCGTACCCCCGATAGCCAGCTTACATTTGGGTATGCTGGTCATGGGCTGGCTGCTGAACAGGGCATTCTGGGGACCTCTCAACTGGTTTATCAGGATAATGGGCAACTGACGCAGGTACGTCTGGCCACCGGATTGGTCGTGGGTTACGGCTATGACCTCAACGGACGGCTGAGCTACATCGACGCTGGCGACCAGCGAATCCAGTATGAGTACGGCCCTAACGGACTGCTGCTCAACACCAACTACCCAAACGGTCTCGGTCAGCAGGAAATACAGCAGCACCTGGGCGGCTTGCAACAAACCCGCCTTACTGACAAGCTTGGAAAAGTCCTGGCCGAGCAACGCTATACCTACGATGCCGAGCAGCGGCTGACTGGTATAGAGGAGGCGGTATCAGGCCAGCTATGTACCCTGACGTATGATGCTGAAAGCCGCTTACTGAGCGTTGCTGACCGGCAGACAGGCCAGGTACGTGAACAGTTCAGCTACGACGCGGCAGGTACGTTGCAGCAGTTGAACGGCTGGCCGGTACGAAGCGGACCGATGGGCGAGATCCGGGCGGTGGGGCCGGATGTCTGGCAGTATGACGCCTTAGGCAATGCCACGTCGTTACGGGGGCCGAAGGGGCCGATGCAGCTTGAGTTTGCCCGCAACAGTACGCTGAGTAGCCTGACCATCAACAGCCAACGCTGGCAGTATACCTACGACGGACTGGGACGGCGAATCAGTAAAACAGATGGGCAGGTACGTTGGCAGTACGCCTGGCTGGAAGGGCGGCTCCTGGCCGAGACGTATCAACCCACGCCGCAGGCCAATCCTGTGGTACGCCAATATGTCTACCACCCGGATACCTATACGCCGGTGGCTTTTCTGGAAGGAGAGCAGCTATACACCCTGCATACCGATAGCCGGGGAGCCGTTACCCACGCGTTCGACAGCCGGGGTGTGTTGGTATGGCAGGGCGAGTACAGCGCCTTTGGCAACTGCCGGGAAGTAGTAGCTTACGTACGACAACCCTTACGACTAGCCGGCCAATACGCCGACGATGAGTCGGGGCTGTACTACAATGTGGGCCGTTACTACGCTCCCTTTGTGGGGCAATATATAAGCCTGGATCCGCAGTGGCTGGAGCAGCTCGATACCTATACCTACGCCTACGCCCGGCAGGACCCCTACGGACGCCACGATCCGCTGGGTGATTTTGGCCCTTTGCTTATCATTGGCGGTGCAGCGCTGGTGGGAGGGTTGATCAACGCCGGGGTAACCGCCTATCAGGGAGGTAGCTGGCGGCAGGTGGGGGCTAGTTTTGTGCACGGTGCTTTATCGGGGGCGGGGGCGGCGGTGGGCGCTATGGTGGGTGGCATTCCGGGCCTGATGGCGGGTGCAGCAGCCGGTGGTTTCCTGGGTACGTTGGCTGAGCAGGCCATCAACGGCGAGCCACTGAGTATCGTTTGTGCCTTGCAGGCGGCGGCCATCGAAGGCCTGCTGGCGGGTACTTTCGGTCTGGCTGGTAAGCTACTGGGACCCGTACTGGGTCGGTTGGGCCGGGCAGTGGCTCAAAGCCGAATTGGGCAGGCTATCGGCCGTATATTTCGTAAATCAAGCCCTAACACCCCGATCAGTGGTATTAAACCTTACGCAAAGTCAAGGCCAACATACGGAAAAAATCAAGTTGATGACACTTTTGAAAATGCCCGCCAGCCTGATGGAAAAGTTTATGACCCAAACACTGGCGAGGAAATTAGTTGGGATAAGAGCCGATCTAGAAATGGACAATGGGACATGGGACATAAACCAGGTAGAGAGTACCGAAAATTGCACAAAGACTATATTGACGGAAAAATCACTAAAGATGAGTTTTTGAATATCTATCGAGATCCACGTAATTACCAGCCAGAATTACCAAAAAATAACAGAAGCCACAAATATGAGCAAGATTGAAGACATCTTTCAAGCTGTCAGGCTAAATGCTTGGAAAGAATTTGTTGATTTAATTAAAGAGGTGGATATCAACATAAAAAATGAATTTGGACAAAATCTATTACATGAAGCGATCTCCTTTCAAGCTAGCCAAATTGCTAATCAGTTGATTAGCTTATCTATTGACGTAAATAATCAAGATGAACAAGGACAGACTCCACTGCATTATGCAGCAGCTCACAATAATTCAGAGCTTACCGACGCCTTGCTAAAAGCAGGTGCAAATGTGAACTTGCGTGATAAACACGGCAATACTGTGCTTTGGACAGCTGTATTTAATGCACGGGGAAAGTATGATATAGTCCGCTTATTAATCCTACATGGTGCTAATAAAAGCACAAAGAATAAAGCAAATAGATCCCCCTATGATTTTGCTGTTCAGATTGGTGATCAGACATTGCTAAGTCTTTTGTCTGAATAAAATATGTAGCGATAGCTCACAATGTTAAGATTGTCAATCAGACAACCGGGGAGCCGTTACCCACGCGTTCGACAGCCGGGGTGTGTTGGTATGGCAGGGCGAATACAGCGCCTTTGGCAACTGCCGGGAAGTAGTGGCCTCTATACGACAACCCTTACGACTAGCCGGCCAATACGCCGACGATGAGTCGGGGCTGTACTACAATGTGGGCCGTTACTACGCTCCCTTTGTGGGGCAATATATAAGCCTGAATCCGCAGTGGCTGGAGCAGCTCGATACCTATACCTACGCCTACGCCCGACAGGATCCCTACGGACGCCACGATCCGCTGGGTGATTTTGGCCCTTTGCTTATTATTGGCGGTGCAGCGCTGGTGGGCGCTATGGTGGGTGGCATTCCGGGCCTGATGGCGGGTGCAGCAGCCGGTGGTTTCCTGGGTACGTTGGCTGAGCAGGCCATCAACGGCGATCCGCTTAGTCTGGTTTGTGCCTTGCAGGCGGCGGCCATCGAAGGCCTGCTGGCGGGTACTTTCGGCCTGGCTGGTAAGCTACTGGGACCCGTACTGGGTCGGTTGGCGGGCAGTGCTGGACGGTGGGCTGCTGGAACGCGAATTGGGCAGACTTTAATGCGTGGCGGGGGTAAGTTGATCGCAGCGGCGAGGGCAGGCATTAGACGAATACGACTTAAGTATAGCCCAACGTACCGAAAATTTTTAGATACTGTTGGTGATTTTAAAAGTGTCAAAATCCTGAAATAGCTGATAAAGCATACTCATTATGGCGAAAGAATAAGTGGCCGGAACTAGAGGAATTATTTAATAAAGGAGTTGATGGTAAAAAAATAAATGGAGGGTGGCCACCAAACAATGGTGCTATCGAAGAAACTAGCCACGTTCTTAAAAAAGGAGATACATTCGATCGGTATGGAGGGTGGATAGATGAAGGTGGTAAATTTAGAGATAAGGGTAAGTTTGGATCTCCACAGGACGTTCCTTACTCTGATCGTGCTTTATTGCCTGGTACTGACAAAAATCCTAAGGCTGTATATGAAGTAATGACCGATGAGTTGCCAACTAGCAAAGGAGAAGTGATTCCGTGGTTTGATGAATCAGAAAAAGGAACGCAATATCGGTTCGACAAAAGTATCGAAGACATGCTTAAAGAAGGTAAGATCAGAAGGGTTTCGTTAGATATACCGCCAAAGTAGCCTAATTCAGTGAATTAATTGACAACTATGAAAAAAGTGCTTAGCCAAGCCTATCTATATGACGGGCCAGAGCAGGAATTATACGAAACTACCTTCCGGATTAATTTAGAAGGAGGTGATAGCTTACGTTTTTCACCAGACGACGTAAGTGAATATAGTCTTCTAAGCAGTAATAATCGTTTGCTTCCTGATGATGAAGTGCGCTCATTAACAGTTAGTAATAAGCTAAAAAGCAGCTCTTTTGTTGGAGAGTTACTAAATGTTGACTTACTGCCTGTTTACATTGGTGAAGTAACGTCAGCTATTTCTGGTAACAGGTATTTAGTAGTTTCCGCAAACGGAGAAAAACAGCCTATGCGTTTCTTTTTTGTCATAGAGGGAGTCTGGCTATTGGAGTAAAGTATAGAGTTCGTAGGTTAGTCGAAACAATTGACTTGATACTTTATATGTATAATGCCAAAAAGTGACCGTTCAACATTCGTGTGTGTTGAGAGTTTATGAGAATACCTATGAATTCATGCTGATGAAGACGAAACGCACAAGTACGCCTCTGGAAGTACATAACTTGACTGACAAATAGAGTCGCTGTAAATCAGCTACTCATAGAAGCGATGCAGTACGCCTTACTTGATGTGGTACAGGTTGGGTACACCCTCGACCAGGTGAAGTCATTGGCTTCGCTGTGGCTGTCGCTGTACCGGGGGCCAGCCGATGCGCAGCAGGAAGAAATGGCGCCCTGTCTGGCAGGCTATACGGCTGGCGATTCATTTGACGCCTGGTGGCGCAGCGCCCAAAGCGATTCGGTTGGTATTGGTATCGAAGCAGAGGTACCGCCCAATGAATTACGGACCCATTTACGGCGATTTTTGCTGGTTGAATTAGAAGGAGAGAACAGGAAGGTGTACTTTCGTTATTATGATCCTACGATACTGCGCACGTTTCTTCCCACCTGCGACGAGGCACAACTCAATACCTTTTTTGGACCAATCAAAGCATTCCAGGCTGCCGATGTTGATGCTGGTCAGGTGCTGCGCTTCACGAACGAGCCAGGGAAACGTCATTGGCAGCCACTAACGGAGTAGCTGGGTAGACGTTCCCGATCGCCACTAACACGGGCAATTCCTTAATTCATTAGTAATCCAGGATACGATTGGCCCGGTTTTCGCCGTTGTGTTAACGGCCAGGATTACCGGGTTGTTTATTTTTCCGATTTTGCACCAGTATATGGTGAAGCGTTACGCCTATCGACCTCATCTTTTCTGCTCAATGTTGCCTGTAGCCCGGCCTGTTTTCGTGGGCCAGCGAAGTGCCTGTTGGCTGCTGTTCGTGTGCCTGTTGCTTGGTATTGGCGGAAACGGAACGGCCAGTCTGGCGCAAACGCCTGCCCGGCGCGGGCGAACAACCCCGGCTCCGCAACGTACCCCCGAACAGATCAAGGCAGCGGCCGAAGCCGCCAAAGCCCGTTCCGATTCGGCCAAAGCGGCTGCGCAGGAACGACTCGATAGCCTGCGCGCTCTAAAAAACGCGTCGCGCCGCCCGACAGTACAATGGACCGACCGGTACGCTACCCGCTTCTCGGATCGCAATCCACGATCGCCTTTCCTGCTGCGTGATCCTAAATCACTGAACACCGATTTCAGGATGTTGCCCGACCGGACGGTCACCGTTACGGAACGGCTACAGCCCCGCCCAGGTGTAACGGCCCCATCAGTGGTGAACCCGAATGTAGTTACGACGTCCGGCACCACCGCACCGGCTAGTCAGACGGGAACACCCCGGTCGAACGGGTTGATCTACCGCCCTGGCGAAAACCTGCCTTTTTCAGACTATAACCGGTTGCAGAATGAGCGGATCGAAGACCGGCTGTTCCGGGAGAATTCGGCCCGCCGGGATGGGCAAAGTGCCGTTAGTGGTCGCGGTCTGATTCCGAAACTGGAAGTGCCGCCCGTCTTCGACCGTATTTTTGGTGGTAACAATATCGACTTCAAACCCAACGGCTTCGTTACGCTCGACCTGGGTTACCTGCATCAGTTCATTGACAACCCGGCGGTGCCGGTTCGGTTACGGCGGCAGGGCAACCTGATCTTCAATGAGCAGATCAGCATCAACTTCAATGGTCAGATTGGTGACCGGCTGGGTGTGCTGGCTAACTTCGACACAAAAGCCAGCTTCAACTTCGAGAATGCGCTGAAAGTCAATTACCGGCCGCAGGGACTCTTGCCAAACATGCCGAACGTACCTGGCCTGAATGGGGGTGTGCCCAGCCTGCCACAGGTGCCGGGCCTGCCCAACCTGCCTGCATTCGGTAGCAAGCTGAGCAACCCGCAAATGCCCTTTACGCCGCAGAATGAAAGCATTTTGCAGAATATCGAGGTGGGTAACCTGACCTGGACGCTCAACAGCCAACTGATTCCGGGCGTGCAGAACCTGTTTGGTCTGAAGCTGCAGACGCGCTTCGGTAAACTGAACGCCACTACGGTCCTGTCGCAGCAACGCTCGAAGAAGGCGGAGATCGTATTGCGGGGTGGTACGCTGAACCGGCCATTCGAGATCCGTGCCGACCAGTACGACGAGAACCGGCACTTCTTCCTGTCGCAGTTTTTCCGCAGCAACTACGAACGCTCACTCAAGAGCCTGCCCGTGATCACATCGGGCGTGACGGTGACGCGCCTGGAAGTGTACGTGACCAACCGGACCAACACCACCGATCAGCTACGCAACGTGGTAGGCTTCTCCGACCTGGCCGAACCCGCTCCGTTTAACCGGGCGAACCCCAATGTTCAAAGCACCGTACCGGCTGGCTCACCGGCCGACAACAGCGCCAACACGCTCTTTGCACGGATAAAAGCGTCGGCACCACTGCGCAATGCCGATCAGACACCCGATGTGCTCTCAGGTACGTTCAACCTGCAACGCGGCACCGATTATGACATGCTGCGGGGCGCTAAACGCCTTACCGAACGGGAATATCGGTTTGAGCCACAACTCGGGTATATCTCGCTGATCACGCCACTTCGGAATGATGAAGTGCTGGCCGTTTCCTACGAATATACCTACCAGGGACGTCGCTATCAGGTAGGTGAGCTGACCGAAGACTACCAGAGCCAGGGTGAAGACAAAGTGCTGTACCTGAAGCTATTGAAGTCGACAACGATTCGGAACAATCTTCAGAACCCGATGTGGAATCTGATGATGAAAAATATTTACTCGCTGAATACCAATGCGTTGGCCCGGCAGGGTTTCCAGTTGCGCATTGTATATAAAGACGATGTGACGGGTATCGACAATCCGAATTTGCAGGATAGCAAGCTGGCCAATATTCCGCTGGTGCAGGTGTTCAACATCGACCAGCTGAACTCGCAGCTTGACCCGCAGCCCGACGGTAATTTCGACTACATCGAAGGCACCACCATCGATAGCCGGAATGGAAAGATCATTTTTCCGGTACTCGAACCGTTCGGGTCGTTCCTGCGCAACAAGCTCAATGACCCGATCTACGAGTCGAAGTACGTATTTGAGGAACTGTACCGGACTACGCTGGCCGATGCGCAGCAGATCGCTGTGAAGAATAAGTTTTTCCTGAAAGGCAGCTTCCAGTCGGGGCAGGGGCAGGGCGTCGATCTTCCTTATGGCGTAAAAGAGCAGTCGGTGACGGTGTCGGCGGGGGGCGTGCCGCTGGTGCCGGGGCAGGACTATGTGGTAGAGGGGCAGCGGGTACGTATCCTGAACGAGAGTGTCTCGAATTCGGGTCGCGAAATTCGGATCAGCTACGAAATGCCCGACCTGTTCCAGAACCAGATTCGTACGCTCATTGGCGCCCGCCTCGACTACCGCTTATCGCCCGACATTAACCTGGGGGTAACGGCCATGAACATGCGCGAAACGCCGTCGGGGTTCCTGACGCGGGTGGCCATCGGCAACGAGCCGGTCAACAACACCATGCTCGGGTTCGATATCAACCTGCGGAAAGATTCGCCGGGCCTGACGCGTATTCTCGACCGGCTGCCGTTCATTCAGACCAAAGAGCCTTCGGCCATTCAGTTTACGGGCGAAGTGGCCGAACTGATTCCGGGAGTATCGCCACGAGCTAACGACAACGCTTTCATCGACGATTTTGAGGCCACGCGCACCATTTTTGACCTCACCCGCCAGCCTACCCGCTGGAAAATGGGCTCCACCCCACAGGAGTTTCCGCAGGGAACCACCGCCAATGCGCTGGAATATGGCTATCGACGCGCCCGCACATCGATTTACAGCGTTGACCAGACGCTATACCTGCCCGATGCGACCGGGAACGTAGGTACTAATCTCACGCAGAATGACCTGGCCAACGTGTATGAACGGTATTTCCTGCCCAACGTGCTGTTTCCCGGCCGGTCGCCCCGGCAGATTCAGCAACCGGAGAACATCCTCGACTTCGCCTATTTCCCCAGCGAACGGGGGATGTACAATTATAACCCGAACCTGAATGCCGACGGGTCGCTGCCCAACCCGCGCCAGAATTTCGGGGCGGTCACCCGGGCTATCTCCTCGGATAACGATTTCGACAATGCCAACATCGAGAACATCACGTTTTGGATGATGGACCCGTTTGTGCAGGGCGAAAACGGGAAGGTGCGCGGCAACCCCGACAACACGCAGAACTTCCCCAACTCAACGGGTGGTGTGCTGCACTTTAACCTCGGCGACGTGTCGGAAGACGTGATCAAAGACGGTCGGTATGAATTTGAGAATGGTATTCCCATCGACTCGACCAATGCCCGACTAGGCGGACGGCTGGTTGACACGCCCTGGGGGAAAGCGCCGACGCAGCAATTTGTGACCAATGCCTTTACGAACCAGGAAGGTGCCCGGCAAAAGCAGGATATTGGTCTGGATGGTCTTAACAACCCCGAAGAGCAAGCTAAATTCAAGCCGTATCTGGATGCTGTTCGGGCGCGGGTAACGAATCAGCAGGCCCTGCGGCAGATCGAAAGCGATCCATCCAACGATGATTTCCGGTATTACCTGGGGCAACAGGCCGACTCGGCCAGGTACGTGGTGGCGCGGTACAAAGCCTTTATGGGTATGGAAGGCAACTCGCCCGAAACGGCCGCCGACCTGAATAATTACACATCGCCTGCTTCATCTATTCTGCCTGATATTGAAGACTTGAACGTCGACAACACCATCAACGAACAGGAGGCGTATTACGACTACCGCGTCGACTTACGGCCCGGCCGGTTGGCGGTGGGCAATGGCTATATCATTGACAAAGTAAATGCCGAGGGGGTAGACTGGTACCTGTTCCGTATTCCGGTGCGGAACTATAACAACAAGGTGGGCAATATCAACGGCTTCAAGTCGATCCGCTTCTTTCGGATGTACCTGACTGATTTCAGCCAGCCAGTAGTGCTTCGGTTTGCGCAGTTGCAGATGGAAGCCAACCAGTATCGTCGCTACACGGGTGACCTGACGCAGCGCGGCTTGCAGGACGTACCTGAGCCCTACGATGCGCAGTTTAAAGTATCGGCAGTAAACATCGAAGAGAACAGCCAGACCTCGGCCGACAAGTATGTGTATGACGTACCACCGGGCTTCATCCGGGATGTCGACTATACGCAGCCTAATAACAACGTGCAGTTGAACGAGCAGTCGATGGCGCTGAGCGTGACCAACCTGCGCGACGGTGATTCGCGGGGGGCGTTCCGCAATACCAATTTCGACTTCGTGAACCGCGACCGGCTGAAGATGTTCCTGCATATGCACAACCCGACGAACGAAGACGGGCAGGTTGGTGCCTTCGTCCGGATCGGTACCGATTACACCGAGAACTACTACGAAATTGACATTCCAGGTCTGAAATCGACGCCTGCAGGCTCGGCAACAGCTGATATCATCTGGCCCGCCCAGAACGAGCTGGACATTGCCTTCAGCGAACTGGTCGACTTGAAAGCAGCCCGAAATAAGCTGCTGACGCGCAAAACGGGCCTCCCCTTTACCCAGCCTTCGGTGAATCAACGCTACACGCTGACCATTGTGGGGAACCCGGACCTGAGCGCCGTACAGAGCATCATGATCGGGGTGCGTAACCCCAAATCGGCAGACGAACAGGCCAAGACGTTCACGATCTGGGTCGATGAACTGCGCGCAACGGGTATCAATCAGCGGTCGGGTATGGCGGCTATCGGGGCATTGAACCTGCGCATGGCCGATGTGGCGACCATCACCGCATCGGGACGGTATTCGGGCTTTGGGTTCGGTGGGGTGCAGACCAAACCGACCGAGCGTTCGCGCGAAGAAGCCACCGAGTTCGGCCTGACGGCCGCCCTGTCATTCGATAAATTCCTGCCGGAAAAATGGGGCCTGAAAATTCCTGTTTATGTCAATTACGATTCGCGGCTGGTAACGCCACAGTTCAACCCGCTCGACCCCGACACCCCACTCGAACAGTCGATTGCCAGCCTGCCCGAAGGCAACGTACCCAGCCCGGCCGAGTACCGCCGACTGGTGCAGGACATCACGACCCGGCGCGGTATCAACTTCTCGAACGTGCGGAAAATACGGCTCGACGCCAACGGCAAGCCGCATTTCTGGGATATCGAGAACTTTGGGTTCAACTACGCCTACAACGACATCCACCGCAGCAATATCCTGACGGGTGAATACATTCAGGAGCAGTACCGGGGTGGTATCACCTACAACTTCGCCCCCCAGGCGAAACCGTTCGAGCCATTCCGCACGGTGAAAGGGCTGGAACGGAAATACCTTTACTGGCTGAAAGACTTCAATATCAATCTGGTGCCGACGGTAGTATCTATACGGGCCGATATTGACCGGAGCTACATTAAAACGCAGTTGCGCAATGCCGACCTGAGTACCAACGGAATTTCGCCGCAGTTCGAGAAATACTTCTACTTCAATCGCTACTACGACCTCACCTGGAACCTGACCAAAAGTCTGGTCGTGTCGTACCGGGCAGCGGCCAACGCCATCATCGACGAGCCGTATGGTGAGCTGGATACGCCGTACAAAAAAGATTCGGTCTGGCGCAGTTTGCAGAATCTGGGGCGGATGAAGAACTTTCAGCAGGAGATAAAAACCACCTACCGCGTACCGTTCGACAAGTTCCCGATCGTGAACTGGATGCAGGCCGACGTGGGGTACAATATCGGTTACCAGTTCACGGCCAATTCCTACGGGATCAGGGATTCGCTACTGGTTCCGTTTGGGAACACGATCCGCAACAACCGCGAGATTAGTATCACGGGCAAGGTCGATCTGGTGTTGTTGTATAACAAGATTCGGGCGTTGCGCTGGGCCAATACCCCAACCCCGGCCCGGCTGAACTTTGCCCGTAACCCCGGTAGTATCCAGCAGATCAACCCGGGAGGGAACCGGCTGCTGAAAAGCTTCGTGCGGGCGTTACTGACGGTGCGGGGCATCAACGTGTCGTATAATGTGCAGGAAAACACCATTCTGCCGGGCTTCCTGCTTACGCCTACCTTCCTGGGGCTGGCCGACTTTGGTGCGCCGGGCTTACCGTTCGTGCTGGGCAGTCAGGACGGCGACATTGCCCGACGGGCGGCGCGGGCGGGCTGGCTGTCGCCGAGTACGGTGCAGAATGCGCCCTTCACACAGGCAGTTACAAAACGGTTCCTGGCCACCACGACGCTCGAACCGTTCCGTGATTTTCGGATCAACGTGACGGCCAACTACAACCGGTCAGACAATTACCAGGAGTTTTACCGACCCGCCATTACGGGGGCGGGTTTCAGCAGCCAGGCACCTATCCGGAGCGGTAGCTACAGCATGTCGTACTTTTCGTTCGGCACCACCTTCGAACGCCTGCGGGCCGATAATACCTCACCCATCTTCGACAAGTTTGAGTCGTACCGCGACATTCTGTTGCAACGCCTGAACGCTGATAACGGTGTGGCCCGCGATAACCCAAGCGGATACAACAAGAACTCGCAGGACGTGCTGATTCCGGCGTTCTTCGCGGCCTACAGCGGCTCCAATCCGTGGTCGGTGAAGTACTCGCCGTTCTATAACCTGCCATTCCCGAACTGGGATCTGAACTACAGTGGCCTGAATAAGGTGAAGCCGTTCAACAAAGTATTTACCTCGTTCAACCTCGTGCATCGGTACACGTCGACCTACAGCGTGGGCAACTTCGTGTCGTCATTGAGCTACGAGGCACAGTACGTGAACCTGGCCGTGAACGACTACAACATTGCGCGGCAGCTGAACGAGAACGGGCAGTTCATCCCGGTGTTTGTGATGAGTACCATGAGCATGAGCGAGCAGTTCAGGCCGTTCATAGGCGTTCGTTTCCAGACAAAAAACCGGTTGAACGGCTCGCTGGAATACAACCGCACGCGGGATGCTGCCCTGAACCTGACCAACGCGCAGGTGGCCGAGGTAAGCACCGCCGACGTGACCGCTTCGCTGGGCTTCACGAAGCAGAACGTGCGCCTGCCGTTCCGGGTAAACGGCGCCGTGAAACGCCTGAAAAACGACCTGACCTTCAACTGCGCCCTGACCCTGCGCGACACCCGTACCATTCAGCGCAAACTGGAAGCCGAGCAGATCATCACGGCGGGTAACGTCAACTTCCAGGTACGTCCCCAGTTGAGCTACGTGGTCAACCGCCGCCTGAACGTGAACGTCTATTTCGACCGCACGTTTAACGACCCGCTGGTAAGCAACAGCTTCATCCGGGCTACTACTTCCGGCGGCGTGCAGGTACGTTTCAATTTGGCGGAGTAGGGGGGGAAAACTTATTCTGGCCAGATTTGCAAACAGAATGCAAATCTGGCCAGGACAAACCGAAGGAAACTGCTTATTTATTCAGCTTACGCTTGTTTACAACGCCAGCTGGAGGCCAAGCTACGTGGTCAATGGTGGCCTAGCGATGGTGCCGTTGGTTGGTTACCCAACTGATGGGCAGGCCTACGCTGATCACCAGAACAGCCATATTCAGGGCGGCACGGGCCAGATTGAACGGGCCACGGGTGACATTCGACAGCGGAAGAACCCCCAGATTCATCACTACCCAGACGAAGACGCCGTAGAGTAACCCCGCCAGCATCCAGTTGCGCCGTAGCCAGCTTACCCGTGCCGGTAGCAGGACGAAAAACAGGGCGAAGCTCAGGGCGATCAGGTAGTGAAACAGTACGCCCAGCGCCAGCATTGGGCTGCCTCCCGTCAGGGCAGACGGGCCAAACACACCACTGGCGATGTAGGGAAACACGCCGAGTGGGTTTCGCCCCGTGGCGTTGTAAAAGAGCCCCATGCCAGCCAGCGCATCAAGTGTGCCTGCCAACAAACCAGCTCGTAGAGTGGTACGGAGTAGTGTATGTAAACCAATGGTAGCGGCAGGTGCCATACTGTAACAGGAGACTAGAAGATGTAGCTGTCAAAGTAAGGGGTAGTCGGGTTTCTACCGATCTGCTGCAAGGCGTATAGGGCTGTTAACCTGGCGCTTGCCTGTTCTTGTGGTACGTATGGATCTACGTTCGTTTGCGTCCCGGGCAACTCCCCTGATAAACTACTACCTATTACGATACCTCGTATTCAGTGGTTCTCCGCTCGCCGATCTGTTGCCGCCACATGGCGTAGTAGAGACCTTTCTGCGCAATCAGTTCAGCATGGCTGCCGGTTTCAACGATCTTGCCGCGTTCCAGCACGAAGATGGTGTTGGCGTGCAGGATGGTGCTCAGCCGGTGGGCGATCAGGATCGTGATCTGCTCGTTCAGGGCCGACACGCTGCGGACGGTGCCGGTGATCTCTTCTTCGGTGAGCGAATCCAGGGCCGAGGTGGCTTCGTCGAAGATCAGCAGGCGCGGCTGGCGGACGAGGGCGCGGGCAATGGATAGCCGCTGCTTTTCACCGCCCGACATTTTCAGGCCCCCTTCACCGATCTGTGTGTCGAGCCCGGCCTCCGATCGGGCCAGCAGGTGCGTACAGGCGGCTTTGTCGAGCGCGTCGTAGAGTTCGGCATCGGTAGCGTTGTGTTTTACGAAAAGCAGATTCTCGCGGATGGTGCCCGAAAAAAGGTGGGTGTCCTGCGTCACGAAACCGATCTGTCGGCGCATCGGGTTGAAACGGAGGTCCTGTGTGGAGATGTCGTTGTAATAAATTTCGCCGCCAACGGGCCGGTAAAGGCCTACCAGCAGTTTTACCATCGTTGATTTACCCGATCCCGAAGGGCCAACGAAGGCGATGGTGTCGCCCAGCGAGGCTTCGAACGAAACGCCGTCGATAGCATTTTGATTGGCTCCCTTGTGCCGAAAAACCACGTCTTTGAAGCGTAAGTGCTCGATGGGTCCCACCTCAACCGGCGACTCCGGGTTACGCTCAATGGGTTTCTTCATCAGCTGGGCGAAGCTGTTCAACCCCGCTTCGGCCTCGCGGTAGGCCAGAATAATATTACCCAGTTCCTGCAATGGGTTAAAAATGGCAACCGAAATAAACTGCATCGAAATCAGTTCGCCGGTGCTGAGCACATTGCGAAAGATCAGCCAGAGCAGCGTGAACAGGACCGACTGTTTCAGGATGTTAAGCGTGGTGCTTTGCCAGAACGACAGCAGACGTACCCGGCGCACTTTGGTCATTTCAAGCTCGAAGATACGGCCGGTCTGGAGCTTAAGCCGACGAATTTCAAGGAACGTCAGACCCAGGCTTTTGATCAGTTCCACGTTGCGCAGCGACTCCGTGATAACGCCCGACAGCTTGGCCGTTTCGCGGTTGATGGCCCGTTGAGTGGTCTTGATCTCTTTGCTGAGCAACCCGGTCAGGCTGCCCAGTAACAGCACACCGATCAGGAAAACCGGAACTAGCGCCCAGTGTTTCGTGACGGCGTACCAGATCAGAAAACCCGTGCCGACGATGGACGTAAACAGCACATTGACGAATGAGTTGACGAACTTTTCGGTATCGGTACGCACCTTTTGGAGGATCGACAGGGTGGCACCGCTGCTTTGATCGCCAAACTCCTGGTACGACAGCCGAAGGGTTTGTTTCAGGCCATCGTCGAAAATATCAGTGCCAAACATCTGAACCACGAGCCGGGTGACATATTCCTGAAATGCCTTCGCGATGTTCGATAATACGGCCACGCCAACGGCCAGACCAAGCAGCCATAATACGCCTCGAATCTTTTCGGCTTCTGTTTTCTGACCAGGATGGTTGGCGTAGCCATCAATGATTCGACCAAAGATGATCGGGTCGACCAGGGCCAGAATCTGGGCCAGACCAGCCAGAAAAAGAGCCAGAAGAGCTAACCAGCGATAGGGATACAGGTATTTCCAGAGAATGGGCACAAGTGAGGCTGTTTTCTGACAAACGTAACGAGGGCTGACCATCGCGCTCAGCCCTGTAGCCTATTAACTCGATGGAAACTGTATGTGTTGTTCTGGTTTAGCAGAAAACCCGCCAGGTACGTTGCTGGCCTGCCGTTAACCCGGCAGGCGAATCAGGAAAGTGGCGCCCTGTCCGGGTTGGCTGTGCGCGGTGAGCGTGCCCCCGTGGCTGTCGACAACGCGTTTACAGATAGCCAGGCCAACGCCGGTACCAGCGTAGGTCTGCTTGCCATGTAGCCGCTGAAAGACCTGAAAAATTCGATCGGTATATTTCGGATCGAAGCCAATGCCGTTGTCGCTGACGGAAATATCGTACCAGATTCGCCCGTCGACCAGCTCTTGCTGGCAGTCGATCTGAATGTGTGGCGGTGTGAGGGCCTGGTCGGGAGGGGGCAAAAACTTCAACGAATTGCTGATCAGATTCTGGAACAACTGCCGCAACTGCGTTGGATCACCGGCAACGACGGGTAGGGGCGTGCGGTCTACGGTAGCCTGTGTTTCCTGGATACGTACCTCCAGGTCGCCGAGTACGTCGGTGAGCACCATGTCCAGATCAACGGGTTGAAAAGGCAGTCGGCTGATGCTGATGCGGGAGTAGGCCAGCAAGTCGGTGATGAGCATCGACATGCGCGTGGCGGCCGATTGCATACGAGCTATGGCATCGTGCCCGAATTCACCCAGTTGGGCGCCATACTGTTCATCCAGCAAATCGCCGAAGGCCTGAATCTTGCGCAGGGGTTCCTGCAAATCGTGGCTGGCTACGTAGGCAAACTGCTGGAGGCTGTCGTTCGACCGAAGTAATTCCTGGTTCATGGCCTCCAGCTGCTGCCGATACAGCCGGCTTTCCGTGACGTCGACGGCGGAACTGATGAAACCGTCGCCAAATTTGACCACCGACACCTGGTACCATTTATCGTTGAACTGCCGTTCGAAATGGGCCGGTTCTCCCGTTTCCGTTACCTGAAGATATTGGGCATAAGCCGGCCCGTTCTTGATGGTTGGGCTAATCACAGACAGTAGTTGGCCCGATAGGGCTTCAAGCGAAATGTTTGCTGCCTCAGCCGATGTACGGTTGGCTTTTACGACTCTGAAATCAAGAACCTGGCCCGCCGCATCCCGAACGGCCCGGAACTGGGTAAAGGTTACCGGCGAAGCTTCCAGTAAGCTATTGATCAGGGCCGATTGGTGCTGCTGTTCCAGTTCGGCCTGCTTGATGGGCGTGATATCGATCGATGATTGAATGAACCCATCATTGAGGGAGATGGCCTGCGTATCGAACCAGCGGCCGGTTTCCTGCCGGTACTCCTGAAACCGGGTAGATCCCTGCGAGTCAACAAGTTGTACCCATCGGTCAAACTGCCCATTGGTGCGGCGTTCAGGAAACAACTCCAGCATTCGTCGACCAATAACGTCTTCGGCCCGCCTGTCGGTAAACTGTTCCGACGCGCGGTTAAACGACTGATACACAAAATCGATAATCCTGCCCTGGCTACCATCTGGCAATGACTCTCTGACACTGGTGAAGTGCGAGATGGCCGTTAGGGCGTTGTCGAGCACCTGCCTGAACTCATCGTTCTGGCGTTCAATTCGCTGTTGCGCCTGCTTCAGTTCCGTGATATCCAGAAAAGAGAGGACAATGCGATTATCCTCGCGAACCCCCTGCACCTGGTACCAGATATCGAAGTTGTGCTGCGTGTAGTGATTCTGGATTTGCAGTGTTTCGCCTGTTTCGGCCAGGTGGAGGTAAGCGGCCCAGATTGGGGTTTGGTCGATGCCGGGAAACGCCTGCCGCATGGTTTTCCCGATCAGATCGGCTGAGGTCCGACCAACCATGCGCTCGGCCATGCGGTTCACCAGCTCGTACCGAAAATCAACGACAGTGTTGGAGGCTGGATCACGAACGATGGCGTATAAGGCAATGGCGGTCAGTGCGTTGTCGGTAGTGAATCGCAATTGATTGGCCTGCTCCTGATTGATCTTTTCAGACTTATAGCGGTCGGTAACATCGATATAAGAGGCTACTACCAGATCAGAAATTCGGGTAAGGGAGGTGTCGAAATGACGAGCATCTGTATCCCCGTTCATGATGTGGGTCAATACAAATCGCTCCGAGACGCCCGTGGTTAACACCCGAACCAACCCGGCATACAACGGGGAAGCGGCCAGACGGGGGGCCGCCGTTTTCAACGACTGGCCAATTATGTCCGACAACGAGAGCTTGGCATCGGTGGCCGCTACCTGATTGACCATCACCAGCCGTAAATCGGTGATGGGGCCGGTCGATCCGCCAGACCGTATGGCCCCATAGGCAGCCATGCCGTTAAGAGACGCATCCAGCATCTGCTGAACGATCGTCATTGCTGATGAAGCTGACCCGGCTGAAAAGTCAAGTGGCAACGGAGCCAATGGGTTCATAACGTGCTATAAACGGGGTACCATCAACTGGTATACCTGTAAATATAGCTATAATCGGCTAATCACGCTTCAGGTTGGCTGGTTGCCGATAACCGGGGTCAGGGGCTGACTACCGGCGCTGACTAGAAGTTGCCGTAGTCGACCTGCAGGCAGGTAAGGCCCAGGTCGCGCCGCCAGAGTGAGACAACCTGATCGCGATCGTCGAGCACCAGTTCCACGAAGTAGTGGCCGCGTATATGAGCGTCGAATAGCTCCCGCTTGACGACCGAGTCTTTCCGGTTGTCGTTGCGGCTACGCATAAAGAGCTTGTAATCAGTTTGCTCATGCCAGCCGAGGTGCTGTTTGAGCCAGGCAATCGTGGGTGTTCGGGCGGCACTGTCGCGGCCAGACAGGAAGATGATCGCGTACCCCGCCGCCCGCATGGCCCGCACCACGTTCAGCACGGGTACGTTCGGCTGGTCGCGCCCCACATTCGACCAGTCGAAGGGGGAACGATCGTGAATTTTGGCGGCTGTTCCATCAATGTCCACCAGAATACATGTAGGCAGCGTATCATCCTGTTCCAGCGCCCCACTGGTTGCCCGGGTACGTGGATAGCGCAGGTACTGCGCGGGATTGAACTGCTTCATGAACTGGTTGAAGCGGTTATGCTGCTCGCGAATAACGGCCTGCCCTACGCGATCTGTACGTAATCGGTCGCGCTCGATGGCTGTTTCCAGCGCAACATCTGCCATCTGGAATGTGACCTCGACGGGTTGTTTGGGGGTGGCCTGGGTCTCGATTACCTTCAGCAACTCGTTGATGGAGCGTTGGCGTAAGTGGGTATTATCGATCACCAGATTCCAGCCGCCCTCCAGCGCCTGGCGTACGGCCGATTCGAGCATGACCGTAACGATCTGCTCAATACGGTATTTGGCTTTTTCGTCCCATTGCCAATAGGCACCCAACGGCACCTGGATCAGGCTTCGGCGCAGGTCGTCGCGGTTGAGGCGCAGGTACGTTGGGTGTTCCTGCACAAACTGCCTGGCAAACGTTGATTTACCGCTACCGCTAATGCCGATTAGAATGAGAACGTGTTGCATGGAAAGTGGGCGTAAGTCGGTAATGGGTGGATTCTTCAGCCATCCGCTGCTTTTTTAAACGGTCGTTCGTAGGCCGGACGAAGCATTTTCCAGATGATGGGTGAATAATCGTGGCCGTCGAGCATAGAGAACAGAACGGCCGGGTATCGCTGCGTCTGGAAATACAGGGCCGTTTCTTTCCGGGATGAACGTACCTGGAATACAGCTTTGCATGCCGCTTCAATGGCTTCGTACTGCGTTGTAAAGGTAGTGACGGTCATCTTTACCCAGTCATAGAATTCATCAGGAACCCGTTCCAGCATAGCCGCAAATGACTGGCCGGTAGCCAGGTATTCCCAGATGTTCCGCGACGAGATCTGCGTCAGGATCCGGTGGAGGCGTACGTATTCGGCAAACTTCACTTTCACCCGGAACCCGGACGCGAACCGCAGCACAAAACCTTCTTCGTTGTCAATCTGCACGGCCCGGATGGCGGCCATATCGGTGTAGCCATCGAACCGACGTACCTGCGTAAATCCCAGATCGGGCAACTCGGCTGCTTCAGCCCCGGTAGCCGTGTCGATCACGGCCAGCAGCACCAGATCGTCCCGGTCGCCATAGTCAACCACGATTCGGTTTTCGGGATAAATGATCTCGAACAGGTATGTCTTTGCGCGGTCGAGCCGGGGTAAGACGTGCGCATAACGCGTCTGCAACAGGCACGTAGCCCGTTGTGCCTGATCGCTCATAAACGACCCGCGCGTGGCGATATAGGCCTCGTTTTGGCGCCAGTACAGGATTCCCAACGACCCGTCGAGCTTCTCGAACGCCACAAACGGTTCGTCGGGCAGGGTTGGTCGGACGTTCGTTGTCACGACCTCGTCGAGATTGAAGAATTTCCCGAATGGGCGGGCAATTACTTCCCCCTGGCCGTTCAGGATCAACCCCCGGCAGGCCAGCGTATGCTCATCCCAAACACGGTTAAATTGTGCCTGTGCCGTGTAGTTCAGAATGAACAGGTCAGCGTCTGGGTGCTGACGGATCATGATGTTACCGTCTGCAATGTGCTGCCGGAGAACAGGATGGAGGGTATGGATGAAGGTGTTCATGGCGGACATGTTGACAATAAACCGGTAAGATCTCGAAAGACCCCACCGGTTTGAAAAGCCAGGCAATGATCGAACCGGGTTCGGTTTTCATGGCGAAGTAACCCGGCTCTACGGCACTGGCAATGACTACAGGGCAACAGGCGAAAAGGGACGCTATTTCCCAGGCTCTCTATTGAGCTACACCGGGTGCTCCCAGCGGCAGGCCTCGATACCTGCAACCTGAGGGTTATCCGAAGGAACCCTTATCTACGGCACCTGTCAGTTAGGTGTACCTACAAGACGACGCTGTTTACACGTTCATACTTGTTGTTTTTTGTGATCCCTCCTGGCGTCGGGATCACAAAAAAACTTATCAGATTAGCAATGACTAAAAGTCAGGAGCAACAAGCGGTCTGAGAATGGGGCATGTCTATGCCGGAGTCGAACCGGGCAGCCTTGCTTCTGTTTAGAAACTACGCTACTCCTCCCCTGAGTGAGACGAAGTAACCCAAACCTACGGCATCCTGAATGTTGATCATCAACTTTACAAGCCAATTTCGTTGATCTTCGATAGCGCCTGGTCGCCACCTTCAATGGCCTGTAGCACATCGAAAATCTTGTCAGACCAGCCCGCAATCAGGTACACGTCGTTAGCCTGGGTACGTAGGGGCGCTTGCCCATAACCGGCCAGATCGAACAGGTAAAGCCTGGCGTTGGGGAACAGTTGCTTGTACGCCAGCCACTTTGCCGCCAGCGTATTTTTCGCCGATCGGTTGCCCGTTGTCGAATCCCACAACTGGGTATCGGTAAACAGCATCACTTTGTCGGCGCGGTGTTTTCGCCTGATCAGATCGTCGAGCACCAGGTAACCGTTGGTTGAATAACCCACTTCGCCTTCGCGACGGTAGAACGCATCGACGTTGGCCAGCGCGTTTTTCCCCTGTAAAGGCACCACTTTCCAGCTATCGCCGAACATGCCGCAGATGACGTTACCGCAGTTGGCCTGCAACAGCATACCGAGTAGTAACCCAATGTCGTAGAGCAGGACCCTGCTTTTGGCCGATACCGCTTTCTGCATCGACCCCGACACATCGCAGGCGATGACCACCCGCGTATCGGTGTCGAACCCCCGCAGGTTGGCCGTGCTGGCCTGCAGGGCTTTCTCCAGTGCCTGCTGAATCAGCGATACGTGCCCGGAGTTGACCGACTTTAATTCGCGGAAAGCCGCCAGGAACCGGAAAGGCAACTGCTTGGCCTTGCCGACAGCCTGTTCGTTCGATAGCCGGGCGTAAACGGTCTTCACGTGTGCTCCGTCGATGTCAGCCTCAAGCATATTGCGCAGGTTACGCAGCATGGCCATGTAACCCAGCCGACCGCTGTCGATCAGTTCGTGCCATTTGCCCTGAATGGCTTTGCGTTTTGCTTTTTCGCTCGCAAAGACCTGTTGCCCTAACGCACTTAGCTCCGTTTCCCAGGTGTAGGGCGTTTCGAGCGACTGCGTGGCGATCTGGTTAAAAACGGCCTGCTGCGCTTCGTCTTTCGCTTTAGGGTGTACCAGAAACAGGGCATCACGCAGTGTAACCGCCGTTTTTCGGTCGTACTTGGCAAACTGATAGGCATCGAAGCGGTTGAACGACTGCGCAAGCCCTTTCTGAATTTGCTTCGACAGCCGGTTCAGCTTTTTGGCGCCCGTGCGGAAGTTGGCAGCCTGGTAATAAGCCAGCAACTCCGTAATCTCGTCGGGACGCTGGACCACCCGGCTAACCGTGCGGCTCACCAGATCGTCACCGTTGTGGCGCATGGCCAGATCGCCAATCAGCACAACGGGGGCCGTGCGGAGGTGCATCTGTTCGCGGGCATACACGGCCAGTTTAGCCAGAAAAAGAGGCGATACCGTGTAGGCCAGTTCACGAATGCGTTCCAGACGCTGATCGGCGTTTTCGTAGGTCACGTCCGATAGCATCGTTGTCACCACGGCCGAGTACAGTTCCAGCTCGGGTGTCAGCGTAAACGCGTTAGCGCCGGCATGGTTTACGGTTGCCTGGTGTTGGTTGACGGTGTTGAAGCGCATGGCTGTGGGCTGGCGGGAAGGATGTCTTTTCCCCGTTCGACAGCACAAAGGTTTCGGTGAGCTGCGCAACGTATTTGCGCAGTTGAAAAAAAGTAGAGAAATTTTGAAAAAAGTTTGACGACCCATGCCCGCCAACCGCAACGCCCTGATCCGTTACCGAGCCATCGACACCTGCCTGACCAACCGGTTTCGGTCATGGACGCTTGAGCTGCTCATCGAGAAAGTGGGGGAGGCGCTCTACGAGTATGAAGGCATTACGCAGATCAGCCGCCGCACCATTCAGGCCGATTTGCAGATGATGCGGAGCGATAAGCTAGGCTACAACGCGCCGATTGTGGTGGTTGACCGGAAGTATTATACCTACGAAGATCCCACATACAGCATCACCAACGGGCCACTGTCTGGGCATGATCTGGAGCAGATCAGCGAAGCTGTCGACGTGCTGAAGCAGTTTAAGGGGTTTTCGCATTTCCAGAACCTGTCGGGTGTGGTGCAGAAGCTGGAAGCGCACGTGTTTGCCGCCACTGCCAATCAGCAGGCGGTGATCGATTTTGAAACCAACGACAACCTGCGCGGCCTGACGTACCTGGACCCGCTGTATCGGTCGATCATTGCCGGCAAAGCGGTCTGGATTACGTATCAATCGTTTCGGGCCAAAGACCGGCAGGTGATGCCGTTCCATGTGTGGTGGCTCAAGGAGTTTCGTAATCGCTGGTTTGCCGTGGGGGTATCGGGAAACAGAGCGGAGATTATGCACCTGGCCCTCGACCGGATGCTCGCCCTTGACCTGGCCCCCGATTTGACCTATCGCCCTAATCCCGGTAACGTACCTGCAGACTATTATCGGCAGGCCATTGGCGTAACCATCAGCGGAACACTGCCGCCGTTGACTGTCCTGATTCGGGTCGATCGGCAGCAGGCACCTTACATCGAAACCAAGCCACTTCATGCCTCGCAACGGGTACTAGAGCGGCAGGAAGACGGCGACATTGTGATTAGCCTGCAGGTGCAGCACAATTACGAGCTTGAGCGCGACATTCTCGCTTTTGGCGAGGGGCTCGAACTACTGGCCCCCATCGAGCTCCGCACCCGCCTGGCCGAGCGACTTCGGCGGGCGTATAAGCGCTATGAGGCTACTAATCCGACTTAGGCGCCCGAAGGTGCAGGTACGTTGCCAGGCCGTTCCACTACGTAATCAGCCAGGTTAACGCGCCGGGTGGCTTTTCGGTACGTTACGGTCAGGGCGGGCCAGAGGGTGGTATTTTGTCCGCGCTGGTTCATGTACCAGCTCTGGCAACCTGATGCCCAGACGGTGCCGGTCATCTGTTGCTGAAGCTGCTCGTTGTGGGTACGCTGAGTCGCTGGCTTCACATCCAGAAAGGCATCGTCGCCCGCCTGTTCGAGCTGCTGTACGTAATCGAGCAGGTACGTGATCTGTGATTCGATCATGTGCACCACCGACGTATGGCCTAAGCCTGTATTCGGACCCAGCAGAAACAGCAGGTTCGGGAAACCCGATACGGTCAGGCCAAAGAGCGCCTGAGCGCCGGTTTGTTCCCATTCGCCCAGCAGGTTTCGGCCATTACGGCCCATAATCACCTGATTCAGGTAAATATCGGCCACCACAAAACCCGTACTGAAAATGAGCGCATCGAACGCTCGTTCCTTACCGTCCTGGGTACGTATGCCGGTGGGTGTAACAGACTCGATTCGCTCCGTGACCAGGTCGACATTGGGGCGGGTAAGGGCGGGGTAATAATCGTCGGAGACCAGTATCCGTTTGCAGCCGAGTTTATAGTCTGGCCACAGGTTACGGCGTAGTTCAGGGTCTTTAATCTGCGCTTCGAGATGCATGCGCGCCGTTTTCGTGCCCAGTTTATTCAGCGTTTCGTTGCCTATGAACGATAGGCCGAACAGTTCGTTGAACCAGTAAAAGGCCGCGCGATGGAATTGCTGTAGCACTGGCAGGGCGGCATACAAACGCTTTTGCCACGACCCGTATGCTTTATTCCGGCGGGGTGTAACATACGGGGCCGTCCGTTGGAAAACCGTCAGTTGGGTGGCAATCGGGGCAATTTCCGGTACAATCTGAATGGCTGATGCACCCGTGCCGATCACCGCGACTCGCTTGCCCCGCAGGTCGCAGTCGTGATTCCAGCGGGCCGAGTGGAAGGTTGTGCCCGTGAACGTACCCAGCCCCGGCAGGTCGGGCACGCTGGGCCGGTTGAGCGGGCCCGTTGCTGCCACTACCACGCGGGCTGTCAGTACGTCGCCGCGCTCGTCGGTGAGTTGCCAACAGGCGCGTTCTTCGAGCCAGCGGGTGTCAACCACCGCTGTGTTGAACCGGATACGCTCACGCAGTCTGAACCGATCCACACACTGCCGGAGATACTGGTGAATTTCAGCCTGCGGCGAGTACGCTTTCGACCAGTCGGGATTCGGCGCAAACGAGAACGAGTACAGGTGCGAAGGCACATCGCAGGCACAGCCCGGGTACGTGTTTTCACGCCAGGTGCCGCCCACATCATCGGCTCTTTCGTAGATTACAAACGACATTCGCCCGCTCATCGTCAGTCGGATGGCGGCACCCAGACCGGCAAACCCGGCCCCGATAATAGCTACCTGAACGTCTGGTCTCATAGACATGCATTGTCAGCTGCTACGCGTCATTAAGTGGTCATTGTGCTACGCTATCATTGATCACCTCATGACGCGTAGCACAATGACCACTTAATGACAGTTCTATTGAAACAGGCCCGATGACAGGTAGCGGTCGCCGCGGTCGCAGATGATGCAGACGATCACGGCTCCGTCGGACTGTCCGGCTGCTTCCAGTTCATCGATGAGGCGGAGGGCGGCGTGTACACCACCCCCGCTGCTCATACCGGCAAAGACACCTTCAACGCGGGCGAGATCGCGGGTCATCTGTGTGGCTTGTTCCTGCGAGACCTCCATGGTCCGGTCAACGCGTTTCGGGTCGAAGATCTTGGGCAGGTATTCCGTTGGCCATTTCCGAATACCGGGAATCGATGAGCCGTCGGTAGGCTGGCAACCAATGATCTGCACAGTCGGGTTCTGCTCTTTCAGAAAACGGGATGTACCCATGATCGTGCCCGTAGTGCCCATCGACGCCACGAAATGCGTGATCTTCCCGTCGGTGTCGCGCCAGATCTCGGGGCCGGTGGTGCGGTAGTGGGCCAGGTAATTATCGGGGTTGGCAAACTGGTTCACCAGCAAAAACCCGCCGGTAGCCGCTTTCGCTTCCACATAATCGCGACCGGCTTCGATGGTCTCCGTCAGCGTCACTTTTGCGCCGAAAGCTTCCATGGTCTGCACCCGCTCTTTGGTGGAATTGGCCGGTAGCGCCAGCTCGATCTCGATGTTGAACAGGCGGGCAATCATGGCCAGGGCAATGCCGGTATTCCCGCTCGTGGCCTCGATCAGCTTCATGCCCGGTTGCCAGTCGCCCCGATCAATAAAGCCGCGAATCATGCTGTAGGCGGCGCGGTCTTTCACGCTTCCGCCAGGGTTATTGCCTTCGAGCTTACCGTATAATTTTACTTTTTTACTGGTATTCAGTCGGTTAAGTTCAACTAGAGGCGTATTGCCAACCAATTCGAGAAGAGTAGCCATGAACAGTTATCAGTTATCGATGAACAGGTGTCAGCACCGACGGGTAACGTACCCAGGCTACCCTGATACCTGTTCATTGGTAACTGATAACCGTCAACTGCTCACGGTTAATTCCCAGCCTGCGCAGACTATACCGAAACGGGGTAGAGTTGCGTTACAGGCGTTAGGTATAACCAACTAACTTGTCGGTATTCGTGGCGCACTTCATACACACCCTCATCGCTGCTGGTCTGCACTTCACTACATCGGTCATGGCCCAATCGCCAATCGATAGCCTGCCGGCAACAGATACGATTGGCATTCATCAGCAACGGGTATTTTTTATAACCGATTATTATTACTCATATCGGGCGGCCACCCGGCTATCCGGTGTACAGCTAACCCCACTGCTACGTCAGCCGACCGATTCGGTAACTACCCGGTTGCTGTCTCGTGCCCGCCGCCGGTACATCCTGCCTTTTCCTCTTTTCTTAGGGAGCTACGGCCTGATCGTAGGGGCAATCAAGGCGAATCCGGTAACGAATCCTGAATGGGCAGGTGCGCTTGCAGTAGGTAGCGCTGCTGCCCTTCTTACCGGGTACGTTGCCCGTCTTTCTGCGCCAGGTACCATGCACCGGGCTGTTCAGCGCCATAATTTGCTGGTGACTGGCAATGAAGCCGCCTACGCGAGACCGCGCCCGACGGGTAATGAGTTGACGCTCACCGCGGCTGATACGCTTGGCGTTAAGCGGCGACTATTGACCAGTCGATATATGTATCGGGGTATTCAGGTTGCACCCGAATTGCAACTACGAGCGGCGATGCAGTCATTGAACGATCCGTTCATCACGGAAGGAGTACGTCAGAACCGGGTTGTGCGGGGTGTGGCTGGTGTAGTTGGTGCCCTTTCAGCTTCTTTCTTAAGCACCTATTACCTGACACGAGTAGCGTTACAGGCGTCTGGCCGGCGGGTTGGCCCAACCAATCCGTTTGTTTATTACGCCCTGACTGGCCTGGCCGTATCCTTCACCCTGGGCCGGGTAGCTGATAAAACGACCCGCCAGGTGGTGGAGCGGTATAACCAGCACCTGCTTGCTGAACAGTGATTTATTTCCCAACCGTTTCCCACCAGCGGCTGTTGGGCAATGGTTGGTTGAGCATCACCGGTTCACCAATGCGGGGTGTGGTTAACGTAAATGAATCAGCAGGGGTAATGGCCTCTGTTAATTGCCGGATCGGTTCACGCCAGGGGTGAAGCGCCAGCGCAAACTTGGCCCAGTGAACGGGCAGCAACACCTTCGTGTGCAGGTCGCGGGCCGCCTGCGCCACCTCATTCGGAAACATATGGATAGTGGGCCAGTCACGTCCATATTGGCCACATTCGAGCATGGCCAGATCGAACGGGCCATACTGCTCACCAATGGTTTTGAAATGGGGACCGTAGCCTGAATCGCCACCCAGAAAGATGCGCTGGTTGTTCAGGTCGAGTACATACGCGCTCCAGAGCGAGCCACCCCGCTTAAAACCACGGCCCGAAAAGTGGCGGGCAGGTACGGCCGTGAGCGAGAATCCTTCGCTGATGGTTACGGCCTCGGTCCAGTCGAGCTCGGTAATGCGGGTGGGGTCGTAACCCCAGCGTTCGAAGTGGGCACCGACACCCAGCGGAACCACCACGCGGCTAACCTTGTCGCGCAGGGCCACCACGGTTTGGTAGTCGAGGTGATCGTAATGGTCGTGGCTCAAGACCAGCACGTCGATTTTTGGCATACTGGCGGCGGTATAGGTGCTGGTGCCCGGAAACGCTTTACCGAAAATGGATACTGGCGAGGCATACCCGCTCAGCACCGGATCGATCAGGAGCGTGACACCTTCCGACTTGATCAGATAGGATGAATGCCCAAACCAAACCACCGACGTACCTGACGCAGGTATGTCGTTCAGGTTCGTTTGCACAGCTGGTAGCGGGTAGGTCGGTTCCACATCGGCGGGTTTGCGAAGGTTATCCAGCATCAATTGCATATACGACGCCCCCCGACGCATCACATCGGTTGGTTCAACGTTTTGAAACGCTCCATCGCGGTAGTTCTTGGATAATTTGACGCGGGCCAGGCGGTCGCCAGACGAAGCAGCGCCGAACGGTGCCGTTTGCATAAACCCCCAAACGCCAACGGCCAGGACAAGCAAGATAATAACGAAGTAGATGAGCATTTTTTTCAGGCGTTTCATGGCCACGAAGGTAGGGGAAGGGGGGGAAAGGAGGAAGGGGAGGAAAGGAGGAAGGGAGGAAGGGAGGAAGGGAGGAAGGGAGGAAGGGGAGGAAAGGAGGAAGGGGAGGAAAGGGAGGAAAGGGAGGAAAGGGAGGAAAGGGAGGAAAGGGAGGAAAGGGAGGAAAGGAGGAAGGGAGGAAGGGAGGAAGGGAGGAAAGGAGGAAGGGCAAGAAAGCAAGAACGGAAAGAATAAAGCGCTGTTCACTACAATCGAGGCATTACCCTTCTTTCATTCTCCCCTTCCTCCCCTTCCTCCTTTCCTCCCTCTCTCCCTTTCCTCCCCAATTTTTCGTAGATTTGTTTTTGCCCGGTTTGCTCATCTGTTATCGCTGATAATCAAAATATTCTATTCGAATAATCAATTTTTACAGAATATGTCACACGTCATCAACCGTCGTAGCTGGCTTCGTTCAGCTGGATTAGTCACTGCCGGGCTGGGTCTTAGCCGCTGGCAGGAAGCAAAGGCCGAATTTATTCCTGAATCGGTCGCCGCCGAGCAGCGGCTATTCAACGAATTTGCGCCGCTGAACACGCTGCCGCCCGATACGATGCCCACCCTGAAAGCACGATTGTTTGCCAACGAAAACCCGTATGGCATTGCCACCAGCGCCAAAGAAGCCCTGAACAAAGCAACGGCTATCGGTAACCGCTATGCCTGGATGGAGTTTGCGCAGTTGAAAACAATGATTGCGCAGGCTGAAGGGGTGACAGCGCGAACTATTCTGATCACGCCCGGCTCGTCGGACGTGCTGATGGCGGGTGCCGCCTACTATTCGCAGAAAGGGCCGATCCTGACCTGCCGGCCCACCTACGACGATCTGCTGGAACGGGCCACCGCTATGAAAGGGCAGATTTTGACCGTGCCCGCCACGGCTGGTCTGGGCTACGATCTGGCTGCCCTGAAAGCCAAGGCGCTCAGCACGCCGGGCCTCTCGATGGTCTACATCGTGAACCCAAACAACCCGACCGGAACCATCGTGCCACCCGCCGAACTGGCGCAGTTCTGTCGCGACGTGGCCCCCACCGTTCCCGTCTTTATCGACGAAGCCTACATCGACTTCCTCGAACCAGCCGACCGGCCCATGTTGGGCAAACTGATTGCCGACGGACTCGACGTTATTCTGGCCCGTACCTTCTCAAAAATTCACGGTTTCGCGGGTCTTCGTCTTGGGTACGTGATGGCCCAGCCTAAAACGCTGCAATTGCTGAAGCCATTCACCAACGGCGAATTTGCCGTGAGCATCACCACGCTGATGGGTGGCATTGCCAGCTACCAGGACCAGGCCTGGCAAACGTATTGCCGTACCGAGAATACCAAAGCCCGCGACTATACCATGAAGGCCCTGAAAGGCCTTGGCTACGAGCCCATTCCGTCGTACGCCAACTTCATTCTGTTTCCGATCAAGATGAAAACAAAAGCGTTTGAAGGGCAAATGTTTGGCCAGGGCGTAGGCATTCAAACCCGCGAGATCGACAAGCAACCCTATTGCCGCGTCAGCATCGGTACGCAGGCCGAAATGGAAACCTTCATCGATGCCTTCAAGAAAGTTGTGGGATAAAAGGGAGGAATGGAGGAAGGAGGAAAGGAAGAGGTGCTTCGCTTGCCCTAAAGGCTTGAGCCTTACTTCCCTCTCTTCATTCTCCCTTTCCTCCTTCCTCCATTTGTTATGACCAGACGTGACTTCATCAATTCAACATCAGCCAGTTATGCGTCGCTGTTAGCGTGGGGACTACTAGCGCCGGCACCTGCTGAAGCATTTACTTTACCCGCCAACGGCTCCGTTACCGACGCGAAAACAGGCCAGGTAGCCGGTCGGAAAGTGGTGATTCTGGGGGCCGGTCTGGCTGGTATGGCTACTGCCTGGGAATTGGGTAAACTGGGCTATGACTGCACCATTCTGGAAGCCCGGAACCGTTCCGGAGGCCGCGTATGGACCGTTCGGGGTGGTACGGCCGAAACCGAAATCGACGGAACGCCCCAGACCTGCCGGTTCGACGACGGCTATTATTTCAACGGCGGGGCGGCCCGTATTCCGCACCATCATCAGCTCACGTTGCAATACTGCCGCGAGCTGGGCGTGCCGCTGGAGATCTTCAACGGGAACAATGAAGCGGCCTATCTCTTCAATGATGGTGGAACCGGCCCTTTTGCCAACCGGCGCATCCGCATCAAGGAGTACCACAACGACATGCGCGGCTACACGGCCGAACTGCTCGCCAAATCGCTCGATCAGGGGGCGCTCGATCAGCAGTTGACCAAAGAAGACGTTGAAAAGCTGGTCGATTTCCTGAAAAACGAAGGCGACCTCAACACGGCGCATCTGTATAAAGGCACCAACCGGCGTGGCTACAAAAGCGAACCCGGCGCAGGTACGTCGATGGGTTCGGTTAATGACCCGTATGGCCTGACCGATATACTGCGGTCCGGGTTTATGCAGCCTGTTTTCTACAACGTGGGCGATTACATCTACGAGCAGCAAACCACGCTGTTGCAGCCCGTTGGCGGGATGGATGCCATTCCGAAAGCCTTCGAGAAGAAACTGGCCGGCAAGATTCAGTTCAATTCGCCCGTTACGGAATTGCGCAAAACGGAGAATGGCGTGCGGGTTATCTATCAGAAAAACGGCAAGCCAACTGAATTGCAGGCCGAATTCTGCGTGTGTACCTTACCGCTGCCGGTGTTGAAAAGCATCCAGTCTGATCTGTCGGGCCCGGTGCAGCGTGCGGCCGATTTTGTGCCGTACATCAAGACTGGGAAGATTGGCCTGCAATTCAAGCGGCGGTTCTGGGAAGAAGAGGATGGTATCTATGGCGGCATCTCGCGAACCAATCAGGATATCAACCAGATCTGGTATCCGTCGTTCGGTTTCCAGAAGCCAAAGGGCGTGCTGATCGGCTATTACAATTTCTATAGCCGGGCCGAAGCCGTGGGGGCCTTGCCCGTAGCTGATCGGCAGAAGATAGCGCTGGAACAGGGCCGCAAGATTCACCCGCAATACGATACGGAATTTGAAAATGCCTTCTCGCTGGCGTGGCACCGTATTCCGTATTCAGGTGGTGGCTGGGCTACATACGACGACGCTACCCGCCGCAAGCAATACACTGCGCTGCTCGAACCCGATGGCCCGATCTACTTTGCTGGTGAACATACCACGTACCTGACCGCCTGGATGGCCGGTGCCCTCACGTCGGCCCGCCGAACGGTAACGGCCCTGCACGACCGGGTGGGAAAATTATAAAGGCTGTCTGCTGTTTACAGTCTACTGTTTTCTGTTGCGCCGCTTATCTACCACATTGTTAGTCAGCAGCGCAACAGAAAACAGTAGACTGTAAACAGTAAACGAAAAAGTATTCAACCTGATTAAAACTAAACTTATGAAACGTTTACTTCCGTATCTCTTTTTCCTGGCTACGGCCGTAGTAACAAGCTTTTTTGCGCAGCGAGTCATGGCGCAGGCGACCACGCCGGGTACGTTAACGGCCGAACAGGCAACAGCGCTGAAAGCGTTAAAGATTGCCAATCTTGAGAAAGACACGTACGTAAAATCGGGCGGCTTTATTCTGGAACGCTACGAAGACAGGCCCGCCTACGTATTCAACTACAGCGATGGCATCAAGCGAAAGATCTACCTGTATAAAGTGTATTCAGCGGCCGATACGAAAGAGCTTGGTCTGCTGGCTATTTATCAGAACGGCAAGACCAACGAGCTGAAATCGTTCGTGATGCCGGGGGCTACTGGCGAGCCCAAAGCCTGGGATGCCTACCTCGATGACATGAAGTACGTGGGCGAAAAAGAGCCGGGGCTAATGCCTGCGCTGGCCTTTGTATTGAGCCGGGAAATGGCCACACTGATGAGTGGTGGTGCTGGTAAAACGGAAGAGGGCGGCGCCAAGAAAAAAGAAGAATATAACTTCTGTTTCGGTCCACAGTCGCTCGTGACCCTTGCCGATGGAACTCAGCAAGCCATTGTCGATGTGCGCGAAGGCGACCTGGTGATGAGCTATGATGCCGCGACGAAGACCGTAGGGAGCACCCGCGTAACGGCGCTGAATACCCACCCGATGGCCACTGAAACAACCCTGGTCGGCATCTGGACCGTACCGACCGACGAACTAACGGCCAGCACAGTCTTCATGCCCTCGCCTGCGCAACTGCTCGAAGCCACCGCCAACCACCCGGTCCTGACAGCTGCTGGCCGGAAACCCCTTGGCGACATAGCCGTTGGTGAGCTGGTTTATCGCCATGACAATGGGGTAACGTACCCAGCCCGGGTAGTCCGCACCGGCAGCACTGGCCGTGCTACAACGGTGTACAGCCTCCGCACCGAAAAAGGCAACTACGTGGTAGCGGGTACGGTGGTGCTGGATAAGTAGCATTCTTTGATGGCTTCTTGCTGTAAGCAACCTGCAGCAAGAAGCCATTCCCCTTCAACCTGCCTTGATGGTTAACGTCGTACCGCTGAGGACGGTGGCGTATGATTTGATGCCTTTACTGCCTTCGCTATTCAGGCCAACGCCATTGTTGTCGTAACGGGCGCCGTGGGCAGTGCAATAAAATTCAGACGTGCGGTAGGTGATCTGCTGCTGACCTTCGTGACTGCAAATGAGCGTTACCGCGGCATAGGTGCCCGTATTGGTTCGGGCAACTACAACATGCTGGCTGGTCAAAACAACGTACCCACCGTTTGTTTTCAGGGCTGCATTACTGGTTGCCGTGAGGTCGAGCACGATATCGCTGGCGAGCGGGGCCACCGTGGTGTCGGCGGTTGAACAGGCCCCAAGGCAGGCCGTGGCAAGCAAGGCGGCGCTGCTGAAACCCAGCTTCTTCAGGAACATATTTCGGTCGATCAGATCAGTCTTGGTCATGATAGGTCGGTTGGCAGGTAACTCCGTTTTTTTACCTGAGTATACGCGCTGAAAACAAGCACCGTTGCGGCAGCAGCGGGGTGAACTAACCCGTTTTTAAGGTAAACACGGCTGGTTTTGGCTACCTTGCGGCTTCGTTTGCTTCCCGTTTCTCCATGATCTGGACCCGTATATCGCTCTTCATCCTCGCTAATCGGCGGCTGTTACTGGCCTTTATTCTGCTGGCAACCGTTTTCATGGGCTTTCAGGCCGCCCGGGTGAAACTCTCCTATGAGTTTGCCAAAATCCTGCCCACTACTGACCCCGACTACGCCACCTACGAGGCCTTTAAAGCCCGGTTTGGCGAAGATGGTAACGTCATGGTGATTGGTGCCGAAACCGATTCGATGTACCAGCTTGCCTATTTCCGCGACTGGCAGGCCCTCAACAAACAGATCAAACAGATCGACGGGATCCGCGATGTGGTATCAAACGCGGGTCTGTATACGATTACCCTCAACGACAGCACCGACAAGTTTTCGTTTCGGCCGCTGATCGATAAACCCATTCAAACCCAGGCCCAGGCCGACAGCCTGAAAGCCAGCATCAGCCGGCTGCCGTTCTATCAGGGGCTGGTCACCGCCCAGTCTGGCGAGTCATCGGGCCGGGATCACCTGATGGCTGTTTCCTTTGATCAGAAAAAGCTGAACACACGGGGACGCATCGCCACCGTCCGGGAAGTGGAAAAACTGGTCGACGCGTTCGGAAAGCAACACAACACGATCATGCACCTGTCGGGGTTGCCTTACATCCGAACCGAATTCACGGCAAAGGTGAGCAACGAGCTGATCCTGTTCATGTGCCTCGCCTTTGTCGTTACAGCGGTGATCCTGCTCTTCTTCTTTCGGTCGCTGTCGGTGGTGGGTATTGCCATGGCGGTGGTGATGGTAGGTGTAATTTGGGCGGTGGGCTACATTGTGCTCTTCGGCTACACCATTACCATCCTGTCGGGGCTGATTCCGCCGCTGATCATCGTGATCGGTGTACCAAATGCCATTTTCCTGCTTAATCGGTATCACGACGAACTGAACAGGGGGCGCTCGAAGAACGAGTCGCTGGCCCTGGCAACGGCTAAAGTGGGCGAAACTACGTTCTTCGCCAATGTGACCACGTCAATCGGTTTCTTTGTTTTCTATTTCACCAACAGCCCGCTGCTGCTCGAATTTGGCCTTGTCGCTGCGCTGGGCATCATGAGCACCTACGTTACTTCACTGATCCTGATACCGATCGTGTTCAGCTATATGCCCGAGCCGTCAGAAAAACAGCGCGGCCACCTCGACAGCCCTGTTCTGACGCGCTTTCTGGTCTGGGTCGATACGCTGGTGCAAACCCGCCGGTTGGCTATCTACACGTTTGTGGGCGTTTGTGCCGTGGTTGGGGTTATCGGCATGAGCCTGATCAAAGCCGTTGGGTACGTTGTGGACGACCTGCCCAAAAACGACCCGATCTATACCGATCTGAAATACTTCGAGAAAGCGTACCACGGCGTGTTGCCGTTCGAGGTGAGCATTGATGCCGGGCGGCCGGGGCGGGTACTGACACCGCAGACGCTGACTAAAATCCGGTTACTGCAACGGGAGTTTGCCCAGCATCCCGAGTTTGCCCGGCCGCTGTCGGTGGTGGAGGCGGTGAAGTTCTTTTATCAGGGCTATCGGGGTGGCGAGCCGCGTTATTACATTTTACCCCCCGCGCTGGAAATGGCCAAGCTGCAACGCTACACCGGCCAGATGGGCAATGGCACGTCGCGCAAAGGATCGGTAAGTCTGGCCGCTTACGTCGATTCAACGCGGCAGTTTACGCGGGTCAGCTTCCAGGTAGCCGACGTGGGCACGGCCCGCCTTCGCGAACTGATCGACCTGCTGCAACCCCGCGCCGATTCGCTCTTCAATTTCGACCGTGAGTCAGGTACGTTCGTGCCGGCCGCCGACAGGTACGTGGTTAAACTGACGGGCAACAGCGTAGTGTTTACGCGGGGGAACGAATACCTGCTTCGCAACCTGGCCGAGAGCACGCTGCTGGCCATTTTCCTGGTGTCGATCATCCTGATCATTCTCCTGCGCGATGTGCGGTTGAGCCTGATCGCCATTTTACCCAGTGTGGTGCCCCTGCTGGTCACGGCGGGGCTGATGGGCTATTTCGGCATCAACCTGAAACCGTCGACCATCCTGATCTTCAGCATTGCCTTCGGCCTATCATCTGACGGAACGATCTATTTCGTGACCAAGTACCGCGACGAGCTGCGGCACGGGGCCGGCGTGGGCGAGGCCGTTTCGCGTACCATCCGGCAAACAGGTGTCAGCATGGTCTACACGGCGTTTATCCTGTTCGCCGGGTTCGCCATCTTTACGGCATCTACGTTTCAGGGAACGGTGTCGCTGGGTATTCTGGTATCGATCACCCTGCTGATGGGCATGACCTCCAACCTGGTGCTGCTCCCCGCTTTCCTGATGACCGTCTACGAACGCCGTAAAAAGAAAGTGGCGGTATCCTGAAAAGGAGTTGGCGTAGTGGGCTGCTGTCGCGCTTTATGGCCGCCGGTTAGTCGAAGGGGGTGGCGAAGGCAACAGCGCGCGACAGCAGGCAGGCTCAGGATGGACACGTCACACTCCTGGGTACTGGCGGGGCAAGTCAACCTGAATCTCGGTGCCCTTGTCGGGATCGCTTGTTACCGATAGCCGGCCACCAAGCAGATCGCACAGCCGCTTCACGATAAACAGACCAATTCCTTCGCCGGAAGTCGAGGTGGGAATGCCATCCTGGTTGTCGACGCCTGTTTTAGGTGCCTGCTTGCTATCGGGTGGTGCCGTCAGCATAGAAATCAGGGCGGGCGGGAGCCCAGGACCGGTATCACGAACGATGAACTGCCAGCTGGCATCGGTATCGCCTGGTCCCCATTGCACACTTACGCTCCCGGTTCTGGTGTATTTCAGCGCGTTGAGCACCAGGTTCTGCGCAATTCGGCTGAACTTAACTACGTCGCCGTTTACGATTAATGCCTCCTCGCCTTCGCCGAGCAGCACGAGCTGCTTTTCGGTAGCCACAGACTGAAGGCCGGCGATGAGTTCGCGTAACACGGTGGTAACATCAAATGAACCAGCCTTAAATTGCTCCTGGCCAGATTCCAGCCTGGAGTAATCCAGCAGTTGGGTTAACATCTGGGTTACCTGCCGCAGGTTTCGTTGAAGCATGGCCAGCATTTCGGCGCGTTCCTCTTTCGTGTCCATCTCGTTGAGGAGCGACGCAGCCCCTTCAATAACGCCGAAACTACCGCGAAGGTCGTGGGAAGTAGCCCGTAAAAACTCGCCCCGCTGGCGGATGTGCTCCCGCATAGCTTCCAGCGACTGGAGCATCTCGTCTGACCGGTCCAGTTCCTGTAGCCAGGAAACTTTCTGTTGCTCAGCCTCCTTTAAGGCCGTAATGTCGAGGACCATGCTCACCACACCGTCGTCATGTTTGCTCAGCGACAGGGCCAGCCAGCGATCCGAACCCGGCTGCACCACATGACGCTCCTCATACAAAGGTTCTTTTGTGGTTAGTATGTACAGAAGCGTGTTGACGGTGTCGGCTTGCCAGAATAGGTCGGCAACGTTGTTGACAGACGTACCCAGCAAATCGGCCGACGATCTTTCGACCAGCTCCTCAAACTTTTGATTACAGGCCGATAAGGTGAAATCAATCACTTCATTTCGCTCATTTCTGCTGGCCTTTAGCAGCCCGATCGAAGCGGGCGAACTGTCGAGAACGGCCTGTAGGCTGTCGGCCGTCTGACGTACCTGCGCTTCGGCATTCTTACGGCCGGTAATGTCCAGTATGGTGACCACAAGGCCATTGGCATCTATTTGCCGGGTAATGAAGTAGGCGTAACAGCCGGGCGCCGGCTGGGCAAACTCCCGTTCTTCATAGACTGATTCGCCGGAGTTGAGCACCTGGATGTATTTATCGAAAAGGCCGTTGGCGTGCAGATCCGGGTAATTTTCCAGTACCGTACGGCGCTGCATATCCTTTGCCGACCGCGTGGGTATAGCCAGCGCCGAGTCGTTGAAAGCAGAGATGACAAAATCGACCGGATCGCCGTTTTCGTTGCGGATAACGTCCAGCATAGTGATGCTGGCCGGTATACTATTGATCAGGCTTTGGAGCCGGTCGGCGTTTTGCTGGAGGTCGCGGTTAGCCTGTTCGAGCCGGGCGTTGGCGTCGGCCCATTGCCGGGTACGTTGCTGTACCCGCATATCCAACTCCTGGTTCAGCGTTTTCTGCAAATGTATCTCCTGGCTGGTGCCGATATACCCCACAAAACTGCCATCGGGTCCATATTGCGGGCGGGCATTGGTGAGCATCCAGCGGTATTCGCCATCCTGCCGCTGTAGTCTGAGTTCAGTACTGAATGGCTGCCGACGCAGGAAATTCGTGGCGTAAACGGCCAGGTACGTGTCGTGGTCGTCGGGGTGAACATTGAGCGCGAGCGACTGCCCAAGTACATCGCCGGCCGATGAGCCGGTGAACTCCAGCCAGGCCCGGTTCACAAACGTGAAGGTGACCTCCGATGAAGCCACCCACACGAGCGTGGGGGCATTGTCCATCAGGTCGCGGAACCAGGCCTGCCGTTCTTCCAGCAGGCGCTGTGCCCGGCGGTGGTCGCTGATATCGTCAATGGCCAGCAATACGGCTTCCTGCCGCTGATGCTGCACGACCTTGCGGGCATTGAGGCGCATTACTTTCTCGCCAATGCCGGGAAACGTGTGTATGACTTCATACGACTGAATATTAGCGCGTTGCGTGATCACGCTGCTGAGTAACTGCCGCAGCTGAGGAATGTCCCACTGCCGGTTGCCAAGTTCGTACAGGAGTTTCCCGAGCGTTTCTTCCTGACTGACCTTGAATATGGAATAGAACGCCTGGTTCGCCGACTTCACGCTCAGGTCCTTGTCGAGAATAAGCGTGGCTTCGCAGATGGTATCGAAAATGGCTTCTGCGTACCCATACGCTTCGGTGAGCTGATCGTTACGGAGCTGTAATTCCTGGTTGATCGTCAGCAGTTCCACGTTGGTCGACTCAATTTCCTCTTTGCTGGTCTCCAGTTTTTCGTTGATGCTCTGTAGCTCTTCGTTGCTGCTGACAATCTCTTCATTGGCCGATTGCAACTCTTCATTGGAGGCTTCTTTTTCCTCAAGGATCGAGTGCATGTCTTCGCTCAAAATGGTCAGTTCGTTTTCCAGTTGCTGGAGGCGATCACTGCGAACACCCTCTGCGTCGCTATCAGGCGATGCCACGATCGCTTCTTCCGAAAAAAGCACCAGAAACAGGCGCGATTCGCCTTCGGCTGTCAGCGGCACGGCCTCGATCGAAACATGGTGAAGGTGGCCATTAACGGTCAGCAGGAGGCCTGTTTTCCGAACCGGAACGCCCGATTTATGGGCTTTATGTACTGCATTACGTAGCTCAAAGGCGAGTGGCGGCCGGGCCATTTTCAACAGGTTCAGGCTGGCTTTGCCAGGGGCGGGCTCCAGGAACAGGCCGGTAGACCCTCTGAACTGAAGAATTTCCAGTTCGTGATCAACAACTACGGAGGCAGGCACATAGTGGCTGAGTAGCAGCCCATCTACTACTTTATTGAGGTCGTTGCCAGAGTTTTTAGGCATATACCCTTTCTTGTCCATACTGTCGATCCGTTCCGTTGGTAGCCGGTGAGGGCTGATGCGCTCACCATGTCGATCTATTGATAGCTGGCCGGGAACAACCGTATTACCGTCATTCCGCCGCGAATACACCCGGTAATTTTTTTCGACTGCGGTAAATAGCGAAGCAGAGGCGCTTACGGTCTCGGATTTTCCCAGGAGCAGAAACCCATTGGGTTTCAGGGCGTAATGAAATGCTGAAAAGGCTTTTCGTTGCAGGCCACTGTTTAAATAGATCAGCAGATTGCGGCAACTGATCAGATCGAGCCGGGAAAAAGGCGGATCTTTAAATAGATTGTGGGGGGCAAACACGCATGAATCACGGATGGTTTTATGAATGCGGTATTGATCATCTATTTTGGTGAAAAACCGCTGCAACCGGCCGGGCGATACATCGACTACCTCGCTTTTGGTATAAATGCCCTGCCTTGCTTTGGTAATGGCTGGCTCGCTGAGGTCGGTGGCAAAAATGTGAATGGGTGGGTTGGCTATGCCTTCCCCAATGGCTTCCAGCAACAGCATTGCCAGCGAATAAGCTTCCTGACCCGTAGAGCAGGCCGGCACCCAGATCCGTAGTGGCTCCCGTGGCGACATAGCCTTGATCAGCTGCGGCAGCAACACGTCACCCATATAGGCCATGGCTTCCTGATCCCGAAAGAACGACGTTACGTTGATCAGCAAGTCGTTGTACAGCACCCGGGCTTCGGCGGGGTGCTCGCGCAGATACCGGGTATAATCCGTTAGGGTATCGAGCTTGTACAGCAGCATTCGCCGGATGATGCGCCGCCGGATCGTCGTTACTTTATACTGGCTGAAGTCGACCCCTACAGCCCGGTGAATTAGCTGAATGATGGGGCGAATGTCTTCGTCGTTAGCCTCCTTTTCTGAGCGATCATCCTGATCTTCGTCCTGCTCGTCAAGCTCATTGACTTCCGCCGTTTGGCGTAACGTATTGGCCCGCTGGCTAAGCCGCAGCAGTTCGTCGGCCATTGCTTTGGGCGACAGGACCAGATCGACCACCCCGCCCGAGATGGCGGCTTTGGGCATGGTCTGGAACTGGGCCGTAACGTCTTGTGCCATTGTGATGCCCCCGGCTACTTTAACTGCTTTCAGGCCGAGTGTACCATCGCTGGCCACACCCGATAGCAGAATAGCGATTGACCCGGCTTTTTGCCGCTCGGCCAGCGATATGAAAAACCGGTCGATGGGCATATGTATCGTGCGCAGGCGCGGGGCCAGCGTCAGCACACCATCCTGAATTTCCATTTCCCGGTTAGGGGGCATGATATAGACATGGTTGGGCTGAACAGGCAGGTTGTTCGTGACCTCAACAACGGGCATGGCCGTAGCATGACTGAGAATGTCGGGCAGGTAACTATCATGGCTCGGGTTTAAGTGTTGAACATACACAAAGGCAAAGCCGGTTGAACCAGACAGATGATTGAGTAGATCGGTTATGGCTTCCTGCCCACCTGCCGAACCGCCAATGGCCACAATAGGAATCTGGGTAGCTGGTGTAGATGATGTATCAAGCTGAACGTTAGACTGCATGTCGAGAAGAGAATCGGCGTTCTATGTTTCCGATTCTATAAATCTATTAATACTATGGATAAATACCCGTTGGATTTTTAGCGCTTATGGTTAAAAAAACATGTACTCACTGTTTACTCGTCTAGTGGGAAGTGCTGTATTGTTTACCGATACAAGTGTAAAGAGATAAGAGTACTAATTGCATGTCGAATCGAGGTGTTGTGGTGATCGCCTCTTCGGTCGGCGACGTAGATGCGCTTCAGGAGCTAGTTGGTCAGTTCCCGGCCGATTATTGGCGGGCCAATCTTCATTGTCCAGCACCTGGCCGCCTACGCAACCAGTATGCTTCCGGCCATTCTGAGTCGCCGTAGTCTACTCGAAGTAGCCCATCCTTACGACGGCGAACCCATTCGGCCAGGCCGAATTTATAGTGCGCCGCCCGATCATCATCTACTAATCGAGAAAATGAGACGAACGGATTATCTGACGGCAACCCTGATGGCCATGTTCTGCTACGGGAAGGCCCTAAAGAGAATCGGTTTCGCCCGTTGATCGACGCACTCGTGCGCTTATTTTCACCAATGGCCAGCTATCCATCGAGGAGCCGCAACAGGTCGGCGACGAAAAGCGGACCAGTTAAGAGCAGGCAGGGCGCCGGGGGAAAGGGGACAAACCGCGTCTGGGCCTGGGGAGTAGCGGAGCGGCCGCGTGCCAGCCATGTACCTGGTGCTCAATCCAGCAGGACCAGTACATCTTCTTTCGTCAGCGACTTCATGAAGCCTTCTTCCGTTGTGACGAGTTCGCTGGCGAGGCGTTGCTTGTTGCGTTGCAGGGCCAGGATCTTTTCTTCTACGCTGTTCTTCGTAATGAACTTGTAGGTGAATACCGGTTTTTGTTGCCCGATCCGGTGAGCCCGGTCGATGGCCTGGGCTTCAATAGCGGGGTTCCACCAGGGGTCGAGCAGAAAAACGTAATCGGCAGCGGTGAGGTTATGGCCGAGCCCCCCGGCTTTCAGCGAAATCAGAAAGAGCTGTACGGTTTCGTCGGTCTGGAAACGAGCCACCTGCTCCTGACGATCCGTACTGGACCCATCGAGGTAGGCGTAGGTGATGTTTTTGTCTTTCAGGTACTGCTTAATCACCGCCAGGTGTTTAATGAACTGGCTGAATACCAGAATTTTGTGGCCTTCATTCAGGGTGATTTCCAGCCGCATGCGCACATCGTCGAGCTTACCCGAGTCGCCTTCGTAGCTGGCATCGACCAGCCGGGGGTGATTGGCAATCTGCCGGAGTTTGGTCAGGCCCTGGAGCACCACCATCTGCGATTTGGCCAGCCCGTCTTTTTCGATATGGTCCAGAATCAGGTTGCGGTAATACGATTTAGCCTCTTCGTAGGTCGTTGCCTGTTCGGGCGTCATGTCGCAGTACAGCACTGTTTCTACTTTCGAGGGCAGATCGGTGGCCACCTGTTTTTTATTCCGGCGGAGCATAAACGGCTTGATCAGCCCGTACAGCTTCTGCATTTTCTGGTCGTCGCCGCGCTTTTCAATGGGTATCTGGTAGTTGTTCCGAAAAAACGACTGACTGCCCAGCAAACCGGGATTGATGAAGGTCATCTGCGTCCAGAGGTCCATCGTGCTATTTTCCAGCGGTGTACCGGTCAGAATAAGCCGGTAGGCTGAATTAAGCTGCATGACGGCCCTGGTAATGTGCGAATTGGGGTTCTTGATCGCCTGCGATTCGTCCATGATGATGTAGTCGAACCGGTAAGTTTTCAGCAGGTCGATATCAATCCTGACAATGCCGTAGGAGGTCAGAATCAGGTCATATTCATCGAACTGAGCGGTGTTTTTGTCCCGATACGTACCTGTATACACCAGCACGCGCAGGTCAGGCGTAAAGCGTCGGGCTTCCAGTTCCCAGTTGTAGATGAGCGAGGTAGGCATCACCAGCAGGCTAGGGGCGGGCCGTGCGCGGCCGGTGTCGTCGCGGTTGGCTTCTTTGCGTCCCTGCAACAGGGCCAGTGTCATCACGGTCTTGCCCAGGCCCATATCGTCGGCCAGACACCCGCCAAAATGGTACTGCCGCAGAAAGTTCATCCAGTCGTAGCCTGCCTTCTGGTAGGGGCGCAACGTACCGGTGAAGCCGGTAGGCATCGGCGATTCATCGATCCGTTCAAACTCACGAAGCCCTTCCAGCCGCCGACTGATCACCGTTTCGGCCAGCGACTCGTTGTTCAGTTCCTGCACCAGCGCGAGATGGTGCTTCTGCAACACCAGCCGCTCGCTAAATTGGCTGGCTTGCTCGGCGTCGGTGAGCGGGTGTTCCATAAACCCGACCAGCTCGGCGTACTTGGTGAACCAGGCTTCCGGAATAACGGCTATTTCGCCATTGGGCAGGCTGAACTCCCGTTTTTGGGCCAGAATCAGCGAGCGCAGGCGAAGAAACGGGATCTCAAATTCGCCGAAACGCACCTTGGCATGAATGTCGAACCAGTCGCGGCTTTCACGAATCGAAATATCCAGGCTTGAATAACCCAGAAAATACCGACGTGTATCGCTGGCGTTCTGACGTACCTGGAAACCCGTTTCGTCGAGCATGTGCCGGTGGTCGGTCAGCCAGGTAAAGGCGGTCGATTTAGGTAGTTTTAGCTGACCATTACGCAGGTCCAGCCCTTGTTCGCGGAGCTGGGTAAACCGGTTGCGTTCTGTTTTAAGCTCGCGCCTTATCCTGTGGAAGATGTATTCATCGCCCGCTTTTTCGAGGCTGACATTATACGAACTGGCAAAACTGTTGAACCGGAATGTGAAGTCGCCATACTGAAACGACAGGTCGAGGATGACGTCGCTACCGGGGGCTTCGTCTGCTTCAGCGATCAGCGTTTCGCCAAACAGTGTCGGCGACGAAGCTACCTGCTGCTGGCTGCTCACCTGTTCAGACAGGGTCAGGATGGGGGTGGGAGCCAGCGCGGTGGTACGAATCTCAAACCCTTCGGCAAAAACGTCGTACTGCGCAATGAGAGGCACGATAAACCGCTCATAGTACTGCGCTTCCATACTTTTCGGAATCACAATATGATGCTTGTTCAGGAACGGACGCAGCTTTTTCCCGTCGACCTCGATGCCTGCCGACACCTCGTTTTTCGAGAGCCGGGCAAAATGGTACAGCTTGTTTTTAACCAGTAGCCAGGCCGGGTCGTCGCACAGCAGCATGGCATTACGGTGCTGAAATTCGACCCGTTCGGTGGCCGATTCGCCCGGCTTCACCAGCTCTTTATCGCGCGGGTAGCGAATGATGGGAAAGTAGTGGGTCGACTCGTCTTTCCGGACGAAATGAAAATAAACCCGGGCTGGTTCGGGCATGAACGTAACGGCTTCACCCACCGGGTCGCCATCGTTCGTCATCAGAAAAATGGGTTTGCCAGCCAGGAGCGGCAGAATCTGGCCTTTGGTTCGCTGCACGTATTCGGCAATGGTTTCCTGCATGACCTTATCGCCTTTCTGAGGGTCATAAGTCCGCAGAAAGAAATCGACAGCCGACCATTTTTTGGTGTTGAAACGCCGAAGCAGCGTATCCTGACAGATGTAATCGGTAAGCCGGACCAGTTCAAAATCGCGCTCATCGAGACCCGCCGAGAATTCGCGAACGTTTTGTGGAGAGAGGCTTTGTGTCTGAAGCGTCAATTCGCCTTTCCCGTTCAGGCGCACCACAAAGGCCTCGATCAAATAACCCAGGTATTCATGTTCGAGCAGGGAGTAAACGACTTGAAAAGGCTCTGACGGGGAAACTTTCATGAGAAAAGAAATAAGTCTACCAGACAACGACAAACTGCTCGGCAACAGAACATATTGACCATTGGTAATAGGCTAACTACCAGACAAATGGCGGCCATACGAACAAAAGGGTACGGACACTGTTTGCCGTATAATACGAATACTCTAAACACAATACACAAATGTTTTGAGCTACTGGTCTCAAATATACAATGGCAGGGTAAAGTGCCAAATCAATTAACTGTTAAGTATATACGTAACCTATTTGCTGGTAGAAGAAATAGAGTAAACGGCCCCAAGCAGTTTGCCGAATCTACTGCCAGGTTTTTACCGTAGGTGTAAGCAGCGCAGTTCCGTTGACTCGGAATTATGGCCGACTAACCCGTCTGGTAGGTAGTAGCTATATTCCGGACACGATTAACTCTCACTTATGCACACGCCTTCGGGTTCGGTTGCGGTTTTATTGTTCTCCCGATCAGCGACAGCGGAGGCGCGGCACAAACCGCTATCGAGCAGGCTGGCTCGTGCCGAACTGGTATGGCAGGCGCTGGAACGGTTGACGCTCGCGAAAAGTGCGGCGGCCGATCTGCCCGTTTTTGTGTCGCATAAGTTGCCTGTGCAACAAACGGGTACGTTTGGGGACCAACTTCAGCAGGCTGCTCAGGCCGTGCTTGAGCTGGGCTATTCGTCGGTGCTCTGTATTGGCAATGACTGCCCATCGCTTCGCCCGGCCGATTTGCGTGAGGCCGCCCGCCTACTGGAAGCGGGGGCTATTCCGGTCGGGATCGACAAACGGGGCGGCGTATACCTGACCGGTTTTACACACCAATCGCTGACTGACGTACAGACGCTGGCCGCTCTTCCCTGGCAAACGACTTCCCTGGCCGTAGCGCTACGGCACTACCTGCATCAACAGGGACAAACAACCGTACGGCTGGCTGCCCGGTATGCCGACTGGAATGCGCGCGCCGACGTTCGGCTAAGTCAGGCGACGGGCCAACGTACCTGGCTGCGCCAACTGGCTGAGGCATTCCGCCCGGTTAGGCAGCGTTTATCGCCCGGTCAGCCGAGCGTCACTTCATGCCGGGCCGTTTCGCCTTCGGGGCTGCGGGCACCACCAACAGGCAACTAGCCTGACAACCTGCTTCAATTAATTTTCTTGCATAATTCCGTCTGTGGCAGATCTGCTACGGCATTACCAATTTGACCCACAGACAACGGTGGGCTGTCTTATACGATGAAAAAAATAACTCTACTCAGCGTTTTGCTGTGGGCACTCACCACACTTGCTGCCCTGGCTCAGGTGACCGATATCGACGTGTCGGTACGCGAGCTGACCCGGCAGCAGGCTATCTCAGGAATAACCGTTTACCTGGAAAACCCTTCGATCGGCGTCAGTCAGCAGGCCACGGCCAACAGCAATGGTCAGGTCACGTTTGGGTCGGTGCCCTTGAACGGTACGTACCGCGTTTTTACGAAAGAAGATGCCACGTACCTGGAAAGTACCGCCGATAATATTGTGCTGCGGGCTAATTTTCGGCAGAGCGTGGTGCTGCAATTACCGCTGAAGCGCGAAGTAACATTGAACGAAGTCCAAGTACGTGGACGAAGCACTACCCAGATCAACACGGTCAACGCGGAAGTGGCGTCTCAACTGACCATCAAACAGGTGGAAGAACTGCCCGTTGAAGGGCGCGACATCACGCGGGTGTTATACCGGCTGCCCAACGTAAGTCAGGCAACGGGATTTTTCCCGGAGGCACCCAACGTGAGTATCAACGGGGGCAATGGCCTGTTCAACAACTACCTCATCGACGGAATGGACAACAACGAGCGGTTCCTGGGGGGGCAGAAATTTGCCATTCCGGTAGGCTTTACCCGCAACGTGTCGGTACTGACCAACAATTTCTCGGTTGAGTTTGGCAATACCGGCAACGGCATTGTTAATATCACAACCAAATCGGGTAGCAACAACACTACGGGTGAAGCGTTCTTCCTGACCCGCCCTGGTTCGGTGATCGACGCGCAAACGAGCTACCCCCTCCGCGATTTGTCGGGCAACCAGGTGAAAGACGGTTTTCAGCGCTACCAGGCTGGTTTTGGCATTGGCGGCGCCCTGGTGAAGAACAAGACATTCTATTACCTGAACGTGGAACACACGACCGATATTAAAGATAACCTGCTGACGGCTCCGCAGCTGGGTGTGAACGAGACCATTCGGGGCACCAACCGCTTTACCTACATTTCCGGCAAAATCGATCAGTTCTGGACAGACCGTTTCAAATCGTCGTTGCGGGTCAATGTAGGGCAGGTGGCCATTGGTCGGCAGGCGGGTGGGCTGACGGGCGGCATCGCCTTCCCGTCTGCGGCCAACGCGCAGGATCGTAACTCCCTGCTGATTGCCTCGCGCAATACGTATTCGACAGCCCGGTTCGCGTCGGAAACGAACCTTCAGTACAGCAGTTTCCGCTGGAATTATGCCCGTCCGGTCGATCCAAATAGCCCTGACGTGACCGTTCAGGACCCAACAGGCGTTGGCATTGCCTATCTGGGGCACCCCGGCTACCTGTTCGATTCGCACGAAAACACGTTCCAGATTCAACAGAAGTTTTCGTTCTACCGGGGCAATCACACCATCCGGGCGGGGGCTGAGCTGATCTCGGCGCGGCATCGGCTGTTTGGTGGTGGTAACCCAAATGGTAGTTATACCGTACGGCTAACGGCGGCGCAACTGGCTGCCCTTCAGGAACGCCGGCTGGGCAGCAACCTGAGCGTAACCGATATTCCAGCCGATGCCCAGGTGCTGGGCTACTCGGTTGAATTGCGGCCTGCTTCGTTCGGTACCACGCAGAATATTGTAACCGGGTACGTTGAAGACCAGTGGGCGGCTTCGTCGCGCCTGAACCTGACGCTTGGCCTGCGGTACGATTACGATAATCTGAGCAAGGGTGGCGCGGTCAGCGGCGATTTCAACAACATTGCGCCCCGGTTCAGCTTCAACTACAAAGCCAGCGCGCAATCGGCGATACGGGGTGGCGTGGGTGTGTTTTATGATAAAATCCTGTATACGATCTACAGCGACGCCCTGCAACAGAACAACACCAGCACCGATTTCAAACGCGAACTGCAATACTTTATCGATAAAGGCATTCTGCCCGCCAATACAGACATCAACCGGGTTACGTTCGACGGCAACCTGACCGTTGGCGGCAGCAACAATGCAGGCGTGCCCATCCGGTATTTGCAGGGGCCACCAGCGTCATCATTTGCCGGGCAGCGGAACCTGTTTAGCGGTGAGCGGCGTATTCTGAACCCCAACGGCTACCAGAATCCCTACACGATTCAGAGCACAGTAGGCTATCAGTACCAGGTGAACGACAACGTGCTGATCTACGCCGATGCCGTATACAATGAATCGTATAACCTGTTCCGCACCCGCAACCTGAATGCGCCGGCGGCCTATGATTACAGCATCAGCGCCCGTAATGGCACGGCCCGGTCGTCGGATGTGGCCAATGCCTCACGCCCCTTACCAATTGTGAATGGAGCTGGCGTATTGAATGGCCAGCCGTTGGCAGGGGCAGCCCAGAGCGTGGTCATGACCGAAGACGCTGGCCGGTCGCGGTACACGGCGCTGAGTTTGAACCTGCAAAAGAACCGGGGCAGTCAACCGTATGCCTACCGCCTGATCTATACGCTGTCGCGGCTATACAACAACACGGAAGATGTGAACTTCCGGGCGATGGATGCCAATAATTTCGAGGCTGAATGGGCGCCGAGCATCAACGACCGGACGCATATCATCAACGGAATTTTTACGTATTACCTGGGGCAGCAGGTCACCGTTACGGCGGCGGCGCTCATCCAGAGTGGTCAGCCCATCAACCGCATTCCCGACGCGTCGAAGTTTGTACTTGTCGACGCACAAAACCGGCCTATCCTGGGTAGCAACGGTCAGCCGCTGACTACCAACGACCTGAACGGCGACGGCAGTGCTTTCGGTGATGCCTATGTAGGAAATTCGGACCGCCAGCCCGGCGAAAGCCGCAACTCAGATCGGCTGCCTTGGTCGAAAGTAGTTGACCTGAGCGCACAGTATACCGTGCCCATCAATACACAGACGGGCCAGCGTTTGGAAATCCGGGCCGATGTGTTCAACGTACTTAATACAAACAACCTTAGTGGGTATTCAAACAATGCCACGCAGAGCAACCAGATTCAGATTGGGCCGGCGGGGAGTGGTATTGTACAGCGTAATGCCGGTACGCCCCGTCAGTTTCAGTTTGGCGTGAGGTATTTGTTTTAACGGCTGCGGGCCAATTGCCTGTAGAATCCTATAACCCTGAAAATGAATGATGAGACCGCTTACCTAATCTCACCTTCGCTTATATAGCTGACGCCAGCCGGTTAATAGCCGGTTGCTTCATAGCATTGTCACTCTTGGTAGATAAACCCCCTCTGACTTTCGGAGGGGGTTTTTTGATGCGGCACAACGTACCTGCCGGTGAATACGCAACCGGCTGGTAGGTACGTTATCGGTTTGTAAACAACGCACCATATGAAACGCGCGCTTATCTGTAGTTTTCTGTGTGCACTGCTTGCCGCCGCCTGTGCGCCCAGACCCGTTTATGTGAATGAACGGCCTAATCGACCCCACGACAACGGAAAACACAAAGGCTGGTATAAGAATGGCCGGTATGGGGGACTGCCACCGGGCCAGGCCAAAAAAAGAGGTTGGTAGCCCGCCAGGTACGTTACCGGGCGTAGTCAGTGGGTGTAACGGGTATCTTTAGCAGATACTCGCCGTTTTTATCACGGTAATTGTACACCATCGTGATGCTGTGATCGCGCAGGTCGTTCATGGCTGTGTTGGTCTTCACCGATTCAATCAGCGCGGGCTTCGTCGTGGCTTCGAGCTGCACCAGATCAACCTCACCCCGACTGGCAGTCGTCAGCGTATAATTGAACTGCAAGGCTGCTTCTGAAAGGACCTGAGCGCTATCCAGTCGGGTAGCCGGGTCGATTTGTACGGGGCAGGCGCTGTTGATCTCGCGGGCCGCATGATGCAGTTGATCCAGCACCGCCGCCGACTGCGCCGCCACGTTGTCGAAACTAACCGTCGTTGAGTCAGCGTTGGCCTGGTCAGTCTGTTTCCCGCCCGAACAGGCGAGCAGCCCGAAAAGCAATAATGGGATTAAAATCTTCATGGTAGTTTTTATAGTTCCTGTTTTCCGTTGCTGTAGCTCAATCCATGCTGAGTGGCAGCGCAACAGAAAACAGCGGATGCTGTAAACAGTAAACTTTTTTACAGCATCGCTGCGCCGAAGACACCAGCACTGTCGCCGAGTTTGGGACGGATGATCGGGGTCTTCACCACTTTGTTGTTAAAGATATAGTTCCTGATGCGTTCGTAGCCTTCGGTGTACAGTTCGTCGATGTTGCCTACGCCGCCGCCGAGTACGATCACATCGGGGTCGAGCACGTTGATCAGTGTTGAAATAGACCGGCCATAGTATTCCAGCATCCGTTCCATAGTGGCCGAAGCAACCGGGTCTGAGCCTGCGCGGTGGCGTTCCACGATCTCTTTCATCGTCCGCTTCTGGCCGCATTGCTCGAAGTAAAAGCGTTGCAACGCCGGGCCCGAAAGCACCTGCTCGTTGCAGCCTCGCTTGCCACAATAGCAGTCGTGGCCGTTCTCTTCCAGAATGTTGTGCCCCCACTCGCCGCCGATACCGTGTAAGCCATTGATGACGAAGGGCCGTCCGTCGAGGCCGCGCACTACCACACCGCCACCAACGCCAGTGCCCATAATGACCCCAAACATCATCTGAAAATTGGCTACCACTGCCGGAACAGCCCCCAGTGTAGCCTCGGCCAGGGCGAAACAGTTGGCATCGTTAGCCAATGAAACGGGTACGCCAAGCCGATCTGTCAGGGCTTGTTTGAGTGGCTTCCCGTTCAAGCTGGTAGTATTGCAGTTTTTCATGGTCTGCGTGCCGGGGTCGAGCGTACCGGGCGTGGCAAAACCAATATGGTCAGGGACGTACCCAGTTTCGGCCCGTAACTGATCGACTAGTAGGTTGATGCGGCTGACAATGTGCTCGTAGCCCAGGTGCGCTTCGGTGTCGATCCGCTTACGGATAACAACGGCCTCAGGTGCGGGTGATGAAAGAATGACACCTTCGATTTTGGTGCCGCCAAGGTCAATACCCCAATATGTTTGCATAACGACTGAAAGTGGCTGAATCAGCTTTCGGATGGATGTCAGGAATGAGCCTGCAAACATACGTTGCAAACATACACAACACCGTTACGCTTCTTTGCGCCTATCTTTGTATTGTCAACCTTAAACTTACCAACCACCCCGTTATGGCTTTAGAAATCGGGCAATCGGCCCCTGCTTTCACGCTTTTTTCGTCCGAAAATAAACCCGTTTCGCTCAGCGATTACGCTGGCAAAAACGTAGTACTGTTGTTTTTTCCGATGGCGTTCACCAGCGTTTGTACCGCCGAGTTGTGCGAAATGCGCGATAACCTGCACACGTATACCAGCCTCAACACCGATATCCTGGCCCTCTCGGTCGACTCGCCGTTTACGTTGGCCAAGTTCAAAGCTGAACAAAACCTGCCGTTCCCACTGCTGTCTGACTTCAATAAAGAGGTATCAGCAGCGTACGGGGCGTTATATGAAAACTTCGTTATGAACATGAAAGGGGTGAGCAAACGAGCCGCTTTTGTCATCGACCCCACCGGGCATATCAAATACGCCGAAGTACTTGAAAACGCAGGCAACGTCCCTGATTTCGACGCCGTAAAAGCCTCACTACATTAAAGAGTGAAAGGCGAAACAGTGAATGGGGAAAGAGCCGATGACCGCTAATGGGCGCTCTTTCCCCATTCACTCTTTCGCCATTCGCTCTTCCACCCCCATGTCCTGGTATACACAATTTTTTACTGGCCTGCCGCAGGAAGCGTGGAAGGCGGCCCAAACCGACGAGCAAACCCAACTGGAACTCGAACGGATCGTTGAATCGCTGGAGTTCGGTCACGGCGACCGGGTGCTCGATGTATTTTGTGGGTATGGGCGCCACGCGCTGCCACTGGCGAAAATGGGCGCTGAGGTTGTTGGCATCGATATTTCGGAGGAATCAATTGCCGAGATCAACGCGGTACCTGGTCGTAAAAAGTGGCCACTGACCGCCATTGCCGGCGACTTTATGACCATCGATTCTGCCCTGCTGGGTCCGCCTGCGTCGTTTCAGGTAGCCTATTGCCTGGGTAATAGCCTGTGTTTCTTTCCGCGTACCGAAATGCTGGCTTTTTTAACCAAAATCGCTGATCTGCTAGAGCCGGGTGGCCGGTTCCTGGCGCATTCGGGTATGATCGCCGAAAGTTTTCTGCCTGATTTTCAGGAGCGGGCCTGGCTACCCGTTGGCGATGCTATACAGGTTTTAGTCGAGAACCAGTATGACCCGCTGGCTGCCCGTGTTGAACAGCACCTGACCTATTACCGCCGACACGAAACAGGCGTGGAAATGGCTGACCGGACTGCTCAGTATTACATCTACACCCTGGCGAACCTGCTGCAACTCGTTGACGAAGCTGGCCTTGAGCCGACAGATTGTTACGGAACCGTTGAAGGAGATGCCTACCAGGTTGGCGACGAAGGGGCCTGGATACTGGCAATCAAAAAGTCTACTTAACATTCAGATAGTTATATGGAGTATACTCTCTGCTGGATTAAGAAATTACTTTATTGTGTATTGCTTATGAAAAGTCGATAAATATTTTTTGTCAACTGGATTAATCAGGATAATGGGCTAACTTTCTGGCAGATTAACACCGTTAACAAACCTTACCTATTTATGGAAGTAGTCGAGCGCAAGCAGCGCACCCGCGAACAGACGCGGGCGGGTATTCTCCACACCGCCAAAGATATTGCCCGCCGGGAAGGCTGGCAGGCGGTTTCGATCCGCAAAATTGCCGACGCCATAGATTACAGTGCCCCCGTTGTTTACGATTATTTCGGCAGTAAGGACAGTCTGCTCGACGAAATTCGCAACGAAGGATTTCGCCACCTGCGAACTGAATACGAACGGCTGGTAAAGCTGTACCGTGACCCTGAAAAGCTTCTTTACGAAATATCACTCGTTCAATGGCAGTTTGCCATGCAGCAGATAGAGCTTTATCAGGTAATGTATAACCTGGAAGGGGCTAACTGCACGGCTTCGCTGGCCGAATCGGAAGAGATAAAGGCGGTTAACGAAATCGTTTGCCGCATCATTTTTTCGTTCATTCCGAAATCGGCCGATGCCATTCGTCGGCTGTATTTTGAATGGTGGGCCACGTCGCACGGTATCATCATGCTTGGTTTCCTGCTGCGGCATCAGCAACCGCTGGAGGCTACTGAACAGATCTACCGCGAAACGATGCGCCGGTTTGTTCGGAATCTGCGGTAAGGAACCCCTCGTCTCGCTATTGACAGCATCGTCAGAAGCCGCACCAGCTCATCCTGTGTGCGGCTTCTTCATGACAACCTACCCAGTCGGCACGTCTGCGGCTAGGGAATGTACCCGGCAGCAGACCATGAGCCTGGCGGAAAAAACAGGTGACTTGTTAAGAGCCAGGCGCTTAGTTCAGAGATAACTTAGCTACTAAACGCACTTCATACCAACATGAACCCGTCTACCAGCCGCAGTGGCCATGTGTTTCTTCTGTTTCTGTCGCTCGTGGTCGCCTGCCAGCGGCCGGCGACGTCGTTGAAACCGTATTTTCCACCTGAAGGAGCTGACTGGGCGCGGCTTTCGCCCGAGAGAGCAGGCATGGATCCAGTGCTGCTCGATTCAGCTATTGCGTTTGCCAAGACGCAGGAAACGACGCAGATGAAGCCCGATTTCTCCACGCAGGAAGACATCTTCGGTAAACTGCTTGGCCCTATGCCTGCCAGTCGGGCGGCGACTAATGGGATCATCTTGCGTCACGGCTACATTGTGGCCGAATGGGGCGATACCCGCGCTGTAGACCCAACCTACAGCGTAGCTAAAAGTGTACTGTCGACCCTGGTTGGCATCACCCAGGAACGCGGTATGATCCCAACCATTAATGAGCCAGTAGCCAACCTGATTCATGATGGCGGTTACGAGTCGGAACAGAACCGGGCCATCACCTGGGAGAACCACCTGCGCCAGACCAGTGAGTGGCAAGGCGAACTGTGGGGAAAGAACAGTGATTTTGTTGGTAAGGAAGCCTTCGGTAGGGGCGAGCGCAAACCCCGTACCTTACAAAAACCAGGCACGTATTATGAGTACAACGACGTGCGCATCAACCGCATGGCGCTCTCTTTACTAAGGCTCTGGAAAAAGCCCCTGTCCGATGTGGTGCGCGATGAAATCATGCATCCAATCGGCGCGTCGACCACCTGGCAATACATCTCGTATCCGAACGCGGTGGCCGATGTCGACGGAAAGCAACTGCCTTCGGTGAGTGGTGGTACCCGCTGGGGCGGCGGTTTGCGCATCAGCGCCCGTGATCTGGCTCGGTTTGGCTACCTGATCGAGCAGAAAGGACGCTGGCAGGATCGCCAGATCGTTTCGGCCGACTGGGTGAAGCAGGCCACGACTGGCAATGCCGTGGGACCCGACTACGGCTATCTGTGGTGGCTGAATACAGGCAACGGACCGGGTGGCAAAAAGCCCTGGCCTGACGCACCAACAACAAGTTTCGCAGCCCTTGGCGCTGGCTCAAATACCGTTTGGATTGATCCCGAACACGACATGGTCATCGTTTGGCGTTGGCATAACGGTAGTCCTAATGAGCTGATCAGGCGGGTGTTAGCCGCCGTAAAGCGCTAACAGGGAATGGTCGACGCCGTTCATGAAGCTGTTGCCTAAAGCCAGCTGCTTTTAGGAGGTCGATACGCTATTGCTTTGATTTCACAGGCGCGTATCTTTCTGCCATGATACGGCTCCGGTGTTTCCTCTTTTTAGTAACTGCTTGGTTTAGTGTTAGTTCGGTTTGGGCTATTCCAGCCAGCGGTGTTTTTCGGGTTACCGGGTCGGGTGATCTGGCTAGATCGTACTGGCGATTTAAGGCAGGTGATCATGCTGCCTGGGCCAATCCGGCCTATAATGACGCTCATTGGTTAACGGGTTTATCGCCCGACCAGCCGCTCCGCCAGAATGAAACCCTATGGGCCAGCGGTAAAGGCTGGTTCCGGCTTCGCTTTCAGTTGACGAAAAAAAAGCTGGGTGAGATCAATACGCTCTCAATCGATCAAATGGGCTGGTCGGAGGTGTATCTGGATGGCCATTTACTGGCTACCGTAGGTACGTCGATGCTAGATACTGCCGGGGCTGACCAGGCGTCTCAACACGTGGTCCGCTATGTGCCGCTGCCCGTCTCCGACACGAATCAGCACATCCTGGCGGTCCGGTACGCCATTCGGCGTGACCCCGTGTTGGTCGCTAATTTCGAGGAGGCCGCCTTTAAGCTTTTGTTTACGCCAGCCAACGAAGCGCCCGTTTCGATGATTGTAACAGAAAAGCTGAAGGCAAGTGTTTCGTTTCTGCTTGCCGGTGTGTTCAGCATCCTGGCCTTGCTGCATTTTCTATTCTACCGGGCCAACAAAATTCAGCAGATCAACAAGTTACTGGGGTGGGAAATGGCGGCTTTTGCCGTAGGCTTTGCCGCGCCTCAGTTAGACGATTTCGTTTCGACCCTAACTGCCAATTCGTTGCTCGACCTCATTAGCAGTTTCGGGCTGATGGCCGGTTTGCTGCTTTTGTTGACTGTTATTTACCACTATCTGGCCCTTAAACGAGGGTGGGTCTTTTACGTGGTGGTTGGCCTGACAGTGCTCAGCTTCCTGTATGAAGTCATTTTTGGCCCTGTGCCCTATGAACTGGATAGTGTCTGTTTACTGCTTTTAGTGGCCGAATACACGCGAATCAGCTGGATTGGCAGGAAGCGGAAAGACGATGATTCCAGGTTGCCCTGGGTGTCGCTGCGAACGGCGTTCTATTGTCTGCTGGCCCTGATCGTAACCGGTGTGGTGGCCGGTATTGTGGTGGCCGTTACCACAAAAAGCGCGAATGTCAATATCAATCTGGGCTGGTTTGCGGGTGTCGTTTTTCTGATCATGCTCCTTGGCCTGCTTAGTTTTCCGGTCGGCCTATCGTTATCACTGGTTCGTGATTATGCCCGCACGTACCGCACGCTGGCCAATAAACTACAGGAAGTAGAAGCGCTGTCGGCCAAAACGGTGGCTCAGGAACAGGAAAAACAGCAATTGCTTGCCCGGCAGAATGAAACCCTCGAACACCTCGTCAGCGAACGGACAGCCGCCCTCGACCAGTCGCTAACCGACCTGCGGGCTACGCAGGATCAACTCATTCAGCGGGAGAAACTGGCAAGCCTGGGTGAACTGACGGCGGGCGTAGCGCACGAGATTCAGAACCCGCTCAACTTTGTCAACAACTTCTCCGATGTCTCTGTCGATTTGCTGACTGAGTTAGAAGAGGAGCAGGCTCGCCCCGCAGAAGAACGTGACCCAGGGCTGGAGCAGGAAATCCTGGCCGATGTAAAGCAGAACATTGGTAAGATCAGCCATCACGGCCAACGGGCGGCCAGCATTGTGCGGTGTATGCTTCAGCACAGCCGGACCAGTACAGGCCAGCGCGAGCCTACCGACCTGAATGCGCTGGCCGACGAATACCTGCGGCTGGCTTACCATGGCCTGCGCGCCAGGGAGAAAACCTTTGAGGTTAGCCTGGTTACGCAGTTCGACCCCACCTTGCCCGGTGTGTCAACCGTACCGCAGGATATAGGCCGCGTTTTGATGAACCTGTTCACCAATGCTTTCTATGCCGTTCAGGAACGTACCTGGCAGGCTACTGGCCAGTCAGGTACGTATCGGCCCACCGTGACGGTAACCACAGCGCAAACCGCAAAGGGGGTGCAGATTCATGTGCTCGATAACGGTACCGGCATACCCGACGAGGTACGAAGCAAAATTTTCCAGCCCTTCTTTACCACCAAGCCCACAGGCAAGGGAACCGGATTGGGCTTAAGTCTCAGCTACGACATCATCACCAAAGGGCACGGCGGCAGTATTGACCTGCACACCAAGCCAGGAACAGGGACTGAATTTGTACTAACCTTACCCGTTACATGACCATCGCTATCATTGGCGCTACCGGTATGCTGGGTCAGCCGGTTACGCAGGAACTTATTGCCGCCGGGTACCCGGTCCGCATTATCGCCCGTCATGTCGATCAGGCCAAACGCCTTTTCCCCACAGCCGACGTTGTTTATGGTGATCTGGAAAAGCCAGGTACGTTGCCTGAAGCATTGGCTGGCTGCGACGTAACGTACCTGAGCTTATCGGTGAGGCAGACCGAAAAGCCAACCGATTTCCATACCGAAACCGACGGCCTGCGTCACCTGCTGGCAGCGGCAAAAGTGGCCGGTGTGAAACGAATAGCCTACCTGTCGTCGATCGTGATGGGCTATCAGGGCATAAACGGGTTCGACTGGTGGGTATTCCGGCTGAAACACGAAGCCGTGGCACTCCTGAAGGCGTCGGGGCTGGACTATAGTATTTTTTACCCCTCAAATTTCATGGAAACGTTGCTGACCACGCAACGTATGGGACCGCTGGTGCTCGTGTTAGGGAAATCAAGCGTGACACCGTGGTTCATTTCAGCCAGCGACTACGGAAAACAGGTGGTACGCGCCTTGCAGATTGCCCAAGCTGGTCGACCACAGGAATATGTGATTCAGGGGCCCGAACCCGTAACCCAGCTGGCGGCGGCTCAGCAACTGGTCGCTGCCTACAAACCCACGAAGCTCCGCGTGCTGGAAATGCCGCTGCTACTGCTCCGTTTTGGGCGCTTATTTTCCCAACAGGCCGATTACGGCGTCAACATTGCCGAAGCGTTAAATAACTACCCCGAGCAGTTCGAGGCCGAACGTACCTGGACCGACTTGGGAAAACCTACCCTTACTATTGATCGCTTTGCGGCTACAATTACGTAAGGTGGTCAGCTCTGTAGGGCCGAAGCTCCAGGGCTGATCGCTCGTTATCAGCGTGTTGCTCGATAGGGGTAGCAGTTGTGAATAATGACACTGAGCGATTCCGTTTTACGGCCACTTTCCACCTTCCATATACGCCCCAACGGGTCGTTGTTCGTTAGTATAGTATGTCATTACAATTCTGGAAAATCTGGACGAAGCCCGAACGCATTACCTATGTGGTCGGGCTTATTCTATTGGGTATGTCGCTTGGCTGGCTTGCACTGGCCGGGTACCGTGGCCTCGAAAACGTAGTGCGTTGGGAAGTACTCAACGAACTGGTTGGCTTGCCGGCCGCGCTGTATCAGTTTACCGACGGTCTGCTGACATACCCTATTCAGGGACAGGTGCAGACGGTGGCCGGTCAGTTCATTGCCTCGCCTATGCGGGTATATCCCGTTGTGGCTACTGTCACTGTTACAGGTATATGTGTAGCACTTGCTTTCGCGCTGGCGGGTATCTGTCGCCTGCCAACGCTGCGTTACCGCCTGAGTATGGCTGCTTTTATCCTGCTGCTGGCCGTTTGTCGCTTCGAAGCCCTGGGCCTACCCGGTGGCTCTGGCAAATGGCTGTTTCTGGTACTGGCCGCTTTGTTTGGCGGCCTTAGCTTCTATTTCAACGCCTTTAGAACAGCGGTTGGCTTCACTAGCCGATTAGCCGCTTTTCTGGGTGTGATAGCCCTGGTAGCCGGAGCCATTTCGCTGGGTACGTCGGTAGCCAATCCGGCCCTGGTGCTGCTGAGTTACTCGCTGCCTGGCCTACTGCTGATCAGTATCCTTTTTATCCTCTTTATTGCCATAGAAAGTGTGGTCGGCATGGTGTGGCTCACCAGCGTTAGCCGACCCAACGGCCGGCCGTTGGGTATCGTCAATTTTCTATTCATCAGTGTGCTGTACCTGATCAATCTGCTGCTGATCTGGTTGCAGAACACAAAATCGATCGACTGGAACATAACCACCATTAGCCCGTTTTTGCTCGTCGGCGTATCCATTGTACTCGGTTTCTGGGGCTTTCGTCGGCTGGTCGATCAGCGGGAGCTGCTGTCTTTCCGCCAGGCAGGAGCGGGGCTCTATCTGGGCGTGGCTATGCTGGCCACGTTGACCATGGCTTACGCATTTGCCACAGCCAACGACCCCTTGATCGAAGTATTTGAAGATGCGATCGTTTACAGCCATTTCGGCATGGGGGCGGCGTTCGTGTTGTACACGGTACTTAATTTCTGGCCCATTTATCAGCAACGTTTACCTGTGTATCGGGTGATCTACAAAGCCCGAACAGTCGATCTGCCCTTGTTCAGGCTGGCGGGTCTAGTGGCTATCGTGGGCATGGTGGGGTCGGCTAATTATTTCACCGTGCGTCAGGCCTATGCCGCCACACTGTCTGCCCTGGGCGACGCCTATGTGGCCGAGGGACAGCTCGATCTGGGTCAGAGCTACTACCAGGAATCAATCGCCGAGGAGTTTCAGCAGCATAAAGCCAACTACGCACTCGCCTCGATTGCCCTGACCCGGGGCGATCAGACTGCTGCCGCGCTGTATTTCTCGAAAGCCCTGCTCAAACAGCCATCACCCCAGGCATTTGCCGGGCTGAGCGATACGTACCGACAAACGAATCTGTTTTTCGAGTCGATAAAAACGTTGCAGCGCGGTATTCAGACGTTCCCGAACAGTGGCGAGCTACGTACCAATCTTGGCTACCTCTACGGCAAAACAGCCATTGCTGATTCGGCCTACTATTACTCGCAATCGGCCGTGGCCTATACCCGGCGCGACGAGGTGCCACTGGCAAACCTATTGGGACTTTATGCCCGTAACCCCGCCGTGATGGCCGCCGATTCGGCCCTGCTCGACCAGGTTGGCACGCGCGATGAACCAGCCTTCGAGGCCAATAAACTGGCGTTACGATTGGTAGCGCGCCGGGATACGGCTGCTCCGGCAGCCCCCAGCTGGCTGACCGGCGCCACCCCCGATCCGGTGCTCGATGCGGGGCAGTTCGCCTCGTTGTACAACTACGCGCTGGTGGCCCCCAACCCAGACAGCACCCTGTTGAACAGGCTTCAGAAGGCCGCCTTAAACCCGGCCAATCAGGAACTGGTCGACGATCTGCTGCTTGGCCTGGCCATTGGTCGATATCGGGCCAATCAGCAACCCGAAGCGTTTGATCTGCTGAACCAGTTGGCCAGTAACGACCCCAAACGAGCCGCCAGTTACCGGACTATGCTTGGTTTATTGCAAGCTGAACAGGGCCTTCATCGATTGGCATCGCAAACCTTTGCCCTTAATTCCGATACGCTCTCGATCTTTTACCGGGCCCTGTCGCTGACCAAAGCGGGTGATCTGGAGGCTGCCCAACCGCTCTGGTCGATGGCTGCTCGGCAAGACAGCAGCCTGCTCGGGATCGATCAGGTCCTGTATGGCGAGAAAAAACCCGAAACCGATCTGGAAAAAGCGTTCTACGTCAGCTACCGGACAGACGACGCCAATCGTGGACGTACCTGGGAAACGATCAAAGAGGCTAACCTGAAAACCGTTTCCGGGGCCACCCTGATCGATGACTATCTGGCCACGCGTCAATACTTCTACGCGCAGATGATTCTGAGCCAGTTGGGTAGTCCCAACCAGTTGACCCCCTTCGCCTTATCTGTGGAGAACCTATCGGCGGTAAAAATCGCGTCGTATCGCAAGAAAGCAGCGGCTACCGATTCATTGGCCAAAGCGTTTTTTGTGCCACAACACCGGGCGTTGGTTGCCGCGCTACGGGGCAGTGCCCTGGCTGCGTCGAAACGTACAGCCGAGGCCCGCCGGGCCTATGAACAGGTGCTTCAGCTAGCACCAGTACGGGGGCAGTTGGTTGCCGAAGCCAGCCAGTTTCTGCGGGCCATGAAATTGGTTAAACCGGCCTACGATGCCGTTCGTCGGGCGTTGCCGTATAACGAAAATAACCCGGTCCTGCTGAAAAGCTACGTATTACTTTGCCTGGATCAGAGCCTGTTCGAGTATGCCGAAGAGGGTATGGTGCAATTGCAGGTGGCCGATTCGCCCGCCGATTATCAGGCATTTGACGTAGCCTATCAGCAAAAAGTAGCGGCTATCGAAAACGCCAGGAATGCCTTTGTGCAGTGACGTAATTTAGCCTGCATTCATACATCAACCGCACATGGCTAAACTTAACTGGGTTAAAGAGGCATTCAGCCGCGACGTCCACCTGCTCGAAAATGGCGTGGAAGTAGGGCAATTACACCGGGCCGTGCTGGAACGGGACGTTGATGCTTCACTGCACGATGTCCGGCTTCGATTCGACGTGACCGGGTTTCTTATCCACGCGGTCAATGTGCACGATCTGAAAGCCGATAACCGCATTATTGGGACCATCACGTTCCACTTCGGTAAGCGCGCTGAACTCAGGCTCGGGACCGGGGCTGTGTATACGTGGAAACGCCACAATATACTGATGCGCCAGTGGGACATGATTCGGGAAGGAGCCACAGACGCTGAAGACAAAGAGGTGGTCAACTATACCAGAACCCGCCAGTTCATGGCCGATCACGGCGACATAGAAACAGAGCTGGCTTCGCCGGAATCTGACATTATCGTGCTGACGGGCTTATTCATCCGTAACTATTTCCTGCGCCGTCGTCGTGCGGTGGCGGTAGCGGCGGGTGGTGCGGCGGCTGGAGCCTAAACTACGAACTACACGGTTATCTCATAAGGCACGATGAATATTATTGAAACCAGCGAAGTAGCAAAGCGGTATATAATGGGCAGTGAAGTGATCGACGCACTGAAGTCGATTACCATTTCCGTCAAAAAAGGCGAGTATGTTGCCTTCATGGGCCCGTCTGGTTCGGGGAAATCAACGCTCATGAACATAGTGGGCTGTCTTGATTCACCCACATCGGGCCGGTATATTCTCAACAATCAGGATGTGAGTAATATGACTGAGAATGCACTGGCCGAAGTCCGTAACAAGGAGATCGGCTTCGTTTTCCAGACGTTCAATCTATTACCCCGCCAAACCTCGCTCGAAAACGTGGCGCTGCCCTTAATCTATGCGGGGTATAGCAAAGCCGACCGGACCGAAAAAGCGATGATAGCCTTGAAGAACGTAGGGCTGGAAAACCGCGCCGGACACCGCCCCAACGAGTTGTCGGGTGGGCAGCGGCAGCGGGTGGCGGTAGCGCGGGCACTTGTGAATGACCCCAGTATTTTGCTGGCCGATGAACCGACGGGTAACCTTGACTCGAAAACATCGTACGAAATCATGGACCTGTTCGACCAGATACACAGCAAAGGCAATACGGTGATCATGGTGACTCACGAAGAAGACATCGCCGAATATGCCCACCGCATCATACGCCTTCGCGACGGCCTGATTGAAACCGACCGGGTCAATCAGAATATTCGCAAAGCGAAAGCATTCATGCAGGCCTAAAGTCGAAGCAGAACAACGTACCCAGTGAAATCCCGCCTCGCGTAGCCAGGTGGGATTTTCTGCTTTCGGATTGACCGGGGCCGCGCAACACCTGAATGTTCCGTTCGATTGTCCTACTTTCGGGGCTTTTATACGTAGTCATGCATTGTATGGAGCAGGCCAATCTGGTTTTTTTAATTACGTTGTGCCTTGTCGGGTTAGGCTTTTCGCTCAGACATTGGCGCATCATTAGCGAGCAGGATGGCAAAGTGCTATCGCGCCTGTTAATGTACACGACGTTCCCGGCGCTGATGATCGTGTCGACGCTTCGTGTTCCGTTGACGCCCAGTTTGCTGGCTATTCCGCTGGTAAGTATCTCGTTGGGAGCCGCCCTGTTGGTACTGGCCTGGTTTGGTTTTGCTAAACAGCCGGTTCGGGTACGGGCCGTGCTGACAATGGGCATTGGCGCCTTCAATATTGGCTTGTTTGGTTTTCCAATCGTAGAGGGTATCTGGGGGCGCGACGCCATGGTCTATGCCGTGTTGTATGACATTGGCAATACCGTAGTGATTTTCGGAATCGTTTACCCTGTTGGCTACTATTTTGCATCTGGCGGAAAAGGCGCGCCTGCGGTTGGTGCACTGCTCCGGCGCGTGTTGCGGTTGCCCCCGCTATTGGGTATGCTGGTGGGCCTGACGCTCAACGGATTGGCCGTTGATGTTCCCCCTGTTTTATTCGAGACGCTGGATACACTGGCTAAGGCAAACAAACCGCTTGTGTTGCTTCTGCTGGGCATTTACCTGAGTTTTCAGTTAGACAGGGCGCAGCAGTTCGCTATTGTTCGCCTGTTGTTGCTTCGCTACCTCGCTGGTTTTGCGGCGATTGCACTGCTATATGCTGTTTTGCCCACAGCCTCGTTACTACGCACGACCATTACCGTTTGTATCCTGCTGCCGGTAGGTATGACCATCCTGCCGTTTTCCGATGAGTTCGATTTTGATTCGCGCGTGGCAGGTACGTTGGTCAACCTGTCGCTTGTCATCAGCTTCGGGCTGCTGTGGGTAATGGTTTACTGGCTGGGCCTGGCGTAGGCAACGTACCTGAACAACAAAGCGGCCCGCCTGAATGATCAGGCGGGCCGCTTCATGGAAAGTAAGTTCGTTTCGCTTATGGGCGCAGGGCTGACGCTGAATTGCCAGGAGCTGCTGCGGCTGGCGCAGGAGCCTGGGCTGGAGCCGGGCGGTTTTGAGCCGGAGCCGTGGCTGCGCCAGGTAACGCCTTTGTAGCGGCCCGCTCAACGTTGGCACTGTTAATCAGGCCAGCGCCCGTGCGGTCAACCAGTGCGTAGGTCGACAGAACCAGCACCATGACGCCGATGCCGAGGCCCCAGGTAATCTGCTCAACAACATCGGTCGTTTTTTTAACGCCCATCAGCTGGTTAGAGCCAAGGCCTCCGAGTTCGCCCGAAAGCCCGCCGCCTTTTGAATTCTGAATCAAAACGACCAGAATCAACAGAACGGTCAGAATGCAAATGAGAACAATAATTGTGGTTACCATGAACTTGGTTAATACGGTTAACTATACAGTGGTGATGTCTTTCTCAGCGGTCGGCAATGGGTTGTGCCTCTTTTAGTTCACTGATTTTGGCCGCAAAGTACGCGCTTTTATCCGGGTTTTTCAAGGCCAGCTTCTCGTAAATCTCTATTGCTTTGCTGTACTTTCCCTGTTTGCATAAAATCTTGGCAAAACTTTCAGTGACCAGCCCGCCGGTAATGGGGGCAGGCTGGCTGCGAAGGGCCAGGTCCTCCTGTTCGGCAGGCTCGCCCAACTTACCACGCACGGGTGCAATTCGGGGCTCGTTCCTGATGAAATTTTCGATGATTTCCAGCTGCCGTTTCCGCTCCTCGTCCATCATGCGTTGCCGGGCAGCCGCTGTATCCGCTTCGTCAATAACCTGTTCTTCCAGTGCCAGCTCGGCCTGAATCGCTTCTTCGGCCAGCGTAGGGTCGTCGACAGGGGGTGTCGAGTCGGCGATGGAGAACGAATTCGGGTCGTTGAACGCCAGCTTCGGGATCGTCAGCAGCGACATGGGCATATTGCCGGCTACACCTGGTTTGTTGCGGTACAGGGCATAGCTTTCATGCTGATAATCATCTGGAATCGGTACCTGACGGGACGCCAGTTCGTTTAATTTCAACAGTAGATTATCTGACCATTGAAATTCGTTGTCGATCAGTTTACGCAGGGCATTCCGGCTGAGCGCATGAGCGGCTGCCCGGCGAACAAACGGAATGGTTTGCCCTTTCTGATGCATAGAGGCCGCCTTGGCCGTCAGGGTATAGAGCGCCTGGCAATAGGGGTACTCCGCCAACCCTTCCTGCAATTGCTGAAAATCGGCAACGGTCAGGTCGTTGGGGTGGGTAACCCAATACGAGAATGTTTCTTTATCAATTGGCGGCATGAACGAGGCTTGGTGTCACTGGTAGTTGGGCGAAGCTACAAAGAAGTGAGCAGTTTTCACAGCGACAACTGACTCTGCGGGGTAGTTACCAGTCTGCGGCCGTTTTGTTGAAAACGTCGAGAACAAGCTGATCCAGAATGAGCGGAACCAACCTGCCTTCATTCTGGCTGAGGGTCTGGTTTTGCGGAAAATCTTTATAGAACGAAAACGCCTGATCGAAGCTTTTGGTATCGTCTTTTGTGTTCGTGAAACGTACCTGAATGGTGATCTGAAGGCGGTTCAGGGCGGCCTGATCATTGGCCGACGGCGCCACGGCAATCAGATCGTAGCCCGTCACAGTGCCTTCCAACACCATATCGCCTCCTGCCGGAACCACCTTCAGGTTGGTATAGCGCTGGTAATATTCTTTTAACCGTTCCGTTAGCGTTAACGGTAAACTGGCAGGACCACCTGCCGTTTGCAGGGTAAAGTTGTTGATCGTGATGGTCTTCATATCGTCTGAGAGCTTTACACCCGAAAAGGAATAAACACCGCAGGACGTGACAGTTAAGAGTATAGCGTTGAGAGTCAGGAATAAAAGGAGGATTTGACCCCGCGAAACTCTGCGCTTACCGCTCAACTCCACTTGTGTAACGCCCATCTTATTCTTCATCAATTTCATACTGCTTAATTTTTCGGTACAACGTACGCTCAGAGATGCCAAGTGCCTGTGCGGCATATTTCCGCTTGTTGTTGTTGCGGCGCAACGCCTTCACGATCATCTCTTTTTCCTTCTTCTCCAGTGAGAGGGAATCGTCTTCCTCGGTCTCGTGGCTGACATCTTCAACCGTGGCCTCGTTAATGTCGTTGTCGGTATCTTCAAATACCTGCACGGCGGCGGTCCCGCGTCCGGGATGGCCAAAGTCGGGCTCGTAGAGTGGCTGGGCGGGTCTGGAACCGTCGGGGAGCAGGCGGGCAAAATTAGGTTCGTGCGCGGCGGCATCAGCATAATCGCTGGTGCCTTCGCCCCCCACCGACTCAAACAGGTCCCGGTGGTTGTTCAACACCTGCGGACCATAGGCTTCGTTGCTCAGCACATCACGCACCAGTTTTTTCAGGTCGTTCATGTCGCGGCGCATGTCGAACAGTACTTTATACAGCAGTTCGCGCTCGGAAAATGAATCGGCAGAGCCCGTTCCCGAAGCGGTCAGCGCCATAGAGGTGCTTCCCACGGTTTGGGGGCGAGGCAGGTATTTGGCCAGCACTTCGCCGTCGATGGGCTTACTCTGCTCCGATTCAAGGATCGAGATCTGCTCGGCGAAGTTTTTCAATTGCCTGATGTTACCCGGGAACGGATAGGTCAGGAGCATCCGCTTGGCATCGTCGGTCAACTGAATGGGCTTGATCCGGTACCGTTCGGCAAAGTCGGTAGTGAATTTGCGGAACAACAGGTCGATGTCGGTGCCTCGTTCGCGGAGGGGCGGCACAAAAATCGGAACGGTATTGAGGCGGTAGTATAAGTCTTCCCGAAAGCGCCCTTTCTCAACAGCTGCCAGCAGGTTGACGTTGGTTGCTGCCACGACGCGCACATCGGTTTTCTGCACTTTCGATGAGCCAACGCGGATGAATTCGCCGTTTTCCAATACGCGCAGCAGCCGGGCCTGCGTACCGAGGGGCATTTCCCCAATCTCATCAAGAAAAATGGTGCCTCCGTTCGTTGTTTCAAAATAACCTTTCCGCTGGTCAACGGCACCGGTGAAGGAGCCTTTTTCGTGACCAAACAGCTCCGAATCAATTGTTCCTTCGGGTATGGCTCCGCAGTTGATGGCAATAAACTGGCCGTGTTTGCGGGCACTCAGGCTGTGAATTATTTTGGAGAAAGACTCTTTACCGCTTCCACTTTCGCCCGTGATCAATACCGTCAGATCGGTAGCCGCTACCTGGGTAGCTACACTGATGGCATAGTTTAGGGCAGGGGCATTTCCAATAATGCCAAAACGGTTTTTGGCAGCCTGAATTTCCTGTGTGTTCATTAAAAAAGAGTTTTCTGTCTTCGGGCGGCGTTCCGCGAGGACCGAAGACAGAGGACTAACTACTATACCACCGTGCCTATAAGCGTAGCTGACGAGCATTCGGTAACCAGCACGTCGACATAATCCCCCTTCTGAAAGGTGCCGCGTGGAAAGACAACCACCTTGTTCTGGTCGTTACGACCACTCAGATCATCTGCCGACCGTTTCGACGGTCCCTCTGCCAGCACCCGCTGTATTTGACCAATATGGCGCTGGTTGCGTTCAAGCGAGAGGCGTTGCTGCAGGGCAATGATTTCGCTGAGTCGACGTTTTTTTACGTCTTCAGGTACGTCGTCCTTATATTTTTTGGCTGCCAACGTACCCGGCCGTTCCGAGTAGGCGAACATATAGCCATAGTCATAACGGGCGTATTCCATCAACGACAGCGTATCCTGATGTTCTTCCTCTGTTTCTGAACAGAAACCCGAAATCATATCGTGCGAAATCCCGCAGTCATCGCCAAGAATGGCCCGAATGCGATCGATCTTTTGCAGATACCATTCCCGGTCATACGTCCGGTTCATCAGCGACAGGATCCGGCTGTTGCCACTCTGCGCAGGTAGGTGAATATACTTACAGATGTTGTCGAAGCGGGCCATCGTGTGCAGCACCTCATCCGTAATATCTTTCGGGTGCGACGTTGAAAAACGTACCCGCAGATCGGGGTGAATACCGGCTACACGCTCAAGTAAATGGGCGAAGGTCACCGTATCGTGGGTTGTGGGGCGGGGGACGTCAACGCCCGCACCTGGCATTCCCTGCCCTTCATTCCCGGCGCCCTGCCACTTGTATGAATCCACGTTCTGACCAAGCAGCGTTACCTCGCGGTACCCTTCAGCAAAAAGCTGTTCGGCCTCCCGGATAATGCTGTGCGGATCACGGCTCCGTTCGCGACCACGGGTGAACGGAACCACGCAGAAGCTGCACATATTATCGCAGCCACGCATGATCGAGATGAAAGCCGTAATGCCGTTCGAATTCAGGCGGATAGGGGAGATATCGGCATACGTTTCTTCCCGCGACAGGAAAACGTTAACGGCTTTCTGCCCGGTTTCGGCTTCTTCAACCAGTTTAGGAATGTCGCGGTAAGCATCGGGGCCGGCCACAATATCAACGATCTTCTCTTCTTCCAGAAGCTTGGTTTTCAGTCGCTCGGCCATGCAGCCAAGCATACCGACCATTAATTCCGGCTTCTTTTTCTTGTACGTGTTCAGCTGCTTAAGCCGATGACGAACTTTTTGCTCGGCGTTGTCACGAATGGCGCAGGTATTCAGAAAAATAAGATCGGCCTCGTCAGCTGACGATGTTGTTGCAAAGCCGGCATTACGCATAACGGCCGCTACAATCTCTGAATCAGAGAAATTCATCTGGCAGCCATAACTCTCGATGTATAGCCGTTTTTTGCCCACGGCCAGCTCATCAACGGAGGTGTGGGGAAGATCGACTACTTCTTTATCGTTGGTCGACAGGATGGTTAATTCGGCAATGCGTTCCATGATATAGTATAAAGACAGAACGGTGTCTGTATGGTCATAGTCTATACACAAAGGTACGAAGAATCGGGCTACTTGGCTGACAGATTGTCAGGGTAGTCGTGGGGAGGAAACGTTAAAAAAACACAAGTCATTATTCCTATAGGTATAGTAGGTATATAAAGTTAGGTATTTATATATAATTTTTTGATACGGTAAACTTGCACACTAGGTATAAGCCACATAGATTTGAGAGCCTAACTAAATATGTGTGAATCAGTTAAAACAGTCTCAATGAAAAAAATCTATGTATCTCTCTGTGCAACAAGCTTCTATGTGTTGTTGTCGTTAACTGCCTTTGGGCAACAAACTGCCGTTGATTTTTTCAACGAAGGGATTCAGAAAAGTAATGCGAAGGATTTCACCGGGGCATTACAGGCTTTTACCACCGCCATCATCATGAATCCTGACAATGCGCCCAGTTATTACAACAGGGCATTGGCCAAAAGTAGTCTCAATGACCTCCAGGGGTCAATTGCAGACCTTGATCAGTCGATTGAACTGAACCCGCAGGATGCCAACGCCTTCCTGTACCGGGGAATCAACCGGTCGAAACTGGAAGATTACCGGGGAGCTATGCAAGACTTTAACCGGTCGATTGAGCTAAGCCCTAACGATGCATTTCTATATTATTATCGCGGTCTGACCCGGTCACAAATGAATTACCTGGCCAGCGCGCTGACAGACTACAATAAAGCGGCGTCACTGGCGCCTACAGATGCTAATATCCTGACGGCGCGTGGCAACTGTAAGAATAGCCTGACCGACTACAAAGGCGCTCTGGCCGATTTTGGGCTGGCGTTGGAAAAGGCCCCCAACAAAGCGCCTGCGCTGGCCGGCCGGGGATATGCCCGGTTCAAGCTGGAAGATTACAAGGGATCACTGGCTGATTTCTCGCGGGCCATTGAACTGACCCCGCAGGAGGCCGAACTGTTCTACAAGCGCGGCCTGGTTAAAACCCGCCTGGGTGAGTTTGATAACGCCGTGGCTGATTACAACAAAACGCTGGAACTGAACCCGAATCATTTCAGAGCATTTTTCAGCCGTGGTTTTTGCCGGAGCCGCTCGGGCAACAATAAACTGGCTCTGACTGATCTGGATAAATCGATTGAGATGGATAACCGCAGCATTCAGACGAAAGCCTATTACAGCGACTTTATCACGCAGAATCTGTTGCCGCTGCTGGCCACTGTAGTGCAGGAACGCTATAAAGTAGCCGAACTGAGCGACGACCGCGCCGATGCGTACATGGTCCGGGGTATTCTGAAAAACTCGACGGGCGATGGTAAACCAGCCTTGCTCGATTTGAACCGGGCTGTCGAACTGAATCCAATCAACGCGGAAGCCTATTTCATTCGGGGCACAATCCGTTCATCACTGGGTGATCAGAGAGGGGCAATGATCGATTGCAACAGCACCGTGAAACTGAATCCACGCCACGCTGAAGCGTACTACCTGCGGGGCATCATTCGCTACGATGGCGGTGATGAGGTAGCGGGTTGTGGTGATCTGAGCCGCGCCGGTGAACTCGGGTACGTTCATGCGTACAAACTCATTACAGACCGGTGTAATAAAGTAGCCCGCCAATAAACTACGTTCTATTACCAGGCCGCCCCGCTTCTGTAACAGAAGCGGGGCGGTTGCGTTTACGGCTCACAACCGGTTCAGGAGTGAGTCGGCGTGGAGTGAATCCGGCTTGATGGCCAGCCCATCGTAGAAAAGCTGTTTTATCTGCTCGGCAATTTCCTGTTTGTTGACCGTACATGAATCCCTCCGCATTTTTGTGTAATGCTCGCGAGCCAGCTTTTCGGCCAGTTCGCCAACAGTTTGAACGCTGAACTGTCGGGCGCTTTTGATGGCAACAACGAGTAGGCCGACAGCACAAACTAAGCTGGCCACTCCGTACATCGCCCCGTATTGGGCTACGAATGGCGACGCAAAAAAGAAGCAAACGCCAAGCGAAGCAAGGCTACTATTGGGGACTAATAGTTTAGGGTTGAAGCCCAGGTGCCTTTCTAATTGCTGTATGGCAGTTCGTCGGGTGCTTCTCGGAAATAATTCAGCTAGCTCAGTAGCCGGGCGTATGCTTTGTCTGTCGACGTTTAATACGTCGACAATGCCTTGCCGAAGCTTGTAAAAGGCTTGTTGCGAGGTGCAGTCTTCCAGGTCGGCTAATTGAATTTTCTCGGTGATCGCCTCGCAAAGCTGACCGAACGTTTCAACTTGCCGAAGGTCATTGGTGCCGAAGGTGATCGAATAGGACTGTTCTATTTTTGTCAGCACATCGTCCAGATCATCAGGATCGACGCGTAGGTACGTTGTATTCATTTTCTGCGTTACGATGGTTGCATCCTGAATGCCCGGAGCAGCGGCTTTGCTACAATAATACCAATGAACAGGCCGAGAACATCGACCCAGAAATCGAACCAGTCGCCAGAGCGGTGGATCTCCGGAATCATCGCCTGGATCAATTCGATGGCTCCTGCATAGACAATCCCTACGAACAGGACCAGCCGGGTCGACCAGCCTGCCAGTCGCCAGAGTATGGCAAAGAGAAAAAAGATAACGGCATGCAGGTACTTGTCGCGGCCGTGGCTCAGGTCGGGCAACTGGCTGCTTGGCCAGAAACAGCCGATGCTGATGGCGATGCTCCAGCCAACAGCGGCTAGCCGAACAAGTGTAGGGTTGAGTAAAAAGCGAAGCATAATATACTGCCGTCAGGATCTAGCGCCGGGCAAGGCGTAATGCGGTCAGGTATAGGAAGAGTGCAGTGAGGCTAATTAGGTAAATGATGTTACGGGTGTCGAGCAACCCACGACCTAGTGCGCTGTATTGCTGATCAAGGCTAAGGTAGTCGAACCAATAGGCCGCGTCGGACGTACCCAGCAGGCCACTCAGTGTACTCAGGCCCGCGAATAGAGCCAGGCAGGCCACTGTGCCAACAATGAAGGCCACTACCTGATTGTCGTTCAGCGACGATGCCCAGAGACCTACGGCCACAAAGACACCAGCCAGCAAGAGTAACCCCATATATGACCCAGCCACCATGGCCGAGTCGATATTGCCCGGTGGGTTGCCAAGCTGGTACAGGCTTACGTAATAAATCAGGGTGGGTAAGAGCGTAAGGGCCACCAGTAACCAGCAGGCACCGAATTTTCCCAACACGACCCCCCAACTGCCAACGGGCTTGGTCAGGAGCCATTCGAGCGTACCACTACGTACCTCATCGGCAATGGCACGCATGGTGATGGCTGGCGCCAGAAACACTAACACATAAGGCGTCAGCGCAAAAAACTGGCCCATATCGGCATAGCCATAGTCGAGCAGATTAGTGCCTGGAAACACCCATAACAGCAGTCCGACCACCGCCAGAAACACGCCCATAATGATGTAGGCGATGGGCGAGGAGAAAAACTGATTTAATTCTTTGCGAAAGATGGCTAACACGAGCGGAGTTACGAGGTACGAAGGACAATGAGCAAGAGCAGCAGGCAGATGGGCAGAACGGCGTTATTCGAAGGGGTTATCCTTTTTACGCCGCATGATGGCCGAGATGATCAGCGAGAAGATCACGCCAATCAAGACTGAGCCCAGAATACCGAAGATGAGCTGCAGGCCCGGACTTTGAAATTTCTGCGATATGTCGAGTGCCTGATCAATCTGCTCGTCGGTCAGGTTACCCTGATCTTCCATTTTTGCCCGAACTTGATTCATGATCTGTTCTCTAACGCTCGGGTCGATGACGGTGGTATACAGCACACTGTAGATAGAGGAAAGCAGCCCAGACACCGCAGACAGGAGCGCACCCAGCCCCACTCCTTCGCCAATGGTCAGATAGCCACCGTTCATGGCGCGAAACTCCCGAATACCTAAGGTGATTCCGATGGCAATAATCACATACACCAGCAGGGTAAGGCTGGTATTGGCCATGCCGCCAATGGTATAGAGCAGCGTCGAATAAATAATCAGGGCTACGGCGGTGATGACTCCCCACTTAAGAGCGAGTTTGGCGGTAGATGGTTTTTCTTCCATGACGGGATCGTGTTTTTTAAGGATTCATAATACTGTAATCCTGCTTGCGAAACAGCAACGAAATAACTAGAATCGGCAGGATACCCAGCAACGTTTTTTTGCCCAACATACTGAGTGGCAATACATCTGGCGTGGTTTTGGCCGTTTGCGCTAACTGGGCTTTATAAGCTTCTTCGCCAAATGTCTTCACGTAGTTGGCCTTATCACTAATCTGAAAATGCTGCAAGTCGCTGATGTAGCGCGTGAATTCGGTTGGGTCGATCAGGGTGATGAAGCCGTAGATAAGCCAGCCTGCCAGCAAAGCACCCACTGTGTTTACGATGTAGCAGATCGTGAGCCCTTCCCACATGTGTAATAAGCCGTTGCCAACTGTGCGGCGGTAATACCAGACGGCAGCCACCATCAGGATGAGATGAATGCCGAAGTCGAAGGGATATTTCTCGTTGACAAACAGGGCTGAAATACCCAACGCGTGCATACCCAGAAAATAGAGGAACACGGCAAGTCCGGCAGCCAGGCCAAACAGCAGGGGAATTTTTAATAAAGGATGATTGAAATAGTTCATTCGTTCAGGGAAGTGGGGCTCCGTTTTATCACGAAGGTAAGTCGAGCGTTGTTCCATTCAGTAGAACAGTACCCAGCACGTTTCCGATCAATGTCTGGCCCAGGAAAGGTGAATTTTTTGCCGGCGAAACCGACCGGCCGAATGTCCACTGGGCAGTTGGGTCGAAACAGGTACACACGGCCGGTTGGCCTTCTTCGATAGTTACGGCTGGTAAGCGCAGTACCCGGCGCGGGCCAACCGTCAGTAGATCGATGAGCGTGCGGAGCGGCAGTCGGCCATTGTTGCTGGTCTGAATAGCTGCAAATACGGTTTCCAGCGAACTGATACCGAATTCCGCTACGTCAAATTCAACGTTTTTGCTCTCTTCATCCTGTGGGTGATGGTCCGACACGATCATGTCGATGGTGCCGTCGGCGAGGCCTTCCCAGAGGGCGTCAACGTCAGCTTGCGACCGAAACGGCGGATTCACTTTCAGGTACGTGTCGAAGCCCGCCAGGTCCGTATCGGTAAATACCAGCTGATGAGCTGCTACGTCGCAACTGACGGGCAAGCCCATTGCTTTGGCCCGCCGGACCAATTGGACCGATTGTGCCGCCGAGAGGCAGGCGAAGTGCAGCACAGGTACCTTGTTGTTGGTAAGGTCTTTTTCCTGCTCCAGTACATAATAAAGCAGTCGCAGGTCTCGCTCGATCATCATCACTTCGGCCATGGCGGGTAGCCCTTTCAGGCCCAGCAACGTGCTCTGTACACCTTCGTGCATCTGCCCGAACTGGGTAAGCAACTGTTCTTCGGCCCGGTTCACCAATAGCCCGTTCATGGGTCTAAGGTATTGCAGTGTCTTCAAGAGCAGATCGGGGTTCTGCAACGGGTGATCACCATCCGAGAAGGCAATGGCTCCGGCCCGGTGCAGGTCGATCATATCGGTGAAGTCGATTCCTTTCGCGCCCTTGGTGATAGCCGCCATTGGGTGCAGGCGGGCAGGTTGCCCGTCGGCCATCCGCCGAACGTACCCAAGCGTGTCTTTTGCATCGACCACAGGACTGGCGTTGGGCAACAGAACTACATCGGTGAAACCACCGGCGGCGGCAGCGCTGGCCAGGTCAGTAAGCGTTTCCCGGTGTTCGTGCCCCGGGTCGTTGGCCGCTGCCCGCCCATCAACCCAGCCTGCCGATAGATGCAGATTTGGTACGTTAACAACCTGTGCCCCAGCCGGAACGGCCAACTCAGTGCCAATCTGACGAATAAGCCCGTTTTCGATGATCAGATCAACGACCTGCTCATGATGGGCAGAGAGAGAATCGACCACGCGGGCCGAGCGAATCAGGAGGTGCATAGGCATAAAAAAGGCTCCATAAACAGACTGTTCGCTGGAGCCGATGAAAAAGGAGTTTACCGTTTGCAAGCTTCTGTTTTCAGTTGCGTTGCCAGCTTCACGCAAGGTTGACAAGCAGCGCAACTGAGAACAGAAGACTGTAAACGGTTATTTATTGTCCAACCAATTCCTGGTAAGCACTGGCCGACAGCAGATCATCGGTATCGGTGCCATCTGTCAGTTTGATGCGAACGATCCAGCCACGGCCATAGGGATCTGTGTTAACCAGTTCCGGGCTTTTTTCGGCTTCATCGTTCATTTCCAGAATTTCGCCAGCCACGGGGATAAACAGATCGGATACCGTTTTAACGGCTTCAACTGACCCGAAAATCTCCCCTTTCGCCAGTGTCTGACCCAGGGTGTTGATGTCTACATAGACGATATCGCCGAGTTCGTGCTGGGCAAAATCAGTGATGCCTACGATGGCTGTACCGTCGGCTTCGAGCCGAATCCATTCGTGATCAGGGGTGTACTGGAGTTCGTCTGGGAACGTCATTAGCGTCTGTATTTATGATGCGCAAAATACGGCACACTACCCCGCAATTGCAAATCAACCAGCCGGTCAGACAGTGACGCACAGACCTCGATCGTGTACCTTTGTAACTATGTACACCCGTATTCTGCTACCTATTCTATTCCGCTTCAACGCCGAGTCTGTTCACTACTTCGCTATGTCGGTGCTGCAGCTGGCTCATCGAATTCCAGGCTTGCCTGGCCTGCTGCGCTGGTTATTCATTTACCGACACCCAAGCCTGGAACGAACTGTTTTCGGCTTGTCTTTTCCGAACCCGGTTGGCCTGGCGGCGGGTTTCGATAAAAACGGCGAATGGGTGCATGAGCTCAGTAGTCTAGGCTTTGGCTTTATCGAGATCGGAACGGTAACCCCCCGGCCGCAGCCAGGTAACGAGAAACCCCGCCTGTTCAGGCTCAAAGCAGATAAAGGGCTTATCAATCGGATGGGTTTCAACAATAAAGGCTCGGGGCCAGCGGCCGGTCGGCTTCATCATTACCGGCAGGGTGCAGGCACATCGCGCATGCTGATCGGAGGAAACATAGGTAAGAATAAAGTTACCGCCAACGAATCGGCCCTGGATGACTACCTGCTTTGCTTCCGTGACCTGTTCCACGACGTCGACTATTTCGTGGTCAATGTGTCATCGCCAAATACGCCAGGCCTACGTGATTTGCAGGAAAAAGGTCCGCTGACCGCTATTCTGGGTCGTTTGCAGGGGGAGAATGCTCTGAAGAACAAGCCGAAGCCAATTCTGCTCAAAATAGCCCCTGATCTGACTGATAGCCAGCTCGATGACATTATCGAGATTGTGCAGGAAACGGGCATTGCCGGGGTAATTGCCACCAATACGACGATCAGCCGGGAGGGGTTGATGACACCCGAGGCTGCCGTTACCAAGATGGGAGCTGGCGGTGTCAGTGGTAAGCCTGTTCAGGTACGTTCAACAGAGGTGATTCGGTACCTGCACACAAAATCGAACGGAGCCTTCCCGATTATTGGCGTTGGCGGCATACAAACCGCCGCCGATGCGCAGGAAAAACTCGACGCCGGGGCCAGCCTCGTTCAGGTATACACTGGATTCATTTACGAAGGTCCCGCTCTCGCCAGCAAAATCTGCCGGGGCTTGGTGAAGCAGCAGTAGCACCGAAGCGCCAGCTTCGGTACTACGCTTTAATGAGCACAATCTGCCCAGCCAACACCGACGACCAGGACGCCATTCGGGCCCTTATTGAACCGGTGATCAAAATGGGGGATACATACATCTATGCGCCTGACTCGACGCGTGCGCAACGGCTGGCCATCTGGTCTATGCCCGGCCAGTTCACTTATGTGGCCGAACTGGTAGGTACGTTCTATCAGCCGGGGCAAGGAGCCTACGTAGCCAGGCTTAGTTCAAAACTCACTTAATATTCTTCCGGCGGTTTCGCTGAAAGTCTTCAAACATCATATTGCCCAGTCCCTGTAAACCGCTGTAATAAGCACGGCCGTTGTTCACTTTTGTGAATTCCTGCACGAATTGTTTCAGGTACGTATCGGTAGCGATCATGAAGGTCGTTACCGGAATATCGAGGCGGCGACACTGAGCGGCCAGCGTCAGGGTTTTGCTAACGACCTTACGGTCGAGACCAAACGAGTTTTTATAATACCGAATCCCTTCTTTCAGACAGGTAGGTTTCCCATCGGTGATCATAAAAATCTGCTTGTTCTTGTTCTTCCGGCGGCGCAGTAAGTCCATTGCCAGTTCCAGACCCGCTACCGTATTGGTGTGGTAAGGCCCTACTTCCAGATACGGCAAATCTTTAGCCTGAATTTGCCAGGCGTCGTTCCCAAACACCACAATGTCTAGCGTATCTTTGGGGTACTTCTGCTTCACCAGCTCTACAAGCGCCAGCGCTACTTTCTTGGCAGGAGTGATCCGGTCTTCGCCATACAGAATCATCGAGTGACTGATATCGATCATCAACACCGTGCTAGTCTGCGTCTTCTGCTCTTTCTCAGTTACTTCCAGATCACGTTCCATCAGCGTGAAGTCATCGACACCGCTGTTGATCTGCGCATTCTTGATCGACTCGGTCATTGAAATCTGTTCCAGCGTATCGCCAAACTGGTAGGTCCGTAGATCGCTGCTCAGTTCATCGCCCGAACCGGTAAAGGGTGTTTTGTGATTACCACCCGATTTAGACCGCTTCAGTTTTCCGAAAATCTCATCGAGGGCCGACCGACGGATGGTTTGCTCCGTTTTGGGCGTGATCGAAATCTTTCCTTCCTGATTTTCCTCCGTCAGGTAGCCTTTTTCTTTCAACTCGTCAAAGAAATTACCCATGCCGTATTTGTCATCGGTAAGGTTGTACTGACGGTCAAGTTGGTTCATCCAGGCCATCGCCTGCTCAACATCGCCTGACGTGATGAGCAGTAGTTGCTGAAAAATATTGAGCAACTGATCGAATTTACTACCCCCATTCTGCTCGGGTGGTACAAATTCAGAGAAATTAAAGCCTTTCATGGAAATGAGTTTACAGTTTACGGTTTACTGTCTTCAGTTGCGCTGCTGGTTTATGAGTACATACCTGAGCAGCGCAACAGAAGACAGTAAACCGTAAACTGTAAACATCTTTCTTTGTCCCTTTTGTTCGGCTCCGGCATGTTTAGCAAATTATTCGTAATTTCGCCATTCGTTTTTCCGATTTGTCGACAGGGGGCTGCTCTGTTCTTTCCGTTAACGGCGCGCTGCTCCGTTAGACAATATGCATGATATTGAGGCCATTGGCGATTTGCTGCGGCACCCCCATCGTATTCTGATTACCACCCATCAAAACCCCGATGCCGACGCTATGGGGTCGTCGCTGGGGCTGGCGGGCTATTTACAGCAAAAAGGACATGCTGTAACGGTCGTTACACCTACCGACTACCCGCATAACCTGGCCTGGATGCCCGGGAATGATCAGGTGGTAGCGTATGACGGTAAAAACCGGACGCTTGTTGAAGGGCTGATGGCAGAGGCCGATACTATTTTCTGCCTCGACTTTTCAGGGCTCGACCGCATCCGTGATCTAGGGCCGATGGTCCGTATGGCCCGCGCCCGTAAGGTAATGATCGACCATCACCTGGAACCCGAATCGTTTGCTGATCTGGCCTACTGGGACCCCACGGCAGCCTCGACAACCCAACTTATTTTTAAGCTGATCGATCAGCTTGGCGAGGGAAACCTGATCAATGCTGATGTGGCGGCTTGCCTGTATGCCGGCCTTATGACCGATACGGGCTCGTTCCGGCACCCGAGCACGACGCCAGAAGTACACCAGATTGCCGCTCAACTGCTGGAACGGGGTATTGATGTGAGCAGCATTCACCGCCGCATTTTCGATGGCGTATCCATTGATAAGCTCCGGCTGCTTGGGTACGTTCTGAATGAAAAACTGCGCGTGTTACCCGAATACAATTTTGCCTATATCACGCTGACTGCCGACGAACTACGGCGATATCGCTCTAAAACCGGGGATACCGAAGGATTGGTCAATTATGCGCTCTCCGTTGAGGGGGTAACGGCTGCAGCCATACTCATTGATCGGGTCGATGAGATTCGCTTGTCTTTCCGGTCGGTCGGCGATTTTTCGGTACGTGATCTGGTGAGTACGCATTTCAACGGTGGTGGCCATAAAAACGCTGCCGGGGGGCGTATGAAACTGTCGCTGGCCGAAACAGAGCAAAAACTGCTGGCTGTTTTACCCGATTACCAAGAAAAACTTGTTGCTGTTTAACTCGCTTGAAAACAGCTAAACCTAACACATTCAACAGAATATAGTTTAACATGCAGATTAAGACGCTTACCAAAGCAACCTTGCTGGCAGCCGTGATGATGGCCTGTGGCAAAGACCGTGTGCAGACTACCGAGACGGGTCTGAAATACCAGATGCACGAGCAAATTGAAGGCGCTCGTAAGTCCAAAGTCGGTGATATACTGACGCTTCATCTGGCCCTCAAAAACGCGAAAGACTCCGTAATTCGGGATACGCACAAAGAAGGGGTACCTCTTCAGTTGATGCTACAGGTGCCTCCATTCAAAGGCTCGTTTGAAGAAGGATTGGCGATGTTGGGCAAAGGCGACAGCGCAACGTTCTACGTTAAAGCCGATTCGCTGTTCACGCGGGCCGGCCAGCCGTTTCCTCCGGGTATCACTAAAGGGTCTGACATTGTGTTCAACGTGAAACTGCTGAACGTACAGAACGAACAGGAATTCCAGAAAGCACAGACTGAAAGCCGTGATAAGCAAAAAGCCATCGACGATAAAATCCTGACCGACTACCTGGCTAAAAATGGCCTGGCTGGTAAGGCGCAGAAAACAGCCAATGGTGTGTATTATGTCATTAATCAGGCTGGCACTGGCGTTAAACCAAACAAAGGCGACAACGTGCAGGTGCAGTACACTGGCAAACTGCTGAATGGTAAAGTGTTCGATAGCTCGCTGACCAACCAGCAAAGTGGCGGTAAACCCATTCAGTTTCAGGTGGGCGTGGGTATGATTATTCCCGGTTGGGAAGAAGGCATCATGCAGTTTGCCAAAGGCACCAAAGGCACGTTGTTTATTCCATCGGGCATGGCCTATGGGCTGCAAGGTGCCCCACCGACTATCCCGGCAAATTCGCCCCTTATCTTCGATATTGAGTTGGTGGATGTAAGCAAAGGGCAGCCGCAACAAATGCCTCAAATGCCTGGCGGGCAGCCACAAGGCCAGCCTCAGGGTGGCCGTTAAGAAAAATTAACGAGCAGGCGGGTGGCTAATCGGTCACCCGCCGCCGTTATAAAAGGAAGCTAGTCAAACGTTTCAGGCAACTTTCGGGTCATTAGGCTTCTAGGTATTTTAACGTATTACAACCGACGGGTAACGTATTATGCGTAACGTATTTGAACGATATTTTCTGCTGGCTGCATGCCTTGTGTGTGGTGTATGGTTGACGGGTTGCCAGGAAACCGGCGAAACGCTTGCCGATCGCAAGCAACGCGAAAACGACGCAGAGATTCTGCAATATATTACGGCCCAAAAGGTGCAAGCTACCCAATTGGGCACTACAGGAGCTTACTACGTGAAAATGCTATCGGCGCCAACCAACCAGTCGGCCCAGGTTGGTGACGAAGTACGTTTCTACGTTATGTCGAGCCGGCTCGATGGGACCATCCTCGATAGTACAGATGGTGTGCATCCAGCTACCTATACCTATGGCACCAATCCGGTTCGATCGGGGGCGTTGCTCTATGGGTCGTACCTGTACAATACGGTAACCAACGGCATATTCCTGGGCTTGACAGTAGCCAGGGAAGGCGAGAAAGTAGCTGTGTTGGTACCGTCTTCGCTCGATGCGGGTCGCCAGGGAACATTATTACTCCCTCAGTATTCACCGATCCGTTATGATATTCGGGTTGTATCGATCCGAACCGAAGAGGAACAGATTGTCGACTACATCAATGCCAATAAACTGGTAGTTAGCGATACGCTGGGCGGGGGAATCCGAATTGTCAAGATCAGGGCTAATCCCGATTCGGCGTTGATCAAAGTAGGCGAAACGGCCTCTATTCAGTATACCGGTAAGCTACTGGACGGCACCGTATTCGATACCAACGTACCTACTGCCGCTGCCATTGCCAGTGATCCAACCAGTGCCACGGTAGGTTATGCGGTAACGGTTGGTCAGTCATCGGTCATTTCTGGCTGGACACTGGCGTTGCAGAAAGTGCGGCGTGGTGAAAAGTTTTTCCTGATCATTCCGTCGTGGCAGGCCTACGGGGCCACAGGCTCTGGAACAATCATTACGCCATATAAACCGCTGGTTTTTGAAATGGACGTTCTTCGGGTAAATTAAGCGAATCACTCTATTTTTGTGGAGCCGTTGGGTACGTACCCAACGGCTTTTTTTATCGCTATGGACCTCTGCTTTGCCACCAATAATGCCCACAAGTTAGACGAGGTTACTGCTGCGCTGGGTAATGCGTTTCCGTTGCGTACGCTGCACGAGATAGGCTGCACAGACGAACTGCCTGAAACAACGGGGACGATTCCGGGAAACTCCCGCCAGAAAGCCAGGTACGTCTTCGACCACTTCGGCGTGGCCTGCTTTGCCGACGATACGGGCCTTGAAGTAGACGCATTGAATGGGGAACCCGGCGTTGATTCTGCCTACTACGCCGGTGAACCCCGCGACAATGAACGCAACAAAGCGTTGCTGCTTAAAAATATGGATGGGGAAACCAACCGGCGAGCGCAGTTCCGGTCAGTGTTCACGTTGGTCTATCGCACCGGTACCGGCGAAGTGGCCGAATATCAGTTTGAAGGTATTGTAACCGGAACGATCCTGACCGACGCACGCGGCGAAGGTGGTTTTGGCTACGACCCGCTTTTTTTGCCCGACGGGTATACGCAGACGTTCGGTGAACTACCCTTATCAGAGAAAAACAAGATCAGCCACCGCGCCAGAGCATTAGCGGGATTGGTGGCGTTTTTAAGTTCGATAAGAAAAATTGATTAAACGCAGAGACACAGAGGTTTCACAGAGACAACAAAGTTGTTATTTATTACTCTCTTCGTGTTCTCTGTGAAACCTCTGTGTTTAACCAATTTCAGCAGAACGCATCTTCGATGTGCCTGATCTTCACTTCGCCGCTGGGTGTGATGCGTATGGCTACCACGTCGAACCGGATGTCGTGCTGCCAGTCGCGGGCGTAGATATAATGATCGGCCGCGCGCATGACCAGATTAGCCTTCGTAAAGGTGACGAAGGTCTCGGGCTCACCAAAACTCACATTCGACCGGGTTTTTACTTCCACAAACACAACCATCTTACCCTTCTGAACAATCAGGTCAATTTCGGCATGCTGATGCCGATAATTCGTTTCCAGAATTTGATAGCCCTTATCCTGCAAATACTGCCTAGCGGCAGCTTCCCCCTGTTTTCCCGTATCGTTGTGTTGGGCCATAAAAAGGCGTCTACTGTTTTCAGTTTACTGTTTACAGTTGCGCTGCTAAGGCTCAAGTGGCTGAATTAGCAGCGCAACTGTAAACAGCAAACAGTAAACTGATTAAAGGATGATCGTTCGGTTCTGATGGATGAAAACGTGGTCGTTGAAGACGAGTTTCAGGGCTTGAGACAGCACAATCTTTTCCACGTCACGGCCCATCGTGCTCATATCGGTGGCAGTGTGGCGGTGATCTACTTCCTGCGTGTTCTGGGCAATAATTGGACCTTCATCGAGGTCGTTGTTGACGAAATGGGCCGTGGCACCAATAATTTTTACGCCCCGTTCATATGCCTGCCGGTAGGGATTGGCCCCCACAAAAGCGGGCAGAAAAGAGTGGTGAATGTTTACGATCCGATTGGCGTAGGAGCTGACAAAGCCGGGAGTCAACACGCGCATATATTTGGCCAGCACCAGGTAGTCGGGCTGGTAGATCGACAGCGTTCGTTGAACAGCTTCTTCATGTTCCTCGCGGGTTTTGTTCTCGTGCGAAACATAATGAAACGGAATGCCAAATTTGCTGACCAGCGGCTGTAGCGTTGTGTAGTTGCTGATCACAGCCAGAATATTGGCGTCTAACTCATCGAAACTATACCGGATCAGTAGCTCGCCCAGGCAGTGGTGTTCTTTGGTAACAAAAACGACGATGTTCTTTTTGGCTTTCGGGTTGAGCCGTAAGGTCACGCCAGTGGGCAAAATGCCGGTTAACTCATCGAGAACGGCCTGACCGTCAAGGTTATTCTGTACCTCTTCTGACTCAAACTCGGTGCGCATGAAAAAACGTCCGTCGGGACTTACATATTCGTCATTTCGAATAATATTGAGCCCATGACGAAACAATACACTCGTGACATGGTAAATAAGTCCTGGCCCATCGGGGCCATCCATTAGCAAAATATGTTTGGTCATGCTTTATAAGACCTAGATGGTCTAACAGAATACATTAGCAGCTGCTTCTTACAGGAGGCAAAGGTGGTAAGTTAGCCAGTTTACAGTAAAACTTACAGCTACACCGATTTTCATACCCGGAAACCGCTTACTTAGCGGTCAATTTAATTCACTGACAAAACCACACATCCTAACCCGCCGTGGAACGATTAGGCTCAACGTCAAAACGCAAACTCCTGCTCGAGGTCGCCTGGGAAGTTTGTAATCAGGTCGGCGGTATCTATACCGTTATCCGGTCGAAGGTACCTGCTATGGTCGAAAAATGGGATGATAACTACGTCCTGTTAGGGCCTTATTTTGCGCAGAAAGCCGCTGCCGAATACGAACCCATCACCGAACCTGATGAAACTGAGATTGGGCAGACCGTGCGCAAAATGCGCCAGATGGGTTACGACGTCGAATACGGCTACTGGCTGGTAACGGGTCGTCCCCGCGTGGTCCTGTTCAATTTCCAGAACCTGATGAGCAACCTTGACGGGCTTAAAGGTGGCCTTTGGGAACGGTACCAACTGCCGACGCTGGGTGTCGAAGAACTGGTTGACCAGACGCTGGCGTTCGGCGAGATGGTCCGGGTATTCATTAAACTCCTGGCCGACGATCATACTCGACGAATTGATCTGGCCGCTCATTTCCATGAGTGGATGGCAGCGTCTGGGCTGCCCGACCTGCGCCGTGAAAACGTTCGGGTGGCTACTACCTTTACGACTCACGCCACCATGTTGGGGCGGTATCTGGCCCAGAACGAAGAAGGATTTTATGCCCGGCTGAGTTCGTTTAACTGGCAGAAAGAGGCGCGTCATTATGGAATCGAAGCCCAGGCGACGATTGAGCGACTGGCTGCCCTGCAAAGCCATGTTTTCACCACCGTCAGCGACGTAACAGCGCGGGAATGTGAGGTATTCCTAGGCCGAAATCCTGACCTGGTGCTGCCCAATGGCCTGAACGTGACCCGGTTTGCGGCGGCCCATGAGTTTCAGAACCTACACGTGAAGTTTAAAGAAAGAATCCATGAATTTGTGATGGGTCATTTCTTCCAGAACTATTCGTTCGATCTCGACAAAACGCTTTATTTCTTCACGTCGGGCCGGTTCGAGTTCACAAACAAGGGGTATGATCTGACACTGGAAGCGCTTGCCCGGCTGAACTGGCGCATGCGCGAAGCCAACATGGATACCACCGTGGTGATGTTTATGGTGACCAAGCAGCCCTACCGGTCCATCAACCCCGAAGTGCTGCACACCCGCGCCCTGCTCGACGAAATTCGCGAAACCAGCCAGGCTATTGAAAAGCAGGTAGGCGAACGGTTATTTCTGGCCTCGGCTTCCGGACAAAGCAATAACCTGCCCGATCTTAACAAGTTCGTCGACGAATATTGGCGGCTCCGGCTCCGACGGACCATCCAAAGCTGGAAAACCAAACAGTTGCCCCGCTTCGTTACGCACGACCTATTACAGGAAGACGATATGACGCGGTTTATTCGGCAGGCCAACCTGGTGAATAATGAATATGACCGGGTGAAGATCGTCTACCATCCCGATTTTATTGCCTCGACAAATCCGCTGTTTGGTCTCGATTACAGCCAGTTTGTACGCGGCTGCCATCTGGGTGTATTCCCAAGCTATTATGAACCCTGGGGATATACACCACTCGAATGCGTGGTGAGGGGCATCCCAACCGTAACGAGCGATCAGTCGGGGTTTGGTGATTTTATCATGCAGATCATGCGCGACTACGAAAATCGTGGTATCTACGTGGTGAACCGACGTACCCAGAGTTTCAACGAAGCCGCCGACCAGCTTGCCGACATCCTTTTCCGGTTTGTACGCATGAGTATGCGCGACCGGATTCAGCAACGAAACCGGGTCGAAAGCATTTCCGATGTCTTTGACTGGACAAACCTGCGGTCCTATTATGATACCGCGCATGACTTATCGCTGAAGCGCTGGAAACCAGCCTAAGCCCTCTTTGCCTCTTGCCTTGTCTCTTCTCGTACGGAAAGAGGCAGGGCAATCTCGACGTTATTTTCTGGAACTTATTTATAACCAGTTAACTACGTTGATGGCAGCTACCGATTTCACCGTTCAGGAAGCGTTTCTTTACTTCATCTGGCAATTTCAATACGTAGCCAACGAAAAGTTGATTACTACAACCGGTGAACCGGTTGAGGTGATCCATCCTGGTATCAGAAATCATAATGCAGGTCCTGATTTTCTGAATGCCCGTCTTCGCATTGCTGGCGTCGAATGGGTAGGGACGGTTGAAGCCCACGTAAAAACGTCTGATTGGCTGCTCCATTTCCATCAGCACGACCCCGCCTACGATAATGTCATTTTGCACATTGTCTGGCAACATGATGCCCCCGTATCTCGTCCCGATGGTAGCCTGTTACCTACACTTGAGCTCGCGCCCTATACGCCGGGTACGTTGCTGACTAGGTATGAGGCATTGAGCCGGGGAACAGACGTTATCCCCTGCGCCGGGCAGTTCAGGATGGTGAAGCCGCTACGCCAAACCGCCATGCTCGATACTGCCCTGATGCAACGCCTGGAGCGGAAAGCTGATGCCGTAAAGTCCGTATACGAAGCAACCAATCAGGATTGGGAAGAAACTACTTATCGGCTGCTGGCAACGTACCTGGGCTCAAAAGTGAATGCCGACCCAATGGATCAACTCGCCCGGGCGGTGCCCGTGAAATTATTACAAAAGCACAGGGATAATCTTCTTCAACTTGAAGCCCTGTTGTTTGGCACCGCTGGCTTATTGCCTGAAGCTGACAGCCAGGACGGTGGGTATGTAGCTACGTTACGGAGAGAATACCAGTTTCTGGCTGTAAAATATGCTCTTACTGACAGGCAATTACCAGCCCACATCTGGAAATGGGGACGGCTTCGTCCTGCTGGTTTCCCCACAATGCGCCTCGCTCAGTTGGCGCGCTTGGTTCAGGAGAACGGCAGCTTATTTTCGACGCTCACAGGAACCGCCCATGCCGAAGCCCTCATTCAGTCGCTCCGCATTACACCTTCCTTGTATTGGCAGACACATTACCGGTTTGGTAACGAAGCCAACAAAGTGTCGGCATCTCTGGGAGAGATGACCATCGAAGCGTTGCTCATCAACACGGCTGTTCCGCTGCTGGCTGCATACGCCAAGTACAAAGACGTACCTGATCTGCTCGACCGGGCCATGACACTTCTGGAACAGCTACCCGCTGAAGACAATCAACTAACCAGACGTTGGGATAGCATAGGGCTGAGCGTTCGCAATGCCTTTGATTCGCAGGGGGCTATTGAACTGCACAACGAATTTTGCCTGCCCAGGCGGTGTCTAAGTTGCCAAATCGGCATTGCGCTGGTCAGGAGCTGATGTGTGATGCACCAGGAGGCGCGCTACAGCAACTCCTATTTCTCTGTTAAGTTCTGTTGGGTAACACGTACTTCGCTGATACGCTTGTCGTCGGCGGCGAGAACATAAAAGTTGAAATCGTCAAAGGTTGTTTCTTCGCCAGTTTCAGGAAGCCGACTGAATAATTCGAGCAATAAGCCACCCAACGATTCGCTGTCTCCTCGTACATCGTCGAAGGTGGTTGGGTCAACATCCAGAATGCGGCAGACATCAGTGAGTGGGGTACGTCCCTCAAAAATCACCGTTTGTTCATCGACCCGCCGATAGCCTGTTGGTGTTTCTTCGTCGAACTCGTCGTTGATATCGCCGAAAATCTCTTCAATGATATCTTCCAGCGTTACCAGACCACGGGTGCCGCCGTACTCATCAACAACGATGGCCATGTGTACCCGTTTCCGTTGAAAATCCTGGAGCAGGTCGTCGACTTTTTTGGTTTCCGGAATAAAGAAAACAGGGCGAAGCAACGATGTCCAGGCAAACGAATCTTCATTGGCCAGGTGGGGAAGCAGGTCTTTCAGGTACAAAACGCCTTCAATCTGATCGATTGTTTCTTTGTAGATGGGTACCCTGGAGTAACCTGCGTCGTTGAGTTGCCTAAGAAGGTCGGGGAACGGCAGATCGTCTGGAAAGGCCGTGATGTCCATACGGGCCCTCATTACCTGCCGGGCAGTCAGATTACTAAAATTAACAATGCCCTTCAGTAATTCTTTTTCTTCCTCGCTCGACGACGTACCTGTCAGTTCCACCGCTTCGCTTAGTTCTTCGGCCGACAGTTTGTAGCCACGTCGATGAATCCGTTTGTCGATCTGGTTGCTCATCGAGACCAGTAAGCTCGAAATGGGTGTAAAAATCAGCATCGCTGAACGAGCTACCCAAAGGGTACTGTTGGCAACACTCAGGGCATACTGGGCTGCGTAGATTTTAGGTACCATCTCGCCGAAGACTACAATGACCAGCGTAGTGGTCAACGTAATGCCGGCAAGCAGCCAGCCAGAGCCGTGCGAAACACCCGTCATGACCCACGCCACATACGTGACAATGAGCACAATAGCGATATTGAGAAGGTTGTTCAGGATGACCAGCGAAGCCAACAGACGGCGGGGGCGCTCCAGAATCGCAGCAATGCGCTGATAGGCGGGGGCATCGCTATCACGGCATTGTGCCCGATCTTGCGGGGTAAGGGTAAAAAAAGCGGCTTCGGCAGCGGAGGCCAGTGCGGCCAAAAAAAGCAGCAGTACTACTACGGCCACGTAGGGGCCGTAAAAACTAAGATAGGTGCTCCAGTCGTTGCCGACTGGAAGCACCTGTGTGGATGACGGGTCGCCTGGATCCATAAGAAGAAGTTTACCGTTTGCTACCTCAGTTAAGTTTAACGAGTTGATAGCACAACTTAAGACAGCAAACGGTAAACAGCAAACAGTTTAATTAGAATGGCAGGTCATCATCGCCGCCGTTGTCGAAGGCGGCCGGGGCAGGAGCCGGTTTCGGAGCCGCCTGACGGGCGGGCGCTGGCTGCGCGGCAGGTTGTGCCTGCTGACGGGGAGCAGCGGGAGCGGCAGGGGCTGCCTGCTGTTGGCGTGGAGCTGCCTCGACCTGACCGCCGTCTTCCCGGTTGCCACCAATGAATTGAAATGTCTGGGCCCGAACACCCAATGAAAAACGCTCTTTACCCTCCTTGTCTGTGTATGTCTCCGTACGCAGACGACCTTCAACATAAAGCTGATTGCCTTTCTTGAGGTATTTTTCAATGGTTTTTGCCTGCTCATTCCAGAACTCGACCCGGAACCACTCGGTTTGTTCAACCCGTTCGTTGTTCCGGTTCGTATACGTTTCATTGGTGGCCAGACTGACGCGGGCGACTACACTGCCACCATCAAAATACTTCACTTCAGGGTCGTTACCGACATTGCCAATCAGAATAACTTTATTCAAACTTGCCATGTTATGCGATGCGTTAAAACTGGTTTAAGACGGGGGTTAGTCGTATTAAAGATACTGAAAACTACAGACTTATGCAAACTGTTTGTCAATATAAGCAGCGATCAGAACGGGCTTGGGTAACTGTCTGACCTGCTCCATTGAATACCAGTCTACTCTATCTGGAAGTGGTATATCAATTGTTTCCGGCACTACAATTTCATGAAAGACAGCCCGTATCCGCTGGTGTGAGAGCAGTTGTTGCTCCATACCGGCCGGGCCAACCAAAACGCCCTGTACGACCAATTCGTTCACCTCATCGGGAACGTCGATGGCACGCCAGATAAGGGCAGGTTCATCCGTTTCAAATCCATAGAATTCGTATAGATTTTGCCAGATATCACGACCGGTACGTTCCCTCATGGCCAGTTTCAGGGAGGGTCCTTCTCCCTTTCTGAGGACATAATACGTAAGGAAACGGTCTCGCACCGGTGCTTTTTTCTTTTTTACCGGCAATAATTGTTGCCTGCCGGTTTGGTAGGCCCGGCACTGTTGCTGTAATGGGCAGAACAGACAGTTAGGAGCAACGGGCGTACATTGAATAGCTCCGAATTCCATGATCGACTGATTGTACGTAGCCGGATCAAGGGCGTGTGCGATCAGGCGGATTGCCAGAGAAGCAAAGGTCTTTTTGGCCGGCGTGGTCGTGATGTCTTCCTCGATGCCGAAGACACGGGCAAGCACCCTATACACGTTGCCATCGACTACCGGAACTCGTTCGCCAAACGCAAAAGAAGCAATGGCCGCCGCCGTATACGTACCTATTCCTTTCAAAGCAAGTAGATCCCGATACGTAGCCGGAAACTGCCCACCGAGTGTGCTGGCGATGAATTTGGCCGTTTGGTGCAGGTTACGGGCGCGTGAGTAATAGCCCAACCCCTGCCAGAGTCGAAGCAACTCCCGTTCATTGGCATTCGCCAGATCAGACAAGGTCGGGTACGTTTCTGTAAAGCGTAGATAATAGGGAAGTCCCTGGGCTACACGGGTTTGTTGTAGGATGACTTCGGAGAGCCAGATCTGGTACGGATCGGTCGTATTTCGCCAGGGTAGATCGCGCCGATGCTGGTCGTACCAGGCTTCCAGCGTAGGGGCAAACGTGGCGACTAAAGAGTCACCTGTTAGTGCGTTGTGGTCTGATTGCCAGTTCAAAATAAAGAAGAAGATTTCACCGTTGAATGGGAATAAAGAAGCGAGGGGTTTCATTATCAAGCGAAAAGCCTTACCTTTGTACTCCTTTTTTCAGTGCCAGAAAATCAACATACAAGTAATCGCTAAAGTTTAGTAAAGTCGTGACGAAAGCAGACGTAATCGCTGAGATTTCCGATAAAACCGGAATCGATAAAGCAGATGTAACCTCAACCCTGGAGACGTTCTTCTCGGTGATCAAGAATTCACTGGCCGAAGGTGAGAATATTTACGTTCGCGGGTTTGGGAGCTTCATCAATAAGAAGCGTGCGAAGAAAGTGGCCCGTAATATTTCCAAGAATACGGCCATGGTAATTGACGAACATTTTATCCCCAGCTTCAAGCCGGCTAAAATCTTCGTTGAGCAAGTGAAAACAAGCGACAAAGCCAAAGTATCGGCCGAGTAAACAATCGATTCAGCCCTGCGCTTTGCTGCGTAAGCCAATCGCAGGGCTGTTTCTAAACCATCGCTCGACCCGTTTCTGGGCATGAAAGCATCAACCGTACTTGTCATAGCATCAACTATTGTACTCAGTGCCGGCTTATATAGCCTGCCCAGGGTCGTTGTTCAAAATGCGACGAAGCAGTTGGGCAATGCGCCGGGTGGATGGTCTACCGATACTCCCGTTGCTGATTCATTGAATGTAGCAGCTAATACGGGCGAGAAAACGGAGGCTGATGTTCAGCATAACGAACCGCTTACAGCCGACCAGCAGAAGACGGCAGAAGGGTTACAGAAGCGTTATGCTGCCGCCCAGCCAGCCACCCGAAAGAGCGTAGCCGAACAACTGATTACCTTTTTTCGGTCGGTTAACCGGTTCGATAGTGCAGCCTATTACGCTGGTGAAATTGCTAAAATCGACCCAACGGAACAGACTAATCTACGCGCTGGCAACCAGTACTTTGAAGCATATGGTTTTGCCATAGCTGAACAGAAAGCCGCCTATTTGGGTGATCAAACCCGGGTTTATTATCAGAAAGCCCTGGCGCAGAATCCAAATCTGCTGGCAGCAAAGGCCAACATGGCGATGACGTACGTCAACACCCAAACGCCGATGCAGGGAATTATGCTGTTGCGCGAAGTGCTACAGCAGGACCCCACAAACGAATTGGCCCTGTTCAATCTGGGTATGCTGTCGATGCGATCGGGGCAATATAGTAAAGCCATCGACCGGTTCAGGCAGATTTTAATCAATGACCCTGCTAACCGAAAGGCGCAGTTTTATCTGGGCGTCAGTCTGGTAGAGGCTAATCAGAAAGCGGAGGCCAAAAAAGTATTGGCCGAGGTGAAAGCCAACGAAAAGGATCCGCAGATTCAGGCGGCGATAAAAGAGTTGGAAGAACGAATGCAATAGAGTTTACTGTCTTCAGTCTTCTGTTGCGCTGTTTATTGGCAACATGCTCCTAAATAGCACAACTGTAAACAGCAAACGGTAAACAGTAAACTCAAAAAATAGGGTCTGCCGGGTGGTAGATCGTCAGTAAGTTTAACACATCAAAAAAACCATTAGACTATGCCTTGCGGTAAAAAACGGAAGCGGCACAAGATTGCCACCCACAAGCGGAAAAAACGGCTCAGAAAGAATCGGCACAAGAAGAAATAGTTTACAGTTTGCCGTTTACTGTTGCTTCGCTAGGTTGCGATGCGCTTCACTAGCGAAGCAACAGTAAACGGCAAACTGACAACTCCCTTTAAGAAGCCCCGCCGTTTTTTGCGTGCGTGGCTTCTTTGTTTTATACATGCCATTCTAACCGTGCCATCAGCTTGTGAGCAACGAAATTGTAATCAGCTCCACTCAGAAAGGGGACCGGATTGCTCTATTGCAGGATAAACGCCTGTTAGAGTACCACCTCGATGAGTCGGAAAGCAGCTTTACGGTTGGCGATCTCTATTTAGGTACTGTTAAGAAGTTGTCATCGGGACTCAATGCGGCATTTGTCGATGTGGGTCACGAAAAAGACGGATTCCTGCATTATCAGGACCTCGGTCAGCATATCAACTCCCTAAACAAGTTAACTAAAGATATAATCGCCAAGCGCGTCAACACAGGACGTCTGTCAGGTTTCGAACTGGAGCCGGACATCGACAAGATCGGAAAGATCGATAAAGTGTTGACTAAAGGGCAGTCTATTCTGGTACAGGTGGTTAAAGAACCCATCTCGACCAAAGGACCGCGCCTATCGTGTGATATTTCTATTGCGGGCCGTTATTTAGTGCTCGTCCCCTTTTCAAACGGGGTCAATCTGTCGAAGAAAATTACGGATCGCGGTGAGCGAAACCGGCTGATTCGCCTGATGTCGTCGATCAAACCTCAAAACTTTGGGGTCATTGTCAGAACGGTAGCGCAGGGAAAAGAAGTTGAAGAACTCGACCGCGACCTGCAAGACTCGATCGACAAGTGGGACCGGGCCATGCAAACGCTGCGCGACGCCAGACCACGTGATCGGGTATTAAGCGAAATGAATCGGGCTTCGTCGATTCTGCGCGACATGCTCAACGAATCGTTTGATAGCATTACGGTTGATACGCCGGAGAGCTACGATGAAATTCGCCGGTTCATTCATACGATTGCTCCTGAAAAAGAGAAGATTGTAAAACTGCACAGCGGCAAAACGAAAATGTTCGAGGCCCTCGGGCTGGAAAAACAGATCAAGTCGCTTTTCGGCCGGTCGGTGAGTTTGCCCGGTGGTGGTTACCTGATTATTGAGCACACGGAAGCCCTGCACGTCATTGATGTGAACAGCGGTAATAAATCGAACTCAGAAGAAGATCAGGAAGCTACTGCCATTAGTGTGAACCGGGAGGCAGCCCGCGAAATTGCCCGTCAGCTTCGGCTGCGCGACATGGGAGGCATTATTGTGATCGACTTCATCGATATGAAGAAGGCCGAAAACAAAAAGCTTATCTTCGATATCATGCGCGAGGAAATGAAGAACGAGCGCTCGAAGTACACCATACTTCCCCTGACCAAGTTTGGCCTGATGCAGATTACCCGGCAGCGGGTACGTCCCGAAATGAACATCGTGACGCGTGAGGTATGCCCAACCTGTAATGGAACAGGCAGTATTCAGGCGAGCGTACTCATAACCGACGTTATTGAGGGCAACCTCGAGTATATTCTGACCAAGCAGAATGAGCGTGGTATCCAGATCGTGGTGCATCCCTTCCTGCACGCTTTCTTCACAAAAGGGTTACTCTCCCGGCAGCGTCAATGGTTTTTGAGATATAAGACATGGGTGAATTTGGTGAAAGACAGTTCGTTAGGCATCACTGAGTTCAGGTTCTTGAACAAGCATGGCGACGAAATTGAACTGACATCGGCGGCAATTCCGTCATCGGCCATTGCGGCGGCACCGGTTGAAGCCTGAGAGGCCACTCACTTTTTAGAAACGCCGTAAAGAGCCCGGATCATAGTCGGGGCTCTTTACCTTTAACTCAAAGCTGTTGCATAACTTGGCGGTCTCTTAACTATTTTCTATTTTTGTAAACAAGTTAGTGAAAACGGCTTGTTCGGCTTGACTTACATGATGCACGTTCGCGTGTGTTTGTAAATAGCTTCAACTTTCCCCACTTGTAAAGGAAGACCCTGGTACCTCTGGTATCAGGGTTATTTTATTGTCAGACATATAGTCTACTTTTGAGCCATGGAACAGCAAAATTTCAATAACGACGGCTCCATCGACGTCGAATTAAGTGAGGAGATTGCCGAAGGTATCTACGCGAATCTGGCCATGATCGCTCACTCGAACAGTGAGTTCATCGTCGATTTTATTCGCCTGATGCCGGGTGTGCCCAAAGCCAAAGTAAAATCGCGCATCATTCTGACACCTGAACACGCGAAAAGGCTGTTGCAGGCATTAAAAGAGAACATTCGTAAGTACGAAGATAATTTTGGGTCAATCAACCAGCCCGACGATACATTTCGCTTTCCCAGCGGCGGGTTTGGTGGTCCCGTGGGCGAGGCCTGATAAAACATTACGGAGACCGCAAGGTTGAAGAGACGTACGTATTGTTGGCAGACCTGGCTATGGTCTGGCCTGCCAACAACTGAAAACTCAACGTTTCTTCTATGTTGCAACTTCGTTCGAGTGGCTTGCTGCTCCACATTACGTCGCTGCCGTCGGCTCATGGCGTCGGTGATCTGGGACCGGCCGCCTATCAATTCGCTGATTTTCTGGAGCGCTCCGGTCAGACATACTGGCAAATTCTGCCGCTTACCCCGCTCGATCCCGGTGCCGGGTTTTCGCCCTATAGTAGCCCTTCGGCTTTTGCCGGGAATACGATCATGATCAGCTTCGATCGGCTCGTAGAACAAGGGTTACTGCCTGCCAGCGACGTGGCAGTGCTGGCAGCCGAATGGCAGGCTACAGAGGCGTCGATGGCTACGGCCTGGTCGAAAAAACAGCCGTTACTTCGCAAGGCAGCTGAAACATTCATTGAACAGGGGCTTACCGTTGAAGGATTGGGTTTTGATACCTTTTGCTACCGGCAGGCAGAATGGCTGGATGATTATGCCCTGTTTGTGGCACTCCAGCAAGATCTGAACATACCTACCTGGACCAACTGGCCCGATGCCCTTGTTCGCCGTGATGCGGATGAACTGGCCAGCCAGTCGGAACGATTAGCGCACGAAATAGTAGTGGTGAAGGTGCTGCAATACCTGTTTTACCAACAGTGGAACGACCTGATCACCTATTGCTATGCCCGAAAAATTCACCTGATTGGCGACATTCCAATCTATGTTCAGCAAAACAGTGCTGATGTCTGGGCTAACAAAGAGCTCTTCAAGCTCGATGCCGAGGGCATGCCCAGGTACGTTGCCGGATCGCCTCCCGACTACTTCTCGGCTGACGGGCAACGGTGGGGCAACCCGATTTACGACTGGGCTGAACACGAACGGACTGGCTTTTCCTGGTGGATTCGGCGAATGCGTCACCAAATGTCATTATACAGTCTGACGCGTCTGGATCATTTTCTGGGTTTCGATATGTATTGGGAGATTCCGGCTACTGAACCAACCGCAAAAGTGGGACAGTGGGTACAGGCCCCAACAGAAGCGTTTATTCACGCCATGTACCGGCAGTTTGTACAGTTGCCGCTGATTGCCGAGGATCTTGGCGCACGTTCGGCGGAGATACAGCCATTCCTGCGTCATTATGCTATTCCGGGAATGCGCGTCATTCAGTTTGGCTTTGGCGATGACCTGCCTACCTCATCGCACATTCCGCACAACCATACGCTGAACAACGTAGTGTACACAGGTACTCACGACAATAACACCACGTTGGGCTGGTATCGGCAGGGGACAGATGAGCTACACGAGCGCCTCTGCACGTATACGGGGGTAACAGTCACTGAAGACAATGTAGTACCCTTGATGACCCGTATGGCCATGCAGTCGGTGGCGCGTTTGGCCATTTTGCCTGTTCAGGATGTTCTCTCGCTCAACGAAGAGCACCGTATGAATACGCCGGGCTTAGGTGGCTATAGCTGGCAATGGCGGCTTCAACCCGGCCAGCTGACAGATGAGGTAAGTGACAATCTACTGGCCTTAACCAAAATGACTGGTAGAGCGTAACCGCGCCAGTAAGACAAACACTGGATAGCTGACTTAGAGAGGCTAAAATCGGTGCGGTATTTCTGACCATTCAGTCGGGAACACCGCACCGAACCGACAACGTACCTGAGAGTCGGCTGCGCCGTAATGGAACGTTAAACTCGCTTGTACGGGTAAAGCTATTATCGCAGGGCCTTTTGGGATATAGACTTATTTGTTACTTCCCCTATGACAAAGTTGACCTCCCAATCCCGCCGCCAATTTCTGATGAACGCTGGCGCCTCTGCACTGGCTATACCTACGCTGACCGACGCCCTCGGAAGGCCAATTCAGTCGACCACAAATCAGCCTGGCCGTAAATTGGGTATTGCTCTGGTGGGGCTAGGTTATTACAGCAAAAACCTATTGGCCCCTGCGTTGCAGCAGACAACCAATTGCCGACTAGCGGGCATTGTAACGGGTACCCCGGCCAAAGCTGACGAGTGGATGAAAAAGTACGACATTCCCAAAGCGAATGTGTACGACTACAAAACCTTCGACCGCATTATCGATAATAAAGACATTGATGTCGTTTATGTCGTGCTGCCTAACTCCATGCACCGCGAGTTTGTGGTTCGGGCAGCGCAGGCGGGCAAGCATGTGATCTGCGAAAAACCAATGGCTATTACTGCCAGCGACTGCCAGGCAATGATCGATGCCTGTAAAAAGGCAGACCGTCAGCTGGCTATCGGCTACCGGCTGCATTATGAGCCATTTACGCAGGAGGTGATGCGCCTGGGGCAGCAAAAAGTATTTGGCCCAGTACGATTCGTTGAAGCCAGTGATGCGTTTAAGATTGGTGATCCAACCCAGTGGCGCCTGAAAAAAGCAATGGCCGGAGGGGGCGCGCTGATGGACGTTGGGATCTATGCCGTTCAGGGGGCCAGGTACGTGACTGGTGAAGAGCCTGTTTCGGTCACCGCACAATTTTCGCCGAAGACTGATCCCCAGAAGTTTAAAGAGGTGGAAGAGACACTTTTCTGGCAGTTCCAGTTTCCAAGTGGCGCCGTTTCCAATTCAACCACCAGCTACACGGCAGGGGTAGAGCGTCTGTACGCTTCCTGCCAGGATGGCTGGTTTGAGCTGTCGCCCGCTTTTGGGTATGGACCATTAAAGGGACGAACCAGCAAAGGGGTAATCGATATGCCCGTGGTGAATCATCAGGCTGCTCACATGGACGGGGTTTGTAAAGAGCTGCTGGCCGGTAAAAAACTGCCTGATCATGTTACGGGTGAAGAGGGCCTGCGTGATGTGAAGTTGCTCCAGGCGATCTATCGGGCTGCTGAAACTGGCCGGAAGATAGAGCTGAAAGCATAAAACCGGGTCAGGCACTGAAGTAACGCAGGTGATGAGCCGGGTGGATGCTGGTTAGCTTTATCACTTGGTTTTGGTCAAAGAGCCTTTTACAGCTTAAAAAGGTCGCTGTTAATGTACCCAGCTAGTACATTAACAGCGACCTTTTTGAGCTGTAAAGCACCGAATTCTAAGGCTGTAACACCTGATCGATCAGATGAATAACCGCATTCTTGCTAATGAGATCAGCTACCTTGATTGGGGTCGCCGCAGTGTTGCTATTCCCCTTGATCGTTGGCCCGGCTGCCGTTACAGCAACCGTTAGTTTAGTAGTAGTCGCGGTGCTGAGCGTGGTGAGCTGACCCGCCTGTAACTGATTCGAGAAAACCATTCCCGGCACAATATGATAGCTGAGCAGATTCGCCAGTGTAGCTGGCGAGGCCGCGTTGATATCGGCAAGCGTACGGTAGCCGGCTGCTACAAAAGCCGCATCGGTTGGGGCAAAGAGCGTAACGGTTCTGTAGGCCGCATTGGTCGTTGTACCGCTCAGAATGCTCATCAGTTCAGGGCGGGAGGCGGCACCGCGCGTTAGAGCGGCTACCAGCAAACCAACGTCGGTCCGGTTTTTTAACGTGGTAAGGGCATCTCCATTTGGCGACGTAAGCAAGGTGTTGATAGTATGAATCACCCCGTTGGCTACTGACTGATCGGCTTTAGTCACTTTACTGCCGTTGACGAACAGCCCGGTTGTGCTATTGGTCAGAAAAAGCACCGATTTGTTGGCGGCTTCAACGGGCAGATTACTGGCTGAGCTTACTTCCGGCGTTTTGGTGGTTACAACCCCCGTAACGAGGTGGTAGCGGATAAGACTGCGCAGCGCATCGGCCGATAGCGCGTTGAATGATTCCGGCGTGGTGTACCCTTTTGCCTTAAAGGCGTCGTCGGTAGGGGCAAAGAGGGTAAGGTTTGTTGCCTTTAACGCGTCGCTCATCCCTGCCTGCTGAACGGCTGCTCTCAATAAAGAGAACGATGCTGTTTCGGTCAGTACATCACTGACTGTTTTAGGCTGAGCATCAACAGGGTCATCTGTTTTTGTACAGCCGATAGTTACTGTGATCAGCGCAAAAAAGAGAAGTGTAGAACGTTTCATTAGACGTATGGACGAATAAAGGAGGCCGGCCAATTGGCCATTGATAGCCGCCGGGGAAATCCGTTGACTTCTTAACGACGAACAAACCGACAAATGGTATGCCCCGTTATTGGCCTGGGCAAATATAGGCGTTCAAGGCGTTCAAACGGCCTTCCTACTAATTAAGTAGATTTTGAAACGGGTAATGGGTTGCGTACCTTCGCAGTCCGATAAACCGGGGTGGTAACTGACCCGGCCTATCCTTAAAAGTTGTTAAAAACCAATTGGTTGAATGAAAGACCATATTGATCCTGGCAATCTCCCCCAGCACATCGCCGTTATCATGGACGGGAACGGACGATGGGCTAAACAGCAGGGAGCCGCCCGGGTGTTCGGGCATCGAAGCGCCATTAAAGCCGTTCGGGAGGTGACTGAAGGCTGTGCTGAGTTGGGTATCAAATACCTGACCCTCTATGCCTTTTCGACTGAAAACTGGAACCGCCCAAAATTTGAAGTAGACGCGCTCATGACGCTCCTTGTGCACACAATTCGGGGAGAGATCAAAACGCTGATGGACAATAATGTACGCTTGTCGACGATTGGCCATACCGAAAGTTTGCCGAAGGATTGCCAGCGCGAGCTACAGGAAGCCATGCGGGCCACAGAGGGTAATACAGGATTAACGCTGATTCTGGCGCTGAGTTATAGCGGACGCTGGGAAATTCTGGAAGCCGTTCGGCATCTAACGGCTGATATTCAACGCGGGCGATTCCAACCAAGCGACATTGATGAGGGTCTATTCAATAGCTATCTGAACACAGGCGGTATTCCTGATCCAGAACTGATGATTCGCACTAGCGGCGAAATGAGGATCAGTAATTTCATGCTGTGGCAGTTGGCCTATTCCGAGTTTTATATGCCCGATGTTCTCTGGCCCGATTTCCGAAAACCGCATCTCTGGGAGGCTATTTTAACCTATCAGAAGCGCGAACGTCGATTTGGGAAAACCAGCGAGCAAGTCGTAAAATGAGCGGTTCGCCGCCCGGTTTTCAGTTTGCTCCGTTTCTCACGGACTTCTCTGCAAGGCAGCACAACTGAAAACAGTAAACAGAAAACTGTAAACTTTCATCCGTGAAACAATTTCTCTTTGCCAGCCTGCTCATCACAGTCTTATCGGCCAGTACTGACGGCTGGGCGCAGGTACGTGTCGGTTATGGTACGCCACAGGCCGCTGCTCCTGCTCCTGTGACCAACGCACTCACCGACTACAATAGCCCAAAAGAATATATCATTGGCGGCTTGTCACTCACAGGAACCCGGTTTCTGGATCCTAATTCGCTGATATCACTGACAGGCCTGAAGAAAGGCGACAAAATACGGTTACCTGGCGAAGCGCAGGGCGGGGCCATCCGTAAACTGATGGATTCGGGATTGCTCTTCGATGTGGTCATGAATGCGACCAAAGTAGAAGGTAATACCGTTTGGTTGCAATTCAAGGTTATCGAACGGCCGCGCCTGTTCCAGATCACCTATTCGGGTATTCGGAAAGGGGAGTCGGAGTCGTTGAAAGAAAAAGTAAAGCTGACTCGCGGTAAGATCATCACCAACACGGATATCAAAAATGCCCAACTGGCGGTTCGCCGGTATTATATCGAGAAAGGCTACCTGAATACGAAAGTAAAGGTGACCACTATTCCCGATAGTACGCGCAATAACGCTACCATGCGTATTCAGATCACTAAAGGCGAGAAGGTAAAGATCGATAATATCGAATTTGCTGGTCGCGAAGAGGTATCGGAAAGCGCGTTGCGGAGCAAGATGAAGAGCACCAAACAAATGCGGTTTGGCCGTGTGTTTTCGCCATCTAAGTTTATCCCTAAAAAATTTGAAGAAGACAAAGGCAAGCTGGTTGATTACTACAACAAGCTGGGCTATCGGGATGCCGTTGTCGAAAAAGATAGCATTATCAATAATGGTGGGGCAACAGTTGGCCTCAAGCTAACACTGGCGGAAGGTAAAAAGTATTACTACCGCAACGTAAACTTTGAAGGAAACTACCTGCATACGAGCGATCAACTGCGCGAAGTGCTGGGAATCCGGAAGGGCGATGTATACAACCCTGAAGAGCTGGAGAAGAAAATGGCGGGCAACCCGGGTCAGGATCTGAGTTCGGTTTACATGGATGATGGCTACCTGTACTACCGCGCCGACCCCGTTGAACGGGCTGTAGTTGGCGATAGCATCGACCTGGATATTCGTATCTATGAAGGCAAGCAGGCCACCATTAACCGGATTATTTTGAATGGGAATACGAAGACGTCTGACCACGTGGTGATGCGCCAGATTCGGACACTCCCAGGGCAGAAGTTCTCGAAGACAGCTATTGTACGTACCCAGCGCGAGTTATCGACGCTCGGCTACTTTGACCCGGAAAAGATCGGTATCAACCCGGTTCCGCAACCAGACGGTACGGTTGATATTGAATACACTGTAGAAGAAAAACCAAATGACCAGATTGAACTATCGGGTGGCTGGGGTGGCTTCATTGGCTTTGTGGGTACGTTAGGCCTAACATTCAACAACTTCTCGGCCCGTAATATTACGAACTTAAGCGCCTGGCGGCCGTTACCGTCTGGCGATGGGCAGCGGTTATCGCTCCGGTTTCAGGCCAATGGTCGGCAGTATCAGACTTATTCGGCCACGTTCACTGAACCCTGGCTAGGTGGCCGTAAGCCCAACGCACTATCGGTGAGCTTGAGCCACACCGTTTACCGGCAGTTTGGTCTCGATTTCTACTCGTCGGCAGGGAGCAGCGCCGTTCCGATTGGTGCCTATACCAACACGGCAATTACACTGGGCTTAGGCCGGCAGTTGAAAGTGCCCGATGACTATTTCTCGCTGAGTAACTCGATCACTTACCAGCGGTACGACCTGAACAACATCGCCATCTTCGGTAACGGGTACAACAACGGTATCTCAAATAACTTCACGTTCAACACCACACTATCGCGGAATAGCATCGACAATCCGCAGTTCCCCCGTCTGGGTTCATCGTTTACGCTGAGCGGTTCGTTTACACCTCCTTATTCGGTGTTCCGGCCAAAGGATTACCAGGTTGATCAGTCGAACCCATACAAGTGGGTAGAATACCACAAATGGATGTTCGATGCCAGCTGGTTCCAAACCGCCGTGGGTAAGTTCGTACTGAATGCCCGGGCGCATATGGGCTTCCTGGGTAGCTATAACGCCCGCACACCGATCGGACCTTTCGAGCGCTTCGTACTGGGTGGTTCGGGTCTGGCCGGTCAGGGTCAATTTGCGCTGGCGCAAGACATCATCGGTCTGCGCGGCTATCCCGACCGTCGCGTAATCACGCTCGACAACAACCGGGTACCTGTCGGTAATGAGCTAAACCAGGGGGGGGTAGTGTATAGCAAGTACGTTGCCGAACTCCGTTATCCGGTTTCGCTGAATCCGTCGGCCACGATCTTTGTGCTGGGGTTCGTTGAAGCGGGTAACAACTGGGCCAGTTACAAGCAGTATAATCCGTTTGACCTGCGTCGTTCAGCGGGAGCTGGTGCCCGTATCTTCATGCCAGCCTTCGGCCTGATCGGGATCGACTACGGCTGGGGTTTCGACACCGTGCCGGGCGTTCAACAGGCTGGTACAGGCCAGTTCCACTTTACAATCGGTCAACAGTTCAGATAAGGAGTTTACTGTTTACCGTTTGCTGTTTACCGTTGCTTCGCTCATTAGCAGCGCAACAGAAGACGGTAAACTGTAAACAGTAAACTAAAATTGTTTGCTTGTTTAAACGTTCTCTTCGTAAATACATCTAACCATCAGACAACCACCGAAGAGCTGTATGAAAAGGGGTTTGTTCTTAGTAACTTTGTGGTTTCTTGCCGGAACTATTCCGGCCTGGGCACAAAAATTTGGGTACGTTGATACCGATTTCATTTTCAGTAAGTTACCCGAATACAAAAAGGCGCAGGAGGGAATAGATCAGTTTGCCGATCGGTGGTCGAAAGACATACTGGACAAGCAGCTAGAGATTGAAAAAATGCAACGTGCATACCAGGCAGAAGAGATTTTGCTGACCGATGATATGAAGCGGGAACGGCAACGCGTCATTGGTGATAAGGAACGCGAAGCCAGAGAGTACAACAACAAAGTGTTTGGTTATGAGGGCCTGCTTTTCCAGAAAAAGAAGGAACTCATGAAAGGACCAATGGAGTTACTGAACCGCGCCCTGGAAAAGGTGGCGTCGCAACGGAAGCTCAATTTTATTTTTGATAAAGCCAGTGAAGGGATGTTGATGTTATACACCGACCCCCGCCACGATTATACCGATTATGTGATGGAGGAACTGGGGCTCGACCCCGATAGCCAGAAAGCTAAACAAACCCCTATCGCCCAGCCAACAAGCAGTGCAAAACCTAAATAATAATTCAATAAACAGTCGAATGAAAAAGAATCTGGTCATGGCGCTTAGCGCAGCCCTGTTGATGGGGGGCCTGAGCGCACGGGCGCAAGCCCAGGCGTCGACGCCGGTTACCACACCTGCCACCACGCCAGCGGCGACAACTGCGCCACGAGCAACGGCAGCTACTCCGATTAAAATTGGCTATACGAGCATGGACTACCTGCTGGGTCAGGTACCTCAGGCAAAGGATATTCAGAACCAGTTGACTATTCAGCGGACGCAGCTCGAAAACGAGTCGACGCGGATGCAGAAAGAGTTCCAGGAAAAATTGCAGGCTTACGAAAAAGGGGGCGCTCAGATGTCGGAAGTGATCCGGGCCGACCGCGAGAAAGAGCTGCAGGGTTTACAGACTCGTTTCCAGGAGTTTCAGAAGAATGCTGAAGCTACGTTACAGCAAAAGTATCAGCAGCTGGTAAGCCCGGTATTGCAGAACATTCAGAAGAACATCGACGCAGTGGCTAAAGAAAACGGCTATTCGCACGTATTCAACCTGGATGCCGGTGCTGGTACTGCGGTTATCCTGCTTTATGCACCGGAAGATGGCAACATTTCAGACATGGTCCTGAAGAAAATGGGTGTTACGCCCAAGCCAGCAGGAACGCCAGCGACTACTCCAGCCGCAGCGCCTAAGAAATAAACGTACCCAGGTACGTTCCGGCAAACAAAACCGCCCGGTCTCCCCAGATCGGGCGGTTTTGTTTGCCACCAGCGAGTACCCGTAAGTCGGTTGGGCTTGAACAAAACCCGCTCTAAACCAGTAGATAGAGCAGTTAGCTATTCAACGGACAGACACAATGTTACACTTCGATAAACTTTCGCTAAATATCCCGGACACCAATAAGCCCCGCGTAGTGGTGATCGGTGGTGGTTTTGGTGGAATCAACGTAGTAAAAGGCTTAAAAAACAAGGGCTTCCAGGTAGTGATGTTCGATAAACAGAACTATCATGGATTCTGGCCCCTGCTCTACCAGGTGGCTACGGCCGGCCTAGAACCTGATGCCATTGCCGAACCACTCCGAAAGCTGTTTGATGAACAATATGACGATTTCCACTTCCGGCTGGTACGGGTTACGGGTGTAAATCCGGCTACCAAAACTATTTCTACGCTGATCGGTGATTTGCAGTACGATCATCTGGTTATCGCGTCGGGGTCAAAGCCTAACTATTTTGGCAATGATCAGATCAAGAATAATTCGTTTCCGCTCAAAAGCATCCCTGACGCCTTGAACCTGCGGAGTCAGCTGTTGCAATCGTTTGAGCAGGCAAGCATCATCAAGGACCCCGAAACCAGACAGAGCCTGCTGAACTTTGTCATCGTGGGTGGGGGGCCAACTGGCGTTGAACTGGCCGGATCGCTGGCCGAGATGCGCAAGCATGTATTACCCAACGATTATCCGGGCCTGGATTTCAGTAAAATGAATATCTATCTCGTTGAAGGGCTCGACCGTGTATTACCCCCCATGTCGCCGGAGTCAGCGGCCAAAACGCAGGGTTATCTGGATGACCTGGGCGTTGTCACCAAGACAAAAACGCTTGTCGAGAGCTACGACGGTACTATCGTGACGTTCAAGTCAGGGGAACAAATTTCCGCGCAAACTTTAATCTGGGCAGCGGGTGTGTCCGGTGCTACCATCGACGGAATGCCCGCCGAATCCGTTGAACGTGGGCGTTACCTGGTTGACGAATACAGCCGCGTGAAGGGTGTTGAGGGCATCTACGCCATTGGTGATATTGCCAATATGAAATCGGAAAAATGGCCAAACGGGCACCCAGGTGTAGCCCAACCGGCTATTCAGCAAGGGGAGCATCTGGCCATGAACCTAACGCTGATGCTACGTCATGGCGAGATCCGTCCGTTCGAATACTTTGATAAAGGGTCGCTGGCTATTATTGGCCGGAACCGGGCCGTGGCTGATCTATCGAAAAGCCTGCACCTCAGCGGTTTCATCGCCTGGATGGCCTGGCTGTTTGTTCATATCTGGTACCTGATCGGCTTCCGCAGCAAATTGGTAGTGCTCAGCAACTGGATCTACCGGCTGTTCACCTACGACCGGGGTACCCGCCTGATTATCCGCCCGTTCGTGCGTAAAGACGATAAAGTAGGGCAGGATTATGCCATGCGCAACGAAGGCCAACTGGTTACCGACCGCACCACGGCAGCGAGTTAAAGCGTTCGTTGCCGTTGACGTCATTGGTAACCAATGGGCCAACGGCAACGAACGTTTTCTATTGTTTCGGTTTATCGAAGATCGCCTCGTCGATGGCTGGATTGGCCTCAAATGCAGTTAAACGTATCGTGACCGACTGCCCTATTGCTTCTGTTTGTACCTTATAGGGTAAGGTCAGCATACCGGCTTTTTTGTATTCATCATAGTCCACTTTCGCGTCGATGGTCTGCCCCATTGCCTGCACTGACCCTTTGCGTGAAACGATCAGGTACGTGGCCGGATCGATGTAGAAGGTAGAGGTTCCTCCCTGTAGCGGAATAGACAGGGCATAGTATTCTTTTCCATCTACAGTCTGCTTGCCTTTGAAATCAATCGGCTGCCCTTTCAATGAGGCATTGGCAATCTCCAGGCCGGGTAGCGTCACACTTTCTGTAATGGCTTTCAGTTGTTGTACAGGTACGTCCTGGGCAGCGCCTCCACCCTGGCTGGCCCAGCCTGCATCGCCTTTGGTGGCTACCACAATCTCATTACCGCCCATGTTCATGTCGATGCGGGTTGCCTTGTCGAAAATGACGGTGGCAGTTGCATCAATGCTCTGCCCCGGCGCAATCGTCGACTGCGTATATTTAGCTGATTTAAAGGCTTTCAAGTTATCGGGGCCACCGAGGGCGGTGAGGTGTTTATCAACAACGTCTTTCAACGTTTGTGCAAAAGAACCAGTCGACATCAGGAATGAGGCCGCTAGTAAGATCAACTGTTTTTTCATGTGCTTGGGTTGGTTAAGCCCCGTAAAGGTACGAAATAGTCACCGCTCAAGTGGGCTTAGGGTTGTAAGGCGTAGGGCCGGGAAGCGTGGTGAACACAGAATTTCTACAGTTTTTATCCGCATTTTTGACTACACAAATAGGGCGAGGCGCATTATTAGACAGGGATGAAACTACTGCTGGTTGAAGACGAACCTGCTTTGCTGAAGGCGATGCGGCAATTTCTCGATAAGGAAGGGTACCTCATCACCACAGCCGTGACCTTCGCTGCTGCCTCGCAGGCGATAAATGATTATGAGTACGATTGCCTTGTTATAGATATTGGGCTACCCGATGGCAATGGCCTCCAACTGATTCAACAGCTTAATTCCACGCCGAGCAAATCTACGCGAATAGAAGGCCACCCCGGATCCGCCACTGTAGGACTCATTATTATTTCGGCGAATGACTCACTCGATGATAAACTGCTGGGTCTGGAGTTAGGCTCCGACGATTACATTACCAAACCATTTCATTTGCCCGAACTCAATGCCCGAATCAAGTCGGTGTTGCGGCGGCGTTTCTATGGCGGGAATAACCTGATTCGGTTCGGGGCTATCTCCGTAGATCCGCAATCACACCGGGTGAGTGTTGAGGAGCAATCCCTTGACCTGACCGAAAAAGAGTACCAGTTGCTGCTCTTTTTTCTGGCTAATCCCGGCCGGTTACTGACCAAAGCAGCTATTGCCGAATATGTCTGGGGCGATCATATGGACATGGCCGATTCGCATGATTTCCTGTACACGCATATCAAAAATCTGCGCCGGAAACTGATGGATCGCGGTTGTCCCGATTATCTGAAAACACGATACGGGGCCGGGTACATCTTTGCCATACCGTTATGAGCCTGCTTCGTAAAACGTTGCTCTATTTGTTTCTCGTTGCCGTTCCGGTGGCTATTGTCGGTGGCTGGCTTTTTCATACACTCATCTACCGGGGCATTCGCTACGAAGTAGATGAGCAACTTACCAGCGATCTGGCCTATGTAAACAACCAGCTTACGGCCGCAGGTACGTCGCCAAGCCACGGGCAGTATCTGGGTGACCCGCACATTACCATTCGGCCCACGCGCCAGCCAATGACCCCCACGTTTCGGGATACGATGGACTATGACCAGCGCGAAAAAGAACGGATTCCCGTTCGTGAGCTACGGGCCACTACGCAGGTTGGCAACCAGACGTACCTGGTGACGGTGAAGCAGGCGATGGGCGAATTCGGCGAGATCGCCCGGCTGCTATCTGCCAGTATCATTGTGGCATTTTTACTGCTGATGGGCTTTCTTGTCGGGCTGAATAGCTGGGTGTCGCGCCGACTGTGGCAACCTTTTTACCAGCTTATCGACCAGCTAAGTACCTACCGGCTTGATTCCCGAACGCCTACAACCTTTGCGGATAGCACCATTGATGAGTTCAGGCAGTTGCGGCTGGCCCTGAATACGATGAGCCAGAACCTGCACCGGCAGTATACGGTGCAGAAAGAATTTACGGACCACGCCGCCCACGAAATGCAGACCCCGCTGGCGGTGGTGACTACCCAGCTAGACCAGTTGCTGGCTACCGAACCGCTGACGGGCGAACAGGTAACGTATCTGGAACAGACGCAGGGGTCAGTGCGAAGGCTAGTTCAGCTCAACAAAAGTTTGCTGCTGCTGACCAAGATCGACAACAACCAGTATGCCGATCAACAGCCGGTTAATCTGAGTGAAATCGTTGAGAAACAGGTCAGGAACCTGGAAGCATATGCCCGCCATCGGCACCTTAACTGGACTAGCGACGTTGCCCCGAACGTGTGTTGGCCCATGAGCCCCTATTTGGCGGAGGTGCTGTTCAGTAATCTGGTCAAGAATGTGCTGGTTCATGCACAGCCGAACACCGAAACGAAGGTAATTCTGACCCATTCCTATGTTAAGACCATCAACGAAGCGCCACCGCTCCCGTTTCCGGCCGAGCAGCTTTTTGGCCGTTTCGTAAAGAATCCCGCCCGGCCCGAATCAACGGGGCTTGGTCTGGCGTTGGTCTGGCAGATTGCTCATCGGTATAACCAGACCGTGCATTATCAGTACGACGCACCAACTCGACTACACACGTTCACCGTTTTATTCCCTGCCAACTGATGTGTATGCCAACCTGGGTATATACAGCCTCATCTCCATGTTTTTGCCGGGTTGACCTCGGTTGTTGCCAGAATGGGACTGAAAGACATCAGTTCCGATCTGGGCCTGGCCGTGCGTACCACGGTTGTGTTCGGGCTGGTACTGCTTAACTTTCTGGCCTTTCAGAACCTCCGGAAAGTGAATCAACTCAACGCGCGGACAGTTGGCTTTCTAGCGGTATCGGGCCTGACCACCACCCTCTCGTGGGTGTTTTACTAGAAAGCCAGTCAGATTGGCCGCGTCTCCGATGTGGCCCTGATCGACAAGGGGAACATCGTGATCACCATCCTGCTATCGGTTACGCTGCTGCGCGAACCTGTCACGCCCAAATTGCTGGTCGGCGGCGGCTTAATCCTGATTGGGCTACTGGTTCTGGTGTGGCGGTAAGCCCTGTCTTCTTCAGATTTACGTCAAATTTGGCGGCTATTTTTGCCTCAAAGCATTCTCTATATGCCAAAACGTACCACTACTTTTCTAGTTGTTTTCGCCATTCTGGTTCTCGCTGGTGTTGCAAAAGCGCAAACCGTACAACTCCGTATTGAAGATAGCCTGACCCATCAGCCGCTGGCCGGGGCTACCGTTCGGATTCAGACTAAACCACCCACAGGTGTTGCTGCCGATGCCAATGGGCTGGCCCGGCTACCAACGCTCAAGCCCGGCCTTACCAGCCTGATTGTGAGTTTAGTAGGCTATAAAGATTCGCCATACACATTGACCCTGCCGTTGGCTAATCCCGATTCGGTGCTAACCATTCGGCTGGCCACCGCCGAAGCGGCCCTGGAGGAAGTGGTTGTTACGGCCACGCGCACCAATCGCCGCATTGAAGACCTGCCCATTAAAGTGGAAGTGCTGGGGCAGGAAGACATGGACGAAGAAGCCGCCGTGGTGCCGGGAAACGTGGGCAGTATTCTGGGCGATATTTCCATCATCCACGTGCAACGTACCTCACTGGCAACGGGAAATCAGGGCATCAGAATGCAGGGCCTTGACCCAAAATACACCCAGATCCTGCGCGACGGTCTGCCCCTTTTTGAAGGTTTTTCGGGTAATCTCGGCGTATTGCAGATTCCCCCGCTCGATCTGAAGCAGGTGGAGATCGTGAAAGGCTCGGCTTCGACCCTCTACGGTGGCGGGGCCATTGGCGGGCTGATTAACCTGGTGTCGCGCCGTCCAAAAGCCGAACGTGAATTAACCGCCGTCCTGAACCGCTCGACCCTGAAAGAAACCAACCTGAACGCCTATTATTCGGAACAGTGGACCTCAAAAGTGGGAGCGACCCTCTTTGGTGGTTACACCGATCAGCCCGCTGTTGATGTAAACGGCGATGGCTACGCCGATGTACCGCTGATTAAGCAGTTTACCCTGCATCCGCGCCTGTTTCTGACCCCCACAGAACGTACCCAGCTCAATGTTGGCTACACGCTGGTGGATGAAAAGCGCACCGGTGGCGATGTAGAAGCCATTTACGGGGCGGATGCAGCACGTACCTACCAGGTCGACAATATCTCGCAACGCCATACCGTAGACGCGACGCTGAACCAGTCATTCAGCCAGACCAACACACTAACCGCCCGCGGAACGGCCAGTTTCTTCGACCGCACCCAGGTCGACAATGGCTATCGGTTCGTCGGTAAGCAACTGTCGGGTTATTTTGAAGCCGCCGATTACCTCGAACACGGCCCACACACGATGGTAGCTGGCGCGAACCTCACGCTGGAGCAATTCCGTAAAGGAACCGGGGACAGCACACGCATTACCGATTACAACTACCAGACGCTGGGCGTATTCGTGCAGGACGATTACAAAGTGGGAAAGGTGACGTTCCAGGGCGGTTTACGCCTCGATCAGCACAACGTGTTCGGTACGTTCTTCCTGCCGCGCCTGTCGGTACTCATCAAACCGAGTGAGCAGTGGAGCATCAGAACCAGTATTGGAACGGGCTACAAAACGCCCAATACGTTCTCGAACCTGACGGGGGCCGATGCCCGCACCAGCCTGAGCTACCGCTATCTGCTCCCGATCAGTACCAGCACCCGGCCCGAGCGGTCTTTGGGCGTGAACATGGATGTGGCTTTCCGGGGTAGCATCGGCGAGTTGAGCGTTCAGTTAGATCAGGCATTTTATTACACCAGCATCAGCAATCCGGTGGTGGCCATTACGACGGCTGGCTCAACATCAGCGAACCAGCGAACCATGTTGCAGAATGCCGCCTACGACATCACCAGCCTCGGCACTGATACGTACCTGCGGATGGAACTCCATAGCATTGAGTTTTATCTGGGCTTCAACCACACGGCGGTGCGCCGGGGCGACGCTATCCGGCAGGGCAGCGACGTGACGCCAATCGGGGCCAACACGTTTCTGCCCTACAGCCCACGCGACAAGTTTTCGCTGACGCTGGCTTATGACATTGAAGGCAAATGGCGCATGGGCATTGAGTCGAGTTGGGTGGGTAATCAGTATCTGTACGATAATCAACTGGTACCAAACTACTGGTTCTGGGCTGCCGCCGTTGAGCGTATGTTTGGCAAAGTAAGCCTGGTGCTCAACGCCGAAAACCTGTTCAATGTGCAACAGCTCCAGTACGGACCGGTGGTCACGGGACCGCGCAATAACCCTGGAACAGTGCCGCTTTGGGGGCCACAGGAAGGTCGGATCGTGAACCTCGCGCTTCGCTACAAACTGCATCAGTAATTCAAAAAATTGCTTCAGAATCAGTCGTTAACTTCAATATGGCAACCCTGCCAATAACCAAAATGAGCTTATGAAACCCCTCCTGATTGCTGCCCTGCTGGGGGTAGGAACTGCCGCCTCAACGCGGCCTGCCTCGCCCATGACCGGTACGCTGAAAGACACCACACCCGCCGCCGTCAAAGCAGCCATTGCCAAACTGTATCCAACCGCTAAGAACGTAAAATACAGCAAAGAAAACGCCGATTATGAAGTCGGATTCAAGCAAAACGGCAAGTCGATGTCGGTGGTGCTGGATGCCAAAGGTGTGGTGAAAGAAACAGAAACGGTTATCGGGGTTAGTGCCTTACCTGCCGTTATACGCGACTACGTAGCCAAAAAAGCACCCGGTAAAAAGATTACGGAAGCCGCCGAAATTGTGGATGCAAAAGGCGTGAAAACGTATGAAGCCGAAGTAGGCGGTAAAGACCTGCTGTTCGACGCAGCGGGCAAGCCCATCAAGTAGCAGAACTCAATGCGGCTGGGGCAACGTACCTAGCCGCTTAGTTTCGGAGGTAGAAATAAAGAGGTTCGGCGAAAAAGAAAGTCCGTTCGCTCGTGGTATAATAGCCCGCCCCGTTGGCAGCCCAACCGATGGCTTCGCCCTGCGCCTCCTGAGCCAGCGGCAGCAAGAGTGGTGGCCGTTTGAGGGCATCAACCACCGATTCGCCGGGTTGCCGGGTGAAGTAAAACAACTGGTCGTAGGTACGTATCAGCATCTCTTTTCCATCCGGCGACATAGCCGCTGCCGTGAGGTAATCGAGGGGCGTTACCAGCAGTTTTTCCATCATCGTTGTCTGCGTAAGTGACTGCGGGTAACTGGCTTTGTAGAGTACGCAATAGGCCTCTTTCGACAGCAAATACAGATCCAGCGTACCTGGATCGAGCAAAATAGCTTCCGCGTTTTTGGGGCCGTCGGGCAGGGTCAGTTTAATGCTGTCGATGGCCGTAATGGTTTCCCGAACGGGTAGCCTGGTGGTATCGAGCGTTGGCTCTAGAAAACGGTAAATGATTTTGGTGGAATAACGGAGCTGGTTATCGCCGATCTCGGCCACATACACATAACGCTTACCCGGAATTGGCCCCGGCCCAACGGTAATCTCTTCCCAGTCGCGGTTGGTAAGCCCCGCCAGCGTGTACGCACCAACTACATCGCCTTCCTGGTTGATCAACTGAATCTCATTCGGATTACCCGAATCCTCCTGTGTCCAGAAGTAACCCGGATTCTGCGGGCTGGCTGCTATTCCCGACGATTCTGAAAGGTCGCCATCGGCCAGTTTGCCCACCTGCTCAGGTTGAGCAAACAGCGTGGTATCGGTTTTCAAGCTGTTAATGGAATAGCCAGGCCACACCAGCGAGTCGGGCGGGTTGGTTGCCTGGCCGGAAGCGGAATCCGGTTGGTGACAACTACTGCCGATGCATAGCGTGAGGAGGAAAAGGAGAAGTGATTTCATACCGGAGCAAAAACAAAACGCCGGACCTAAGCCCGGCGCAAGTTACTGGTTGCTGCTCGTTTCAACGTATTTCTGAAGCGATAGGCTAATGACTACTTCGTTACTTTAAACGAATCCAGCTCCTTTCCATTTACATCAACCTGCCGGATCGTCAGGGTTTGGCCCGTTACGTCGGCGACTGTCAGCGAGTGAACGTTCGAGAAGAATTTGGCGGTGAATTTCTGCCACGAATCGGGATCGTTGTTTTGTTCCGGGTTATACAGCGTTTGGCCCCCCGCGCCCGTTACCAGATAAATAATGCCCCTGGGTTTGGTTTTCGTTTTTCCATTGAACGACTTGTCGAGTGTCCAGCGACCGTTCACAACCCGGCCTCTTGCTGCTTTGGCTCCCATGCTCGCTACGAGCAGTACCCCTTTTTTGTCCGGTACAAACGTCAGCGGGTACGACCGTTGGTAGTTATGCACGTGGCCGTTGAAAACCACATCGACCTTACCGGCTTCAAAAATGGGCGACATCAGGCGGGTGTGCTGCTGCTCGTAATGTTCACGTGCCGAATTGAAGCCCGGATGGTGAAACATGACAAACCGCCAGGTGGCCTTTTTAGCATTGGCCAGATCAGCGGCCACCCAGTCCTGAAGCGCTTTGTCGGTGTAATCGACATACGGGTTCGAGTCGATGACCGTCCAGTGGGCATTGCCGTAGTCAAACGAGTAGTTTGCCATATTACGCGCATAAGCATCGCCAGCGGCATCGGTAAACAACTTCCGGTTGTCGGCCGATGCCATTAAAGCGGGCATCAAGGGTCCCCCTTCCGTACCCGTTGGGCCGTTTAGGGGCTGGTTCCAATAGTAGAAGTAAGCCAGCGCATCGGGGTATTTATCCAGGTCGCGGGTGTCGGTGTCGTGGTTGCCGGGGGCCGTAATCATCGGGATCGACCGCAGCAGCGGTGCGCCTGCGGTGTCGAGCTTATTGGCGTTGTAGATTGGCCAGAACCGCGACCGGTATTCCGAAATAAGGCCACGCTCATAGACTATATCGCCGGGAACCACCACAAAATCGGGCTTCGCCAGCAGCGCACGCGATGCTAACTTTTTCTGAGCGGGTGTTTCTGCGCCAATGTCGGCAAAAGCCACAAACCGGTAGGGCTGACTGGCTGACTTAACCGCCTGCCCTTCGGCAGAGAACACGACTTTGCCCGCCTGCAATACCCGGTAGGTGAATTTGCCACCCGGAATGAGGTTGGTGAGCGAGGCGTTGTAGACCGTATGCGGAGCTATGTTGGCTACGGCGACCCGAACGGACGTTGGACCATCGGCTGGTTTCCACGCGCCGGTAGTTCCCGTCCGGTATTCCACAGCCCAGTTGGTCAGCGAATCGGCCGCATGCCACAGCACCTGCATGGTCAGGGGCGATGGCGTACGGCCAATTTGCAGGTAAGGCCGCGCAATAAACGGGTCGGCGGGCGGGTTGGCCTGAGCGCAGGCTAGTTGGGCCGTCAGCAACAGCAGGGCAAGGGTTTGTTTCATTGTCATTTACGGACATTAGGTAGCCATTTGTAGTCATTCATGGTCATTTGTTGTTTTTCTATGAATGACTATAAATGACTACCTAATGACAATATTCTTAGTGCAGATTTCCTTTGCCGTTGGATGGGTAGCAACCTACGTCGGTGCTGGGCGGGGTGATTTCCGACGAGCCATAGTTGGCACTTACCGGCACCACCGCCATTGGCGAGAAACTGGTTGTTCCCTTGCCAAGAGCTGGCGAAGAGGCCTGCAACCGGAAGTTATACGTACCCACATAGCTGACATCGGCCACTTTTTTGGTGGCCGTGTAGGGCAGCGGGAAATTGACAAACAGTGGGTTGTTTTTCTGCACTACGGCGGTACCATCATAAGCCTGGCCGAGTTTATAACCCGCTGGCAGGTATGTGGCAGGAGCCGGGAAATCCGTTGTCTGGGGCTTGGTGGTGAAACCAACTGGGTAAATCTGATTGGCCATTTTCAGCGAATCCACATAATTGTAGTTGTAGCCATATTTGATGTTGGCCGTATCGGCAACCACGAGTGCATTTCCGGCGTAGGTGGCCGTGGCACCCACGATCCGGGGACCGTATTTGCTGTTCACCATCAGGTTATTATAAAAAGCACCCCGTGATCCCTCTTCAAAATTGATCGAGCCGCCCCGCCCATCTGCCGACCGGCGGTAGCCGTTGTGTACCATCGTGTTGTTGTAGAACAGCACATTGGTCTGCGGCTGAGCTGGTTTCTGCCCGTTGTTCGATGCCTTCGGTCCGTTGGTGGCTGAACCAATAATCAGGTTGTAGGCAAAGTTGCCGACCGTACCGCCTTTCACGTTCCAGGCTTCGCCACCCGTAAACCCGCATTTCTCGAACGTGTTTCGCATCACGTTGTACTTGCCACCAAACGGACGCATCGGGTCATCGACGGAGCCATAAATCCACGAATCTTCTACCACCACGATTCCGTCTGAGTTGGCCGATGAAACGACGTAGGCTTTGCCCCCGTTGGCAATAAACGATACGGGCGAAGTAACCACCGTGCCGCCGCCAAATTCCAGATGGGTCCACTTGATGATGATGTTCTTGAACGTTGTTTCGCCCAGAATACCGCCCCACAAGCCCGCATAGGCCGGGTCGGTGGTTGGGTCGGCGCCCAGCACGTCGGTTTTTCTGGCCGTTGGTACCGTGAAATAGATGGGCTTGGCCTGGGTTCCCAGCGAGAGCAGCGTGCCTTTCACAATAAAGCTCCACACCCCTTTGCCATCCATATACACTTTGGCTCCCGGTTGAATAACCAGCGTATCGTCGATGAATACGTTGCCGCTGACGGTATAGGTCGAATCGGCGAGGAGGGTGCCTTTGATGACACCCTGTAACGGCGTCTTGGTGCTGATAGCCGCCCCCACTTTAAACAGCGGAGCCGACACAACCACGTTTTCTTCTGACTTGGAACAGCTCGACAGACCGGCTGTAAGACCTGCCATGACAAACAGAGCGAGGCTTTTCAAGCGAAATTGCTTCTTCATTTTTTAGACAATTGATTAAACTAAACTGTTGATAATCAGATAATTTGAATGAGGTTCAAAGGGTGATCACATTAATGCCTGTAGCGAAGACCCAGCAGGTAACTTTGCTGGAACAGGTCTTTCTGGACCAGAATGCGGTCGGTACGGGTCTGCTCCGGCAGGTTGGTCAGGTTGTTCGGTTTCAGCACCTCCGAGATAATCGGGTTGTTGAGCAGGTTGGTCATCTTGGTAAAAATCGAGAACCGGGCGGTCGAACGGCTGTTGCCGCCAAAGCGTTTTTCGGCCGAAAAGTCCAGTTGCGACGTACCCCGCTGCCAGTAGTCGAGGCCCAGATAGGGCGACACGATATTGATCCGCTTGCCGGTGTAAACAAAAGCCAGTTGCGCGTCGAAATTGATCTGCTGGTTTTTGTAGATCAGCGATAGGTTGGCAATATGGTCTGACTGCCCCTGCAACGGGCGTGTCTGCAACGCATCGGTCACGGCAGTCGATCCCTGCGCATCGCGTCCATAGACCCGTTTTGTGGTGGTAATGCTCGACTTGGTAAAGGTGTAATTGCCCGTTACGCCCCAGTTGTTCCAGAATTTGGCAAACACCAGTTCGGCCCCGAAGTTGGTCGCCGTGCCGAAATTGAGCGGCTGGTAATCTGTTCTAACGTTGCTGACCTGGTTGAAACCGTATTCAATCGGATTCTGGATATTCTTGTAAAAACCGCCGATAAACAACTGCTCGTTGCCACGCGGGAACAGTTCGTAGCGCAGGTCGATGTTGTCGGCAACGGTGTGTTTCAGGTACGGATTGCCCGATTCGGTGAAGTAATCGCCTGGGAAACTGGCGGGCACCAGTTCAAAATATCCTGGCCGGCTGATGCCTTTGAAATAGGAGAAACGCACATTTTCCCGACTCGATAGCTGGTATTTCAGGTGCAGGCTGGGCAACACATCCAGGTAGTTGATTTTGCCCGTTTTGCCCGCGCTCGTTTCCGGCAACTGCGATATATATGACTGGATCGTATTCTCGACACGTACCCCGCCTACCAACTGCCAGCGTTCGGCCAGCGTAACTTTGCCCTGTAGATAACCCGCCGTAATCTGCTCTTTGGCGGTGTAATTGTTCCCATTGGCACTGTCGGAAAGGGCGGTAGAGATTGGCCGGAACGACAAAACCGCCTGGTCAATCGTGGTATATACCTGCCGGTCGCCGCCGGGAAGCACCGTTGCCAGGCTGTAGTCGTTGTAATAGTTATCCCGGTTTTTATCCCGATACATACCTCCCGCCGACAGTTCGATGGTGGGGGTCAGGTTATAGGCCAGGTTGGCGTAGCCGGTCAGGTCGCGGTCGTTGTTGCGCGTCCAGATAAAGTTAACGGAGTTGATATACTGGGCACCTCGAACCGGGTTGCCGTTCAGGTCCGGCTCAACGCGGTAGGTAACGCTCATGTCGGTCCAGTTTGGGGTTTGGCTTTTGGCCAGTGAATACACCGCCGACCAGCTCAGCTTCAGATGGCTGGTTAGCCCATGATCGCCCTGAAGCGTTGCGTTGTACACGTTCTGCCGCCGAAACACCGAGCGGTTGGTGGTCGATACGTCGCCAAACTTCGTCAGTTGATCGCCGAGGATCTGGCGGTGCTGCTTATCATCGAGTTGCATGAACAGGCCGTAGAGACTCAGCTTGTGCCGGGTTGGGCCACTATCGGTGCGGGAAAAGGCGTAGTCGAACTTGGCATTCAGCCCCGTCCGGGCCTGTTCGTTGGAATAAATCCGGTTTTCGACCGACACAAAAATGGGCGTGTTGGGCAGGGGGTCGGGGCTGGGTTGCCCGTTGAGACCAAAATACGTAGAGGTGCTGCCCCGGTACGTATGCTGATCGCTCCCACCAAGTAGGAAACCCAGTTTACGATTAAAAATCCGGTTGCCAACCGACAGGCTGAATAGTCCGTTTACAGGTACGTTCACGTTGCTGTAATTCAACAGATTACGTGAAAATTCGGCAGGTTGCGCGTAGTAAGTGTTGCTGCCTGCTACTTCCGACGGCGACCGCAAATTGATGCCGTTTGTGCTGAATCCTGAGAAAGGCTGGCTGCTGAAAATCTGACTGTAGCCGCCCGATGCCGTTGCCGTCAGCACCAGGTGATCCGGGGCCGAGCGCATAATCATGTTCATGGATCCGCCAATGGCATCGCCTTCCATGCTGGGGGTCAGGGCTTTCACCACTTCCAGACGTTCGAGCAGATCGGCCGGGAAAATATCCATCGGCACAAACCGGTTCTTATTGTCGGGGCTGGGAATCTTAATGCCGTTGACGAGCGTGTAGTTATACCGCTTGTCCATGCCCCGGATAATGGCAAACTGCCCATCGCCGCTGGCGTTCCGCACAATGGATACGCCCGACACCCGCTGAAGCACGTTGGCAACGGTGATGTCGGGAAGCAGCGAAATGGCTTTAGCCCCAATGATATTCAGGACGTTATCAGCTTTCTGTTCGGTTTTTCGCACGCTCTGGTCGCTTTCCCGGTCACCTCTGCCCGACACCACCACCTCCATCAGGTCGGTACCGGCGCTGCTCAGGGCCACGTGCTGGGTCAGGTTTTCGCGCCCCACCATAATGACCTGGGTGGCCGTTTTGTAGCTGATGTAGCTTACCGTGAGGGTGTATGATCCTTCAGGTACGTTGCGAAGGGTGTAGCTCCCGTCTAGCCCGGCAACAGTTCCGAAGCGTGGGCCACCGCCCGTTGTCCGCACCAGCGTAACTGTAGCCCCCACCAGCGACTCGCCGGTTTTTGCTTCGGTTATCAGGCCTTTCAGCGTGGCTGCCTGTGCCGCTAGACTGCTGATAAATAAGAGGATAAGTAAGAGGTGTTTCATAAGTAACTGTGAAAAACAGGATGCAGGTCAACTAGACGTTTGCGGGATTATCAACGGCAAAGCGCGGCCAGACAAGCACCGGAAAAGGCTTTAGAAAATGAGTAAACCGGATTGGATTGGCTTTTTTAGTTGGCTTTAGGCCCGTAGACCGACACGCCGAACGTACCTGGTAGCAGTTCTTTAGTGCCCTCTTTGTAGTCGGCTCCGCTCAGAAAAATGCGGTGGGTAGTTCCCCGGTGAACAATGGTTTTCTGGCCGGGTTTCGTGGCCAGCGTTTGTACAACCCGGTACTGATCGGGCGTGTCCTGATGAACGATGGTGGCGCTGCCCTCGCCGTTCGAGGTGATAATCAGCTTCAGGTCTTTGTCGTAAATCACGCCATCGACCCCGCCGCCAATAGGTAGCGCCTGAATGATTTTACCCGTCGATGCGTCGAGGATGACCAGCGTTTTGGTTTTGCGGCAAACCGAAAACAGGCGATTATTGGCCACGTCGATGGTAAGGCCAGTGGCTACTTCGTTGGGGGCAAGCGAGAACTTGTGTTTGACGGTCAACGTCTTCGTGTCGATCTCAAAAATCTCGTTGGTGTCTTCGTTATTATTGAATACACTGCCTTTGTCGTTGGTACAGGCAAATTCCGGTGCGCCGCCCATCTCAATTTTCCCAACAACCTGATCCGTAACTGCGTCGATGACAATGGCATTGCCACTGCCGTTATTGAAGACAAAAATTTGCTTCGAGAACTTATCATACAGCACGGCATCGGCCTTTTTGCCGTCTACCTGAATGGTTTGGAGCACCTTGAACGTGTTGTAATCGAATACCGTGATGGTGTTGTCAGTGCCGTTGGTGATATAGCCTTTGGTGAGGTCTTTGGCCAGCCCAATTCCGTGAACGCCTTTCAGGCCGGTGATTTCGCCGATGGGCGCGTCGGTTTTCAGGTCGATGATATGAATCCGGTCGCCGTGTGAGACAAAGAGCCGTTCGCGCTCACCGTCCATTTTCAAATAATCCCACTTGCCATCGCCGGGCAAACTGATTTTGGACAGGAATTGATAAGTGGGCTGGGCAATGGCCTGCCCCAGCAGGCAGGTGATTAGCCAGAGGGCAGCGGCTACGGTTGACTTGCTTAGTGACATGGGTACGCAGAGGAGATAATTCGTGTACAACCAGCGCGTTATCATCGCGAACGCTACTAAGTAGATGTACGCATCAGGTGTTTATTGATGCTGTAAATGTAGGCTCCTTTACCAGTCGTTGACAAGCCGTTTTTGTGATTTAATGATTTGACAATAAGAAGTTTACGAAAATATAATAGCTTATTTTTTTGATAACATGGTTATGAGTAATTAACACGCATGAGAGCCTGGTCATTCAGAAAGCAGCCGTTCCAGAGAAGCGTTTTTCGGCCTTAGAACAACGTACCTGGCGCAGTGGAAACGCTAACGGTATTGTATATACGTACCGATGCTTCCCTTACTCAGTTGGTGCTGAATAAGGGAAGCATCGGTACAGGTAGTTGCGGTTAATTACTGAAGTCAACGTCGGGTCGATCCAGCTTGCGTTCTTTGCGTTTACCCGCTTCGGTGCTACCCAGTGGTACCTGAAGCGTCAGTTTAAAATAGCGTACATCGCGCCGGTTCATCGACTGCTGAAAAACAGTGGGCTGTTCATAGGTCGTTACAAACCGCCGTGAATTGAAGATGTCGTTGACGCTGAACACCAGGCTGCCCCGGTTCTGCCAAAGCCCTTTTCGCAAGGCAAAATCGGCGGCCATAATTGGTAACCGATAGCCCTGTAACTGCACCGACCGGCTGTCGCGGGTGCCGGTAACCTGCGCCGTAATGTTGGCCGGGAAGCGGTAGGTCAGGTTTATTTTGGCGTTGTATACCCATAACTCATTCTGCATCGTGGTCGACTGAATGATGAAATGACGCAGGTTCAGACTGCCCAACAGGCTTAAATGCCGCCCCCAGTCTACTTTCAGCGTTTGGTCGAGGCCGTACTGAATGTCGGCTTTTACGTTGACGAAGGTGGTCACGAGCAGCGATGAATCGGTGGCCGAGGGCTGCACGAAGGGCTTGATGGTGTGATCTTCGTAGATGTAATAAGCCGTTGCCAGCCATTGTGCCGCGCCAAACGTGCGGTTGTAAATCAGTTCGGCGGTATTCACGAATTCCGGGCGCAGGGCCGGATTTCCAATCGTGATGTTCTGCCGGTCACTGGCCTGAATCCCCGCCGAAATCTGCCGAAAACCAGGACGACCCACTTTCCGGCTCAGGCTCAGACCCAGTTCGCTTGATTCGCTCAGTTTTTTGGTGGCCGAAAAGGTAGGGAAGAAGGCCTGAAACCAGTTCTGTCCACTCGCCGACGGGTAGTTGTAGCCAAACGAGCTGTTGTCGAAGCGGTTCAGCCCGCTAAGGCTCGACTGTTCCAGCCGCAGGCCCGCCTGAATGCCGATGCCATTGCGAAACTGCTTGGTATACATAGCATAAACGGCGTTGACCGTTTCGGTAATGGCCGCGTTCTGCGAGTAGGGAATCAGGAGTTGGTAGGCTTGGGTGGCCTCATTCTGCTGGTTAAAAAAATACTGCTGATCGCGGGCAAACGTGAAGCTACGCGCCCCAAACTCCCATTTTGCCGAATCACCCATTGGCCGCACGTAGTCGAGCTGCGCCAGGTATTGCGTACCGGCCGTTCGCCCGTCGATGCGGTCACGTTCGGGAAAACCGCGCTGGGTGATGCCCGTGGTTGTGCCCGCTTCTGACAAAAAAGAAGTGGTGTACCAGTTGGCGGCGTTGGAGATCTGATTGCGGTTGACCGAGGTGGTCAGGCTCAGTTCCTGCCCTTTGCGCGAAAAACTGTGTTTCCAGTCAAATTCGGCCCCTATGTTGGTGAAATTGTTGTGCGGGTCAACCGTGCGACCTCCGTAGCTGGTCCGGTTACCGGCGGCATCGCGGTAGGTATACTGCTGGTCGGAGGCGTTATTGAACGCGCCTTCCGCCAGCGTACCCGCCACCGTCAGCACGTCTTTTGGGCTGGCGGTATAGTCGACCGCCAAGCGCCCGTTCTGGAAGGTATTGTTTAGCTGAATACTGGTATTCTGGTCGAAGAAGCTCGTTGCCTTCCCCGTTACGGCATCCCGATTGGTGCGGTTAACGTACCCGGTCAGCGGGTTTTGCGTGGCGTTCAGGCTGTAGAGGGCCGTCACGTTCCAGCGACCTTTCCGCCAGTCGATGTTGGCCGTAGCATCGTAGCGATTGTTGTTGCCAATGCCCACGCTCACCAGCCCGTTGTAGCCCGGTTGCCGGTTCTTTTTCAAGACAAGGTTCACAATTCCGCCCGACGTAGAGGCATCGTACCGCGCAGAGGGATTGGTAATCACCTCGACCGATTCAATCTGGTTGGCCGGAATCTGCGCCAGGGTAAGCTGCGTGGGCTTGCCGTTGATGTAAATAGTGGTGGCCAGATTGCGGAGGGTTGCATTGCCGCTTTCGTCGACAATGATCGAGGGCACGTTCCGCAGCAGTGATTCGGCCGTGCCACCCACCGTTGTGAGGTTTTTAGCCACGTTGAATACCTGTTTCTCGGTGCTCAAAGAGACCACTGATTTCTCGCCGGTTACCTTCACCTCGTTGAGTAAACGGGAGTCGGAACGAAGCGATAACGTACCCAGATCAGCCGTTAAGGCATTGTCTGTCAGCGTAACCGTTTGGCCGTTCGACACGTAGCCTACAAACGAAGCAACTGCCCACAGCTTTTCGAGAGGCAGGTTTGTTACCGAAAAACGACCCTGATCGTCGGTTTGTGCCCCACCGGCAAGCGTACTGTCAGCACCGGCTTTTTTCCAGACAGCTACCGTCGCAAAAGGCATCGGCTGCTGCGTGGCGGCGTCTATGATCTGCCCCACCAGTTGCCCCCGGTTGGGTACAGACTGGGTACGTCCTAGGTGGCTGATAAACAGGTGAAGTACAATGGACAGAAGTAGAGTACGGTTCATGGAAGACCAGGAGAGTTTAATAAGTTCTCTCATAACAGCCTCAGAAAGCCTGGTTTGGTTCATAGCGTCGGCGTGAAACCGACGAACGGTCCACTTCTGCAAACAAACGGCTCAAATCTGGAGATAACCTGTAGCTGCGTTCATGTACTGAAAACGCGGGCCAGTTTTTTTTCTAAATCGGCCTCCAGTTTCAGTAGCCCTTCCTGGTTGGGCAGGTACGTTAGTGCCCGGTGGTGCCGGAGGTCGAACGGAATATCGGCCACTGACTGTGTAATCGGAATGACCAACTTGCCCAGCGTATGGGCTACACCGGTTTCGTAAAACACGTTAGGATTTCGATCCGTAAAATCGGTGATAACAACACGGCTCGTGAAAATAAGGTCGAACACATCCTGAATCAGAATACTGTTATCCCAGATATCATCGGCGCGACGGCAGGTAATGCGCAGGCGCGCACAGACGTTGCGGATCGCCAGGTACGTTCCGTTAAACCGGCCCTCGAACGGCATCATGACCGACAGCATCAGCGGCTCTATCGGCTTGTTCGGAATCTGAAATACATCGGGCGCAAACCGAATGACCCGTTCGGGACTGGTTGGGCGGTTTGTTGAAATAAATTCGTCGTTAACGTTAGCCATAGATTGTTTCTCCCTCGCTTTTTTTTCGGCAATAAATTGATCCACGTCAGCCAGGTACTCCGGGTCTGCGTCTATGATCCGGGCCAATACCTGCAGGCTGTTGCCTTCGTAATCAGCATCTCTGAAATCGAGGCTGCGTAGCAGGCGTGGGTGGTCGTTGATGACATCAAGACTATTCGTCAGGTACGCCAGCTTAATCCAGTCCATCTTGGTGAAGTGGTCCCGGATGTATTCATGGAGCGCAAAAAGATGCTGCATTTGTGCATGCGTAAGGCGAATCATGACTGAACGGAGTAAAGCGACTATGTTTTATTTGTGATATATAAATGCAATAATATTCAATAGTTAAAACATAATGTTTATGTCCGGCAACATTTAATAAGAAAGCAGCGTACCAAAATGCAGTTTAGCTATGATACTCATAGCTTTACAGTTGACTTGCAGGTGGAGCGAATAAGGGATGATAAACGTATACAGACTGAAAAAAGCGCCCAGGTACGTTGTACTCGCGATGGTATTATGGTGTCGCACCGGGCTGGCTTCTCACATCATGGGTGGCGAACTCACGATGCGGGTAGTGAATAAAACGCCCGGCCTGTTTCTGCTTCAAATGAATCAGTACTGGAACGAGCTAAATGCCAATACAGGTAACCGCGATCCGAGTGCAACGGTGGGCATCTTCCGAAAGCGCGATAATGCATTGATGGATACCGTCCGGCTGGTGTTTCGGCAGGCTACGTCAGTCGCCTACAAAAACGTGCTTTGTGCCCAGCAGCGCAACTTACGTACGCTGAAAGCCATCTATAACACCACGTTTCAGTTCGATAAAAACCGCTATTCAGATCCAGAGGGCTATTACATTGCCTGGGATCGGTGCTGCCGGAACAATGACATCAGCAATCTGGCTAATGGCACCAATGTAGGGATGCTTTTTTACCTGGAGTTGCCCGCCATGGTGCGGAATGGAGTCGATATACTCAACTCATCGCCCGAGATTGGGTTTCCCAATGGCGAATACATTTGCCAGGATAAACTGTTTGCCACTGATTTCAGCGCGACAGATGCCGATGGCGACGAGCTTCGTTATTCGCTGGTGACGCCGATGCGCGGGTTCACGTCGGTAACAGATCCGTTAGTGACCCCGGTGGCTCACAATTCTTTCCCGCTCATCTCCTGGGCATCGGGGTTAAGCGCGCAGAACGCCATTCCTGGCAACCCGGCGCTGAGCATTAGTTCGTCGGGCAAATTAACCGTTAAGGCCACCAGTCAGGGATTGTTTCTGTTCACCGTGCAGGTTGAAGAATGGCGCAATGGCGTACGGATTGGGCTGGTACGGCGCGATTTTCAACTGCCCGTTGTCGAATGTACGGCCATTACCCCGCCACCCGCCGTGATTCTCAGCAAAGGCCAGCCGCTAACGGCCGTGTCGGTTTGCGTACCCGCCTCGGTAACCCTTACCACCGAAAACGACTCAAAATGGTCGTATCAATGGCAGAAAGATGACAGTAATCTGATTGGTTCAACCGGGTCGACGCTGGTCGTTAATAGCTCAGGTACGTACACCGTGGTGAAAAGCTCGGCTACGACCTGCACCAACGAAACCGTTTCGCAGGCAGTGGCTGTCACCGTTTCGCCGGGGCTTACCCTCAGCGGAAAGACAGCGTATCGCGTTGTGCCGGGCGTTGGTGTACCGCTACCAGTCAACGCCAGTTTACCCGGTACAGGGCTCACGTGGCAACCGCCCCTGTACCTGAACGATCCAACGGCGTTTAGCCCTGTTTGCACACCGCTCGATAGCGTCACGTACCGGGTTAAGGGGGTTAGTCCGGGAGGTTGCGAAGCTACCATGCGCATTCAGGTAACTGTGGCCAACCGGCTGTTTATTCCGTCGGCTTTTACACCAAATAACGACGGGAAGAATGACACCTGGATGTTGCAGAACATCGAATCGATGCCCGATGCCGAAGTGTTTATCTTCAATCGATGGGGCAGCCTTATTTTTTACTCAAAAGGGTATGCAACACCCTGGACGGGACAAACGGGGGAAACGCCTGTCCCGTCGGGCGTATATACGTACCTGATCCGCACGGGTTTTCCCGATGAATCGTATCGAGGTGAATTGACAGTGCTTCGCTGACTACAGTAACTGTCGGGCAATCACCAGCTTCTGAATCTCGCTGGTGCCTTCGCCAATGGTACATAGTTTGGCGTCGCGGTAGAATTTCTCGACCGGATAATCCTTGATGTAGCCGTAGCCGCCAAGAATCTGAATAGCATCGTTGGCTACCCGTACCGACACCTCCGAGGCAAAGAGTTTTGCCATCGCCGATGCTTTGGTGACAGGCTTGTGCTGGTTTTTCAAGGTGGCGGCGTGGTCGATCAGCAGCCGTGCCGCTTCAATATCTGTAGCCATATCGGCCAGTTTGAAGGAAATACCCTGAAAATTAAAAATCGCCTGGCCAAACTGCTGCCGTTCCTTTGCGTAGGCCAGCGCCGCTTCATAGGCGCCCATGGCAATGCCCAGGCTGAGCGCCGCAATAGAGATGCGACCACCATCGAGCACTTTCAACGATTGAACGAAGCCGTCGCCAATCTCACCCAGCCGTTGGCTGTCGGGTATCCGGCAGTCGTCGAAGATCATCTCGGCGGTTTCAGACGCCCGCATTCCCAGCTTATCTTCCTTCTTGCCACCGCGAAAGCCATCCGTGCCGCGTTCAACCACAAAAGCTGTGGCATTGTGCGGTGTGTTGGGTTCGCCGGTTCGGGCAATCACCACCGCTACGTTGCCAGACCGGCCATGTGTGATGAAGTTCTTGGCACCATTGAGCAGCCAGTCGCCATTTTCCTGCCGAACGGCCCGGGTCCGCATGTTACCCGCATCCGATCCTGTGTTGGGCTCGGTGAGTCCCCAGGCGCCAATATGTTCGCCAGAGGCCAGCCTGGGTAGGTACGTTCGCTTCTGGGCTTCATTGCCAAACAGCAGGATGTGGTTGGTGCAAAGCGAATTATGGGCCGCCATCGACAGGCCAATGGCTCCATCTACCTTCGAGAGCTCAACAATGGCCGCTACGTATTCATGATAGCCCAGGCCAGCCCCACCATAGGTTTCCGGAACGAGCATCCCCAACAGCCCCAAAGCGCCCATCTGCCTGAACTCGTCGGCCGGAAAATGTTGAGATTCGTCCCACTCCCGAACGTGTGGTGCCAGTTGGCGAACCGCAAAATCGCGCACTGACTCACGAATGAGCTGTACAGTATCAACTTGGTTTTCTTCTATTTCGGTGATCATACAGGATCGCTAAGGGCGTTGTTTAGAGATGAAGCAGGTAATAAGGTATATAGGGTAAACGGAATTAGGAAGTTGATGTTTATAGTGGCCATTCAATAAAAAACTGCCTGGTTTGTCTGTAGGATGATTGTCAAAATAGTATAGTTTGATCCCCAAAAATTACCATAGAATAGTGGAGAAAGTAGGCCCTTTAGCTGTATTCTGTGTGGTCCGGGAATTGACAAAAAAATCACTCAATCAGTGTATTGCGAGGCAAACGCGCTCAATTAAGAAAAACGCCTATTTTTGTGCCCGTCGATAGGCAATGTCAAAATAGTACAAAATGACAGTTGACCTATCCATGTAAAAAACGTCTATAGGATATAATCCATTTGTATGAAAATAGCAGTAGTAGGTACGGGGTACGTAGGGCTGGTTACCGGCACTTGTTTCGCCGAGACTGGTAATCAGGTTACCTGCGTCGACATCGACGAGCGGAAAGTTGAAAAGTTGAATAACCGCATTATTCCCATCTACGAACCTGGCCTCGATGTGCTGTTTCACCGGAATGTAGAGGAGGGCCGCCTTAAATTCACCACCAATCTGACCGAAGGCATAAAGGGCGCTGAAGTCATCTTTCTGGCCTTGCCTACCCCACCCGGCGAAGATGGCTCTGCCGATCTGAAATACATTCTGGGCGTAGCCAATGACCTTGGCCCCATTATGGAGCAATACGCCGTGATCGTCGATAAAAGCACCGTTCCCGTTGGAACAGCCGAGAAAGTACACGCCTGTGTCGTCAAGAACGCCAAGGTTGATTTCGACGTCGTGTCTAATCCCGAATTTTTGCGCGAAGGTGTAGCTGTCGAAGATTTCATGAAGCCCGACCGGGTGGTGATCGGAACCCGATCTGACAAAGCGAAGGCAGTGATGAACCGGCTTTATGCACCGCTGGTGCGGCAGGGGAACCCCGTTATTTTCATGGACGAGCGTTCGGCCGAAATGACCAAATATGCCGCTAATGCGTTTTTGGCCACTAAAATCACGTTCATGAACGAGATCGCCAACCTGTGTGAAAAAGTAGGCGCCAACGTCGACGACATTCGTAAAGGCATCGGCACGGATAGTCGGATCGGTAAGCGGTTCCTGTTTGCCGGCATCGGCTACGGCGGCAGCTGTTTCCCTAAAGATGTGCAGGCACTGGCGAAAACCGCGCAGGACTACGACTACGATTTCAAGGTGTTGCAGTCGGTGATGGATGTGAACTACGCGCAGAAAAAGCGCCTGTTGCCGCTGATCAAGCAACACTTCGGTGGCGATCTGAAAGGCAAGACCATTGCCGTATGGGGCCTCGCGTTCAAACCTTATACCGATGATATTCGGGAAGCACCGGCCCTCGACAATATCCGGGAATTGCTGGCGGAAGGGGTAAAAATTACCGCCTATGACCCGGAAGCGATGGAAAACGTGCGCAACATTCTAGGGAATCAGATCACGTTTGCACACACGTCCTACGCGGCCCTCGACGACGCCGATGCGCTGGTTATTATGACCGAGTGGCCGATGTTCCGTACGCCCGAGTTTGAGAAAATGAACCTTCTCCTGAAAAACAAAGTGATCTTCGACGGCCGGAATGTGTACGAGCTCGAGCAGATGCGTGAGATGGGGTATACCTATTATTCAATTGGTCGCGAAGTAGTAACCACCCAAGTTGACCAGCAAGCCTAACGACTTATGAAAAGAGTATTAATAACGGGCGGTGCGGGTTTTCTCGGGTCGCATTTATGTGATCGGTTTATCAAGGAAGGCTATCATGTTATTGCTATGGATAACCTGATCACAGGCGACCTGCGTAACATCGAGCACCTGTTCAGGCTACCTAACTTTGAGTTCTATCACCACGACGTATCCAAGTTTATTCACGTACCTGGCGAACTGGACTACATCTTGCATTTCGCTTCGCCGGCCAGCCCGATCGATTATTTAAAGATTCCGATTCAAACGCTGAAAGTGGGTTCGCTGGGAATTCACAATTGCCTGGGCCTGGCCCGGGTGAAAAAAGCACGGGTGCTCATCGCGTCTACGTCTGAGGTATATGGCGATCCAACGGTACATCCGCAACCTGAGGAATATTGGGGCAATGTGAACCCGGTAGGTCCACGCGGCGTATACGACGAGGCTAAGCGTTTCCAGGAGGCGATGACCATGGCCTACCACACCTATCATGGGCTGGAGACGCGCATCGTCCGTATTTTCAATACGTATGGGCCTCGGATGCGCCTCAACGACGGCCGGGTTCTGCCCGCATTCATTGGCCAGGCGCTTCGAGGCGAAGATCTGACAGTTTTTGGGGATGGGTCACAAACACGCTCATTCTGCTACGTGGCCGACCTGGTCGACGGTATTTATCGGCTGTTATTAAGCGACTATGCTTACCCGGTGAACATCGGTAACCCGGTTGAGATTACCATCAAGGAGTTTGGCGAGGAAATCATAAAACTCACAGGTACGTCGCAGAAACTGATTCTGAAGCCATTACCGGTGGATGATCCGAAACAACGCCAGCCAGATATTACAAAGGCCAAAGAGCTACTGGATTGGGAGCCTAAGGTGTCGCGGGAAGAAGGGCTGAAAATTACGTACGACTATTTCCGCAGCCTGCCTCAGGAAGAACTTTACTCAGCGGCTAATCATCGCGATTTTGTAAAAAAGTAAGGCGTATCGGCTCTACTGCTTATATTTACATCTGGTAAGTCCACAGGGCTTACCCATTTAGCTGTCTTTAAAAAACCTGCTTGCCCTTCGCTTGCAGGTTTTTTGTTTTAATATGTTTAACCGCAACGACGCGAAGGATTACGCAAAAGGGCGCAAAAGATAAAGTAAATCCTTTGCGCCCTTTTGCGTAATCCTTCGCGTCGTTGCGGTTAACGTACCTATACCGTCAGGATGTCGCGCTCTTTAGCTGAATAGGTTTCGTCGACGCGGCTGATGAAGGCATCGGTCAGTTTCTGAACACGCTCTTCGCCCACTTTCACGGCATCTTCCGAGACACCTTCCTTGGTCAGTTTACGAATGGCATCGTTCGTGTCTTTGCGAATGTTCCGTACGTTCACTTTGGCCACTTCGATCTCCTGTTTTACCCGTTTCAACAGATCGCGACGGCGTTCTTCGGTGAGGGGCGGCACGCTGAGGCGAATCAGTTCACCGTCATTCATTGGTGCCAGTCCAATGTTGCTGTTCCGAATTGCCTTCTCGATTTCGCCAATCATCTTCCGGTCGAACGGCTTAATGGCAATCGTCCGGGCATCGGGCGTCGTAACCGACGCTACATTGGTGATGGGCGACTTCGACCCGTAATAGTCGATCTGGATGCCGCCCAGCATATCGGGGGATGCCTTACCGGCCCGAATCTTGGTTAATTCGATAGACAGGTGTTTGAACGCCTTTTCCATCGTCTCTTTGGCGTCATCGAGGTATAATTCAATCTCTTCCATAATAAATCAGTTTACAGTCTACTGTTTGCTGTTTACTGTTGCGCTGCTTTTCCAGGAACGTTGCCTGTGGCAGCGCAACAGCAAACAGTAGACTGTAAACTCTATTTTGTTGGTAAATCTACGGTGATTAACGTGCCCACCTCTTCGCCCTGTACGAGGCGTAGCAGGCTGCCTTGCTCATTCATATTGAAAACGATGATGGGCAGGTTATTTTCCTGGCAGAGCGTAAAAGCGGTTAAGTCCATCACGCTCAATTTCTTCTCGTAAACGTCCTGGAAGGTGATGTGCGTGTAACGGGTAGCCGTTTTATCTTTCATTGGGTCGGCAGTGTATACCCCATCCACTTTCGTGCCTTTCAGCACTACATCGGCTACAATCTCGTTGGCACGCAGAGCGGCCGTACTGTCGGTGGTGAAGTAGGGGTTACCCGTTCCGGCTCCGAAAATAACGATACGCCCTTTTTCGAGATGCCGGACAGCCCGCCGACGAGCGTAGGGTTCGCAGATTTGTTCCATCTTAATGGCCGACATCACGCGGGTGAACAGCCCCTGCTTCTCGAATGAGCTTTGCAGGGCCATGGCGTTGATGACCGTAGCCAGCATGCCCATGTAATCGCCCTGTACACGGTCGATGCCAGAACGTTCGCCCGAGACTCCCCGAAAAATATTACCACCCCCAATCACGACTGCCACCTCGACGCCTAGTTCGACCACCTGCTTGATTTCTTTGGCGTATTGCTCCAGAATGGCTGGGTCTATGTTGTAGCCGCCAGGGCCTGCGAGTGCCTCACCACTCAATTTGAGCAGGATGCGTTTGTACTTGGGTTGTTGAGCCATACAGAGGGTGCCTTTTTTGCGGGGGCAAAGATAAGGAAAGCGGCGAAAGGTAAGAAAGACACACGCCAGGAAAGGAGAGATTCCGTTCAGGCGAGTGTGCTCATTACGGGTGAATCAGTAGGCCAGGTACGTTGCCAGGGGGGAGGGGCTTGCTGCAGATACAACCCAGAGGTGGCCAGCAGGTATTTCGGGTAGTGTGGTAGTAGGCCTGGTACCCAATTCTAAAACTCAACCAATACCTGCCCTTTCTCTACCCGGTCGCCTTTCTGGATTTTGATGGCTTTGACGGTGCCATCACCAGGGGCTTTGATCACGTTTTCCATCTTCATCGCTTCCAGGATCAGCACGGTATCACCCTTGCCGACGGCATCACCGGGTGCTACCGATATACCCACAATGAGGCCCGGCATAGGGGCTTTAATGTCGTTGACCTTGCTGGCCGCCGCGTTGCTCATGCCCATTTTTTCCAGCAGAAGGTCGAACCGGTCTTTCACCTGCACCTCATGGATATGCCCATTGATTTTCAGCTGCACTGTCTTTGTCGCGGCGTCAACGGCGATTACTTCGACCGAATAGGACTGGTCGTTCTTCAGAATATGGAAGTTGCCCTCCCCCAGTTTCGACAAATCCCACCCATAGGGCTCATCGTTGAGGGTAATGCCCGTTGGCTGAATGGCGATGCTAACGGGCGCGGCGTTGTTGACAGAAGCGGTGTACATTGGGAAGGTTCAGGTTAGTGGCGTCAGGATCTTTTCGGCGTCAGAAAGGTACGAACGGGTTTTGTAAAAACGCCTGAGAGGGTCGATACGTAAATGGTATTCCGGAATTGTGCTACCGACGTGATCTTGTTCCCATACAGCCCGGTATTGTCCAGCTCAACGGGCGACAGCGTTGTTGGGGTGAGTTTCAGCTGGAAAAGCTGACTGTTGTATGTGGCGATCAACTGATCGTTAACGGTTTTATAGGTGAAAAGGCGATAGGCATCTGGAAGCTGATCGACCAGGATTGACCAGGTGTTTCCCTGATCGGTAGAGGAAGCTAGTTTAAGTGTACCTGTATTCGCCGTAGTGATACCGTATACGGTTCCTTTGAACGTGAACAGGTTTAGAAAGGGATAAGGATAGGTTTTCTGATACGATCCGTCGGGGGAAATCCGGTAGGTGCCGCTGCCGGCCGAAACCAGAAAATAGCGGCCAATACTGCTCATTGCCCGCAAAAAGTTGCCGCTGGGCAGGTCGATTAGCTTCGTGTTGCCTGTTGTGAGCTGTATAGAAGGCGGACTGGGTACGTTCACCGTGATCAGGGCAATATTGACCAGGTTGCCGTTGATCACCGGCGTGCTGTACGACCGATCATAGCGGCGGTAGGGTACGATCAACTGGTTCTGGTTGTTGGCAACCATTGTTTCGCCAGTACTCGCAGGAATAAGGTCAAAATCGGCAAAATCAGGATCGAGCGATGAAAGCCGGACTATAGTGTTGACGTAGCTCTGTACCGGGCTGGCCGTAGGCACAATGTTGATGAAGTCGTTGATGATAAACCCTAAAAAGGAGGGGTGCAGCAAAGGACGATAGTCGGTGCGGCCATAGGGTTGGGCCTGCCCTGAATAGTGCACAAACGTCGTGTCGGTTTTAGATGGTGAGTCACCGGGGGCAATGGCCGTTGTCTGGGTGCCGGCCAGCATGATCAGGTTTGTATCGGCATAGCTGGTGAGCTGAATTTTCCGGTCGAACAGGAAGTCGTCGTTAAGCTGCCAGGTGAGGCCGGGGTCGGGGGTTGGCGCTGGTAGGTCAGTACCTTTTTCCTTACAGGAACACAATAGGCCAATAGTTGTGAGTGTAAGGCAAAGCCGGAGCAGACGAGTCATATACTAGCGGTTGAAGAGCGTCGCCAAGTATACGAATATGACTGTAATTGCCAGTTATGGCACGATGAATTTGATCGATTGGCCTGCTTAAAAGGCCTTACTGCTGTCGGTTCACCAGATAGATGCCGAGCAGGCTGATCGTTAAGCCAAGGTACTGCTGGATATAGATCGTTTCGCCATCGAAGAGTCCCCAGACAACGGCTACTACGGGAATCAGGTACGTTACCGAGGCCGCGAAGACCCCCGATGCCAGTTGTACCACGCGGATAAACAGTACCGATGTAATCCCCGATGCCATAATGCCTAAAAACAGTACCGCACCCAGTGGAACCAGGGTATTGGTCGCCATAGCCCGGCTGATGAAATCGGTAGACAGCAGAAAAATACCGGCGATGGGGCCAACGAAGGCAAACGTCCAGGGCGTGGCAACGAGGGCAGGCAGGTGACTCAGGTATTTGCCAATGAGGTTGGTATTGACCCCGTACATGATCGTTGCCAGCACGACAAGCAAGGCGTAGCCGTTGATGGTGAACGTACCTGTAGCACTAAAAAAGACCAGGATCAGCGACCCCACGAACCCCAGCAGGATCCCCCATACCTGGTTGGCCTTGAACTGTTGCCTGAAAAGTAGTGTACCGGTGAGCAGCACAAATATCGGGCTGAGTGAATTCAATGTGCCTGACAACGAACTGCTTAGGTGGGCGCCCGCTTCGGCAAATAAAAAAGCTGGTAGCAGAAAACCCAATACACCCGATGCCAGCAGCGCCAGCCAACGACTGCGGAGCGCCAGTTGCACATCAGGTTGCCGGGCCTGAACAACCAGAAATGGAATGAAGAATAAAAAAGCAAAGAAAATCCGGCCCGATGCCACCTGCTGAACCGTGAAAGCACCCAACGCTTTCTTCATCATGATGAACGAACTTCCCCACACCAACGCCATGCACGTGAGCAATACCCAGGCAAGCAGCGGGCGTTTTTGGGTAACAAGAACAGGTTCAGTCGTAGTTGTTTCAGTCATAGATAGAGCTACTGGTAGGTTGGCTTGTTTGGTTAGAGATGTACAATTTTTTGGGGATCGTCGCCTGGTTAATCCGTCCATAAGTTTACGTAAATTTTTAGCCCTGCCATAGCCTTACACAGCCTACTGCACACTCAGTAAGAACCACCTGATGAACCACCTCTGATCCAGCAGTCTGCGGGCTTTGCTACGTTTGCAAGCCCCTGGCCGTGCTCCTGTTGGGCAATACGGATCACCTCTTCTAGCAACGCGATCTTTACCCTGGCTTGCTGGAGTTGCTCGGCAAGCTTCGGTTTCTCCAGATTTGGTGGGGTAGGCTCTTTGGGTGGAGTGAACCACTCGCTTGTACTTTTCTTAGTCTTGTCTGTCAGCTTTCGGCGAGGCGGATGCCCCCTGATGTTACCGAAGCCATCGATGCCTATGGCCAATGCCCTATTGAATGGCTAGCTGGCGGTAAATAACCCCTCCATTGAGGTGCCCCTGGCTGATTTGTTCGCGACTGGGCTGCGCTGAGTGGCCGACCATACATTCACGAGGTTCGTGTAGACCTACTTCAGGACGAGACGCCTTTCACACCCAGAAAGTTGCCCGATTGGCCTTCATTCATTCATGGGAGTGATGCCTGTCTGCCTGTAGGCCGTAACGTGGATCAGCAGAGCTATATGACTATTGCGTTTTGGCGACTTAGAATTCGTAAAGAATTTACAGATTCTTGATTTATGTCCATGTTATTGATAAACTCCATGAAATCTAATTGAAGGCCAATTTCCTGCTCAAGATTTGGTTGCGTATCATAGTCTTCATTTCCCATTTTATCAAGTGTAACTCCATCAACTGTATCAACTGTCTTACTGATAGCCTCTTCCAAAGAACTTAAATCATTATTTTTTATGAATTTGATACTACAGAAGAGGGCTAGAGCAGCATTCTGCCCATAAATTACCTCTGTTCCTCCATCTTCGTACTCCTCGGTGTCTGGAATTCCTTTTTCAACTTCAACTAAAATATTAGTCAAATCACGATTTGCCAACGAATCAGGCTGTAAGACATATTCGTATGCCTTATCTAAAAAGTAAAGCATATTTTCATGTGTTTGATCTGTATCCCACTCATCTTCAAATGCCTTGAAAAAATGAATTATCCGTTCGGCCTGGCTCAAGCCTAAAAGGCATTGTTTCGCAAACGGCAGTTGAGCCATTTCAGACAGGAATTGTTCTGGGTACATTATTGATGGGATGTATTGACAGTGGTAAAGTTATGGTTTTTTCTTTCGTTGTCTTTGTGGTTTACCACTTGGTGGTGCATTGGGGGCATTGCTACTGTTTGCCCTGTTTCGGCTTCGTTTACCGCTGAAAGGTGTATCTGTACTAACTTTATTTTGATGCATCGTACCCTGACAGTCCAGACAGACATGCCTTGATGCGTCAACATGCTCTACTTCTTTAACGTTTTTAATTATTGTTTCCTCGGCATGGCCCTTCCCTTTCACGGGTGTAATGCCCTGTTGCTTGGCCCATTCTCTTTGCACAGGTGGTACTCTTTCATCACTTGATGAAATGTATAGCTTCCCGTTCTTATCTCTGCCAACCGCAGTAGTTTTATAGCGCTGTGTATCAGGTTTTAGAAGCGCGTGGGCTTCATCAGCAAGTTGGCGTGTAGTGGGTTTTGGGGCAGGATTGTTTTGAGGTGGGATAGCCTTAGGGGTAGCCCGCATTTGTTGTAAACGGTTGACACCTCGCCCTGTAAGCCCGCCAGCAATGATTGCTGCCGTAGCGCCCACCAGGACTAACCCATTCTCTTGGCTTGGGTTATGATAAAAGGCCTTGCCCAGATAGCCCAGACTTATCACGCCTGCCACTGCTGCGGCCCCCGCCAGCAAAGGTGCGCCAACTGCTGCAATGCCGCCTAAGGCCCCCAGTCCAGCTCCCATCAGAAACCCCGATGCCGCTCCACTGGCTCCACCCGTTATGCCTCCCTGCACAGCACCAGCTACGCCGCCCACCGCTGCGCCTGTGGCGGCGGCGGCACCAAGCACCGCCAAAGCCGTGCCACCACTGGCGACCACGATGGCTACCGTACCGACCACGGCCCCAGCTATCAATAAGCCTGTAGCAATATCGCCCCAGAAATTGGCATCTTCTTTGGCCTCCTGTTCGGCCCCAGCATCATCTGCCGCCTGCTTGGTGAAGTAGATCCTGATCGTGCCTCCCACCGTACACTGACAGGTGGAGGTGTCTAAGATAGGACTCTGCCCCAGAGTACTCACATCGGCCTGTGTCCCCTGCCACACCACTGTCGCTGGCACACAGGCTTTAATGATGGCACACACCCCGAAGGTGGGAATGTTCACCATCGGGGTAGCATCGAATTGACCGGCCCAATCCTGCCCGTAGAGCTTGACGGTCTTGGGGATGATTGTCAGCCGCCCCGTCAATGTCCCCTTGTCGCAGCGCAGCCATACCCCGTTGGGGATGTATTTATCGCCATCAGCCATTGGCTTCCAGAGTTAGGGTGTGCTGGGTGTAGTGATGATACAAGCCCTCAATGACCACACTCAGCTTCTGGGTGGCTTCCAGTAACGTGGCATCAGGAGCCAGTTTGTAGTGTTCCTGCCCTTCGATACGATGCACAACCTGAAAGTTGGGTAGACCCATTGCCTCTTGCGCCATCGCCCGAAGGCGGTCTTCATCTAACTGGGCTGTGTCAGCTTTGAGTACCACATAGAGGTCAAGGACACCGGGCATCTGTAGGCTGTTTTGCACCGTTGTTTCCACTGTCAGTGGCAAGTCAATGTCACCGAAGAAGCCCGTCATCCGGCGAGTGCTGATGCCTTGGCGCACCTGCCCAGTGGGGCCGAACAAAGCAGGCATCAACACGCCATAAGCTCCTTTGTGCTTGATGTTAACCAGCAGGTCGCCCCGATAAAGCTGGTACTCAAAGGCGTTTAAAAACCGTACCCCGTCCTGAGTACGGGCGTACTTGTTCCATAGGAAAGGCTTGAGTTGCTGCCAGCGTTCCTGTAACTTAGGCAGGTTATGCAGATGTAATAACTCGCCCAGCGGCCCTACCTCGAAGACTAACCACTCGTTGATGGGGTTGAGGTCGTTGAGCAGGTGGGCCATAGGTGACTGGTCGCTCTGCCGGAAGACGACTTGCTCAATACTGAGGATGGTAATGGGTTCGGTACTTTGTTTATACGTAGTCTGCCGCAGTGTAGTATCGATGGAATTGCGGATGGTCTGGTCTTTAGCCGAGGTAGTAGTATCGGTCTGGACGCGATAGGTACGTATCATGGCTGGGTACGGCAACGGGTCAGTTTAGAAAGTGGGGTCGTAGTGGGGAGGAATAAGTAAACGAAATAAGTTGAAGCAGAGCGTAATAATGCTACCGATGGATAAGATGAGGTGGTCGGTTTTTGGCGGACAGCCTCCTGCCAGTTTGAGCGATATCTTTAAACTCGAATTGAGCAGGACTGCACTGTTGTAAGCCGGCCTGCTTGTACACCATATCGTGATAGTTGTCGATTTTTAAAGTACTCGGAGATTGAGGATCGGACGGAATGAACTACTCGATCATACTTTTCTTAGTCTCGTCTGCCGCCTTTCGGCGAGGCAAATGACCCTGATGTTGTAAGACGCCATCGATGCCTATGGGGATGGCCAATGCCCTATTGAATGGCTAGCTGGCGGTAAATAATCCCTCCATTGAGGTGTCCCTGGCTGATTTGTTCGCGACTAGGCCGCGCTGTGTCGCCGACCATACATTCACGAGGTTCGTGTAGACCTACTTCAAGACGAACCAGTACACACGGATTTTCTATAGGACGCTGATTGAATAGGTGTAAAGAGCTTGACGCGGATTTAATCCGTGTACCATCAATCAAGCCATGACGCCGTCGTAGTGTTCGCTTACTTCATGCAGAATGGCCAGCAATTCATCATACGTATCAGCCACGACGAAGCGCATACGAAACTGTTTGAAATCAGGCAGGCCTTTAAAGTAATTGGCGTAGTGGCGACGCATCTCGAAAATGCCCAACCGATCACCTTTCCATTTAATCGAGAAGTCGAGGTGTTTGCGGCAGGCGGTGATGCGATCGGTCAGGGTAGGTGGAGCAAGGTGCTGTCCGGTTTTTACGAAATGCTTGATCTCGTTGAAAATCCAGGGGTAACCAATGCTGGCCCGGCCAATCATGACCCCATCGACGCCATACCGGTTTTTGTACTCGAGCGCTTTTTCGGGCGAGTCGATATCACCGTTGCCGAAAATTGGAATCTTGATACGCGGATTTTCTTTCACCCGACCGATCAATGTCCAGTCGGCTTCGCCTTTATACATTTGTACGCGGGTACGTCCATGCACGGTAAGTGCCTGAATGCCAATATCCTGAAGGCGCTCGGCCACGTCCATTATATTCTTGGTGCCATCGTCCCAGCCGAGGCGGGTTTTTACCGTAACGGGTAGGTGCGTGGCCTCAACAACGGCCTTAGTCATCAGCACCATCTTCGGGATGTCCTGTAGAAGCGCGGCACCGGCACCCCGGCAGGCCACGTTTTTCACCGGGCAACCGTAATTGATATCGATCAGATCGGGGTTAGCGCGGGTGGCAATGCGCGTGCATTCACCCATCGTTTCTATATCGGAACCGAAAAGCTGAATGCCGATGGGCCGCTCGTATTCGAAAATGTCAAGTTTCTGAACGCTCTTGGCGGCGTCGCGAATGAGGCCTTCCGACGAGATGAATTCTGTGTACATCAAATCGGCTCCGTTTTCCTTACAGACCGCCCGAAAAGGCGGATCGCTAACATCCTCCATAGGAGCCAGCAGCAACGGAAAATCACCTAATTCAATTGGCCCAATCTTTACCATAATCCTATTCTACGCTGTACGTTCTTTCCAACGCCCGCTGAACAGGAATAGTTTATTGGGGCTGAACACGACGGAAACTGCGGTTATAAAATAGGGGTAGGGGTGCTCGGCCCATGCGCGAAGCAACGGTAAGCACCTGCCTAGTAGTCGCCGCCTGCGCCGCCTCCGCCGAAGTCGCCGCCGCCAAAACCGCCGAAGCCACCACCGCCTCCGCTGCTGCCACCGCCGCCCCAGCTACCCGATGAGCTGCCCCAGCCCGAGAAGGTCGTGTAGGGTAGGAACATACCACCGCCGCCCCGATACCGCGTACCTCCGCCTCCGCCCCCCCGCGACCGGATGACGAAGAAGATGATCACGCCGATGATGATTAGCCAGATGATGAGTTCGCCACCGCCAGAATCGTCAGCCGAGGCGGGAGCGGCTTTATACTCGCCCGTAGCCCGACGAAACATCTCGTCGACGGCTTCGTTGAGCCCCTGGGAATATTGTTGCTGCTTAAAATTTGGAACAATGATCTGGCTGACAATGCGTTTGGCAATGGCATCGGGCAGAACGCCTTCCATACCGCGACCAGTGGCAATAAAGATTTTGCGGGTGCCGGTTGCCCACAGTAAGACCACGCCGTTGTTTTTGCCTTTCTGCCCCACGCCCCACTTACGGCCAATCGAAAAGGCATAGTCGGACGGTTCATAGAGGCCCGTCGATTTAACGACGACAATGGCTAACTGAGAGGAGGTGGAGTCGTTGTAGGCAACGAGTTTTTGCTCCAGCTGCTGCACCTCGCCCGGCGACAGCATACCCACCAGATCGTTGACCAGACGGGGGGGCGAGGGGCGGTCTGGCAATGAATCGTCAGGCACAACCTGGGCGTGCAGTGTCAGGGACAACAGCATGCCGAGTAGCCACAGACTGGCGAGTCTGGGCGAAAGCAGCCGGAAAACAAGGCGAAAATCAGTCACGGATAACGGTGGAGTCAGGCAGAGAACAGGTTGGCTCAGCCAAATGAAATATCGTCGGGCAGTTCGTTGGTGTCGTCGGGAGCGCAGGGAAAAAATGTTTTCAGATGCTGCCCGGCGCGTTCGATGCCCTGGCTAAGACCTGCGGCATACTCGTTAACGGCGAAATGCTGGCGCATCAGTGCTTTTGTGCTCTCCCAGAAGTCGGCAGGTACGTTGGCATCGATTCCCTTATCCCCCAGAACCGCAAATTTCCGGTCGTCGTGTGCCAGATAAAACAGCACGCCGTTTTGCTCTTTGGTCTGATGCATACCCAGGTGCCGAAACACGTCGATAGCCCGTTTTACCGGATCACCGTCTGGGCAATTGGCTTCGATATGCACCCGGATTTCGCCCGACGTTTCGCGTTCGGCCTGCCGGATAGCGGCGATAATCTGCTGTTGCTGGTCGGGAGTAAGGATCATGTGCTCGATGAATAACGAACAATGGATCATGTACAATGGCGTTGCCTGAGCACCATTCAGGCCTTCAACGAAGCCATTGTGCATGATCCATTATGCAGTATACAGGTCTATTTCTGCGTGCCGAAATCAACGGTTGGGGCGTTCTGGGCAGCGGCGCTGGCCTCGAACAGCCCTTTGCGTGGGAAGCCGAAGATGCCGGCAAAGATGTTGTTCGGAAACGAGCGCACCGACTTGTTATAATCAGTAGCAGCCGTGTTGAAATCATTCCGGGCCACAGCAATCCGGTTTTCAGTGCCTTCAAGCTGCGCCTGTAGTTCCGAGAAATTCTGTGTTGCTTTCAACTGCGGATAATTCTCTGAAACAGCCAGCAGGCGTGAGAGCGAGCCTCCCAGCTGATCCTGGGCCGCCTGAAATTTCTGGATGTTTTCGGGCGTCAGCTGATCGGCCGACAGTTTGATAGACGTAGCATTGGCCCGGGCCTCAATGACTCCCTGAAGGGTGCTCTTCTCGAAATTGGCAACGCCCTGTACAGTACGGACCAGGTTTGGAATCAGGTCGGCACGACGTTGATACTGAGTTTGTACCTGGCTCCAGTACTTGTCTACATTGGTATCTTTATCAACTAAGCCGTTGTATGAACTACAGCCGTACATGCCCAGCAGGGCAGCAACGACAACAAAAATGATTAATCCTCTTGACATGGTTTTACGTGGTTTGGCCGAGTTGGCTTATGGTTCAGTAAACGCTTCAAAACTATAGAATTGTTTTAACAAACAACATGAGCACTGGACAAGGGGACGCAGGAGTACAAGGCTGGACGGAATGAAGGAAGAAAAAAATAAGGGGCAATGCATACTGAGGGCTCCGCCAGATTACCGGTAGGGCTGCAGCAAAGCCGCTGGCCAGTAGGCCTTGTTCATGAACGCGCCATCAAAATGCTTCGCCGATGGTCAGGTACACACCGCTGGCGCCAAGGCTGGTATACGGAATGCCTCTGCCATAATCGAGACGAATATTGACCAGGTCTCGGTTGACGCGGAAACGAAGGCCGGCTCCGTAGGCCGCTTTGGGGTCGTTGAGCCGCAGAAAATCACTGCGATTGCCCAGAAAGCCGACCGAGCCAAAGGCCACTGCGCCTAACCGCCGCCAAAGGTGCAGCCTGTATTCGGCCTGAAGCAGCGCCAGATTGGCATCCCGGAAACGGCCTTCGTAATAGCCCCGGCTGCGTTTGGTGCCGCCCAGCAACGAGAGCGCATTGAAAGGAGCCTCGCCGCCGCTCGTGACGCTCAGGACATAATTAAGGGCCAGCGTTGCTTCGGTGCCCAGCGGATGATAGCTGGCTACATCGGCAACGTACCTGTCGAAACGTACCTGACTACCAATGGCCTGCCCCTGGCTCAGGTACGTTAGATCGGCCACCATGCCCCGGCCAGGATAGAAAACGGTGTTGCGCGAATCATAGAAAAGACCAACGCCGATACCCGAAAGCAGACTGCCCATCCCGCCAGGGATCTCCATGCCAGGTACGTGGGCGGAGGCCAGTGCGCCGTTGGGGACCACGCTGGTCACCTGGTAGTTTTCGTACTGGTACCGAAGCCCCGCATACAAGCCACGTCCCGGTTTGTCGGGGTCGGCTTTCGATATACGCCGAAACATATTCACCCGAACGCGGGGAAAGTTGACGCCGTATAATTCGGCGGGTACGTTGCGTTGCCCAAGGCCAAAGAAATAGTAGTTGTAGCGGTAATAACCCAGTTCACCGTTGGCGAAGTAGCGGTTGTTTTTGTAAAAGATCTGGAACGGTATATAAAACAGCAGCTGCTTATTCTGCGTGTAGGCTGCGCCCACGGTCACCTGCGACGGCCGGACCCCGAATGGAGATTCCTGGCGGGCGGTGTCGCTCCGAAAGCGGAAAGTCGCCGTAGCCGCTGCACCGTAGCTGAACCGGGTTTCGGGTGTGTAGTAGAGCAGTGGGAGCGGAAGCAGGCTAAATCGCTTCGGCGCGGTTGAGTCGGGAGGCGTTAGCAGCAAAAGAGCGAGGAGTAGGGTGTGGTGCATACCAGTCTATACGGGTAAGGCAGGCATAAGGTTTTGGTGGCCCACAGCCAGTTGGCTATATTCGGCGTGGCTATCCGCCGCATCCGTATGCTCGCCCAAACACTGACCATTACCCTGCGCCACTGGCCATTGCTGGTTTTGCTTTTTCTGCTCGCCCTGCTGCCGGCACTTCCTGTAACGCTGGCTTTTTTCAGCACACTAAACAGCGAGGCCGCCGAATCGCTGGCTCCGTTGCAACTGCTGCCCGGTTTCAACTACACCGTTTTCGCCGATTTTATGCATGTGCATGGCCACGCTGTCTGGCCGCTGATCAGAGCCGGCTGGTGGACGTCGGTGTTGTCGTTGCTGCTTGGCGTATGGGCAAAAGGCGGTATCCTGTACAGCTTTTCAAACGGTTTTTCGGCGGTTACGTTCTGGCAGTCTGCCACACATTATTTCAGTCGAAACCTACGGCTGCTGGGTGTTACGGCCTTGTTTGCCTCACTCTGGCTGCTGTTGCTGATCACGGTTGGCCTGTTGCTGGGTACGTTGCTGGCAGAGGCGCTCGATGATCCGTTTACCGAACGTGGGTACGTGGCTACCGGCGCGGTGGTGCTGCTGCTGTTTGGGCTGGCCCTGGCCCGGATACTCTGCACTAGTCAATATGCCAGCGTGCTGCTGTTCGCTACCGACCAGCAGATTGCCTTTCGGGCCTATGGCCAGAGCTGGCGGTTCGTTGGCCAACACTGGCTGGCTACGTTTGGCCGCTACCTGTTGCTGATACTGATAGGAACGGGACTCTTCGGTATCTACTTCCTCGCCGAATCGCTGTTTCAAGCCCATAGCTGGCTGCTTATCGTGCTACTACTCCTGCTACAGCAGGCATTTGTCTGTAGCCGTGTGGTGCTGACTGTATGGTCGTTACGCATTGCTTTTGACACAACCCGGCAGATCGACACGTTGGTAAGCCAACATCGTACCCCTTATTCGGCAGACAAATGAACCGTTTCGTCGGGCATTGCGTATGCCGTGCCGCCGTGTTGACTTATTTTACACTTTAGTTAAAAATCTCCCGACTTCCTCTGCCTGTATGCAAACTTCTTTACCTGATACCGATTCGACCAAAAAGGGCGTTGGCCTTTTCAGCCTGCCCGTTATTGTGGCTGCGCTGGGCTACTTCGTCGATATCTACGACCTGCTGTTGTTTGGCATCGTGCGCGTACCCAGTTTAAAAGCACTGGGCCTGACCGCTGAACAGATTTCTACGGAAGGCACGCGAATTTTCAACTGGCAGATGGTTGGGCTGCTGCTCGGCGGCATTCTCTGGGGCATCCTGGGTGACAAACGCGGCCGACTGTCTGTGTTGTTCGGCAGTATTATCACCTACTCAATCGCCAACATCGCCTGCGGATTTATTCCAAAAGTGACGTTTATGGAACCGACCAGCTATTATGCCCTGATGCGGTTTGTGGCGGGTGTGGGTCTGGCGGGTGAACTGGGGGCCGGTATCACGCTTGTGAGTGAAGTACTACCCACCCGGCTGCGGGCCATAGGTACGTCGCTGGTTGCGGGAGTTGGCCTTTCGGGGGCTGTTGTGGCTTATTTCACCGTTAAATTATTCGACTGGCCGCTGGCCTATTTTATTGGTGGCGGGCTGGGTATCGGCCTGCTGCTGCTGCGGGTGGGTGTCGTTGAGTCGGGCATGTTCAAAAACGTATCGGCCGATCAATCGGTGAAGAAGGGTAATTTCTTTGCTTTCTTCACGAATGGCGAACGGCTAAGCCGCTACCTGAAATGCATCGGGCTGGGCATTCCCACCTGGTTTGTCATTGGCGTGCTGGCCACTTTTTCCAACGAGTTTGGTACGGCACTGGGCATCACGGAAGAGGTGAAGCCAGGGCTGGCCATTATGTGGTGTTACGTTGGCCTGTCGACGGGTGATCTGGCCAGCGGCTTTATCAGTCAGGCGCTGGCATCGCGAAAAAAAGCGGTGACGCTACTGATGGCCTTCACCTTCATAGCGACCCTGATCTACCTCTTTGCCGGACTAACTACGGCCGACGCGCTCTACATGACCTGTCTGGCGTTGGGCTTCGGCATTGGCTACTGGGCCATGTTTGTCACCATCGGAGCCGAGCAATTTGGGACTAATTTACGCGCCACAGCGGCTACCACCGTGCCCAATATGGTGCGTGGCCTGACCTTTCCGATGACAACGCTTTATCAATTCGCCAAACCATTGCACGGCGTCATTTACGCCGGAGCCATCGTTGGTGTCATTGCTTTCGCGCTCGGTTTCTACAGCATCCTGACCATTCCGGAAACGCACGGTAAGGATATGGATTTTATCGAAGAGTAAACGGAGACTAAAGCGGGGGCCTGGAGTGAGGTATTTACCAAAGTCCCCTGTTCCCAGCCCTACGCCAATCACCACCATGCCCTTAGCTCCTAGTCCCTCAGTCCAGGCTCCTCGCACGGCACTCTCGCCGCTTTGGTCGTTACCCGTGATCGTGTCGGCGCTGGGTTTTTTTGTTGATGTGTACGATATGCTCATCTTCAACATTGTACGCGTACCCAGCTTGCAATCATTGGGGCTGACCAAAGCCGAGGTGTCGCAGGTGGGGGCTTATATCCTGTATTGCCAGCAGGCTGGGTTGCTTGTGGGGGGCATTCTGTGGGGTGTCATCGGTGATCGTAAGGGTCGGATGTCGGTGCTGTTTGGCAGTATCATCATGTATTCACTCGCTAATATTGCCTGTGGCTTCGTGCCCTATATGACCATCATCTCACCCACCACTTATTATGCCCTAATGCGATTCGTGGCGGGCGTGGGCCTGTCTGGCGAGATTGGTGCCGCCATGGTACTGGTGTCTGAAATATTGCCCAAAGCCATTCGTGGGTATGGGTCATCTATTGTGGCGGGCGTCGGCTACCTGGGTGCGGGCGTCGCTTATGCCACCAGCACCCTGTTCGACTGGCAGACGGCCTTCTTCGTGGGTGGGGGTATGGGGCTGGCCCTGCTGTTGCTGCGCGTGAGCATGTTCGAGTCTGGGCTGTTCACCAACCTGAAACAGGAGCATGGCGAAGTGAGCCGGGGTAATTTCCTGTATTTCTTCAGTAGTCCCGGCCGCATGGTCAAGTTCATGCGCTGTGTGGCTGTTGGATTGCCAACCTGGTTCATCGTGGGTATTCTGGCCACTTTTGCCAACGAGTTTGGCGAGGCGATGGCGCTCGGTACGGCCCTTGAACCCGGGCGCTGTGTCATGCTGCTCTACATAGGGCTGGCTGTGGGCGATTTGCTTTCCGGGCCGCTCAGCCAGTGGCTACAGTCGCGCCGGTGGGCCGTAACGTACCTGCTCATGGCAAGCATGACACTCTCGGCCGTTTACCTGTTTGGCGGGTTGCAGACGGCCAATGCCCTGTATGGTATCTGCTTTTTGCTCGGTATATGTACGGGTTACATTGCCATGTACCTGACCATGGTGGCCGAGCAGTATGGTACCAATCTACGCGCCACGGCTACTACCTCTGCACCCAGTATTGTGCGGGGTATGCTGATTCCGATGACGCTGCTGTTTCAGGCGCTGAAGCCGGTCGGGGGCACGTTGGTGGCGGCGGGTATGCTGGGCCTTTTGGTGTTCTCACTCGCTTTCTGGTCCTTGTCGCGTATGGAAGAAACCTTTGCCAAAGAGCTTGATTTCGTGGAGACATAAGGGCTGCCACAACGCATTTTCGGGCCATTTCCAACCCATTGGTACACCGCAGAATCGTTACGTATAGAACCAGTACTGCCATGAAAAACCTACTGATCATTGCCTTGCTGGCCGTTTCGGCAACCTGCCAGAATCAGGCAGGCATAACGGCCGCTAACCCCCTTGTAGAAGCTGAAGCGCGGGTTGTTGGAAATCAACTTCCTGTCGACGGCTGTGATGCCCACATCTGGCTGAACATCGGTAGCACGTCGTCGGCATCCAGTACCTACATGCGGCTCCCGACCGCTGCAACCCGGTCACTGCTGGATAACGTTATCAAGGCTGAATCCGATAAGCAACCGGCAGGTACGCTCTGGATGGGCACCAAAGACGTAACGATCCGCTACCGTGAAACCGACCAGACGGCAACGCTGCTCTGTGGCTGGAACGCCAAGCAGGAGCTTAAAACAATAGAGCTGCTGGAGATCAAGGCGCGTTAGGTCAATAAGGTAATCTGGATGTATTTCCGGTCAATCTGGATGGCTGAAATACCATTGACGTGTGCCAGCTTTGCAGCATGCATATTGAACACCTGGCCCTGTGGGTTCGCGATCTGGAAGCGATGAGAGCCTTCTATGAACGGTATTTTCAGGCAACGGCCAACCAGAAATATACCAACCCTACAAAGGGCTTCTCGTCCTACTTTCTGTCGTTTCCGCAGGGCGGGGCCCGGCTCGAGCTGATGCAGATGCCGGGTATTCCCGACACCCGTAATGACGCTATGACGCAGTTTGCCGGCCTGATCCATTTTGCGATTTCGGTAGGCAGCAACGCGCAGGTAGATGCCCTGACGGAACAACTACGCACGGCCGGTTTTACGGTGGTTGGCGAACCCCGCCTGACGGGTGATGGCTACTACGAAAGTGTCGTGTTTGACCCAGAGCAAAACCGGATCGAAATAACTGCCTAGAGAAAGGCTGCTGTACGCCGGCGGCCGTCAAAACCTACTGGTTTGTCTTTACATGACTCAGCACCGTATGGGTGGATGGGGGTAATATAGTCAGCAGGATGGACGCGATGTATTCCCGTTTGTTGACTACGATGTCGTGGCGACTTTCGGGCAGAATGAACTGCTTGAACTGAGCGTTGCGTAATTGCTTTTTGGCAAAGGCAACATTCGTAGGGTAGACCAGCTCATCGCGCAATCCGTGCAGCATAGTTATTCCCGCTGTAATTCGTGGCCAGTCGGGCAAGATGGCCTCCAGTGCATGCCGGTGAGCGAGTTTTTCGTCGTTGGCCAGCCGAAGCAGCGGAGGGACCAGCGCCCGTAAGGGTGCTTTATCCACCCAGTAACTAATGCCGTAGGTACGTTCCAGCCCCGGCCCCAGCGCCGATGATACGAACACGACCTGGTCAATTACGCCGGGGTTATTCATGGCCAGCCGGGCTGATACAGACCCACCATACGACGACCCCACGATGATCAGATCGGGCGACGATTGGTAGCGGTCGATCAGCGGTTGGAGCAGTTCGGCTTGCCGGAGAATAGATGGTTCAACCCACCCGAAGTCGGAATATCCATAGCCAGGGCGATCAACAGAGACCAGTTGCGCCCGGTTAAGCAGGGTGGTGTCTTTGAAGAACTCATTAAAAAAAGAGAGTGAACTGGGCGCACCATGGACGAAGATGATCGTTGGTTTTCCAGCCAGTGGCGGCGTTTCCATATAGCGAATGGTGCGCTCACCAACGCGATACCGCCGCACCGAAGGCCGCACCGATTGCCGGGCAAACTCATCGTTGAGCTCGGCATCCGTCTGCCTGAAATCGAAAAGCCAGGCCAGCGCCAGCGCCACACTGACCAGCAGTCCGATACCCGCCAGGCTCCAGCCAAGAATTTGTCCAACTCGTTTCATAGGTGTGCGTGGCTCGCAAAAAATCACTGACCGTTATACTGGGTTAACCAAAACCGGGCCATGATTTGTTTGGCTGTCTGCCAATTTACGCTGAACCCTTACCAACCGGATTTACCGTCAGGCCATACCCTCAACTACTAAAACAGGCTTCGTCAGACCGCGTTTACAGATTAATCATACACTTGACGATTCATGGAAAACAAGACCCAAGAGACAGCGCCTGCGCTGCCTAACCTGACTAAACTCGCCAATCCGGATGAATCAGCGCTGGCGGTTGATGCGAATCCGGAGGTAGAAAAACCTGCTGGAGCGGCTGAACTCATGTCGCCCGATGATGCGCCTGGTCCCGACGACGAGTAGCGGCTATCTGACTAAACCGCTGATTCGACAGCCAGAAAGTGGGTCAATTCGCCTTGACTATTGCGCAGCGGAGCAATCTCAACCCGGCAAATGTAGGGTTCGCCGCCTTTTCGATAGTTGATTAGATCAGCTTTTACCGGGACCGCCCGGCGTAGTCGTTCCCGAATCCTGACAAGATCAGTCTGGCTGGTTTGCTCGCCCTGAAGAAAAGCGGGTGTCTGGCCCACGGCTTCGCTGGTGGTGTAGCCGGTCATGCTCAAAAAGCTATGGCTTGCCCATAGGATCGTCTTCGACAGATCGGTCACAACCAGTGTATAGCCCGTGCTCAGGGCCTGTACGTAAGCTTTTCGTTGCTTTCGGGTCAGGTTCCAGTCGAAGATGTTGATCAGTTGACCGAAAATGGTCGATTCTTTTCGTTTGGCTTTCTGCTGTGCCTGCTGGAGCAGATAGATTTCCAGGCAGGGTGATGGGTAGGTACGTTGCCCGTCTGTGTGGCAGCGACTGTGGCTGTACTGCAGCATGTCAGCGTAGGCTTGTGAGAAGATCATAGACGTATAGAGGGAGGTGACTACTAACTTGAAAGATAGCCTTTGCCTATTCGACTCCCTAATTAAATGGGCATAATTGAGTAGCTGGTATAACCGAGCGCCAGAAAAATATTTTTCCTTGTATTTGCCTGTAAGCCAGAGCGAAAGCCTTATTGGGTTAAAAAATGTGATTTTTTTTCAGTGAATGGCTTGCGCCACGTAGTCTGACGCTCTACTTTTGCACCACGATATCGGAAAACGGCAACGCCACCGACATCGTAAATAGTAATCTGGTTCGGTAGTTCAGTTGGTTAGAATGCCGCCCTGTCACGGCGGAGGTCGCGGGTTCGAGTCCCGTCCGGACCGCCAGATTTAAAGTTAAAAGCCTGTAAGTTAATAGCTTACAGGCTTTTTTGTTGCGCTTGTAGAGACGCGCTATTCGCGTCTCTACCCTAATGCCCGTGCATTATTATTGATCAGATCTACAACCTGGAATAGTTGCTTTCTGCGAGCCTCTGGTAAGCTGGATACGCCTTGGCCATCCACGTCGGTGAAGGGCTGGTTGTATAGAATCTTTTTATCGACGGTGCCATTCTCGACCAGGTAATTGATGATCATGTCGACGAATTCAATTTGAGCTGCTGATAGTTCACCCGTATTGATAAAGGTGGAGAACGCTTCTTTGGCCGCCATTACATCAAGGCCTACTAATTGCCTGACAAATTCACCCAGGGGGCGTTCGCCAAGCACTTCCGTAAACTGTTCTTTCGACGCAATACCGGTCCCCTCAAAGAGCATCCGCTCCAACTCGGTTAGCTCGTGCTCGGTAATTGGTTGGTTGGCCCGTAGTTTTCGGATGGTCAGGTGGTCTTTGTTATTTCGGATCAGTTTTTCCATCTGATCGCGGTAAGCTCCGCTGCTAACGTACCCAACCAGCCGTTCGTGAACCTGTTCGGGCCCAACAAATTCATCGGTGAAGTCGGTGTACATCACCGGACGTGTCTCTTTATCGATGTAGCGAACCAGACCCCGCAGCGATAGACGGACTGGCTCAAGCGCTGGTATACTAACTGATGGCCAAAAGGCCGGATCGGCTACCTCGTTGATCAGCGGCATGTGCTTTGATACCTGCGGTATGCTCCCTTTCTTCTGTAAACCGTTGCCAATCTGACGTACTTTACTGAGTAGACTTGCCGTTCGCTCGGTATCGCCTTTTACTCGATGCAACTGCATTTGAAGGAGCAGTAAGTCGAAACGCCGTTCTGTTTCGTCGGAATGCTCGTCGCGGATGAGCGGGGCCAGGTATGTCTCCAGCTCGTTGATATCGGCGGGGTCAGGTGAGGCCGATGCCAATGCTTTCCAGCGGGATTCATCTTTAAACCGTAAGACACTTTTCCACTGCTGCCGAACGAGAAAGCTGTTCTCATCGAGCATCTGGACCTGACTGTACAGGGTTTGGAACAGGGTATTTTGGAACTCCTGAAGCTCAGCTGACTCATCGGCTGCGGTCCCGCGTCCGGATAAGGCCACCGCCAGCCGAAGCCGGGTAATGAACACCTGCTCACTTAAGCCAGGTGGAATGGGACTGTTTACTTCACGCAGGTCTTGCGCGAAGAACTCGAAATTGCTGCAATAGTCGAATATGTTGAAATACTGCTTGTGCTGACCTGGCCCAAAAAGAGCTGGACGCAGCCGGGTACCCCGGCCAATCATTTGCCAGAATTTAGCTTTCGATAGCACGCGCTTAAAGAAAACCAGATTGACCACGTCAGGAATGTCGATGCCCGTATCGAGCATATCCACAGATACCGCCAGTTGAAAATCGTGTTTATGGGTATCGGTGAAATCGCTGATGACGCGCTCCGTTTCGTCGCCTAATGAATAATCGATGAGCTGGCAGAAATGGCCTGCGTAAGTCGGGAACAAGGCACCAAACCGCTGCACGATGAATTGAGCGTGAGCGTGGTTTTTGGCAAAAATGATCGACTTGCCCAGCCGGTCGCCGCCTTCGATCATCAGGCCGTTGGTCATCAGATGAATCAGGACCTTATCAACGGTGTCTTTGTTGAATAGCCAGGTGTTCAGCTCGGCGGGGTCGATGCCGTCGGGTACGTTGCCCTCTTCGTCGGCGAAGGTTTCTTCGTATTGCTCTTTTTCTTCGTCAGTCAGCTCATCGTAGTGAATCCCCTGCCGCATGAACTTGAGCGGGACCGACACACCTCTGTACGGCACCAGGTACGTGTCGGCTACGGCTTTGTCAAGGGGATAATCGTAGGTAGGCATATTGTTTGGCAGATCGAAGAAACCAAACGTGTCCCGGTCCGTTTCGTCTTTGGGTGTAGCCGTCAGCCCAACCAGCAGGGCATCGAAGTAATCGAAAATGGCGCCGTATTTTTTGTAGATACTGCGGTGTGCCTCGTCAATGATGATCAGGTCGAAGTAGCCGATGCCAAAGGTGCGGTTGTTACCCTGCCACTCACTGTCGATCCGGTTCAGGATGGTCTGATAGGTCGAAAACACAATACGGGCGGCGGGGGTGATGGGGTCTTTCACCAGGTTGAGGCCGGTATAGTCGGGCAGGTATTCCTTGAAGTTGTCGTAGGCCTGCTTCACCAGTGTGCGGCGGTCGGCCAGAAACAGAATGCGTTTGGTCCAGCCTGCTTTCATCAGCACGTCGACCAGGGCGGCGGCAGTTCTGGTTTTGCCGCTGCCGGTAGCCATGACCAGCAGCGCTTTCCTGAATTTCTGGCCAAAATGCTCGTCAACGGCCGCAATAGCCTGTTTCTGGTAATACCGGTCGGCAATGTCCGTGTTGATCTTTTGTGAACTGATCGAGTGCTGCCCCGTCCGCCGACCGATGAGCCAGGTCATTTCGTCGGGCTTATGAAACCCCTGCACCGGGCGGGGGCCGTAGCGCAGATCATCCCAGAAGCCGGTTTCAAAGCCGTTGGTGTAATAGATAAGGGGGCGGCGGCCGTAGCGTTCGGTCAGGGTGTTGGCGTAGCGAACGGCCTGTTGTTTCCCTTTCTCTAAATCCGCTGTGGCTCGTTTGGCCTCTACCACCGCCAGGGGCAAACCATCGTGTCCCCACAGCACATAATCGGCCCGGTCGGTGGCCGACAGCACGGCTTCAATGGTATAGGTGCCGCCTTTGCTGGTTTGGCCCGGTAGGGCTTCCTGCCAGCCTGCTTCGTGCAATAGCTTGTCGATAAAGAGTTGCCGGGTTTCTGCCTCGGTAAAAGCGCCGGTGTAGGACTTCATCGCCGAGGTATTCTGATTGAGCTGTGCTTTCAACGCTTCAATCTCGGCCTCTTTTGCCTTTAGCTGTTCGGCATGAATGTCGGTCTGTAGCGTCTGGGCCTTCAACTTGGCGGCCAGCTCGGCGCGCTCGTCGGCGGTCTGGGAAACGGCTTTGGTCGGCAGCAGGGTCTCATCGAAGGGACGAATGGCGATGCCAGGACCGAAATAGGTTTTCACGGCGAGCACACAAATGCCATACAGGGCTTTCAGTGCCACCTGCGCTTCGGTAGCGGTCACTTTGGCCTCGCCCGCATGAATGGCTTTATTGCCGTAATCTTTCAGCAGAAAGAGTTGATCTTTCAAGACCGGCGGTATCAACTTCTTAAATTCCCAGTTCCCGATCAGTTTGGCCAGGGTACGTTCTTTGGGGTCAGTTGGGAAAGAAGGTGTCAGCCGTGGATCGTTGGCGTACATGTACATCACCAGCTCTTCCAGCCCTTTGCGGCAGAGTGCGGCGCTAACGACAGGCTGAACAAACGTAAACTGCTCGGCCGACTGCGCTGTTTCGCACACATCGGGGAGGGTAGTGATCAGAAACGTAAAATTCGAGTTCATAACGTTGGGACCGTAGAGACGCGATACTCGCGTCTCGCTCGCGTCTGGGTTTGGAATGATTCGCGGGTATATGTTTTCGCGCGGGTCTTGCTGACGGGTATTGCTGGCGGGTCTTGCTGGCGGGTATTGCTGGCGTGTCTTGCTGGCGGGTATTGCTGGCGGGTATTGCTGATGTGTATTGCTGGCGTGTATTGCTGGCGCGAGAGTAAGACGCGAGTATCGCGTCTCTACGTTACATGTACAGGTTTTCGGGGTTATCGCGTTCCTGATTCCATTTGTTGGGGTTGTTTTCGATGTAGGTACGTATCCGGTCCAGTTCGTTCTGGTTGCGTATTACGCGCTCGTAGAAACGGGGTTGCCAGCCAAATGCCAGGTGTTGGGCTGCGGCCTGCCGGGTGACGGCCGATTTGTAGCCCCGTAAAATGGATGCCAGATTCTGTCGTTGCGGGCCAAACTGGTTGGGTTGCCATTCGGTCAGCATATGGTCGGGTTTACAGATACTAAGTATGGCATGAAGGTGGTCAGGCATCAACTGAAAGGCGTCTAACGCAACGTAGGGATGAAATGTAGGAATAGACAACCAATAGTCAATGGCAATCTGCCCAACCTCCGACGGGTTTATGACCGCCTCCTGGTCTACCATGACGATGTCGCCCATAAACGGTTGCCGTTCCCTCGTGCAGATGGTGACAAAATACAGGCCATTCGACCCATAATCATAATCGGCCAGCCGGATCGACGGAATGCGGTATTTGCCTTTGTATCGTTCTGTCATTTTTGTGTTGGCGGGTTTGTGTAAGCGGGCGTTGCCCGACATGAGACGCGAGTATCCGGGTGGCGGATCGATCAGGCGGGGTATGTTGGTGGGTTTGGTACACGTAGAGACGCGACACTCGCGTCTATCTGGCGTCAGCAATACGCTGGTTTATGTTTGTGCGGATTTGGGTTGGCGGACGTTGCCCGACATGAGCCGCGAGAAAGACATGTGACGCCCGAAATGAGAAAGAGGAACGCGGGACAGAGAGACGCACGGAGACGCGAGGCAGAGAGACGCGGGAGACAGAGAGATGCGAGATAGAGAAAGACGCGCGCGGGAGAGAGAGACGCGAGTATCGCGTCTCTACATGTACGGGTACGTTATGTGCCGAAACTTTCCTGCAACAACCGGCCGAACAAGGCTTCGCTGGCGACCATCTGTTGCCGAACCACCGTTTTCTGCTGCTCAATGTTCTCGATCAATTGCGCGAATTGGGTTTGTAGAGAAAGGGGAGGTTGAAGAATGTCTATTTCCTGAAGTTCTTGAGCATTTATATTGGCCATACCAATAATATTTTTACACATTCCTTTCAACGTAGCCTTACCATGTTTAGAATTTAAATAAGCAGAAATGTATTCTGGCTTGGCTTTTTCGTTCACTCGTGAACGTATTAAATAGCCGGCAATTGCCATTGGCTCGTCACGTTGATATACGGCTGTTTTTCCAACAAGTTCTTTACTATTTGTTCGATTAAATACCAAATCTCCTTTCTGAAGAATGTATTTGGCTTCTTCTGCTTTAGTCAGATTTATGTATTTAAGGTCAGTAAAATTCCAATGTCCTTCGTAAGTGATATTGTTCATTCGCAGATAAGGAAAGCTGCCTTTATCTTCAGCGGGCTTACTTGTGCCATATTTCACCTCGCTTACAAGATCACGAATCTTTGTACGTTTCCACCCCTTTTCATTCTTCACCGGATCGCCGAACATATCCAGAAATAGGCTTTGGGCGAGTTTATCGTAGTGGGCGAGGAGTTGCCGGTCTTTCTGCCGCAGGGCGTCGGCCTGATCGAGAAGAGCCGCAATCCGGCGTTGTTCCGCGAGTGGGGGGAGGGGGAGCTGTATTTTTACAAGATCATCACGCGTAACTCCTTTTATCGTTGCTCCCCGGCTTATTTCTTTAAAATGTAATACTTTTTGAGAAATCGCATGAACCAAATAATTACGATCAACTGTAGGCTTTAATATTAATCCTTGTAAGTCTTGACTGAATGCCAGAGGCTCTTGGTTGACTAGTAATTTGCCAAGTCCAACCCTCGTTACAACCAGTAAATTACCTGCGGGTAAAATATCTGCTCCCGCTTTTTTAGTTAAAAATTTTCGGGCATTAGCTGTATAGTGATCTTTTATATCTGCACTTGTTATCCAAGGAATATCACCTCCCCAATATTCAGATTTCTCTGTTGATGGAGTCCCTCCACTTAATATTTTCTCGCAAATTTCGCCGAGTGTAACGGTTTTAGTCATGGGGTTGCGTGGGTTGAGAAGCTGTTTGAGTTAGCAAAATCGTCGCGTAGCGACCTAATGTTTGTAGTCAATAATTTTCTCCATAATGATTTCCGTCGCGTAGCGACCCAACAAAACGCTAGATTGTTAGGTCCGGTCCGCCGGTGCGGCTACGCGACGAAAAATTAACTCAAACAGCTTCTGAGTTTGGTTGGTTTGGGGCTGGTTGAGGAGGTAGGTACGTTACTTTACCGGTGGAACACTTCCAGGTACGCCTCGAAGAGAAACAGCCGGTTCCGTTTGAAACCAGTGGCTTCTTTGACAATATCCAATCGTTCAAAATCCATTAGCAAGGCGTTGGCCGCCACAATTGATACACCCAGTTGGCCAGCGATATCGGCCCCAGTTACAACTGGCTGGGCAAACAGGTTATCAAGCAGCCGTTTGGCATTTGGTGCCTTACGGCCTAAGGTCAGAATACGGCTCTCGCAATCCTGCTTCAGCTTCATAATGGCATTCAGGCTGTCGATGGCTTTCTCGGCCGTCTGGGCCACGCCCACCAGAAAGAATTTGAGCCATTGAGTCAGGTTATGTTTCTGCCTGACAATCATTAGGTTGTCGTAATACAGGCTTTTGTTCCGGTCGAAAAAATCAGACAGATACAGGATGGGCTCTTTCAACATGTTATTACTAACCAGGTAGAGCATAATCATCAGTCGCCCAATTCGTCCATTGCCGTCGAGAAAGGGGTGAATGGTCTCGAATTGGTAATGAGCAATGCCAATCTTGATCAGATGCGGCACAGCAATGGCTTCGTTATGCAGGAAGTTTTCAAGATCGCCCATCAACTGCCCCAAATCACCGTGATGTGGCGGAATGAAGATGGCATCGGACAGTGTTGCTCCGCCAATCCAGTTCTGCGATGTTCTGAATGCACCCGGTAGCTTGTGTTGTCCCCGTACCCCCTGCAGTAACGTCTCGTGTGTTTCGCGCAGTAACCGCGACGACAGTGGTAACGAATCGAGACGGGCCAACGCCTGGTTCAGCGCCATAATGTAGTTGTTCACCTCCTGCCAATCGTCGCGTCGTTCGGGTGCTACATCATTTACTTTTAGTAGCGCTTCTTCGATGTTTGTCTGCGTTCCCTCAATCCGGCTCGATACAGTTGCTTCTTTCACCACGTGCATTCGGATGAACATACCAATGTTGGGCACAAACTGTGAGAAACTGTTCAGTTCGCCTAATCGTAGCGTTGCCCGCTCAAGCAGTATGTTCAACTCGGCGTCAGCCCAGGTAAAAGGATGATTGATTTCCTTCGGTAGAAAACTTTTGTAACCTGTTGGCTGCTGTATCCAATTTCCTGCCTTAAACTGGCTAATATCCATATGGTGCTTTCTTGAACGGCTAATCTTATTTATGAAAATCTATAATCAAGATTAGCCACATAAACTTTACTACAGAAATCCATATTAAAGATTAGGGCCTTAAACTTTACTATGGATTTTTATAATTAAGGCAGAACAACTTGGGCAAGCATGTCTTCGAGCGCCAGTAACTGCGTTTGCCGCTCGGCGTCGAGGGCCTTGATCTGGTTAATGATGGCTTCGGGCGTTTCGTAGGCCTTCTGCTCATACACCACCTCCTTGTAGCGGTTGATGCTCAGGTCATAAGCATTGGCCCGAATCTCATCAACCGGCACCATAAAGCTCTGATCGGTGCGTTGGCGGGTGGCTTCTCCGTCCAGATTGCGCCAGCGGTGCACAATATCGGGAATGTCATTATTCTGCCGTAGAGACGCGACACTCGCGTCTAATCTCGCGTCTAATCTGGCGTCAGCAACGGATGTATTGCTCGCGTCGGCCATGCCATCCGGTGCCTGAGACGCGAGGTGTCGCGTCTCTACGAGGGCATCCAAATCGGCAAATTTTTCAAACGATACACCGGTGGGGGTACGTTTATCGTCGAGGCTGTAGCCATCGGCCCGCATGTCGTAGAACCAGACGTTATCCGTGCCGCCCGAACCCGTTTTGGTGAAGATCAGCACGGCGGTGCTCACCCCAGCATAGGGCTTGAACACGCCGCCGGGCATCGAGATCACGGCTTGCAGGCGGTGCTTCTCCACCAGTTCGCGCCGCAGTTGCTGATGCGCTTTGCTGCTGCCAAACAATACCCCGTCGGGAATGATCACCGCCGCCCGGCCACCCGTGCGCAGGCCGCGCAGAATGAGGGCCAGAAAGAGCAATTCCGTTTTCTTGGTCGATACCGTCCGGATCAGGTCGGGCATCACGTGGTCGGCATCCAGCGATCCTTTGAAGGGCGGGTTGGCCAATACAATCGTAGCCTCGTCTTCAAATGCCTCATTGCTTTTGCTCAGCGCATCCACGTCGGCCAGGCGTTCAGGCTCAATACCGTGCAGCAGCAGGTTCATGGCCCCAATCCGGATCATGGTCGGATCAAACTCCATACCCATCAGCAGGCGGTGCCGGTAGTGCCGTTGCGCGGCGGGTTTGTAGAGTGCCTGTTTATGATGCTCAGCCACAAACTCACCCGCCGCCACCAGAAAACCAGCCGAACCCGCTGAGGGATCGCAAACGATGTCTTCGGTGCCCGGCGCCATCATGGCCACCATCATCTTGATAATGTGGCGGGGCGTGCGAAACTGCCCGTTCTGGCCCGCCGTCGCAATTTTCGACAGCAGGTACTCATACACGTCGCCTTTGGTGTCGCGGTCGTTCATCTGCACGTTTTCGAGCAAACTCACCACCTGATCGAGCAGCCGGGGCGTGGGAATCATAAACGTAGCTCCCTTCATGTACCGCCCAAAGTTCGACCGGCCGCCGTCGCGGGGCACACCCGCGCTGTTGGTACCCAGCGAGCGAATGAACTCAAATACGCCATCAGCTTTGGTAAAGAGCTGGAACCGGCTGGCTGGGTCCGCATCTTTGAACCGGCTCCAGCGCAGTTCGTACTGGTCGGGCTGGTAAATGGGTTCTTCGATGGGTTCGCCCAGGTCGTTGGCCTGCTGTTCTTTCAGGGTCTGGATCTCGTCGAGCCGCCGGATGAATAGCAGGTACGTTATTTGTTCAATGACGGTCAGCGGGTTAGAGAGGCCACCTGTCCAGAAGGCATTCCAGACTTTATCAATATTGGAGCGTAGTTCGCCTGTGAGCATAAAAAAGAGGAAGGAATAGATATCAAATGTACTGTAGAGACGCGACACTCGCGTCTTATCTCGCGTCAGCAATACGGTAGCGTCAGCAACAGGGCGGAACTCTATCGCTGACGCCGGATGAGACGCGAGTATCGCTGACGCTACCATGTTGCTGACGCCGGATGAGACGCGAGTATCGCGTCTCTACGGTTGATCGAAATACCCGTTTTCGGCCTCGCGGATGGATTGGCCTTTGCTGCGTTTATCGTAGAAGGCATGGCGACCTTTCCGTTCCTGCTCGAACAAGTCCTTCATGCCCTGCTCGCTGGTCTGGAAGGTGATCGACTGCTCGATGGAGAGCGACATCGCCCGCTGCTGCACGGCATGGTTCGCGCCCATGTAGGTGAACGACCAGTTGTGCTGCTTCAGGCGTGCTACCATGGCCTGAATCTGCCGCTCGGTAAATTCGCGGGAGGCGTTTTCCTCGCCATCGGTCAAAATGCTGACCAGTACTGTGTAGTCGGTCGTGTTTTCCAGTTCCCATTCCAGCCTGAGCAGACTGCGGCCCATGGCATCGAACAGTGGCGTACTGGCGTTGGGTTGAAAGAGTTCATCGGTCAGTAGCGTGAGTTCGTTGGCGGGTTTGTTGTTGAGGCGCGTGGTGATGCCCAACCCATTGAAGGTAACGAGCGTAACGGTATGCTGTTGCTCAGGAAACTGCTGGCTGGCCCCCTGGATGGTTTGTACCACTTCGTTGAAACCGCTTAACGTTGCTGCTTTGATGGACTCCATGGAGCCGCTTTCGTCGAGAATGATCAGGTTGTAAATCGTGTGCGTGTTCATGTGTGTATTGAGTTTGATTGTTAAAAATGAATGTGTGTTGGCGTAGAGACGCGAGTATCGCGTCTCTACGCCAACACGACTAGTTCGTCGTCGGGGGCGAATTCCAGTTCGGGCAGGCTGAGCATGACCCCTTCGGCAATGCCGCCGATAGATCCCACCATGCAGGTGGTGCTGTCGATGACGGCGTCGATCTGTTTTTCGCGCAGGCTCCAGATCTTCTTCATTGCCCGCTTTTCCTGCTCAAGGCCAGCTTGCAATGTCTGGAATGCCCGCACAATCGACCGCACGCATTGCTGAAATTCATTGCCCGTCAGGTAGTCGTAGAGCCGCTGCATCTTGTCGCCCTTGTTTTCGCTGGCTGTCTGCACCTCCGATACCTTTAGTACGCCAAGCCGCAATACCGTAGCCAGTGCCCGCACCTCGGCAAAGGTGCAGATCCACACGCCGTCGACATGGCCAAAGTGAGGCATATCGGCAGGCATGGTTTCGGTGACCAGCACGGCAATGTCGGCATTGTGGCGCTGCTGGTCAGATTTCAGCTTATCGATCCAGTTGCCGCCAAAGGCTTTGGTCCGTTTGCTTTCGTAGACGATCCGACCACAGATTCGCCCGTAGTCGTTCTTGACGTCATGGATCAGGTCAGCTCCGTTTACGCCTTTACCTACTTCGCCAATCACATCCACCGGAAACGTATCGCCCAATAGCTTTTCCAAGGCCACCTCCTGCACTTCGCCCTGCGTCTGCTGCGAACCTTATTTGATCTTGCGTTCCATGGCGTGCAATTGATCGGTAAGCGCCCGAATCAGGCCCTGTTGCTCTTCTTCTTTCAAGTGGCTTTCGTCGCGGGCTTTTTGCAGGGCCTTTTCTTCGATCGACTGCCGTTCGGCGCGCAAGCGTTTTTCCACGTCGAGCGCCAGGGCGGCCTGCTTTTCTTCCAGTTCGCGTTGCTGCCGCAACAAGGCCAGTTCCTGCTGCTGCATCGACTTCACCGTTTCCGACTTGTCGCGTAACTCCGCCTGTAAGGTTTGAACCAGGGTTTCCTGCTCCGCCCGGGCTTTCTGACGCGCCTCGGCCTGAAGCGCTTTCAGTTGTGCGTCAACCGCCTTTTGAACCTCCAGCTGCTGATCATGCTGCCGACGCTGCATCACGAGTTTCTGCTGACGTACCTCTTCCTGCTGTTGCTGAAGGGCGGCCTTCTGTTCGGCGTAATGCTGGTTGTACTTCTTCGCCAGCTGGCTCTCAATCTGGTGTGTGAATGAATCTTCCAGGTTAATGGCTTCCTGGCAGTGGGGGCAGGCGAAGGCGTGTGTCATAGAGTTTGTACCCGGCGTAGAGACGCGATACTCGCGTCTGGGCTCGCGTCCAGGTGTAAAGGTTATTATATACACCCTATTGCGATTTACGTGCCAGTACGAAAAAGTAGTATATTGGCCTGATTTGATCGTATTACTTATTAATTCTTGATAATATATATCAAAAAATAATATGAAAATTCTAGTGTCGTGGTACGCTTTCAACAATGACTTCGTGGGTAATGAGGTTAATCTGGATGGACCGACCTATCAGTTTCATCAGCATTTCTTCCAGCACGACCGTCACCTGATTCTCTCGTCGGCCCAACCCGATGAAGATCCACGGCTCGACCGGCTGATCAACCGCCTGCTTCGTGACTTCCCCCAGCGCAAAGGCCTGATCGAAGGACGGGGAATGAACGTACCTGACCCGATCAACATGCCTGACATCAAGGCCAAGATTGAGACGTTGTTGCTGAGCCTTTCGGGTTCCGATCAGATCGACCTGTTCATTTCGCCGGGAACCCCCGCCATGCAGGTGGCCTGGTATCTGTGTCACATGAGCCTGTCGCTCCCCACCAGGTTGTTTCAGACGCGGGCTGCCAAAGACACCGCCTCCCGGAAACTGCCCGAGCTGATCGAGGTACAGGTAGGCCAGTCAGCGGTGCCGGTCTCGGTCACGCTGCACGAACAGCGGCAGGGGAGAAGTCCGCAACGAGATGAAGAGTACCTGATCACCGAAGCCCTTCGCCCCGTATATGCACGCGCTACCCGGGTGGCCGAAGCAGATCGCGTCACCTGCCTGATTCAGGGTGCCAGCGGAACAGGGAAGGAACACCTGGCCAATTATATTCATAAACAGTCGAACCGGGCAGACGGGGCTTTTGTGGCTGTCAACTGCTCAGCCCTGGGCGATTCACTGCTCGAATCCCGGTTATTTGGTTACGAGAAAGGGGCGTTCACAGGGGCCGAGAAGCGAACACAAGGTTACTTCGATGCAGCCCGGGGGGGCACACTTTTTCTCGACGAAATCGGGGACATTTCACCTTACATGCAACAGTCGTTACTTCGCGTGTTGCAGAGTCAGGAATTCACACCAGTAGGAGCAACGACTAGCCGTAAAGCCGATGTGCGCATCATTGCCGCCACGCACCAATCGTTACGGCAGGCTTGTCAGGCAGGTACGTTTCGCTGGGATTTGTTTTACCGCCTGACCGTCGCCGAATTACACATACCCACCCTGGCCGAACGTGGCCTGGCCGACAAGCAGGCCCTGATCGATTACTTTATTCGCCAACGGCAAAAAACCTTCCGTCGACCCAAGCCCATCAAGTTCACGCCCGCCACCAAACGGCTAGTCGACAGCTATCTGTTTCCCGGCAACGTGCGCGAACTGGAAAACCTGATTGCCTCACTCTACGTCTTCGCCGATGAGACTATCGATATGGCTGACCTCCCCAACTGGCTCCGCGAACCGGCCGTTGAAGGCACCTCTTTCGATTGGACACAACACGAAAAAGCCCTGATTCAACGCGCGCTCCTGTATTTCGGGGGCAACAAATCACGTACCTGCGAAGCCCTGGGCTATAGATCCATCAATACGCTGGTGAAGAAGCTGGAGGAGTACCGGATAACAGATAAATGATAATTTAAGTAACCAGGCAGAAGTGGGTTTAGGTTTTGCAGATGAATTGGCATAGTATGCGGCAAGACGATCAGTAAATAGGGAGAGTTTGCCGCTATGACTTGGTAGCCCCTTGTTTGACCCGGACCAGCGCGTTGTCGCTGTCGTTCCACCCAGCCTGATCACCTCAATGTCGATGAATAAATTACCTGCTCGCCACTTTCTGCTTGTGCTTTTCAACCTGCTGATGGCAGGGGAATGTTTGGCTCAGGAGACGGCCCACACTCCTTTCGTTGTAAGCATTCAGCCAGCACAGACCTACCAGACTATTCATAGTTTCGGCGCCTCTGATTGCTGGTCGGCACAGTATATCGGGCAGAACTACCCCCTGGCCAAACGCGAACAGATTGCCGACTGGTTATTTAGCACGCAGACCGATAACGCCGGTAACCCCAAAGGCATTGGCCTGTCGATGTGGCGATTCAATATTGGTGCAGGCAGCACCGAACAGGGTGATTCGAGCGGTATTCGGAGCCCGTGGCGGCGGTCGGAGTGTTTCCAGCGGCCCGACGGTTCGTATGACTGGAACAAACAGGCGGGCCAACAATGGTTTGTGGAAGCGGCTCACCGGCGGAAGGTGCCTTATTTGCTTGGCTTTACGAATTCGCCGCCGGTGCAGTTTACGGCCAACGGCAAAGCCTATGCGTCGGGTAAGTTGGGCGATTATAATGTTAACCGGCAACGGCTAGGCGACTACGCCCGGTTTCTGGCCGATGTGGTGCAGCAGTTCAATCGGAAAGGCTGGCCGATGCAGTACCTAAGCCCGTTCAATGAACCGCAATGGGACTGGGGTATCAAGAAAGGGCAACGGATGGCCACGCAGGAAGGCACCCCCGCCACCAATACCGATATGGCCGAATTGGCCCGGATAGTAGGCCAGGAGCTATCGACGCGAAAACTCAGTACCCGGCTGACACTGGGTGAGGCGGGGCAACTGGACTACCTGTCGCAACGAGGCACCAACCGCAGTGAAACCGGGCAGGATGATGTGGTCGACGCTTTCTTCAGCCCGACCAGCCCAAACTACATCGGCAACGTACCCAACGTAGAGAAACTCGTCTGCGGGCATAGCTATTTCACTACCTCGCCAGCCCGGAAACTACATGCCGTTCGGCAGCAACTGGCCGGGAAGTTACAACAGACTGGCGTTGGCTTCTGGCAGTCTGAATACTGCGTGCTGGGCGACAATGACGGCGAGATCAACGGCAACCGGCGTGACCTGGGCATGACCACCGCTTTGTATGTGGCCCGTGTCATTCACGCCGATCTGACCGTAGCCAATGCCGCTTCCTGGCAATGGTGGCTGGCCCTTAGCCCCAGCGATTACAAAGACGGACTGATCTATGTAGAAAACAACGGCAAGATGGGAGAGAACGCGCCAAACCAGCAGGACGGCACTATTCTGGCTTCCAAGACACTGTGGGCATTCGGTAATTATGCGCGTTTTGTTCGGCCCGGCATGGTGCGCATCCAGGTCCAGTCATCCGCAGACGCAGCTGCGCCGCTGGTCTCCGCCTACCGCAGCGCCGATAGCAGACAGCTTGTGGTGGTGGTCGTGAACCCCGGCGACGCCCGTGTGCTGCAGCTGGTTGGTTTGCCAGGGAAGCAAAAGCAGATCGACTGCTACGAAACCAGCGAGTCGGCCGACTTGCATAAACGAACCGGTTCGCCCGGCCAACTGACGCTGGCCGCCCGTTCGGTAACAACGCTGGTCGTTCATTGATCTGACGTGCCCGGGCGCCTTCATCGCAAGCCACAACTGGAAAGTTAACGTTGCTGGCGCTGCCAGCAGCGCCGATTCGTGAGCGAATTGAGTACGGCCAGCGGGCGTGGTGCTTTTACTGATTATACAAACAGATCTACGTCTTTTAATTAGTTGGCACTTGTGAAAAACAGCGTACTCATTTTTGCCTTTCTCCTGAGTTTAGGCTCGGTGCAGGCCCAGAAAAAACTATTCGGTCAGACACCGGGCATGGTGTCATACACCTATCGGAACAGCTTCGCCAGAAACGTACCCGCTACGCTCGATACCATTAAAGCGCTTGGTATTACCGATATGGAGTTCTCGAACCTGTTTGGTAAAACCGCTGCGGAGCTACGCCAACTTCTGGACGAACGAGGCATGAAATGCTCATCGTTTGGGGTCGGCTACCCCGATCTGCAAAACAAGCTGGCTGATGTTGGCGCTAACGCGAAGGCACTGGGAGCGAGCTATGTGCGGGTAGCCTGGGTACCGCATAAAGGGCCCTTCACCCTCGATATGGCCAAACAGACTGTGGCCGATTTTAACAGCTTCGGTAAGCAACTAAAAGACCAGTTCGGCCTTACGTTCTGCTACCATAACCACGGCTACGAGTTTGAACAGCATGAAAACGGCACGCTGATGGATTACATCATTCAGCAGACCGACCCCAGGTACGTTAGCTTCGAAATGGACATCCTCTGGACGTTTTTTCCCGGCGCTGACCCGGCTGCGCTGCTGACCAAATACCCCAACCGGTTTAAGCTGATGCACCTGAAGGACCTCCGTAAAGGGGTTGTCGGCAATATGTCGGGCGGTACGCCGGTAGAGAACGACGTAGCGCTGGGAACTGGTCAGATCGACCTGCCGTCGGTGTTGAAAGCGGCCCGTAAAGCGGGAGTTCGGCATTATTACATCGAAGACGAAAGCACGAGTGTGTCGAAGCAGGTGCCCCAGAGTCTTGCCTATCTGAAAAGCCTGAACGAATGAAAAAGCAGACCTTACTTCCGCTGTTGCTCGCCATCAGCTTTGTCGCGCAGGGGCAAACCACGCTGTCGACTAAAAAATGGACGAGCCTGTTCGACGGTAAATCGCTGAAAGGCTGGAAACAGGTGGCCGGTACCGCTACCTATGCCGTTGAAGAGGGTGTGATCGTGGGCCGGACGGTGGCGCAGTCGCCCAACACGTTCCTGATCACCGACCAGGAGTACGGCGATTTTGTGCTGGAACTTGATGTAAAGATCGAAGACCTGGGCTCGAACTCCGGCATTCAGTTCCGGAGCCAGTATGACCCCGCCGGGCGCGACGGAAAAGGGCGGGTATTCGGCTATCAGTATGAGCTGGACCCCTCGCCCCGGAAATGGACGGGCGGTATTTACGATGAAGGCCGTCGCGACTGGCTGTATCCGATGGGCTTGAATCCGTCGGGGCAAAACAGCTATAAACACAACGAGTTCAATCAGGTCAGGATCGAGTGTGTGGGCAACCAGCTACGTACCTGGGTCAACGGAACGCCCGCCGCCTACGTGGTCGACAACCTGGATGCCAGGGGCGTTATCGCCTTGCAGGTGCACGCGATCAGCAGCGCCGATAAAGTGGGCAAGAAGATCTACTGGAAGAACATTCGGATTAAAGGGGCCGACAAACCATCGACCGATTTTCCGAAGGCTGGGTACGTGGTCAATACCAATCCCAATACGCTCACCGACTTTGAGAAGCAGAACGGCTGGAAACTGCTCTTCGATGGCACTAGCCCGGCTGGCTGGCGAAGTGCTACCAAAGAAACATTCCCGGCGCAGGGCTGGACCATCAACGACGGGCTGATCAGCGTGGAGTCGTCGAAAACCAGCAGTGCCCGCGGCGGCGATATTATCTCGACGCAGCAATACGGTGCGTTTGACCTGAGCTTCGATTTTCTGCTGACGCCCGGCGGCAACAGCGGTGTAAAATATTTTGCCACGCTCCCCGACAAGGGCGGCATCGTTGGCCTGGAATTCCAGGTGCTCGACGATAAACTGCACCCCGATGCCAAAGCGGGACGCGACGGCAACCGGACTATGGCCTCGCTCTACGACATGATCAAAGCCGACAAACAGGATCGCTTCGTACACCAGCCGGGCCAGTGGAACACCGGTCGGGTAGTGGTGTATCCGAACAACCACGTAGAGCACTACCTGAACGGGGTCAAGGTGCTGGAATACGACCGGGGCTCACCTGCTTTCCGCGAGCTGGTGGCTCTGAGCAAGTACAAGGTGTATCCGAACTTCGGTGAAGCGCCCAAAGGGCATATCCTGTTGCAGGATCATGGCGACAAAGTGAGCTTCAGAAGCATCAAGATCAAGGAATTGAGGTAATTGAGTGATCAAGGGATTGAGGTAATCGATTGCTCCGCAGCGCCAGTCAAGTACCTCAATCCCTTGATCACCTGTTTCACAGACACACAATGGACCGTCGGAATTTTATCAAGAAAGCTACTGTGGCTACGGCCAGTACCACCATTCTGACCTTTCCTGTTTATGGCAAAAACGCGCCCAGCAACAAGGTCGTGGTGGCCGTAATGGGGGTCAACAGCCGGGGCGCCTACCACGCCCGGTCGTTCTCGAAATTACCAAACGTGGAGGTGGCTTACCTCTGCGATGTGGAAGATGGTGCGATCAAAAACGGACTGGAGGCCGTGAAAGACGCCAGTCGCCAGCCGGCTATTGTCAAAGACATTCGTGAGCTGGTGGCCAAGAAAGACTTTGACGCCCTGTTGATTGCGGCGCCCGACCATTGGCACGCCCCCGCTGCACTGATGGGCGTGGCGAATGGGAAACACGTGTACGTCGAAAAACCGTGTAGCCACAATCCATATGAAAGCGAACTGCTGATCGAGGCGCGTACCAAGTACGGAAAGCTGATTCAGGTGGGTAGCCAGCGGCGGTCATTTCCCACGCTGATCGAAGCCGTGCGGGACGTGCGGGGCGGTGTGATCGGCAACCCTTACTTTGCCCGCGCCTGGTACACCAACGCCCGCAAACCCATCGGCGTTGGTAAGCAGGTGCCGGTGCCCGCCACGCTGAACTTCGACCTGTGGCAGGGGCCCGCCCCGCGTGAAGCCTACCGCGATAACCTGGTACATTACAACTGGCACTGGTTCTGGAACTGGGGAACAGGCGAGGCCTGCAATAACGGCAATCATGAAATAGACTGCTGCCGCTGGTTCATGGGCGTCGATTTTCCGACGAAAGTAACGTCGTCGGGGGGACGGTATGCCTATAAAGACGACTGGCAAACGCCCGATACGCAGGTGGCTTCGTTCGAGTTTGACGGCGGCAAGGCTATTTCGTGGGAGGGACGTAGCTGTAACTCGTTTCCGATCGAGGGCAGCGGGCGGGGATTCATCATCTATGGCGATAAAGGAACGCTGGTGAATAAAGGGGGCGGCGATTACCAGATTTTCGACGATAAGAACAAGCTCGTTAAGGAGATCAAACCGGGCACCAGGCTCGACCCGAACAATACGGTGAGTGCAACCGGTGATCTGGAAATGACCCACTTTGCCAACTTTGTGGAGTCGATCCGGGAGAATACCAGGCTGACCGCACCCATCGAGGAAGGGCATAAAAGTGTGCTGCTATGCCATCTGGCCAACATTGCCCAGCGCACGGGCAGCACCCTGCACTGCGACCCGGCCAACGGCCACATCAAAGACAACAAAGCGGCGATGCAACTCTGGAAGCGGGAATACGCCAAAGGCTGGAACATGGTGGTGTAGGTCCGTTTGATAAGCCCCGTATGAAGACCTTAGACCGCTGGCGTTCGCTGGCCACTACCGTGCTCCTGGTTAGTCTCAGCCTTGCGCTGCCAACGGCAGCTACGCCTCAGCACCGCGGGCAGGTACGCCGGGCCGACGTGATCATCTACGGGGGCACTTCGGCGGCTATCATCGCGGCCGTGCAGGTAACGAAAATGGGTAAATCGGTCCTGGTTGTTTCCCCCGATAAACACCTCGGCGGCCTCTCGTCGGGCGGACTCGGATTCACCGATACGGGCAACAAAGAAGTGATCGGTGGCCTGGCCCGCGAATTCTACCGGCAGTTGTATCAGCACTACCAGCAGGATTCGTCGTGGAGGTGGCAAAAACGGTCCGACTATGGCAACAAGGGGCAGGGAACGCCCGCCGTTGATGGCACCAGCCGGACCATGTGGATCGTTGAGCCGCACGCGGCCGAACAGGTATTCGAGGCGCTGGTACGTACCCACAAACTAACCGTCTATCGGGATCAATGGCTCGATCGATCGGCTACTGGCGTTACGAAGAAAGGAGCCGCGATCCAGTCGTTTCGCACGCTGAACGGTCAGGTGTATGTGGGAAAGATGTTTGTCGATGCCACCTACGAGGGCGATCTGATGGCCGCGGCTGGCGTAAGCTACCATGTGGGGCGCGAAGCCAACAGCCTGTATGGCGAAACCCATAACGGTGTGCAGGTGGGTGTTTTTCAGCACGGTCACCACTTTAAAACCCCTATCAGTCCCTACAAGGCAGCGGGTGATCCGACCAGTGGACTACTGCCGGAGGTATCGCCTGAGAAACCGGTCCGGAATGGCACCGGCGATCAGAAGATCCAGGCGTACTGCTTCCGGCTGTGCCTGAGTAACCACCCCGATAACCGCGTGCCCTTCGCCAAACCACCGGGCTACGACTCGACCCGGTACGAGCTGTTGGCGCGGGTCTTTGCATCGGGCTGGCGGGAAACGTTTGACAAGTTCGACCCCATTCCGAACCGGAAAACCGATACCAACAACCACGGCCCGTTCAGCACCGATTACATCGGCAAAAACTACGACTATCCCGAAGCCACCTATGACCGCCGGCAACAGATCATTCGGGACCACGAGCTGTACCAGAAAGGGTTGATGTACTTCCTGCAAAACGACGCCCGCGTGCCTGCCGACGTTCGGGGGGCAATGCAGCAGTGGGGCCTGGCGAAAGATGAGTTCACCGACAATGGCCATTGGCCGCATCAGCTCTACATCCGCGAAGCCCGACGGATGCGGGGTGTCTTTGTCATGAACGAAGCCGATGCACTTGGGCAGACGAACGTACCCAATTCTATCGGGATGGGCTCGTATGCGCTGGATGCCCACAACGCGCAGCGCTTTGTGACAGCCGATGGCTACGTACAGAATGAAGGCGATATCGGCGTACATCCCGACAGGCCCTATTCCATCGCCTACGGGTCTATTCTGCCCAAAGAAACGGAATGTGATAACCTGCTGGTGCCCGTCTGCGTGTCGAGTTCGCATATTGCCTACGGGTCGATCCGAATGGAGCCTGTTTTCATGATCCTGGGCCAATCGGCGGCTACGGCAGCGGTGCTGTCCATCAACAGGAAGGTGTCGCCGCAACGGCTGCCCTACGAGGTGCTAAGGCAGGCGTTACTGAAGGATAAGCAGCAACTGACCCGTTGAGGTACGTTTCTAATCAGCCAGTTTATTGTTATGATCAAGCTGAACGCCGGATGGGGGGTAGTAGTTGGCTCACTGGCCTGGCTGGGGTTGGTTGGACTGACCGGCAACGTACCTGAACCAGACCAGAACTGGCCTGAGTACAACGGCGACGGCGCCCGAAGTCACTATTCAGGGCTGGCACAGATCACCCCAGCCAACATCCACCGGCTAACGGTGGCGTGGCGTTACGCCTCGGGCGGGGCCGATACGGTTGGTAATCGCACGCAGATACAGTGCAATCCGATCATTATCAACGGGGTCATGTATGGCGTATCGGCCAATACGCAGGCGTTTGCCATTGAGGCGGCCACTGGTCGGGAAATCTGGAAAACCGACATCCCCGATACCGACGGGACCACCAGCCGGGGTGTTACCTATTGGACCGATGGTGCCGATAGCCGTATCTTCTTTGGCGCAGGCAATGGACTGTATGCACTCGAAGCAAAAACAGGCAACCTTATTCGCTCGTTTGGGCAGGGCGGGCGCGTCGATCTGAAAGTGGGCATCGAACGACCCGGCGCCGATAAGTACGTTCGGGCCAACACCCCCGGCACTGTCTATAAGAAGCTCATCATTGTGGGCGCCCGGGTATCCGAAGGGGAAACGGCCCTCCTGGGCGATGTGCGGGCGTATGATGTGCATACAGGACGGGTTGTCTGGACCTTTCATACCATTCCTGAAGCGGGTGAGGCGGGCTACTCAACCTGGGCACCGGCACACCCCCGGCAACGGGTAGGCGGCGCCAATGCCTGGGCGGGCATGGCCATTGATCGGGCGCGGGGCATTGTCTACGTACCTACGGGTTCGGCCGCCTACGACTTTTACGGGGGCAATCGAAAAGGCGATAACCTGTTCGCCAACTGCCTGATCGCGCTGGATGCGGCAACGGGCAAACGACGCTGGCATTTCCAGTTTGTCCATCACGACATCTGGGATCGGGACCCACCCGCGCCCCCTAACCTGTTAACTGTCTGGCAGGGTGGCAAACGCATCGACGCGGTGGCGCAGGTAACGAAGCAGGGTCATGTATTTGTCTTTGACCGGGTTACGGGTAAACCCCTGTTTCCAATTGTCGAAAAAGCCTTTCCGGGCGATGGGGTAGAAGGCGAGCAGGCTAGTCCCACCCAACCGATTCCCCTGAAACCGGCCCCCTTTACCCGGCAGACATTGACCGAAAAAGACATCAATCCATGGGCGGCTAACCGATCCGAAATAGTGGCCATGTTGCGTAAAGTCCGAACGGGTAGTCCCTACATACCGCTTACGTCGGAAACGACCATCTTCTTTCCGGGTACCGATGGCGGGGCACAATGGGGTGGTGCGGCCACTGACCCCGACGGGATTATCTACATACCGGCCAAGCAGAATCCCTGTTATTCAACGCTGGTGCTGCGCAGGCAACCCGCCACCCAATCGGCAAGCCGCGAGCAGCTCTATGCCGCCAATTGTGCAGCCTGCCACGGGGCCGACCGACGGGGCAATCAGGATGGGTCGTATCCATCGCTGCTGGATGTTGACAAGCGCCTTCCGGCAGCTACTATTCAGCAGGTCATCCTGAAAGGGCGTGGGATGATGCCCTCCTTTTCGCATCTGCCGGAAGCCAACCGGAAAGCCATCGTCGATTTCCTGCTGAACAAGGCGACCGCCCGCCCGACCCTACAGACCGCCAAACAGGCAGTACCGTATCAGCATACCGGGTATAATCGCTGGTACGACAGCAACGGGTACCCGGTGAGCGCCCCACCCTGGGGCACACTCACCGCCATTGATCTGAACACGGGTCAACAGCACTGGCAGGTGCCCCTGGGCGAGTACCCGGAATTAACGGCAAAGGGCATACCGCCAACCGGCACCGACAACTACGGTGGCCCGCTGGTGACGGGGAGTGGCCTGTTGTTTATTGCCGCCAGCAAAGACGCGCAGTTGAGGGCTATCAACAAAAAAACGGGTGCCATCCTCTGGCAAACAGCGCTGCCTGCCGCTGCCTACGCTACTCCCGCCACCTATTCAGTGACTGGTAAACAGTTCATTGTGCTGGCTTGCGGTGGCGGAAAACTCCAGTCGAAATCTGGCGATCAGTATGTGGCCTATGCGTTGCAGCCGTAGCTCACGCGCCTTCGCTATTGGTGATGTTCCACAAAGAGGCTGGCCGCAACGCTCAGTTTATCAGCCGCCCGGCGACCAATCGTGTTAACGAGCCATAGACCGGGAATAGATGGCCGAGCAAACAGAAGAAAAGCGGAATGTGCCGCAACTACGAACCGCCGAAAAAAGGGGCGAACGACGAACAACATGGGCTGAATTGCTGAATGATCTGGCCTACACCACGATTGTGATGCAACTGGCTATGCGGCTCAACAAGGCTTTCTCCCTGGAGGATCTGCTCGATTTTCTGCTGCTCTACGTGCCCGTGTGGTGGCTTTGGAATGGGCAGGCGCACTATGCTACCCGGTTCGATAACACGAACGACAGTGTGCACCGATTTCTGGGAAGTGCCCAGCTTATCGGATTGATTATTTTGGCGGCTTCCATTCACAAGGCAACCACGGAGCTATCGGTCGTTTATGCGCTGGCCTATGCCAGCGTACGGCTGATACTGCTCATCGACTACGGGCGGGCGTGGTATTATATTCCGCAGGCGCGCCCCTACACCCGGGTTATTCTGATCGGCTTTGCGATCTCGGTGCTGATCTGGGTCGGTTCGCTTGGCGTTAAACCTCCCTACCGGTATGGCCTGTGGGCGGTAGCCCTGCTCATCGAATTGACTACGCCGCTCACGTCAGGGGGCAAACTACACGTGCAGTTTCCACCCGATGTGCGTCACCTGCCCGAACGCTACGGGCTCTTCACCCTGCTTGTGCTGGGCCAGGCTGTGTCTGGTTTGAGCATGGGCCTGATGAACAGTCCGTTCACGCCCGCGGCCATTACGTCGACCGTATTGGGCGGGGTCGTGATCATCGGGCTCTGGTGGGCTTATTTCGACCGGCTGGACGATGATGCCGTTCGGAAGCTGGCCGAGCATGGGCATAAAACTAAAAAAGCAGCGCAGTCGTCTGTTCGGCAGTATACGATATGGCTTTATACGCACCTGCCCCTCACGGTTGCCCTGACCCTGAGTGGCGTTGGATTAACCCACGCGATCAAAGCGGTGAATGAGGCAGCGTTGACGGTTGAACAGCGCTGGCTGCTCGTCGGCACGGTGGTGACGTACCTGGCCGCCGAAGCAGTCATCAGCCTGACCACCTTGAACTCGGGGCCTGCGCATGTAAGCTTCCGCCGGGGGGTGATTGGCCGTGTGGGAGCGGCTGGCGTGCTGGTATTGGTAGGGCTGTTCACCAGGCTCGGTACGCTGACGATGCTTTTTATACTAGCGGCTGTGGTGACGGCCCTGATCCTCAGTGACCAGCTGTCGCCCGAAGCCCCCGACAGTACGGAACGGGTGAAAGAGGGTGTAGGTAACTAGCACTAAGTGGCGCCATTCACGCCCTGTTCCCTTGGTAAGCGGGAGAGCGTCATGGTAGGCAAACGGGGCAACACCAGCCGGGCAACGTACCCAGCCTCGTCAAGTAACGGGTAGCCCGAGAAGATAAAGGCCCGGATACCCATGTCCATGTAGCGGTTAATTTTTTCGACGATCTGATCGGCGCTACCCACCAACGCACCACCAGCGCCGGAACGGGCTTTGCCAATGTCCGTCCACAACAACGGCTCGACGAAACCCTCGGGATCAGCCGCTTCCCGAAGTTCATTCTGCCGACGGACACCCAGCGACCACGAGCTCTGCGACGCGTTTTTCAGGGCTGCCCCCCGTGCCGGGTCAAACTTCGACATGATGTGCCGCGACCAGGCCCGGGCCTCTTGCTCCGTCTCGCGAACGATCAGGTGAATGCGCAGCCCAAAATCAACCGTTCGTCCGTAACGTGCTGCCCGTTCAGACACATCCTGCATGTTAGCGTAAAGGAGTTCTTCGGTTTCGGGCCACATCAGAAAGACATCGCAGTATCGCGCACAGACATCCCGCGCGCCATCGGATGTTCCACCGAAATAGAGCAGCGGCCCGCCGTTTTGCTGGAATGGCTTTACGGGGTCGGTGGCCAAACTGATTTTTCCGTACACAGGCCCGTCGTGTTCGATACGGTCCTGCGTCCAGGCCTGTTTCAGAATCTGAATGGTTTCGGCGCAGCGCTGGTACCGGAAATCGGCCTCTTCGCGATAACCGGGTAAATCGGAATTGATGATGTTGATCGTCAGCCGCCCCTGTAGCATCTGGTCAAGCGAGGCCAGCGTGCGGGCCAGCATGGGTGGGTGCATTTCACCGCACCGAATGGCCGTCAGCAGATTGATCGTGTGCAGGTCAGGCGCCACGCCCCCCGCAAACGGAATCACTTCCTGCCCAACCATATATGATGTAGGCAGCAACAGATTGTTGAAGCCCAGTTTTTCAGCGGTCAGGGCGATGTTCCGACAATGCGCGAATGTGCTTCGTTCCGGGTCACGAACGCTAATAAATTCGGTGTCTTCGCCGCAGAGATCAGAAAACCAGGCCACCTCGCAAACGCGCTGAGTTGTTCGGGCAGGCACTGGTGTAAGGGGCTGATGAAGCATGAGAAAATGATTGGTTGCTAGTAGCGCCGAAGCTCCAGCTTCGGTAGTTAAAATAAAGCGATCACTACCGAAGCTGGAGCTTCGGCACTACTAGCAACCAATCATTTTCTCATGCGCCAATAAATCAGTAGTCCGGCCGCCCCGGCAATGGCTACGTCGCGGGCTTCGCGGCCCGATCCGTTGCTGAGTAACCACAGGCAGAGCAACACGGCCAGCGCGGAAACAAGCCATCCGCCAGCTACCCGGAATTGGGCAGCCGGGGCCTGGGTACGTTGTCGCAAAACAGGCAGCGCCGCACAGGTGAGGGCAAAGTAGGCTAGCCTGATCAGGGTGCTGAGCGTTAGCGCATAGAGGAACGTACCGGTAACGGCCAGAATAAGTTGTAGGGCAGCGGTGATTAGAATAGCGATATGAGGCGTTCGGAAACGGGGATGCGTTCTTGCCAGCCAACCCGGTAGTTGCTCCTGTTCGGCCATCGCAAAGAGCAGGCGTGGCCCGGTCAGCATGAGCGCATGCAACGTACCCAGCGCCGTAAGCAACGCAACGATTGTGATGCATAACGCACCACCCGGCCCGATAAAGTGCCCGGCAGCATCGGCCAGCGGCCGGTCAGAATGGGCCAGATCGGGTAACGTACCGATACACACAACCTGCACGGCCAGAAACAGCACCGCTACGGTGCCGATGGCAACCAGCAGTGATAGCGGTACCGTTCGTTGCGGATGCTGCACTTCGCCCGATGGAATGGCCGCTACATCGAAACCCGAAAAGGTGAAGATCAGCAGCAAAACCGCCTGTGAGAAAGGTGTGTAGGCGGGGAATTTCGGAAACGTAAACGCTGCCTTGTCGACGAAGAATAGACCAACGCCCGCGAACGCGCCAATCGCCAGCAGTTTACTAAGGGTAAACACCGTGTTGACCCGCGCCGATCGTTGCACACCGATGTAGTTCAGCAGCGCCAGCGCCACAACCAGTACCGTTATCAGTCCGGCCCGTTCCCGGCCTTCAGCCAGTTGTGGCCGGAAAACAGCGGCGTAGCTGACAAACAGGTTGCAGATCGACGCGAACGCCGCCACCCGTGACAGCCAGAACAGCCAGCCGACCTCGAAACCAACCAACGGGCCGAACGCCACGCGGGTATACAGGTAGGGCCCGCCCGTGCCACTGAACCGGCTGCTGACCTCCGCAAAACAAAGAATGATCAACGTGACCACGGCCGCGCTTACGCCATAGGCCAGCAGGCTCCAGGTGCCAACCAGCGTATAGAGCCTGGCGGGTAAGCCCAGAATGCCCGCGCCAATCGTAATGTTAATGATCAGCGCAATAAAATCAAACCGATTGATGCCGCGTACTAAGGCCCGCGTGTCGCTTGGTGACCGACTCACTTGACGGCCGCTTTCGTACCGAACTTGGTACCGAAAAAGTCACCTTTGTTCCAGACGGGGCGCTCTGTGGCCTGGGCCGTGAGGTAGCCGATCAGAAACTGAAGCTGTACATGCCGGGCCGCCGCGTTCCAATCGAACGGCTGGTTCATGTCGTCTTGCGGGGTGTGGTAAATAGTGGCCCGCCAGTCGAGGTTGAGTTTGGTGCCGTTGCGATCGTCGCCGGTGGTGCTGCCGCTTTTGATATAAATGGCCGGAATACCCTGCCGGACAAAGCTGAAATGGTCAGACCGCATAAACACTGACTGTTCGGGAATGGGGTCCTGGGCAATCTCAACGCCCACGAACTTCGCAGCCGCCTCGACCGCTCCTTTCATGCTCGAATGCTCGGAACCATAGGGCACGATGTCGAGCAACGGGTGGAAGAAGAAGGGCATGTCGAGGCAGAGGTTCGCAATGATCCTGTCTTTCGGAACGGTTGGGTTGCTGGCGAAATAATCGGAGCCCAGCAGCCCCATCTCTTCGCCCGTCAGCGCGACGAACAGGATCGACCGGCGGGGCTTCCTGGGGAGCGTCGAGAAGAGTCGGGCCGCTTCGAGGTTGATCGCCACACCCGACGCGTTGTCGTGTGCGCCGTTATTGATCGAATCGCCCTTGATAGGCCTCGTGATACCGAGGTGGTCGAGGTGCGACACGTAGACCACGTACTCGTCTTTCAGCTTGGGGTCGGTGCCGGGCAGCAGCCCAATGATGTTTTCGCCCACCAGCCCGTCGGTGATATCGGTCTGGGTACGTGCCTGCGCCGAGAGGTTGAGCGCGAACGACTGCGGTTGGTTCTTGTTGGCCGTCAGTCGGGCCTCTTCAAAGGATTTATCCGCCTTGGCAAATAGTGACCGGGCCGTTTCGTCACCCAGCGAGGCGATGACTTTCAACTGCGGGTAGGTACGTTGTGCCTGCCCTTTGGCGTCGGTCCAGCGGTAGGTAGCCTGTCGGTTGCGTGGCGCATTCGATTCAATACGGGCGCTGACGTCGGTAGGCAGGCTGAACGTGATGATGCCCACTGCCCCACGAGTAGCGGCTACCTCCTGCTTGGCCGAGTTGGAATAAGCCCGCTGGTTGGAGGGGAAGTTCGACGGGGCACCATTGAAACAGGCCACGATTTTGCCCCGCACGTCAACACCGGCGTAATCATCGTAACCCAGTTCAGGAGCCGATACGCCGAAGCCAACGAATACGACCGGTGCCGACACCTCGCTGATGGCCGCGTTGTAGTTCGGGCTCAAAAAGAAATTCTTTCCGTAGACGAGCTGCCGTTCCCTGCCATCCTGAACCAGCGTCATTGAGCTGCCCTCGTCACGTACCTGCGCTTTCCGAAGCGGCACGGCCTGCCGGAAGCCGCCCTGCTGACCGGCGGGTTTGAAGCCCAGGGCCGTAAACTGTTTTTCCACGTACTGCGCTGCCAGTTCAAAACCCGGTGTGCCCGGTTTGCGACCCTGTAACTTGTCGTCGGCCAGATACCGCATATGTGCTTCAATGGCTTCGGGCCGAACGCTTTTGGCGGCCTGTTGCGCGTCGGTAGGAATCGTAATCGTCTGCGCTGAAACCGACTGGACGAGTCCGGCGCAAAGAAAGAAGAGAATGCGCTTCTTGGTCATAAAATATAGGGTACTACTAAGCTTGTTGTGATGTGTTGCACCGGGAGTCCGACGTCCGGCTTATCTACGGCCAAGATAAGGCATCATTGCCAACAAAACGCCCAATAGGGCCACTGCGCAAGTGAATAGAGTGCATATAGGACGCCTTAACGCCCAAAAGTCGGGGCAACTTAATCAGTCGGCAGCGTACCTCCGCACCAGCAACAAGCCAGCTCAGTTCTGTTTTAAGAACAGGTACGGTGAAGGCCGAAACCCCGAAGATAATGTAGCCTAGGCGCTGATATAGGTGTAGCTCAGAAAGCAAGACCGAACTGGAAACCGAGCGTAATACTGGCAGGGCGGTCATTGCCGAAGCGTACCGGAATGGGCACGGCCAGGAAATAATTCACGGGGCCGGGTCTGCGGAAGGTTTTGTTCAACACCGGCGTGACACCGTAACGACCTGCCGTTTCAAACGCCAGCCGATTGGCGAGGGTGAAGCCGTTGCCCAACCCCACCAGCACGCCCGGATGAAACAGCACGTTGTTGACCCGGCTGACACCCGCTTCGGCCCGGATCAGCGGGACGACTTCCAGCGAATAGCCAATGGTGGCCGTCTTCCAGATATTGACGCCGACCGGGAAACCGACCTGGTAAAAGCTTTTGAAATTAACCACCGGCGCATCCTGACTGAACGTCACGATCGGGTGGAGAATACCCTGATACAGCACCATGCGCGGATACTCGTGCGGGGCGGGTGTTTGCTGGGCGTACGTTGCCAACGTAGCCAGGGTTAACAGTAGGCTGGTGGCTGGCAGCCAGATGGGCCGGAAAAACACAGCCCGGCAAAGGGTGGCGTAGGCGTGGAGCATGGTTAACATAGCGTTGAACGGGCTGGTTGCGGCGTACCCGTACCATACCCGGCTGCAAGGCTACGAACTCCCACTACATTGGCATAGAACAGAATTAACCTTTGGCCGATTCTTTACTTTTTTGCCCTTCTTTCCGGTAGGCCGACGGGCTTTTGCCCACGAATTTTTTGAAGACGCGGGTGAAATGGCTCTGGTCGGAGAAGCCCGTCAGGTAGGCAATGTCGAGCAGCGAATGGTCGGGCTGATCGAGGAGTTGAATGGCTTTGTCGATGCGCAGTTTTCGGATATACTCGCCGAAGGTCAGGTTATCGAAGTGGGTGGCGAACTCCCGCGACAGGTACGTTGGGTTTAGCTGCACCGCTTCCGAAATGGCTTTGAGACTAATGCCCGCCGGACCGCCGATCCGGTTGGTATCGACGTGTTCCTGAATCAGGGTTTCCAGCTCGCGGATCCAGCCGGGCGTTCGTTTTCGGGCTTTCTTCTGCAACGTCAGGTACGTTGCCATCACCTGAGCAAGGCGGTTTTCAGCCGGGTTCTGCGTGTGTTTTTCGTGTTGCAGGTACGTGGCCCAGCTATACAGCGCATCGTAGAGCACCATCCCCTGAGCCAGTAATGCCTCGTCGTTTTGCAGGTTGTAGGCCAGCCCGGCCGAAATGGCCCAGAGCCCGGCGGCCTGCTCGGCCAGGGCGTGATTGTCGGTGTCGGCTCCGCGCACAATGGGCGCCATCGTGTGCAGGGCCGGATCGCGCAGGTCGTGTTTTTTCAGGAAGTAATCGAAGGTGCAGTCGGTACCATAATGCGAATACGCCACACCCGGTACGTCGAAGGGGGTAGCGCCCAACGCTTCAGCTCGCGTCAAGACCTCGTCGGCGGGTACAAACACGATCTGGGCGTCGGGGTCGATGAAGCGGCGGATGAGCCAGGGGCAGGCGATGCGGTCAATCTTCGGACGTTCGCGGGTGATCCAGATCATGGCTTTCGGAGGAAAGATGCAGTTTACTGCGTTTTTTGCCGTACGCAAAATAGATCACCAGGCCAATCGCCAGCCAGACCACGAGCCGTAGCCAGGTGTCGCCGGGTAAGGAGACCATCATCACGAGGCAGGTCAGAATACCCAGAACCGGCACCACGGGCACCCAGGGCGTACGGAAAGCGCGGGGGGCATCGGGCTGTCTTTTGCGCAGGATCAGGATGCCGATGCAGACCATCACGAAGGCCAGCAACGTACCGATGCTCGTCATTTCGCCCACTACGCGAATGGGGACAAAACCGGCGAACAGACCGATGAACACGCACAGCAGTACGTTGGCTTTCCAGGGCGTACGGAAACGGGGGTGTACCTCCGAGAACGCCTTAGGCAGCAGTCCATCGCGACTCATCGAGAAAAACACCGCACCGGCGGCCCGGCCGCGATTGCCCCAGCATATCGACCAGAATCACGGAGGTATAGCCGATCAGAATGGCACCAATGATGAGTTGTCCCAGCCAGCGGTAGGGCGTTTTTTCGATGGCAATGGCCACCGGAGCCGCACTGTTTTTGAACTCGCTGTAGTTGGCCATGCCGGTCATGACGTAGCCAAACAGGACGAATAGGATGGTGCAGACCACCAGCGAGCCGATGATGCCAATAGGCATGTCGCGCTGCGGATTTTTGGCTTCCTGCGCCATCGTGGCCACAATGTCGAAGCCGATAAACACGAAGAAAACGACGCCCGCGCCCCGCAAGACCCCGCTCCAGCCGTATTCGCCGAATGTACCGGTGTTGGCCGGAATGTAGGGCTGGTAGTTGGCCGGGTCGATGTACTGCCAGCCAAGGGCGATGAAGACGAGGACAACCAGCACTTTGAGCGTCACGACAATGGCGTTGAACAGGGCCGAACCCGACGTGCCGCGAATGATGATGCTGGTGATGAGCACGACGATCAACACCGCAGGTACGTTCATGAAGCCCGTTACGACTGACCCGTCGGCGCCGGTCGCCGTTTCAAAGGGCGACAGCATGAGCTGTGGGGGGACGTGCAGGCCGTAATTGCCTAGAAACCGGTTCAGGTACTGCGACCAGCTAATGGCCACCGTAGCCGCCCCGACGGAGTATTCGAGCACCAGATCCCAGCCGATGATCCAGGCGAAGAGTTCGCCCAGCGTGGCGTAGGCATACGTGTAGGCACTCCCCGAAATGGGTACCATCGCGGCAAACTCAGCGTAGCACAGGGCACTGAACGCACAACCGACGGCAGCCACGACGAAGGAAAGCGTTACGGCCGGTCCGGCGTGGTTGGCGGCGGCAATGCCGGTGAGTGAAAACAGCCCCGCGCCAATAATGACGCCAATGCCAATGGCCACTAAGTTGAACGCCCCCAGTGATCGTTTAAGGGTCGATGAGTCACTGGCCGCGGCCTCCTGCCGCAGTCGTTCAAGCGATTTAATGCGCATAGATACGTTGAGAAAATAAAGTCATTGGTGCCTTCGGCGGTACTTACTCTGGGGTCGAAGGGCACGTAGCGCGAAGCAATACACGCAGCGTTTACCGAGTCAGCAAACCCGCGTCGAGTACGAATTGGGAACCGGTGATGTAGCGCGCCCCGTCGGAGACTAGATACAGCACCATCGCCGACACATCGTCTGGTTCAACCCAGGGAACCGGTAATAAATTTCCCGCCGACCGTTCGGCAATCTCCTGCGTGGTGGTGCCTTCCAGCGCCGCCAGGCCGTCGTTCATCGGTGTGTTGACGCCCGTGGGATGAATGGAATTAACCCGTATGTTGTGGGGAGCCAACTCGATAGCCCACGATTTGGTCAGGCCGACGAGCCCCCATTTCGAGGCGGCGTAATGGCTTAGACGGTTCATACCGCGTAGGCCAGCGATGCTCGAATTATTGATAATCACGCCCACTTTTTGTTCGATCATCACCGGAATGACGCGCCTGGCGACCAGCCAGGCACCCTTCAGGTTGATGTCGAGCATGGCATCCCAGGCCTCTTCGGTCAGCTCGTGGGCCAGCCCGTAGGCGCAGATGCCCGCGTTGTTGAAGAGAATATCAATGCGGCCAAACCCGGCCATCGCCTGCTCAACGGCTCGGGTCACGTCGGCATCGTTCCGCACATCGCCCGTCACGGACAGACAACCCGCGCCTAAGGCTTCCACGTCCGCCTTCAACTGCGTCAGTTCATCGGCCGAGCCAAAGGTGTAAGCTGGGTACGTCAGGTTTTTGGCTACGTCGAACGCAACGATGTTGATGCCTTCTTTAGCCAACGCCAGCGCAACGGCCCGGCCCTGTCCGTGGGCGGCACCCGTGATGAAAGCCACTTTTTTAGTGGTCCGGTTTTCAGACAGGTCAGCCATGATGGGGAGGTTGGGTTAAGGGCAAGTAAGGGTAGAGATACGCGTCGATGTTGACATGCAGCACGTTATTGAGCAGGTTCGTGGCGATCATCTGCCCGGCAAACGCAACAAGGGCAACCACTTCTGAATCAGAATATTGCTGCCGGATGGGGCCGTAGATATCGTTGGGTACTTCGCCCCGGTTCTTGGCAATGGCGGCGCCGAAGTCAAGCAGGTGCTGCTCGTCGTCGGTCAGGTGCAGGTCTTCGGGCCGCTCACCGTTCTGAATGATGATCTTACGAAAAAACGTGGTGCAGAGGGGGCAGTTACTCGCTTCCGAAATAGCGTGCGCAAAGAGATACGCCGAGCGTTCGCCCACGATTCCAATCACCGCGTGATACAACGGATACCATTGCATATACACGTCGAACGCCAGCGGTGAATGGCTGAGTGTGGCTTTCATGTTGGTAATCCGCGAGCCGGGATAGTCATCGATGTGCCTGGCCCAGGCCGCTTTCAACGCATCGGAAGCGGCAGATTCGGGAAGTGGCTGAATGCGCGGTGTCATGATGTGTGGGGGGAGTTTGTATTGCTTCTTTCGTTGTCGCTCGCTTGTCGCGAGCGACCTGTATCAGTAGGGCCTCTGGCCCGGTCAGTAAGCTTTACTAGTTTTAATCGGACATCCGGTTAATTAGCCACCAACGGGCCAGAGGTCCTATAGGTGATCGTCACGCGCTACAAGCGAGCGACAACAAAGCCACCCGTTCGAGGGATAGCTACAAGTTCGTCCAGTTTACCAGTCGTTCGCCGGCGCGGAGTAGCGTATCGTCGTCTTTGGCGAAGCAGAAGCGGAGGACCTTGTAGTCGTTTTTTTGCTTGTAAAAAACAGAGACGGGAATGGACGCTACGCCGATTTCCTTCGTCAGGCGCATGGCCAGGTCGTAGTCCGGTTCGTCGGTGATGGCTTCGTAGGATACATTCTGGAAGAACGTGCCTTCGGTGGGAACGTACCTGAACCGGGAACCGGCGATGGCTTGCAGGAACAGATCGCGCTTTTGCTGGTAGAAAGCCGGGAGTTCCAGGTACCGTTCAGGCTGTTGCAGGTACTCGGCCAACGCATACTGCATCGGCGTCGACACGCTGAAGGTCAGGAACTGGTGGATCTTCCGAAACTCGACCGTCAAGTCAACAGGGGCGAGGCAGTAGCCGATTTTCCAGCCCGTAACATGAAACGTCTTCCCGAAAGAGCCAACGACAAACGTGCGCTCCTGCAATCCCGGATGTTGCATGAGCGACACGTGCGGCCGCCCGTCGAAGGTGATGTGCTCGTAGACTTCATCGGCAATCACGAAGATATCGCGGTCGCGGATCAGGTGGGCCAGTTGGTCCAGATCGTCGCCTGTCCAGACGCGGCCAGTAGGGTTGTGGGGCGTGTTGACCAGGATGAGCCGGGTACGTTCCGTCATTTGCTCCGCTACCTGCGTCCAGTCGATGGTGTAATTGGGTGGGGTGAGTGTGCTGTAAACGGGGATACCGCCGGCGAGTTCGATGGCTGGTACGTAGCTGTCGTAGGCAGGCTCAAAAACGATCACCTCGTCGCCGGGCTGCACCACTGCTGTAATGGCCGCGTACAGCGCTTCGGTCGCGCCGGAGGTAATGGTTATCTCTGTATCCGGGTTGTAATTGATGCCGTAGACATCGGCGGTTTTCTGCGCAATGGCGTCGCGCAGCACCGGCACACCGGCCATCGGCGCGTACTGGTTGTGGTTCGCCCGCAATGCCTTCGTCACCAGGTCAAGCAGGGCCGGGTCGGCGGGGAAGTTCGGAAATCCCTGCGAGAGGTTCAACGCCCCCACATCGGCCGCCAGTTTCGACATAACGGTAAAGATCGTGGTGCCGACGCGGGGAAGTTTGGGGGAAAGCGTTTGGATGGGTTGCATAGTGGCAATAGGTAAGGAGTTGACGTTTTTTGTCATCCCGACGATAGGCGGGATGACAAAAAACACGGTGTTAAAGCCAAACAGCTTTCAATGTTTCAAAACTAGCACGTAACACAGTTCAGGCATCACTGCCCATTCTGTGTTGCGTGAGTTGCTGAATGGTATCCCTACGCCATTACCCGGATAACAGCTTCGGAGAATCGCTCCATCTCTTCCAGTTGCGGGCTGCATTGCAACAGGAGAAAATCCACGCCTACGGCCTCAAACTGGGCGACGCGCCCGGCTACCTGATCGGGCGTGCCTGTCAGGCCGGAACGGAGGCCCCGGTTCGAGACCGAATAATCTTCCAGCGAGGGTTTCTTCTCCAACTGCGTACCGGCCAGCCACTGCTGGTAATTCTTGTACCCCGCCGCAGAGCCCTGCACATTCATGATTCGTTCAAGCTCACGTTTCACCTCCTGCTCGCTGTTTCGCACGATGGAATACGCCGCCACGCCAAATTTCATGGGTGGCAACTCCGGCCGCAGGCGCTCGCGCCGTTCGCGGAGGTCGTTGATCCGTCGGCCGATGGCTTCGGGGTCGTCACCATGCATCACGTACCCATCGCATTGCGCGGCAATCAGGTTTTTGGCTGCGTCGGACTCGCCACCGGCGTAGATGAACGGTCGTGGCCGCGACAGGGGTTTGGGTTGCAATATCGAATCCTCGACCCGGTAGTATTTTCCCTCGAACGAAAAATGATCCTGCTTCCAGAGGTTGTCAACTACGTGTAGCCACTCGGCCGTGCGGGCGTAACGATCATCATGTTGTTCGAAATGGACGCCGTATTTTTTGGCTTCATCCTGCCACCACGACGATACCACGTTGAGCGTCAGCCGACCACCGCTGATGTGGTCGATGTTGGCAGCCTGTTTGGCCAGCAGGGCCGGGGAGTGAAACGTAGGCCGGACCGCCACCATCAGTTCAATACGCTCGGTAACCGCCGCCAGCGCCGCCGCTGTCGACCAGGCGTCGAGCGAAGGAGCTTCTTCGCCTTTGATATCGTTGAGGTTCAGTTCCGCAATAAGCGTTAAGTCGTACCCCCAGTCTTCCGAGCGGCGGGCCAGATTCTTTACGTACGACCAGTCAGGCCGCATATGCTCGTCGTCGACGTTGCGAAGCCACCCGCCGAAGACAGGAAGCCAGTATCCAAATTTCATAACAGTTGAGTTCGTATTGTTGAGTACGTGTGTATTCGTGACGTTTCGCGGTTAGTGCGTAGCCTCGTTGTCGCTTGCCTGTGGCGAGTGACTCCTACCTATAGGGCCTCTGGCCCGTTCATGGCCTTAAACCAGGTACTATTAGCTGGCAATTCGACAGTGAACCAACGGGCCAGAGGCCCTATAGGTAGAAGTCACTCGCCACAGGCAAGCGACAACGAATGCCTAATCGAAGTATTGGACGTATTGCGATCACATTCTAAACCTATAAGATCTCTAAGACCTTATAGGTTTTTGAGGCCGCCAGTTGCGTTTCCAGATAATCGACGAAGGTGGCGTAGGGGTTGAAACCGACCACGTTTACCGCGTCGGCAACGAAGTTGGAGAGGGCGTTGATGTCGTAGAACAAGACGTCACCCGTCCGGTCATCGAGCAGGTATTCCACGCCACCAACGTCGATTTTTGCGGCTTTGGCAATACGTTCTACGTCGGCGATGATCTCGGCGGGCGGCGTGTAGGCTTCTACCTGGATGCCCTTTTTGGGAGCGTCGGTCAGGCAGAAATCAGCGCTGGGTTGCTCGGGGATGGCGCAGATCTCGGCAGGGCAGAGGTTGAAGCTCTCACCCGTAGTGAACACCTTCATGGCGTACAGGAACTTGCCGTTCAGCGTTTCCACCCGAACGATATGGCCACCCCGTGGCTGCACGAATTCCTGCACCAGGGCCGTCTGGTCGATACCCAGATCGATCTGATCAGCGTCGACGGCGGCCTGTAACCCCTCGGGTGTATCAAAGCGAACAATGCCCGCCCCGGCACCGCCGATATTCACTTTCACCACCAGCGGAAACCGCAATCGAGCTGCCGCCTTCGGAATCTGCGATACGTGATTGACGACGAGACTTTTCGGGAAAGACAACCCCAATGAGGCCAGCAGCGATAATTGCCGTGCTTTGTTCGTTTCAATGCTCGTGGCGATCGTGCCGTTGATCACCCGCACGCCAATGCGCTCCAGGTGCGTGAGGAAACCCGCCGTATGGAAAATGCCCTGCCCGTTACCGCGTAGGTAAGCCGACGAACTCATCCGGTTTACGACCAGCGCATACGGACTTTCGGTTTCCGAAGGATCGTAGAGATGATGCGCCGCGTTGATGCGTTCGTAGGGAATGGCACGACGGTCCAGTTCGGCGAAGAGGGGTTTGAACCAGTCGGGATGTTCGTAATAGATGCCGATGGGTCGGGCCGCGCTCGGTTTATCTAAGCTACTCATATTTGGTTTTGTTTGCTGACGATTAGATAGATAAGTACCGTGGTTTGACGAATCGGTTTTCGCGTACTGCTTCGCGGTGTGTGGCTTCGCGCTGCGGTCGAAGGGCACGCAGCGCGAAGCCACACACCGCGAAGCAGTACGCGAAAGCAATCATGTTATCAGTCACGTAACTCAATAACCTGGATTCTGGGCAAACGTTGTTGGATTGTTATAGGTATCGATTTCCGATTGGGGAACGGGGTAGATAAGCCGGTTCGCGGGTACCGTGATGCCGGTTACTTTCAACGCATCTACCGCCTTTCCGGTGCGGATCAGGTCAAACCAGCGGTCATTTTCCAGCGCCAGCTCGAGTCGACGTTCGTTGATGATCGCTTCGCGGAAGGCGGCCTGGGTAGCCAACTGAGCCTCCGTATACACTGGTGCGCCCGCCCGCGAACGTACCTGGTTCAACGCCGTAAGCGCGTCCGGGCTGAACTGAATCGCTGACTCTGCCAACGCCTCGGCATACAACAGGAGTACATCGGCGTAACGGAGCACCGGAAAATCGTTGCCTACGTCGTTGACGGCCGAGAACTCGTCATAGAACTTACGGGGCACCACGTTGACGTTGCTCGGCACGGGAATCTGCACCGTCAGGGCCCTGCGCGCATCGCCCGTCGGATACGCCGCCCGGAGTGATGCCTCGATGTTGTCACCGATGTTGGTGCCATACCAAAGGGCGTGGCCCTCGGGTAAGGCACCGCCGACGCCCTTCTTGAACTTCACCGCAAACACAATTTCGGCGTTGTTTTTATTGGCGACGGCGAACACATCGGCCACGTTTGGCAACAGGCGATACGTACCTGTGCTGATGACCTCGCGCAACACCGTAACGGCCTGGCTAAACTTCTTTTCGGTGACGAGCACCTTGCCCAGTAATCCTTTTGCCGCGCCCGACGTGGCCCGGCCTACATCGGCGCCCGTATAACTGGCGGGCAGATTCGCCGCCGCGTCGGTCAGGTCTTTTTCAATGGCCGCATACACGTCGGCTACCTCGTTGCGGACGTACGAACGCGAGTCTGTCGTGGACCCAGCCTTGAGCACCAGCGGCACTTTCCCCCACAACCTGACCAGATTGAAATACGAGAGGGCGCGAATAAACTGAGCTTCACCCTTGTACCGGTTCTTCAGCGTATTGTCGAAGGCTACCCCGTCTATCTTGTCCAGAATCAGGTTAGTTCGGTTGATGCCGGTGTACAGACTGCCCCAGGTATCGCGCAGGATCGAGTTGGTGGTTGGCTCGATAAACCGGTCGATGTTGTAGCGAAGGCCAGCGTTCGACGATGGGTCATTGTCGAGCACATTATCGCTCCGGGCTTCGAGCAACGTGTTGAAGTCACCGCCATACTGGTTGGCCGATTGCAGCACATCGTAGGCCCCGTTCACGGCGTTGCCAAAGTCGTTGGCGGTCTTGTAAAAGTTGTCGACGTTCGGCTGCGACAGCGGTTTCAGATCAAGAAATCCCTGCTGACAGGCGGAAAGGCCTATGATCAGCAGAGAAAGAGCGACGGTTTTGTGCAGCGATGGACGAAAGACTGATTGCCGAATAGACTGTGTTTCCTTGTTCATATCGTTGGGTGGATCTAGAAGCTGAGGTTAAGGCCGATCGAGGTGGTTTTAGCCAGTGGGTACGTGCCATAATCTTCACCCTGCGACAGGGCGTTGTCGGGGCGGCTGCTCACTTCCGGGTTATAGCCGCTGTACTTCGTAAACGTGAACGGATTTTGTGCGCTGACGTAAATTCTCGCCCGGTTCAGGTGCAGGCGCTGCAACAAGGCGGTGGGCAGGGAGTACCCCAACGAGAGCGTCCTGATCCTGACGTACGAGCCGTTTTCGATATGCCAGGTCGATATTTCGCCGTTCGACCCCGTTGATAGCCGGTTTGCGCGGTTGACCAGGCCATTCCCCGGATTATCGGCCGACTGCCAGCGGTCGAGCGCGCCCCGGAACTGGTTGCCGTTGCCTTCGGAGTTGTAGAGGTAGCGCCGGATCAGGTTCATGATCTTGTTCCCCTGCACACCCTGCACCGTCACGCCCAGATCGAAACCCTGAAAAGTGAAGCGGTTGGTGAAGCCGAATGTATACTTCGGAAAATAACTGCCGGTCACGGTGCGGTCGCTGCTGAAGTCGATCTTCTTATCGCCGTTGGTGTCGATGAACCGGAAGTCGCCGGGCTTCGTGGTAGCGGTGTGTGGGTAGGCGTCAACCTCGGCCTGGTTCTTGAATACGCCGTCGTATTGCATGGTCCAGTACTGGCCGATCGGCTCGCCAATGCGGGTGATGAACTGCGCCCCGGCAACCCCACCCGATACGATGATCGGATCACCCGATGCACCCAGTGCCTTCACTTCGTTGCGGTTGGTGGCCAGATTGGCGCTGGCCGTCCAGCCAAATCGCCCGAAGGTCTGCTGCGTCCCCAGCGTGAATTCGAAGCCCCGGTTGTTTACTTTCCCAATGTTCTGCAGCTCCGTGCTGAAACCTGAGGTACGTGGCACAGGTACGTTCAGCAGCAGGTCAGACGTGTTGGCGTTGTAATAGTCGACCGTCAGCGTGAGGCGGTTGCGGAAGAAACTGGCATCGAACCCGATATCGAGCATGGCCGTTTTTTCCCACTTCAGCTTGTCGTTGGCCGAGTTGCCGGGCGCCAGGCCGCTCACGATCGTTTCGGGACCAAGCACATAGTTCTGGTAGTTGAGCAAACTGACCGATCCGTAGTTGGGAATCTGGAAATTACCCGTCAGGCCGAAGCTTCCGCGCAGTTTCAGGTCGCTCAGCCAGGTCGAAGATTTCAGGAAAGGCTCCTGCGCAATGTTCCAGCCCGCCGACACGCTCGGAAAGTACCCCCAGCGATTGGCCGCCCCGAATCGCGACGAGCCATCGGCCCGGATGGCAGCCGACAGCAGATACCGACCATCGTAATCGTACTGAACACGCGCCAGGTACGAGAGCAGCGACCATTCCTGAATGTCGGAACTGCCACCCGTAACCTGCCCCGCATTCAGGGTCTGTACCAGGTCGTTGGGGAAATTAGTGGCTGATAGTTCGCTGGCCGTCCGGCGGTCTTTCTGCGAGGTGAACCCCGCCAGCGCCGACAGGTTATGCTGACCGATCGTGCGCGTATAGTTCAGCGTATGCTCGATCAGCCAGTCGACGTAATTCTGGGTACGTGAAAAGCCGGTTGGAATCGACGGGCCTTTCCGGTCGCGAATTTCAACGGTCGACGGGCGGTAGTAATCGCGCTGGAAATTGTTCAGGTCGGCCCCGATGTTGAGCCGGTACGACAGCCCCTTGGCAATATCATACTGGGCATAGGCATTGCCGAGCAGCCGGATCTGATCCAGTTTGTCGCTTATTTCCTTCGCCACGGCCACCGGATTCAGAATCGATGTAGCACCGTAGCCCCAGCCGTTGGCGTCGAAGTTGTATGAGCCGTTGGCGTTGTAAACGGGCCAGATCGGGGCAATCTGTAAGGCCAGGCCAATTACGCCATCGGCCAGATACGGACCTTCTGCTTTGATCAGGTCGTGGTGCGCAAACGTCGGATTCAGGTTGACCCCCACCGACAGCCGACCGCTCTTGATATCCAGATTGGCCCGGGCGCTGTAGCGTTTGAAGCCCGAATTGATGACTGTTCCCTGCTGATCCATATAGTTGCCCGACACGTAATACTTGACGTTCGGATTGCCACCGGAAATCGAGACCGTATGGTTCTGCACCGGTGCCGTCCGGAAAATCTGATCCTGCCAGTCGGTATTCGTCAGGCCGGCCTGCCCCGTCAGATAGGGGGTAACCTGAGGGGGAATGAGCGTGCTGGGTGCGCCCCAGGCGGCGTTGCTGTTCCGAATATCGTTCGAGTCGGTGGGTTTCCCGGCGGGGTTACGATCGAGGTAGGCCGTGTTTTTTCCTTCGGCGTTCAGGGTTGCATATTCGTAAGCATTGAGCAGATCGAGCTTTTTGGTCACCTGCTGAAAACCGACGTAGGAGTCGTAACTGATAATGGTCTTGCCCTCTTTGCCGCGTTTGGTAGTCAGCAGCACCACGCCGTTGGACCCCCGCGACCCGTAAATCGCCGCGGCCGATGCGTCTTTCAACACCTCAATGCGCTCGATGTCATCGGTGTTAAGCGTGCTCAGTACGTTGATCGGGTTGTCAGGAAACTGGGTGCTGGTACTGCCCGTCGCAAATTTCGTGTCGCGCGAGAGGGGAATGCCGTCGATCACATACAGCGGATCGAGGCCCGCGCTGATCGAGCCGGTACCCCGAACACGTACCTGAAGGGCGGCTCCCGGCGCGCCTGACGTCTGGGTTACCTGCACCCCGGCAATCTTAGCCGCCAGCGCCTGGTCGAAACTGGATACGGGCTGGTTGGCAATGTCCTGCGCCCGAACGGAGCCAATAGCCGTGGTGATGTCGCGGCGGTTCTGCACCCCATAACCAACCACCACCACTTCGCCCAGCGCATTGTCGGAGCTGGTCAGCTTCACGTCGATCACCGTTCGGCTGCCGATGACCTGTTCAAGGGGTTGGTAGCCGATGAAGGAAATTACCAGTGTAGCGGCTGGCCCGTTGCCAGGTACGTTGATCTTGTAGGCTCCCTGCGCATCAGTAGTCGTTCCAATCGTGGTGCCTTTGATCTGAACCGTAGCCCCGGCCAGCACTTCATTGGATAGGGCGTCGGTGACGGTGCCGGTCACGACCGACTGCGCCGAGGCAGCCGACAGGGTGAAGAGGAAAATGAAGAGGTAAAGCCAGCGCCAGTTGGGCCGCACAACTGGCCGAGCGGTCAGTAGAGGGTGTTGCATAGGTAATCGGTTGAGTAAGTAGTATACCGGCAATATAGTCGTTATCAGCCAACTCTCGTTTATCGCTGTCGCTTGCCTGTGGCGAGTGACGATTAACAGTAGGGCCTCCGGCCCGTTGGTAACTTATAGACCGGTCGACGGTGAACAGTTGGCATCATTTGAGCACCGGGCCAGAGGCCCCCAAGTTATGGGCCACTCGCCACAGGCGAGCGACAACGATAAAAATCTTGCTCCGTGCGGTAGGTTGAATATTGCTTCGCGTGCGGTAGGTTGCTTCGCGCTGCGGTCGAAGGGCCACAAGCGCGAAGCAACCTACCGCACGCGAAGCAAAATACTAACTATCCACAGTCACGCCACTTAGAACGAATAGCGCAACGTGACGCCGTAGGTACGTGGGTCGCCAAGCACGGCACCATACTGGCCGGCGTTTCCGGGAGCGGCCAACAATTGCTCGAAGTAGTTCTGGTTTAGCAGGTTGCGGCTCCACAGGAAGACCGATGTGCCGTTAGACGCCCGGAAACCAACGCGGGCGTTTACCAGCGTATAGCCATCGATGTTGAGGTACTGCGACGGCGACGGACTCGACGAGAACGACGAGCGGGAATAAGCGTCGGCTGCAAAGAAATACCGGCCTTCCTGCGACAGGAATTTCCCGGAACCACTCACTTCACCACCCAGCGAACCCGCCCATTTCGACACGCCCGGCAGGGCGCCACCCGACACATCCTTGAACGCCTGCGCGGCACCCGTTTCTTCGAGCGGCACCGGTGCATTTTTGAACGAGACGTACTTCGCATCGGTGTAAGCCAGTGCGCCGTAGAGCGAGAACGCGTTGCTCACCCGCAGATTACCGTCCAGTTCTATGCCCCAAACCCGTACTTTCTCCGCGTTGGCCAGGTAACCCCGGTTCACACCCGGTTCAGGCGTTTGTACCTGCGTCTGGTAATCTTTGATGTCGCTGTTGTGTACCACCAGATTCAGCACCGAATTCGGCGTTGGCTTGGTTTTGATGCCAACTTCGTAATGCGTCACAAATTCGGGATTCACCCGGGCCAGGTCGGTCAATACCTGTCCGTTGGCCGTCGGTAACCCGCCGATATTGATCCCGATGGGCTTATAAGCGGTCGAGTACGTGGCAAAGGCGTTGAGTCGGTCGCTGGCTTTGTATTGCAGCGTCAGTTGACCCGACAGGTTGGTTTCGTCTACGTCGGCATCGAATGCCTGGTTGGTATACACGGCGTTTTTAAGCGCGATCAGCGCGGCGTCGGTCGTTTGCAATCCGCCATAGGTCTCGCGTTTGTAGTTGGCGATTTTCCGGTCGTAGTTATAGCGAAGGCCGGGCAGAAAGCGTAGCTTGTCGGTAATGGCCCAGTCTGCCTGCGCGAATAGGGCGGCACTGGTGCTGCGGATACGGTTGGTTGTCCGGATGCCGAAGTTGTCGAACAGACCGGGTGTTTTCCACAGGGCGCTGGTTGAGCTTTGGGCAAACCGCCACTGAGCCGAACCGGCTTCTTCCGTTTGTACGGGGTCTGACTGTAAGTCCTGGTAGAGGTAGAACGCGCCCACAACGCCGCTCACCCGCGATGACACGTTGCCGGCGTAACGAATTTCCTGCGAATACTGATCATGCTTGGAGTTGCCCGCCGAAATGGTGAATACGGGTAGTCCGATATAATCCCGGTCGTTGAGCGGATCCCATTTCCAGTAGCGCCAGGCCGATGTCGACGTCAGCGTACCGCCGCCAAGTTTGATGTCGGCGTTGAGCGATACCCCGCCCAGGGTGTTGTTTGCCCGCGAAGGGGTATCCTGATCCGTAATCCGGTCGAAGGGGTTTGTTGACGGCAGCTTGTAGCCCAGATCAGCAATAATGGCGTTGAACTGACGGTAAGCGGGCCGCTGCGTGGGTACTACCCCGGCATAGATAACGGCATAACCAATGGGTTTCTGGTCAGACATGTCGCCCGCCAGTGTCAGCTTCACATTATCGCTGGGGGTATACAGTAACTGCCCCCGAACACCGAGGTTGTTGAGGCTATTGACCGGCTGCTGGGTACGTACATTGTAGATCAGACCATTGCGCTGGGTACCGGAGAACGACACGCGGGCCGCCAGATTCCTGGTCAACGGACCCGTTACAGAGGCCTTGGCCTGCATGTAGTTGTAGTTCCCGTAGCTCACCTCGAAGGTAGCTCCCGGCTGGAAACTGGCGGGGCGGGTGGTGATGTTAAACGCACCCGCCGTTGTGTTTTTGCCAAACAGCGTTCCCTGCGGCCCACGCAACACCTCGATCTGATCGATGTCGACGAAGTCGAGGGCTGTAGCGGCGGGACGGGCGTAATACACACCGTCGACGTAGAAACCCACGCCCGGATCGATACCGTCGTTGGTCAGGCCGAACGTGGAGCCCAGGCCCCGGATGTTGAGTGTCGTATTGCGGGCGTTCGACGAATAAAGTTGTACCGAAGGCACCAGCTCTTTCAATCGGTTGACGTTGAAGGCCCCGGCATCTTCGACCAGCGCGCCCCGCAGCACCGAAATCGGGATGGGTACGTTCTGGGCTGATTCCTGCCGACGGCGCGAGGTAATGACAACATCGGCCAGTTCATTGGCGCCCTCTTCCAGTCTGATCTCTACATTATTCTCGTTGATAACAACATCGGTCGTCTTGTAACCAATAAAGGAGACCGTGAGTGTGAATGGTAGTTTTTGACCCGTCAGGAGCGTAAAGCGACCATCTTCTCTGGCGGATGATCCGTTGGTGGTACCTTTAATAACCACCGCCGCGCCAATCAGGGGCCGCTCGGTACGGGCATCGATGATCCGGCCCGATACGGTCGCATTAATAATCGGTGTGTTTTGTGCTGCTGACCAAAAGGGTAGAAGCAGGAGGCTAATCTGTAAAACAGTTACTAAAAAATGTCTCATTATCAGGTGTATTGTCAGAAATTAATTTGAATGGAGACCTACGTTTTGGGCAGGTAATGGACGGTTGGTTTTCAGGCGGAAGGGCGCGGAAATACAACAGGTACTTCGGAGTGAAGGCAAGCCATTAATACTTAAAGTCTATATACTAAATAGAATAATTGAGCCAAAAAAAGGATTGCTTTAGGTCGGCATCGGCTAACTACCTGTAGGCAGATTGACCTGACGTGAAAGCAACGCGGCAAAGTTGAGGAGGAAAAATGATTTCTAAAAGAAAAGTTAACTAAATGATTATCAATTAATTATTGCAATAGTCTATCGGGTTTAGGGAGTATTCTATCATTTCAATTGACTAGCTGTACTAAGCGATTCATTGTCAGGCAGTGGGGTGGGGGCCGAGGATATTGGTTTATGGATTTATCGATAGGGTGAGGAAGAATACACTCCAGGGAGAGCGTAGTGCATAACCAGTTTAATTGATTGACTACCGCAAAACAGGCAGCGCTTTTGTCCTCCCGACGACAGGAGAGATCTTTGGTAGACGCTGACAATTGCTACTATTAGCTAAGATCTCTCCTGTCGTCGGGAGGACAAAAGCGCTGCTGTAACCGTCTATGGATTAGATTGTGAAGAGTGGTAAAGCGTCGCGCTGTAGGCCCTGCACCATCAGTGCTTTCTCATAAAAATCGGAGGGGTACTTCATCGGCCCATCGGGCCATAACACCGGTAGAGAAGGTAACAGGTCAATAAACGAACGTCCCGTCAGGGACACAACATGGGTATATCAGCGAGCTAAAACCAATGTTGTGTCCCTGACGGGACGTAAACTGGCTGCTGCCCCGACCGTTTTCTACCGGTGTTATGGCCCGATGGGCCGATAAAGCACCCCTCCGATTTTTATGAGAAAGCCCGGCGAGCGATTCGGCGGGCGGCAGACCGGCGCGGCAATACGCTTCTTCATGCATTTGCCCTTCACAAACGTTTAACCGAAAGTTGTTCCGCCATTCTGAGTAAGACAGGCAATACGCTTCTTCATGCGTTTGCCCTATACAAACCCGTTCCAGACTTGCCCGAGTCGACTTACCGGACTATCTTGCTGGCTATAATCAATCGAAAAATCGAGCAAAAAAGACAAGTCATTCTGACATAAAGACATAGCGTTGCTTACAATTTCCCCTCAGGAAAAACGGCCAAATTTTTAGCGAGGGAGGAAATAGTAAAGCGGACGCACTCGAAAGGGTGCGCCCCTTTGCTGTTTCTGCATTTAACCCTCGCTGGGCGCTTGGCCGTGCCTTCCTGAGACGTGATGTGGGCAGCGGAGGCCAGCGTACCCGTTTTTTTTTGCCCCCTATTGAGCCTCGGGGCACTCACCTGCATCCCCGACGCTCATAATGCCCACACTTACCTGGATAGGGAAAGATAAAGTAATCAACCATCATCACGACGTACCGTTTCGGGTGCTCGATGCGCAGTACACCTACGGAGCAGCCGACTCACCTAACCGTGTGCCTAACAACCGGATCATTCACGGCGATAATCTGGAGGCACTGAAAGCGCTGTTGCCGTATTACGAAGGCCGTGTAAAATGCATTTACATCGATCCTCCGTACAATACCGGTAACGAAGGCTGGGTGTATAACGATAACGTCAGCGACCCGAAACTGAAACGCTGGCTCGGCAAGGTCGTGGGCAAGGAAAGCGAAGACCTCAGCCGTCACGACAAATGGCTGTGCATGATGTATCCCCGCCTGCAACTGCTTCACCGCCTTCTCGCTGATGACGGAGCCATTTTCGTTTCCATCGACGATAATGAGCAGGCTAGTTTAAAGCTGATGATGGATGAGATTTGGGGAGGTGGAAATTTTGTTTCGAACATAGTATGGCAAAAAATCTACACAGTTAAGAACTCCGCAAAATATCTTTCCGATATGCATGAAAATATTGTTTTGTACGCAAAACAGCTGCCAAAATGGGAAAGAAAACTATTGCCTCGGTCCGAAGAGCTTGATGATACTTATACTAATCCAGATAACGATTTAAGAGGAGCTTGGACTACTAACGCAATTCAGGCTAGGAACTTTTACAGCCTTGGAGCCTACGAAATAGTATCTCCAGCTGGTAAAAGTCACTTTCCTCCAAAAGGAACGTATTGGAGAGTTTCTAAAGAAAATTTTGATGACTTAAATCAAGATGGAAGGGTTTATTGGGGCCGAGATGGAAATAGTGTTCCTAGAATAAAAAAATACCTATCAGAAGCTAAACAAGGGGTTGTTCCAACTACTTGGTGGCCTTATACGGAGGCAGGGCAAAATGCAGATGCAAAGGTTGAGCTAAGAAGTATTTTTGCTAATTCCGAATCAGATTTATTTAATACACCAAAGCCAACTCGCTTAATCGAGCGCATTCTCCAGATCGCTTCCGGCCCCAACGACATTATTCTCGACAGTTTCGCGGGTTCTGGTACGACGGCTCATGCGGTGTTGAATCTCAACAAGCAGGATGGTGGCAACCGGCAGTTTATTCTGGTTGAAATGGAAGACTACGCCGAAACCATCACCGCCGAACGGGTTCGCCGCGTGATCGACGGATACGGCGATAAGGAAGGTACGGGCGGCGGGTTCACGTATTACGAACTCGGTCAGGCCCTGTTTACCGACGACGGCCTGCTCAACGACGACCTGCCCCTCGACCGAATCCGCGAATACGTCTGGTATTCGGAGACACGAACGGCGTTGCCGCAACCAGACGCAAGCCAGCCCGACGACGCTAAACCAGCCGAGACGCCGCACTTTCTGGGCCGACGCTACGAAACGGCCTACTACTTCTACTACGAACCCGACGAGCTAACCACGCTCGATTACGACTTCCTGGCCACCGTGCAGACCCGAGCCGAACAGTACGTTATCTACGCCGACAACTGCCTGATCAACAGGGAGTGGCTTCAACAGCGACACATCATTTTCAAGAAAATCCCCCGGGATATTTCCCGGTTTTAATACCCCACCCCCGGCCCCTCCCCTTAACCAAGGGGAGGGGGGAGCATTACAGTAGCTTCGCCTATGAGCAGCGCATTGCCCCTGCCCCTGAAAAGCAGGGGCAGGGGCAAGCACTACAGGAGCTTCGCCGATAAGCGGAGCATGGCCCCCCTCCCCTTGGTTAAGGGGAGGGGCTGGGGGTGGGGTCAACACACTAATGGAACTGAAACCCTATCAGGCGGGCGTCATTCGTGACCTTGACCGCTATCTACAGTACATTCAGCGGGATCATCGCTACGATCTGGCCTACAATCGGTATTGGCAGGATGAGGTAGGCGAGTATGATCCGCTCAACAACACGGGCATGCGGCCCTACCAGAACAACGTACCTGGCACCCCCCACGTCTGCGTGAAAGTGCCCACGGCGGGCGGCAAAACGTTTATCGCCGTCCATGCGCTGCATACGCTCTTCGACGCCTTTGCCAGCGACCGCCCCAGGGCCGTTGTCTGGCTGGTGCCCTGGAGCAACCTGCTCGATCAGACCGTGCGCAACCTGTCGAATCCGGCGCATCCGTACCGGCAGAAACTGAACAGCCTGTTTAACCACCGCGTGGCCGTTTACCAGAAAAAAGACCTGTTGCAGGGCGCCAATTTCAGTCCGGCGGTGGTGCAGCAGCAGTTGAGCATCTTTGTACTGAGCTTCGGCAGCCTGCGGGCCACGAAAAAGGAAGACCGGAAAATTTTCGAGGAAAACGGCGCCCTGGCCTCCTTCGCCAGTCAGTTCGAGACCGACGAGCACCGGCTGGCCGACACCGACCAGACTGCCCTGATCAACGTGATTCGCAGCCTCACACCCGTTGTGGTTGTCGACGAAAGCCACAACGCCGAAAGCGAGTTGAGCGTGGAGATGCTGCGCAACCTGAACCCCTCGTTCGTGCTCGATCTGACGGCCACGCCGAAGAAAAATGCCAATATCGTCAGCTTCGTGTCGGCCATTGAACTGAAGAAAGAGCAGATGGTGAAGCTGCCGGTGATTGCCTATAACCACCACGAAAAATCGCAGGTGGTCGAAAGTGCGCTGAACCTGCAACGGCAACTGGAACACCTGGCCAAAGCCGAACAAAAAGCGGGCGGGCGCTACATCCGGCCCATCGTGCTCTTCCAGGCCCAACCGAATGCAGGCCACGATAACACAACATTTGAGAAGCTAAAACAGCAGTTGCTGAAGCTGAAAATCCCCGAAGCGCAGATCAAGATCAAGACCGCCGAGATCAACGAACTGAAGGATGTCGACCTGATGAGCCCGACCTGTCAGGTACGTTACATCATCACGGTGAATGCCCTGAAAGAAGGGTGGGACTGTCCGTTCGCCTACATTCTGGCCTCGCTGGCCGACCGGTCGTCGGCCGTTGATATCGAGCAGATTCTGGGGCGGGTCCTGCGCCAGCCATATGTGATGCGCCATCAGAACGACCTGCTGAACGTATCGTATGTGTTGACGGCCTCGGCCAAGTTCAACGACACCCTGCAAAGCATCATCCGGGGCCTCGAATCGGCCGGTTTCAGCCGGAATGATTACCGCTGGGCCGACACCGACAATCAGCCGGGCAACCCCGCTCAGGCGGGGCAGGCTGTACCAGCGCCAACGCCAGCCAGCGCACTGCAAGGATTTCTGTTTCCCGAACCGACCGAGCCGACAAGCGACGACATTGACCCGGCAAAAATCCAGTTCGACCCAGCCGCCCCGCCCGACGAGCCACCCGTTGGTACGCCGCCCGTGCTGACAGCCATTACCCAGCTTGCCCTTGAAAAAAATCAGGCATTAGAACAGCAACTCAACCGGCAGGAGGCTGATACTGATTCATCTCCCCTCTTCCAGGAACTCGGCGACAAAGTGAAAAAGATAGCGATCAATCAGGATTTTGCGGCGGTGGCCCAGACGCTGAGGCTCCCGCAGTTTTATTTCGAGGTGCCGGCAAGTGGCCTCTTCGGGCAGGGCGAACGCGTACTGCTCAATCAGGAGGTCTTGCTGAAAGGCTTTCGCCTGGCCGACGAAGACATCAAAATCGACTGGGACACGGTTGACACCGACCTGTACAAAATCGATATTGAACGTACCCAGGGCGATCAGTACCGGCCGGTTTTCCTGCAAATTGACAACATACAGGTCAAGGAGATTTTTGTCGATTACATCCTGAGCAAGCCCAAAGCCGGGCAGGTGAAAGACATGGCTCACCGCATGATGCAGTTGGTGGGCAATATGTACCCGATCCCAGACCAGCAGATCAAGCTGTATCTGGAGCGTATCTTCAGCAGTTTCGACGCCGAACGGATCAAGGATCTGCTGTCACGCGAATACACCTACCGCGACAAGATCAAGAAGAAAATCCGCGCGTTGGCCGATGTGCATGCCGAAGAGCAGTTCAGGAAACTGCTGGTGGTGGGCAAAATTTCGGTCGAGCAGGGGTTCACCTTCAAGAAAACGATCGTACCCGGTTTGCTGGGCAAATCGTTGGGCAAGTCGCTTTATGAGCGCGAAGGCAGCATGAACGGTTTTGAAGAACGGGTCATTGGCGAACTGGCTGCCTTGCCCAACGTCCGGTTCTGGCACCGGAACCTGGGCCGGGCCAAAGGCTTCGCCATCAACGGCTACAGGTCGAACCATTACCCCGATTTTATTCTGTACACCGAAAACGGAACGCTGATCGTGCTTGAAACGAAAGGCGACGACCGCGACAATTCAGATAGCGCCGCCAAGAACCGGCTAGGCCAGAAATGGGCCGAACAGGCCGGGCGGCAGTACCATTATTTCATGGTGTTCGACACCCACCGCCTGCCCGATACCTACACGGTGGCGGAAGTAAAGGAGTTGGTGAAGCAGTTGTAGGGTTTTTGCGCTGAAAAGTGTCGCGCTACGTACCCTGAGCCTGTCGGGTATTTTTGTTAACTGAGCGGAGCCTTTGGCCCCGTTAGGGGCTGAACAGCGCAGCGTCGGTAGAAAAGAGAGCCCCATCCTGATTCTCAGCGTGCCGTAGGTACGCTACAGCCGAGCAAGTTGCGTACCTACGGCACGCTGTGGATGAGTCTAACAATGCCGTTTTCTACCGACGCTGCGCTGTTGAATCCCTACGGGATGATAAAAGGCGCTGCCCGTTCATAACGCTGGATTACGATGTCAGGTTAATCGGAACATCTTTGCCGAACCTGTCGCGCAGGACGACGCGGGCGGCGTGGTAGCCACACATGCCGTGAACGCCCCCGCCCGGTGGCGTGGCCGACGAGCAGATGAACATACCTGTCTCTGAGGTCCGGTAGGGCGTCAGGCTGATCGTGGGGCGGGTGAACAGTTGACGGGCGTCGATGATGCCGCCGTTGATATCGCCGCCTACGTAGTTGGGGTTCCAGGCCTCGACCTGCGCTGTGTTCATGGTGTGGCGGGCCAGAATCAGCTGGCGGAAGCCGGGCGCGAAGCGTTCTACCTGCCCTTCAATCTGAGCGGTCATATCCACGGTCGAGCCGTTGGGTACGTGGCAGTAGGCCCAGGCGGTATGTTTACCGGCGGGGGCGCGAGTGGCGTCGAAGCGGCTTTGCTGAGCCAGTAATACATACGGCCGGTCAGGATGTTTGCCGTCGTAGGTCTGCTGTTCGGCCATCACGATTTCTTCGAGCGTACCGCCAAGGTGAATCGTGCCAGCACGCTGGCAATCGGCGTTGGTGAACGGAATGGGGCCATCGAGCGCCCAGTCGACTTTGAAGATGCCGGGGCCGTAGCGGTAGTTTTCCAGTTGTTTCCGGTACAGCGTCGAAAAACGATCACCGGCGATGCTCAGGATTTGTTTTGGCGTTAGATCGAACAACACAACCGGACCACCAGCCGCCCGCGTTTTGGGAATATCGGCCAGCGTGCGCACGGTTCGATCGGTTTGTATCTCGCCGCCCAGCGACCGGAAATACGACGCCAGCGCGTTGGCAATTTGCTGCGAACCGCCTTTGGGCATAGGCCATCCCCGCTGATGACCGGCCGCCATCAGCACCAGTGCAATGGCCGAGGTGGTCAGGTTGGTCAGTGGCTGAATCGCGTGAGCGGCCATGCCTGCCAGCAACGCCCGCGCTTCGGTAGTTTTGAAGCGGTTGGCCAGGTACGTTGCCGGTGGTAAGGCATCAAGCCCAAACATCGCCAGATCGATCGGGTGTTTCGGGAAGCGTAACGGCCCCAGTACGTCGACAGCCAGCGTCGGCCAATGCTGAACGATCGGCTCCATCAGCTTCAGGTACGTTGCCTCATCGGCGCCCAGCGTGCGGGCGGTGTCGGCAACGGGGCCGGTCAATAGTGCGGCTTTCCCGCCGTCGAGCGGGTGGGCAGCGGCAACGGGCGGGTAGATCCATTCCAGGCCATGTTCGGCCAGCGGTAAACTCTGGAATAAGGGTGAGCCTGCCGCCAGCGGATGAATGGCCGATCCCATATCGTGCATAAAGCCGGGCAGGGTCAACTCGGCCGAGCGGGTGCCGCCGCCAATAACAGACCGGGCCTCGAGCACCACCACCGACAGTCCGGCCCGCGCCAGCACAATGGCCGCGCTCAGTCCGTTGGGGCCAGACCCCACAACAACGGCGTCATATTGTTTGTCAGGTGCATTCATATCGGTTACGCTTGCCGTCAGCGGGTCGCGTTCAGGTTTTCGGGTTGGTGCAATACCCGCCCGTCGGGTTTCAGTTGCCAGGCCGTTACCGGATTCAGGTGATAACCGCCCATATCAGGCCCTCGTGCGTCAACAAGTTGCCGAAAGGTAGGCTGAGTATAGCCCGTTTCGTCGGTTACCCGACTCATGATCAGGGTTTCGTTGCCATTCCACCGCCAAAGATGCCGAAAAACGGTGTGTGCTTTATCCAAAACCGGATCTTGTAAGTCGGCCGTCTGCCACGTCTTCCCCGCATCGGTGCTCACCTCGACCCGAAGGACCTTTCCGCGGCCGCTCCAGGCCAGCCCCCGAATCTCGATCCAGCCGCGCTCGATCTGGGCTGGGTACGTTGGAAACGTGATGATGCTCCGGGCGTCGATATCGAAACTGAACTGCCGGATCTTGTTATCCTTAATCGCTTCGGTATATTTTGACGTTTCTTCGCGGGTGTGCCAGGGCGCGTCGCCCAACTCGATTCGCCGGAGCCGTTTCACGCTGGTATTCCCTTCCCAGCCCGGCAGAAACAGCCTGACCGGATAGCCCTGTTCCGGACGGATGGCCTCGCCGTTTTGGGCGTAGGCAATAAGGGCATCGTCCCAACCTTTACGAACGGGAATACTTCGCGTCATCAGGGCCGCATCGCCTCCTTCGGCCAGAAACCAGCTGGCTTTCCCGCGAACGCCCACCTCCCGAAACAACGTCGACAACCGAACGCCGGTCCACTCGCTTTGGCTGGTCAGGCCGCAAATATCCTGTGGCGTCATGGTTTCTTTTCCCGTCCGGAAGTTGCCCGAACATTCCAGAAACGCGATGCGCGACACCGACGGAAACCGTTTCAGATCGGCCAGCGTAAACACGGTTGGCCGGTCGACCAGTCCGTGAATCGTCAACGAGTAAGTGGCCGGGTCGATGGTCGGTACGCCGTTGTGATGCCGCTCGAAATGCAGGTCCGACGGGGTGATCATGCCCTTGACATCCTGCAACGGCGACCGCGACGAAATAGCAGACGGTGCCTTCGCCAGTTTCTCGAAGGTCGACCGTGTTCCCACTTTTCCCGGCGGAACGCCCATCTGCTTCGTCGGGTCATCGGGAACACCGATCTGCAACCCCTTGGCAAAGGAGGTTTGTACCATTGCCACGGCCATCGCACCGCCCAGCAGGCTGCGGCGCGTGATCTTCTGGTCGTTGTTCATTGAGTTCGTTGATGAAATGGTTGGTGGTTGTTAGCCTGTAGTTGTGTTGTTGAGCGTGGTTGTTTCGCGCTGTAGGTTGCTTTCGCGTAGTCGAAGGGCCACGCGAAAGCAACCACGTGAAAGCAATCAATCTATATCAGCGATAAGCATACCTTTCACCGGATCGTTGGGCCGCCGGTGCGGTCGTCGGGGACGAAGTTGGGTTGGGCGGGCATGCGGATGGTGGGGAGGATTTTGGCATTGAGAATGGTTTTTTCGTCGATGAGCTTGTTGGCGTGGAGCAGAAAGGCGGTCAAAGCATAGACCTCGTCGTTGGTCAGCGAGCCGGGTTGGTTGAACGGCATAGCCCGGCGCACGTAGTCGAAGACGGTGGTGGCATAGGGCCAGTAATTGCCAATCACCTTGTCGGGCCGTTTATTGGCGGATGTTGGCGTTACGATCAGCGCTCCGTTGGGGCCACCCGTGCCGCCAGCGCCATGACAGGCTGAACACTTAGCCGCAAAAATCACCGCGCCGGTCGCTACCGTGCCCAACCCGGCGGGTAAGCCCGTGCCATCGGGCCGGACGTCGATATCGAGGGGGGCGATCTGTGTGGCCGTCGCTGGTTTTCCGAAACCGAACGTACCTGGACCGAACTGGGCGGGTAAGGTGTCGGGCTTGCTCCGGGTTATCTCGGATGTTGTTCCGGCCAAAGGCAACTTGACTGGCGTGGCTTTCCAGTCAGGCCAACTGAGCAGCAAGGTGGGCAGTAGCAGCCACGGCTTAGTCATAGCGGCCGGCTTTCAAGGTGCTTTCCGTTAAGGCGTAGGGCCTGACAATGCGGTCTAGTACCACGTAGATCGAGTCTTTCTTCTCATTGATACCGGTCAGCACTACGCGTGAACCATCGGTTGTCTGGTAGCGGAGAACCATCCGTTTCCGCTCGGCAGGCTTACTCTCTTCGATCAGGCCCCGCTGGCGTCGGGTAGTCTGCACCAACGGATGCACCTTCGTAAACTCGTCGCCGATGTTGGCCCGTGCCTGCGCCGGAATCCACTGTTTCTCCGAAATCGCGTTCGGACTTTTTGTTTGCTCTTTCCGACGGCGGGTACCACTCTCGCCCGGATTACCCGCGCCGGGCGCATCCTCGCGGGGGCCATTCAGGCGTACTTTATCCTGCAAATACAGCGTCTGGTTTACGGTGTCGGCATCGTAGTAGAAGACCCGTTGGCCACCCGCTACGCCCGTTACTTCAAACGTCCGGTTCAGGTCGCGCATGGGAGCGCCGCCGCCGTTGCTCAGATCGAGTCTGGCAGGGTGGTTCACCTTGACCGTCAGCGTACTCCAGTTCTCGAAAGTGGCTTCCTGCCAGCGTGTCGAGCCGGTCTGGCTGTAGGGGATGGGCTGGCCATTGAGTTTGAATTCGGTCACGGCGTAGTTGCCGCGCAGCTCGCGAATACCGCGCTGGGCGGGTTGCTTGTAGGGGTCGTAAATGAAATTGACAACTTGCAGGTAGAACAGCACGCCAATGAAGAGAAACAGGGTAGCGGCTTTCAGGCCATAGCGTGTCCAGCGCTGCCAGGCTTTCGGGAACGTGGGGTAATGGTAAACCGGCACCGTGAAGCGTTCGCGTACCAGCAGGCTCCAGGCGAACGGCACGTCGTACCACATCAGAAAAGCCGCCAGCAGCACGAAGTAAGAACTGTAGACATGCACGCCCCCGTCGTAGGCGAGGTTGACATACACGATGTCGGCCAGGGCACCGAACAGCAGCGCCGCGCCCAGGAAGGTGGTTTTGCGGAAGAAAAGGAACACGCCCGCCGCCACTTCGACTACGCCGGTGAACACCTCGTACCAGGGCACAATGCCGATCGATAGCCAGTACAGTTTCTGGGCCGTGAGGTCGCCGAAATTGGCGTTCATGATGCCCAGCGACGGGTAAGGCAGTTGCGTTGGCAGCAGTTTCGTGAAGCCAAACCCGATGATGCCGATGCCCGCCCGGTAACGCGCCACCACGCGAAGCCAGTAGTACAGTAAGTTATAGTTGACTGGCTCCGACTGGCGGATTTTTACAATACCGGTCCAGATCGCTCCGCCGACGATAGCCGCCAGAAGCGTAATGATCCAGGGCGCATAGCCGAGCAACGGACTGCCAAACAGGGTATTGCCGAACAGGCTCAGGCCGGAGCCAAACCGGGCAATGTCATACAGGTCGCGGTAGTGCAGGTTCGTCCAGTCAAGAGCTACGACATCGCGGTACCAGCCGACGTTGTTCGGTAGGGCCATGGCGATGAAGAAGATGAACGCGATCCGAAACGCGATCTTTTCCGTGTTGGACCAGCCGCTTTGTTTTAGCCCGGCAGGCGGGGGAGCCAAAGTTACTGGCCGCTGCCCGGCAGGTGTTTGAGTGGTTATCATGGGGAATGTTAGTTGAAATTTTGAGGGTGGCCTGCTGGCGCGTGTGTAGAGACGCTAAATCTTGCGTCTCTACGGTAGCCGGATGGTACGCCGATTACAAAGTCAATCCTTTTCTACGTCCGGCTTTGGCGGCTTCGTACAGCAGGTATTTCTTGTCTACCCGTTCCAGCACGGCGTAAACCGAGTCGCTTTGGGCGTTTATACCGGCCAGTACCAACGTACCTGCCTCAGGACGTTCGTAGTGAAACCGGAACGTATCGGCGGGGTGCTGGGGATTACGGAGTTGTAGCATTTGGGTAGCTCCCGATTGGCCATCTACCGGATTGTAGTGGTAATAATGCCGCCCGATCTGACCCGACCACTCGAACGTCCGGGCCGAATCTGGTCCGCTCACGGCCTCCTCATTCAGGCTGGCCAGTGAAGCTGAACCGGGGCGACGGATGCTGAACGTATTCCATTTTTCGACCACGACGTTCTGCCAGCGCAACGAATCAGACGGCGATGGTGGTCGGGTCTGTCCGTTCAGGCGAAACTCCCGGACCGTATACAAGCCCGCCGCGTCAGACAGACTGGCGTTTTTCGAAACATTCGGGTACTGATGACCACCCTGCCGCCAGGCCCCGTAGGCCGATAGTCCGTAGGAGAGAATCAATAACGCGGCTACGGCTTTACCCGCCAGCCGGGCCGATTGCTGCCAGCCTTCGGCAAGTGTGAGTCGGTAACGGTTGGGTGCCGTTGGTTGGCCAAGTACCAGCAGATTATACAGTCGGAACCCGTCGTAGGCCAGCAGGTATAGGGCAAGGCTAATCAGGAACAGGCTGTAGACCGTGTCGCCACCGCCATACGCGATGTTCGACATGAAGACGTTGCCCGTAAAAAACACCGTGATGAAGGCACCAATGGTAGCCGAGCGACGGGTGAGCAACAACAGGCCGGCGATTGTTTCGACCAGTCCGAGAAACGCCTGATAGGAGGGGACTACGCCCAGCGTGAGCGCAAAGATTTTCCACTCGGTCAGCTCACCGTAGGGTGTATTCAGGTGGCTCAGCGACGGTTCGGCTGCCTGAATCGGGAACAGCTTAATAAGGCCGAACGCCAGTAGACCAGCCGCCAGCCGGTAACGGATCAGAATGCGCAACCAGGCGTTCAACTGGTTGTAGTCAAGCACGGGTTTGCCTGCGTCTATCCGATTTTGCTCCCAGATCGACCAGCCGAACGTACCCAGACCAGCCAGCCCTGCCGCTATGATCCAGTTTAGGAATGAACCACTGTCGCCGACGAAGTTGGGTGTGTATTTGGCCAGCTTAAACAACGGCTGATAAAAACCGTACTGCCAGTTGGCGTTGAACAGATCGCGCCAGAACGACGGGGTCAGCGGTACAATCTGAATCAGAAAATACAGCGCAAAAAAGCGAAACAGGCCCTTTTCAGCGGATTTCCAGCCTGAATTAGGCAAAGCAGTAGCTGAACGGCCTTCCCAGGAGGGATGCGGCTCGTTGAAAGAGGTACTCATAAGTATTGAATGTTTTAGGTTTGTGTTGCTTTTGCTGTAGGCCCTTCGACTAGGCCGGTCCGCCGTGGTCCGGCCTAGTCGAAGGGCCTAGCTCGCGAAGCCAACTATTCCCACACTACTTCGCCGGTTCGTTCGGACGAGGTGCCGGTTGGTTGATTACTTTGCGCGCCTGCAAATCGAACTTTTGCCCTTTCGTGAGAAAGTAAAACGGTCCACCGCTGCTATTCTGACCCGACGGATACTTCGCGTTGCTGTTGATCTGGTTGATGTCGTAGATGCCCACCAGTGAACTGCCAATGACCTCGAACGTGTTCTTCTGTACCACCACTGCCGTGCTCTCGTCGATACCGATGCCCAGCAGTTCAGGCCGTGCTTTAATGACCTCGATCAGGTCGAACTGCCGATTCCGGCGCAATACGTGCTGATCGACGGTCAGGTTCTTCACGAAGGCCAGTCCTTCAGTATGGTCGCCCACCATGATGCTGTTGCCTTTTGTGTCGCCCCGCACCATGAACGAGCCCAGAATGGTAGCGCCCGCCGAGGTACCACCAATCACACCGCCCCGGCCAAGCAGTTCGTTGAACTCCTTATGCGCCAGCGTGTTGAGGTACGAGTCAGCCAGCCGCCAGTGCCGACCTCCTTCAAACCAAACGGCCGTTGCCTGCCGAATCGGTGCCACGAATGATTCCTGATTGGCCTGTTTCGGGTCGCGGGTGTGGAGCAGGGTCACGTTGGCGGCGCCCAGTTCCTGAAGTCGCTTCTGGGTACGTTGCCCACTGGCAGTCAGCGTCGAATCGTCACCCGCCGTAGGAATGACAATGATCCGGGCGTTGGCTTTACCACCCGCCAGGTCGATAAAACGGTTCCAGATGTCGGGCGAAATAGCGCCACCCCCGACGATTACCACGGCCCCCTTCTCTGGGCCAGTCGTTTGTGCAGATAGTTGCCCGGCAAAGAGGGCCAAAAAGAGGACGATATACGTGAAGCGAGTTTTCATAAGAATAGTTTGTGTGTTTACCCCACGGCAGCGGCCGACCGTCCCGGCCCCTCCCCTGAAAACAGGGGAGGGGAGCAATGCGCCGCTTTCCTAAATGACTGATGAAATCGGTCAATATGGAAAAGCAGCGCGTTAGCCCCTCCCCTGTTTTCAGGGGAGGGGTTGGGACGGTCGGCCGCTGCCGTGGGGTAGTAAGTTAATACCCCTTGTTCTGCGTCAGGGCTTTATCGGCCAGGATTTCACTGGTTGGGATGGGGAATACGTATTTGTTGGCATCGGTGATGCCCAAGACCGTAGCTATGCGGCCGGTGCGGATGAGGTCGAACCAACGGTCGGTTTCGAAGGCGAATTCGAGCCGACGTTCGTTCTCGATGGCGCGTAGAAGGGCATCGGTGGTCGGGGTTGTGGTGCTGGTCAGGGCGGTCAAGTCGGCGCGGCTGCGAACGGCATTGATGTCGGTCAGCGCGTCGGCGGGCTTATTCAGTTTCGCCCGCGCTTCGGCCCTGATCAGGTATAGCTCGGCGATGCGAATCAGGTAGGCCGGGTCGGTGCCGGTGGGCGTTCGGTAATACAGCTTACCATACCACAGGTTGCCGGGAGCAGCCGTCTGCCCAATCACCGCCGACCGGTTGCCCCCTATGGCCGGGTCAGTCAACAGACTCACCAGTTGCGCGTTGGGTGCCCACTCCCGCCGACCACTCAACGCAGGCGGTAACCACCAGTTGAAATGTCCATTCTTGAACGAGTTGGAATACGCCAACTCAAAAATTGACTCCGTTGTGTTCACGGCATTGTTGGCAAAAAACGCGCTGTATGGCTTCACCAGCTTGTAGTTAGTGGCATCGTCGATGATCTTGCTGGCATAAGCGTCGGCCTGCTCCCATTCCTGCCGGTAGAGATGATACCGTGCGCGTAAGGCCCAGACCGTTTTGCGCGTCACGCGGTTACGGTTGGTCGTAGCGGTCAGTAGCGGTTCGGCGGCGGTCAGGTCGGCGAGTACCTGTGCGTAGGTATCGGCCAGACTACTGCGCGTAATGCCCGTGTTCTCGGCGGCGGTATGCGTTGGTTTGAGCACCAGCTGCACGCCACCCCAACCCCGCGCCAGGTCGAAATAGGCCAGCGCCCGAATGGTCAGCGCTTCGCCCTGGATCTGGCCTTTGCGCGCATCTGTCAGCAGCGGATCGGTTAGCTTCGGTACGGCTTCGAGCAGGTAATTGGCCGCCAGAATGGTCTGGTAAATACCCTGCCATGCCTGCGATACGTACCCATTGTCGGCGGTCAGCTTACGGGCCGTAATTTCCTGCGGAGCCCCCTGCGAGCCTGTCCATTGAATGTCGCCGCCCGACAAATACGACAAAGCCGGGAAGTTTGAGCCGTAATAATTGTCGTTGCCCAGGCGGTTATACAGCCCGTTCAGCGCCACCTCGGCTGTGTTCGCTGACGTAATAGCCCGCTGTTCGTCCACCTGCAACACAGGCTGAACGTCCAGAAAAGTGCTGCATCCTGTAAGTAAGAGCAGCAGTGGTAGGAAGAATGTTGTCTTTTTCATAGTGGAGGTTGTTTGACCCCACCCCCGGCCCCTCCCCTGAAACCAGGGGAGGGGAGCAATGCGCCGCTTTCCTACATGCAAACTGAGATTAGTCAACATGGCAAAGCGAAGCATTAGACCCCTCCCCTGAAAACAGGGGAGGGGTTGGGACGGTCCGCCGCCGCGGTGGGGTACTTTTACAAGGTCAGATTAAGGCCAAACTGGGCGGTTCTTGGAATGGGGGGCGTACCCAGGTCTTGCCCTTGCGTGCTTTGGTTGGCGGTTACGTTCACTTCGGGGTCGGGGCCCTGGTACTTGCTGATCAGGAAGAGGTTCGAGCCGTTGTAATACACCCGCGCCGATGAGATGCCCACTTTACGCAGCCATACTTTGGGAAGCGTATAGCCCAGAACGACGCTGCTGAGCCGGATGAACGAGCCATCTTCAATGAAGCGGCTGTTTGGATTCAGGTTGTAGTTGTTGCCCAGCGTCGTCACGCGAGGTACGTCGGTGATGTCGCCGGGTTTCTGCCAACGGTTCAACTGGTTCTTGTTGATGGCCCGCCGGTCATCCCGCGTTCCGCCCGATTCGTGGAAGAACCGGTTGTTGTTATTGACCAGGTTGCCCGACGTGAAGCTGACCAGCACCGACAGGTCGAAGCCGCCATACGTAACGGTATTGTTCAGACCGCCGACGAATTTGGGCAGGGCCGTGCCCACATACTGCCGATCGGCCGCCGTGATCACGCCATCTTTGTTGTAATCGTCGTAGATCGCGTCGCCGGTTTCGGGGTTAACCCCCAACTGTTTGTAGACGAAGAACGCATGGTACGGATAGCCCTGCACCAGCCGCTCCACGTTGTAGCTGGCATCGACCGGGATCGATAGTTTTTCGATGCGGTTCTTATTGGTCGAAATAGTGAAGTTAGTGCTCCAGGTCAGGCCTTTCGTCTGGATGTTGACCGTGTTCAGGCCAAACTCAAGCCCCCGGTTGCTGACCTCGCCGTCGTTGCGGAAGATGCTCGAGAAGCCGGTGCTTTGCGCCAGTGGCACCTGGATCAGCAGATCGTAGGTGTACTTTTCGTAGGCGTTTACTTCCAGCGCTACCCGGTTATTGAACAGGCCGATGTTCAGCCCGGCGTTGATCTGGCGGGTGGTTTCCCACTTCAGGTCAGGGTTAGCCAGTTGCGTGGGGAACGTACCTGGGTTGTCCTGGTAGTTGTAGCCGCCGCCCCACAGACCGCGCGACGCGAAATCGTTGATGCCGTTCTGGTTGCCCGTCCAGCCGACACTGGCGCGAAGTTTCAAGTCGCTGATCGCCCGCACATCCTGCAAAAAGTTTTCCTGCTTGATCTGCCAGGCTATCCCCGCCGATGGGAAATAGCCCCAGCGATGGTTGGCACCAAACCGGCTCGAGGCATCGGCGCGGAGGCTGGCTTCGATGAAATACTTCCTGGCAAAATTGTAGTCGACCCGCCCAAAGAACGACGTGAGCCGGTTCTGGCTCCGGTTCGACGAGGACGTAGTGACCGAGGCCGACGCAATCTGCTTGAAATCGTCGGATGGGAAGTTCGTGCCCTGGGCGAGGGTTTGTTTGGACGTGTTACCCTGGATGGTGTTGCCAATGAGCAGACCAAACGAATGCTGCTCGCCCAGCGTCTTGCGGTAGTTGAGCGTCTGTTCGTTGATCCAGATCATGTTCTGGCTAAGGCTCGACGTAGCCAGCCCTTTGCTGGCCGCCCCCCGGTTGGTGAGCGTGTTCCAGTACTCGTTTTCGTCGTACAGGTTATAGTCCAGGCTCCAGCTGCTGCGGAATTTCAGGCCCGAAACAATATCCCATTCGCCGTAGATATTGCCGATGTAACGCGTACTCACCGACTGCATATCGGTGTTATTGATCAGCACGTCGAGGTTATCGAAGCCGGCCCATTTGGCGTAGGTCCCATCAGCATTGAATTTCGGTAGGTACGTTGGTGTGTGTAAGGCCGCCTGCAAAATGCCACCCTGTGGTCCGTCGCCCACCCGTGCATTGGTCCGGTTCGATTGCGAGAAAATGTTGCTCGTGCCAATGCGAATTCTATCGGTCAGTTCATGGTCGAGGTTGAGTTTGAAGCTGGCCCGGGCAAAGTCGTTGGTGCGCAAGGTAGCCTGCTGACTGGTGTAGCCGCCGCCCAGGTAAAAGCGCGTCTGCTGGTTACCACCCGAAACGCTCAGGTCGTAATTCTGCAGTTTGCCCGCCCGGAAAATGTCGCCCAACCGGTCGTAGGTAGGTTGTTCTTCGGGCAGGCCGCGACCACCTTCGTAAACCGGGCGAAAGGGACGCGTGGCGACCGATTTGCCATCGTTTATCCACGCTTCGTTGATGATCGTGGCGTGTTCGGGACCGGTCACCAGATCCCAGAGTTTAGGGGCCCATGCCTGTCCGCCCGATGTGTTCAGGGTCACTTTCGTTTTGGCGTTGTACGTACCCCGTTTCGTCGTGATCACCACCACGCCATTGGCCGCCCGCGCGCCATAAATAGCCGTCGCTTCGGCGTCTTTCAGGATTGAAATCGACTCAATATCAGCGGGGTTGATGTCGGCCAGCGGGTTGTTGGCTTGCCCCTGCGTCGTTATTTTCTGGAGGCTGTTGTTGTTGATGAACACGCCATCGACTACATACAGCGGGTCGTTGCTGGCGTTGATCGACGTGTTGCCCCGAATGCGGAAGTAGAGCCCGTCGCCCGGCACGCCCGTATTGGCCGATACCTGTACACCGGCCACACGCCCCTGCAACTGCTGCTCGAAACTAGCCACAGGCCGCGTCTTTATCTCGTCGGCATTGATCTGCGAAACGGCTCCGATCAGGTTCTTACGGTCCTGCGTGCCGTAGCCAACCACAACCAATTCGCTGAGTTGCGAGGCCGATTCCTTGAGCACAATATCGAACTGGGTTGAACTGCCCACATTGCCCACCGTTGCTTCGGCATTTTCGTAGCCGATAGCCGAAATGACCAGCACCTGCCCTGGTCCGGCGCTGATCGAGTAACGGCCGTTGCCGTCAGTACTTGCCCCCTTGTTTTGTCCCTTGAGAACGACGTTTGCGCCGGGGATGGGTTCCGTGCCGGATCGGACCGTTCCGGTAATGGTGGCTGTTTGCGCCTGTGCCTTGCCGGGCAGTAAGGCGCTGGTAAGTAGCAGAAAAACGGCTACCAATCGAATAAAAATTTGCATTATTGTAGTGGTTACGTGAAAGATGAGGTCTTGCCGGACCTTGTTTGTACCAGCCGGAACGGTTGCCGCCGTTTCGGCTTTTTTATTTATGGTCAACTCAGTTGCCGCCAGGCTGACCATGGTATGCGTATTGTGCGTTAGAAAAAAGGGTGTTGTTTTTCGTTGATTATTTGTTCCAGTGTATTACTTCGCTCTTCTCGTTGTCGCTTGCCTGTGGCGAGTGACCTGTATCGGTAGGGTCGCAACGGCGCACCACTCCGGCCCGGAGGTTACCGTTTACCAAGGTTAACTACATATCCGTTTATTGGCTACCACCGGGCCAGCGGCCCTGTCGATAAGTGTCACTCGCCACAGGCGAGCGACAACGGAAGGAGTAAACCGCTCATTTTCAGAGTTAATCCTGAATACGTTTGGCAAAACGGTGGTAAAAGGGCGTTTTGCTGCTGGCATCTTTCGGTTTGAAATCGCCGGTGATGATCGGAATGTACATCACCCGCCGCCGACTGGCCGCCCCGAAATTTGGTGATTGCTCAACGCGGTGCCAGAGATTACCGTTGTGAATGGTCAGGTCACCTGCTTCGATGTCGAAGCCCACCTCGCGGCGGTCGGGGCGATGGTCGATAAACTGTTTTTTCCGGAACAGTGTCATCAGCGTATGTTGCCGATGGGTGCCGGGCAGCACACGCAGACCACCATTGCTTTGCGGGCAATCGTCGAGGTGCAGGCCCACATTCAGCATAGGCAGAATGCGTTGCCCCAGGAATAGATCGCGCGGACTATCGGTATGCCAGCCCATGCGCGAGAAATTGCTCTCCGGCGTTCTGACGTAGTGGTTCACCACCAGCCCATCTTTCTCTTCCGGACTGATACGACCGTCGTACGGAGCTAACAACTGGGTCAGCCCCTGGAGGCGTTCGTCTTTCAGGAACTGACGTAGCACCGGGCTGAACATCGAGGTGAACGCAAACCGTTGCACGATTCGCTGGCCATGTTCATTGTAACCGAACTTGAGCGGTGTTCCGTTTACTTTCTCTACGCCCTCGGCCAGCCACTGCGATTCGATCCATTGAATTTCAGAAAGAAATAAATCAACAGTCGGTTTGTCAACGAAGTGTTTGATATGAATGAAGCCGTTCCGGTTGAAGAAGGCGAGTTGGTCAGCGGTTAAGAACTGAGTAAGGCGGGGAGTTGCGTTTGTTGTGTTTAGCATGTTGTTGTCAGATAAGGTGAGTCCGTTTGTGATGAATCAGTGGTCGCCGTAGCGTTTTTCGCCCGCCCGGATAGCCAGCGCCAGCCGGTTTTGCTTTGGTGGAATCGGACAGGTGGCATAAGGCGTAAAAGCGCAGGGCGGGTTGATGCTCTGGTTGAAATCGATTACCGTTTGCCCATCGGCTCCTGGCTTGTCGACATATAAAAATCGGCCCGATCCGTAGGTGTCGTGGGTGTTGGTCTGGTCGCCGAAGAGAATGAAAAGTTTGTCGCCCTCGCCTATCGCATCGAGTCGGTGTGTTTGTCCATTCAGGTCGAATACCAACGTACCTGCGAGCGGCTGCTGGGCCGTTTGCCCGGTCACGTCCAGGATTGGAATGGTACGGACCGATGCCGGTTGTTCGAGCTGTGCCTTTACCCGAAAGGCTTCATCGACAGGAAACCGATCGATGCCTTTAAAGGCCGTCAGTGAGGGGCTGTCGAGATCCCGTAAACGAAGCGCGTACCGATTGCCCCGTTTAATGACGAACCAGCGGAGCGAGCCGTGCGATAGCGTAACGGGTTTGGCCAAAGTTGCCGAAAAAACGGTTTTCCTGTCTAAAACGGGCTGGCCATCGGCTTGGACTACAGCGCCCGGTGCCGGGTCAAACTGCACGGATCCGTTCGCTAGCTGGAACGTACCCAGCTGCTCGGGCGCCTTTCCGCTGGGGAACGTGAGTTCATTGCCGGGGTCGGCACCCGCCCGATTGATTCCTTCTTTCAGCCAGAGTAAACCGGCCAGATTCAGCCAGCCATTTTCGTTTTTCAACGATTCGATCCGTTTACGGTGCCACTCGTTGAGCTGATCGCGGTACGATGGATTATCGGCCCGGAAGCCAGCGAGGGCGAGCAGCGCAAGGCCCCAAATCCAGAAAAACGTTTTGGCGTAGGGACTTGTCGGGCCTGTTTCCTGTTGTAATTCGTCCATTGTATTAGTTGGTTTGTTGTACACTGACCAAGCCTTTGATGGCCCGCAACTGATAATCGATAAGCGACCATTGAGCCATATCGTCAGCCTGTACGGTCAGGTAGCCGTTCACCCGAATACCATCCCCCTCAAACGATAAGCCCGTGATCCGGCAATGCTCATCCTGCGGAATGGCGTTGGCCACGTCGCTGACGAAATTGAGCCGGTCGAAGCCTATGATCCGGTATACAGATTGCTGATAGGATGGGGGCTGATAATTAGTATTCATAATCTACAGAGTTGATAGATTAATGTAGTGAATAAATAAGCCAGTTGGCAGGCTGGCTCTATCATATTCGGCTAACGTACCTGGACGGGCCGTCAGTGCGCAAAGGTTATACACAAAAAATACATCTGCAAGAAAAATATAAAAAAATGATAGTCAGCTAGTTATGTAATAGTCTATCGGGTTTAGGGGTTATTCCTGCTTACTCGTTCGATTTAGTATATAAGTCTGTCATTTCCAGAAAGAAGCGGAGCAGAGGCGTCAGCACTGCCCAGTGGCCAAGTACTAGTAGGCCTTTCGCCAGCGCGTTTCTATTCATGCCTACCAGCTGGCAGCCAATCGTTAAACGGACTCCTGCCGGATAAACCAGACAAAAAAGAACCAGCCGAACAGCGCCATCAGGCCGGCCATGAAGAGTGGCAAGCTGAGGTTGATTGTCTCGATATAGCCCGCAATAATGGGTGGCGTAGCAAAAGCAGCCGACAGCACCGACTGATTAATCCCCATGATCTTTCCCTGCTCATCGGCTCGAGCGCTGGTCGAGACCAGGGCGGTGGCGTTGGGTGAGGTGAGCCCTTGAAAAAAGGCCATGAGCGGGGCAACTAAAAAGATCTGCCATGACTGTTGAGGCAGTAAAAAACACCACAGCACCACTGCCAGACCAATAACACTACCCCGCAAAATTTGCTGTGGCGAATAGGTGTTCGACAAGCGACGCACAACCAATCCCTGCATGATGACAATGCACAGGCCAACAAAACCAAAATATCGGCCAATCTGTACCTGATCGTAATTGAATCGTTTGAGCAGGTAGACCGAAAAGAACTGGGTATAGAAGCTGAAGCCTAGTGTGTAAAAAAAGACCCCGGCAAACAGAATACGCATCCGCCGACTGGTGAACGCCTCGGCCAGATTGCGGAAGCCAGTCAGTGGTGTGATAGGTCGTCGAACAGGCGCTGCCAGCGTTTCGCGAAAGACCAGCACAACCATGACAATGTTCAGGACCGCCAGCAGCGCGGCTGCGTAAAAGGGCGTGGCGAAGGTGAACCAGGCTACCGTTTCTGGATTCGACAATTCGCCGCCAAGCGTGGGACCGATAATGAAACCAAGCCCAAACGCCACGCCAAGCAGCCCGTAGTTTTTGGTGCGCGAGGCTGCATCACTCACATCGGCAATGGCCGACTGGATAATGGCGATGTTTCCGCCGCCAATGCCATACACCATTCGGCTTAGGAAGAGAAGTGGCAGGCTCCCTGTCTGAATACCCAACGCAAAAATCAGATAGCCAGACAGCGTCAACAGCAAAGAGAACAGCAGGATCGGTTTGCGGCCGTACCGGTCGGAGAGAGCACCCAACAGAGGGCCACCGAAAAAACCGGCAATGGAAAACGACGCCAGCAGATAACCCAGCAGAATAGTCCGCTCATCGATCGTGTACGTACCTGGCAAAAAACCTGAGTCAGCCCGCAGCAACAGGGGGGTGATGGTGGGTGTGGCAATGCCAACGCCGACCACATCGAGAAAAACGGTAAAGAAAATAGTCGTTAGTGGAAGCCGGGCGGGCATGGGGAGGGAAGGGAGGAAAGGGAGGAAAGGGAGGAAAGGGAGGAATGGAGGAAAGGAGGAAGGGAGGAATGGAGGAATGGAGGAAGGAGGAATGGAGGAAAGGGAGGAAGGAGGAAAGGGAGGAATGGAGGAAAGGGAGAATGGGAGGAAAGGGAGTGCAAAGTAGTAAAAAGGTAAATTTACAAGCGTAATCAATGATTTCCTCTATTCCCTTTCCTCCCTCCTCCCTTCCTCCTTTCCTCCTTTCCTCCCCTTCCTCCCTTTCCTCCCTTCCTCCCCTTATCTTTACGTCATGACGTTTGACCAACTGCCCCCACGCCGTCAACAGCAACTGATGGCTTTCGACCGCCTGCTGACGATCATGGATGAATTGCGCGAACAGTGCCCCTGGGACCGCAAACAGACGATGGACACCCTTCGCCATCTGACTATCGAAGAAACCTACGAACTCTCCGACGCTATCCTGGAAGGCGACCGTACTGAAATCAAAAAGGAGATCGGTGACCTGATGCTCCACATGGTATTCTACAGCAAAATCGGATCGGAAGCCCCGGAAGAAGACCCAACCCGCTTCGACGTAGCCGACGTGCTGCATGGTATCTGCGATAAGCTGGTGAGTAGACACCCCCATATTTATGGTGATGTGGTGGCCGAAACAGAAGCACAGGTGAAAGCCAACTGGGAGCAGTTGAAACTGAAAGAAGGCAACAAATCGGTGCTGGGCGGAGTGCCCAAATCGTTACCTGCGCTGGTGAAGGCTATGCGAATCCAGGAAAAAGCGCGTGGCGCCGGGTTCGACTGGGACGAGAAACAGCAGGTTTGGGAGAAGGTTGAGGAAGAGATGCAGGAGTTCAAGGCCGAATTCAACGCCGACAACGGGGAGGCTATCGATGTGCAGCGGGCCGAGGGGGAGTTTGGCGATGTACTCTTTTCACTGGTCAACTACGCCCGCTTTATTGATATCAACCCCGAAACGGCGCTTGAACGAACCAACAAAAAATTCATCAAACGCTTTCAGTACCTCGAAGATCGCGCCCGTGCCAACGGGCAGGCCCTTCACGAAATGACGCTCGCCGAAATGGATGTGTACTGGAACGAAGCCAAAGCAAACGGCTAAGAGCGACCAGGTACGTTATCGGGCTGATACGTTCAGCTGACAAGACTTGCCGCTTACCAATAAAACAACCCGCTGGTCTATAAATCAGTGGGTTGTTCTGTGATGACAGCTACTATTGTGATAGTAAAACGATAGCACTCTCTGAACACATGAACGAGAAAAATCTTACCTCTATTTCAGGCTATCTGGCCTTAGTGATTGGGCTTGTGGGGCTACTGGGCAGTGTGGGCCTATTCATTGCTGCCATTGCAATGGCAAATGGCTGGTTTGGCGGGCTGGCCGGACTGGTATTCATCGCGAGTATCATTACACTCACTGGCCTGTCGGTGGTGAACCCGAACGAAGCCGTAGTGACCACGTTCTTCGGTGACTACACAGGCACGATGAAACAGAACGGACTGCGGTGGGTGAATCCGTTTTATAGCAAAAAGAAGATCAGCCTCCGCGCCCGGAACCTGAATGGCCAGACCCTGAAGGTGAATGACAAAATGGGCAATCCGATCGACATTGCTGCGGTGGTGGTGTGGCAGGTATCCGATACCGCCAAGGCCCTGTTTTCGGTCGACGATTACACGTTATTCGTCCAGATACAGTCGGAGGCGGCGGTTCGGCACCTGGCTAACTCGCACACTTACGACAACGCCGAAGATGGCGAAGTAACGTTGCGCGATAGTACCGGCCACATCAATGATGTGCTGGAAGTCGAACTGAATGAGCGGCTGTCGCGGGCTGGTGTCACCATCATCGAAGCCCGAATCAGTCATCTGGCCTATTCGCCCGAAATTGCCGGAGCCATGTTACAGCGGCAGCAGGCCTCAGCGGTGGTAGCTGCCCGCCGACAGATTGTGGATGGAGCCGTGGGTATGGTTGAAATGGCCCTGGCCCGGTTAGCGGAGAAGAACGTCGTTCATCTCGACGAGGAACGTAAGGCGGCCATGGTCAGCAACTTGCTGGTCGTGCTCTGTGGCGAGAAAAACGTTAGCCCCGTCGTCAATGCCGGATCAATTTACTAACCGCTCAGGGTGTGGGGCACGGCCAGTGAACGGAATCCGTTCCTGAGCAACGCCCCATGCCCTGAGCCCTTGTTTATGTCTGAAAAAAAAGGCTTTCTCTTACGGCTGAATCCAGAGATGCTGGTTGAACTGGAGCGTTGGGCGCAGGACGAGTTCCGCAGCGTGAACGGGCAGATCGAGTACCTGCTCAACGAGGCGTTGAAGAAACGGAGACGTACCTGGAAAACAACCGACCCGCCTCCGCCAGAAGATGAAGCTACCTGAGCAGTTAGGTTAGCCGTCAAATTTAATCGCTCTGTGCTGTTCTGGGCTGCGGTTTCGAGTCAACACCAGCGCTTAAGAAGTTGTACTGGTTGATGATCAGTAGCCGGGCCAGTGTTGTGGCCGGGTCTACGTCGCGAAGCTTGATATAGTCAGAAAGCTGGCCATGATACGTGACCATGCGCGGCCAGAGATCCAGGTTGAACAGGGCCATATTGAAGACCTGCCCTTCCTGATCGATAACCAGATAGGTGAAGTTGTCGATGTCTTTCAGCAATTCCGTGTCATCGCTATAGACCGACGGACGCAAAATTTTGATGAACTCGTGCGTGTGACGAAGCCGCCGGTATACGGTTAAAGGCCCTGACGCTACCTCTTCCATAAATACAGGCCGAACCCCCTCTTCTGCGTCGGATAGATCAACTGAACTGAATTTGCGAACCAGCCGCTGATTGGCATCGTAAAAGGCAAACGAATCAATATGGCCGGCCGAGTAAGCCTTCATCAGCCCATTGTCCATACGTACCTGTACGACCTCAACTTTCCAGTTGTAACTGAGCTGTCCCTCCAGCTTGTGTCCATCGGGTAGAATGACGTACCCAATATTCCAGGTAGGCGAACCGGCCAGTAGTTCGGCGGTTACGGCCATCATGATTAGAATGGCAAATAGTATCTTTTTCATAACGTTGGATAAAGCCTGTTCAGACGATCACATAGCTGCGGTGAAGCAGCCAGTATAGCAGGCTTGCCAACGTTGGAGGGAAGATCATGCCAGAAGACACCTGGTCAACAGGCGGTCACAGCCGATCGATCATAGGATAAATAGTATAAATATGTAGAAACATTAATTTGATAGAATCGACGGCACAGGCTTGATGAAAATTCTGTGGAGAGCGTCTTTTTCACGAATAAATAGTGCGTGATCCACGCTGCTGGCTGCGCGTACCGTATGATCAATTTACGGTTGTAGTGCCATTTGTCTCTTTATTAAATCCTGATTAACAGGCTGATGAGGAAATAAATCTACACGATCAGGGCACGGGGAGGGGCTGTTTTTCACCGACGTGCATACTCGCCAATGAGCCGTATGCCGTCGAGGGTTAGGGAGGGAATCACCTCGGTAAATTCATCCTGTAGTGAGGGAATCGCTTTCGATAAACCACCCGTTGCAACGGCCAGGCAGGTGCCGCCCAATTCGGCTCGTATCCGCTGAATCATACTACGTACCAGCCCTTCATAGCCCATCACCACCCCTGCCTGAATGGCGTGGACGGTATTTTGGCCGAGCGCGGAGGCAGGTAGTTCAATAGGTACCTCGGGCAACTGGGCTGTATTGGCAAACAGCGATCGGATGGCAGTCTTCAAACCAGGGGCAATGGCTACGCCAAGAATTTTACCATCGGCTCCGACCGTCGTGAAGGTGAGCGCCGTACCAAAATCGACGATCACGCAGGCCTGCTGGTAGTGGGTGTGCGCTGCTACCGCATTGGCGACCAGATCTGTACCAATTTCCTGAGGGCGAAGCACCACTACGGGTAGCCGGTCATACACCGAAGGCGTAACCACCACGGGCGTCAGGCCAAACAGCTCACCAACGGCTTCTGCAACGGTGGCCGTCAGGGCGGGAACCACGCTGCTGATAGTAGCCTGAGTAATCTGACTCAGGGTAAGGCTGGCCTCCAGCAGCCAAAACCGGAGTTTCTGCTGGTAAAAGGCGGCCGGTTGCATAGGACGGCTGGGCGTTCGCCACACATGCTGCCAGTGATCGGTAGTATACAGGCCAAATACCACATCGGAGTTGCCAATATCGAGCGTGAGGGTCATGGAAAAGGAGTCTTCTGTCTACAGTTTGCTGTCTTCTGTTGCGCTGCTAAAGAGCGGAGCAACAGAAGACAGCAAACTGTAGACAGAAAACTTTTTATTGTTGGTGGAATCGGGTGCCTATAAACTGAAGAGCGGCGGGTAGGCCGGTCCGCCAGTAAGTCCAGGTGTGTGCGCCGTCGCGAACCCGGTACTCGTGCGGAATCGTACGGCCAAGCAGGTTCATGTGTAGCTGGGCGTTGGCCGCCGACAAAAAATCGTCATCGCCGCAGTCGATATACCAACGTACCTGTTTCAGGTCACTTTCCGGAGCCGACGATGACAGGGTGAGCGGGCTATTGCGTTTATAATGGGCCGTCAGTCGGTCTTCGCCTTTCACCGGTCCGCTAAACAGAAAACTAAACGTCTTATTGTACTGATCGTCGGGCATGTTCTTTATGGTTTCGTCGGTGAACACGGCCGCACTCAGGGCGGCGCAGGACCCAAACAAATCCGGATGATGCATGGCCAGCAGGAGCGACCCATGACCCCCCATCGACAAACCCGAAATACCCCGAAAATCCCGCTTTGTTCGGGTGCGGTAGGTCGAGTCGATATGCGGAATCAGCTCGGTGACGAACATGTCTTCGTAGCGTGTTTTGTTCAGGTAATCGTTCATGTACCAGGTTACACCACCATCGGGCATGACCACAATCATGGGGGGCAACGTACCTGACTTGATGCCCTCGTCGATAAGGCGGTCGGCTTCGCCAAACTGCGTCCAGCCAGTTTCATCATCGGTATACCCATGAAGGAGATAGACCACCGGGTAACGGCGATTCGATACGTAATAATCGGGCGGCAGGTAAATGGAATAACGAATGCCCCGGTTCATCAGCGAACTGCTCATGACTACACTTTCCAGCAAATGCGCCTGTGGCGCCATCATAACCGGTAACGGAGCGTTGGCTGGTGGCAGTGACTGAACATTCGGGTTAAGGCGGCGTCGGCTCTGTGCCTGTGCTGTACCAAACAGACTGGCCAATACCAGCAGGCAAAGGAGAAGAGAACGATAGGGCATAAATGGGACAGGGAGCATGGGGTGAGACCCCATTGGATTAGAACGAAAAATAACGGATAGACAGCAAATACAAGCTAAAATCAGGCGGGGTATTATTGCTAGTCGACATATGAACAAAATAGCATTTAAAAATTGGCAATGTTTTTGTGAAGAGCCTTATGGATTAACAGCCTCTTCGACCAGACTATACCGTTTATTCCATTCGCTTATGTCAACATCAATACCGATGTCATCGTCTCTACATCGTCTGCGCCTGGCTTTGCCCTTGCGACATAGCTTCGTTGCTTTGCTGGCCGTTGTTACGTTGCAGTCCTGCCGCCCAACCGAAGATCAAACGGGCTTGACCCCGCAGACGAACGCTGCCGATTCGTACAGCAACGAAGTAGCGCTACAGTGGAGCACGATGCATTTTCAACTGGTACGTAACAGCCCTGGCCAAACGCCGCCCGTTGCTTCCCGCACGTTCGGGTATGCTGGTCTGGCCATGTATGAGGCCCTGGTAGCGGGCATGCCCGGTAACCTGTCTATGGCTGGTCAGCTTCAGGGACTAACCAGCTTGCCCGTCGTTGAAACAGGCAAGACCTATAACTGGGCGCTGAGTGCTAACGCCGCCGAAGCCGAAGTATTGCGGGGGTTATTTGCCAACACATCTGCTGCGTACAAACAGAAAATCGATTCGCTCGAAACAGTATTATTCAACCAGTATAAAAGTACGGATGCGGCTATAAGCGAGCGATCGGCTGCTTATGGCAAACGGGTAGCGCAGGCGATCTTCGACTGGTCGAAAACAGACGGTGGCCACGAAGGATACAACCGGAATTTCCCGGCCGACTTTGTGCCCTCGACCGAGGCAGGTACGTGGCGACCTACTGAAAATGGCCGTACCATTCCGATGCAGCCCTATTGGGGCAAGAACAGAACCATGCTGGCCAGTACCGCTGCTATGCCTATGCCTGTGCCGCTGCCTATCTCAACGCAGGTAACGTCGCCTTACTTTGCCCAGTACCTGGAAGTATACGCCAAAAACATCAGCCTGTCGCAGGCCGAAAAAGAAACCTCAGTTTGGTGGGCCGATGACCCGAGCGAAACCTTCACGCCACCTGGTCACTCCTACAACCTGGCCCGGATCGCTATCAAAACAGATAAGGTTGGTTTGGGAAAAGCAGCTGAAACGTTAGCGCGTGTTGGCATTGCCGTAACCGACGCGTTCATTGCCTGCTGGAAATGCAAGTACACCTACAATAATGAGCGCCCATATACCTTTGTTCGGCGGGCCGTTGACCCAAACTGGGTACCTTTCTGGCCGGCGCCGCCATTCCCCGGCTTCGCGTCGGGCCACTCAACCCAGTCGGCAGCAGCAGCTATCGTATTAACCGATCTGTACGGCTCGGCTTTCACCTTTACGGATGATTCACACGTAAATCGTGTGCGTGATACCAAACGCAACGTAGACTTCAAGGCCCGCACATTCCGGTCGTTCTGGGAAGCTGCCGAAGAATCGGGTTATTCACGTTTTCTGGGTGGTATTCACACGCGGCAAGACAATGAAGTGGGCTTGAAAGAAGGCCGCACTATTGGTCAGAACATCAATAAGCTTACCTGGAAACGCGTACAGTAACGCCCAACGTACCCAGCATCAAAAATGGCTCACCAGGTACCTGGTGAGCCATTTTTGATGCTGGGTACGTTGGGCCATCACTTGGTCACAACGAATGCATCGGTGGTGCAGACCGTGCCTGAGTCGGTGGTGAGGCAAACGGTACCGCTGATAGCGTTGGCAGGAACCGTTGCGATGAGGGTAGTACCAACGAGCCGAAACTGAGCGGCCGCCGAGGTCCCGCCGCCAAACCGCACTTCGATCACGTCGCTGAGGTTCTGGCCGGTGAACGTCACTTCTGTACCGACTTTACCGGTTTTGGGCGTAAACGATACACCCGCCACGACCCGCTGCACATCAAACAGGGTAGTAGTACAGGCAAAACCTGCCGGATTGGTGAAGCAGATAGTACCATCAACGGCATTGGTCGGAACAATTACTTTTACCTGCCCGTTGCCCAGCCGTTGGAAAGTAGCAGGCAACGAAGCGCCGCCCCCAAACCGGATGTCGGTAACGTCTTCCAGAAACTGTCCCGTCACCGTAATCTCATCACCTACGCGCCCCTTCGTTGGCGTGAACACAACGCCCGACACCGGACGAACAGGGGTGAACTGATCTGACGTGAAGGCGATGGGGGAGTCGGTCGTGAGGCGAAACTGGCCGGGCTGGGCATCGTCGGGAACACGTATCCAGATCTCGGTATCGTCGTTACGCCCGTCGTTGGTGGCCGGGTAAACGGCCCCTGTAAACTGGACCACGGCGTCGCGGAGCCAGTTGCCTTTGATGATCATGCGCCCTCCGGCGGGCCAGCGACGCGGGTAATCCGTTACGACTGGCGCCTGCACAACTGTCAGCGAGCGGACCGATGTGGCCGTACCCGCCCGATTGGTAGCCGTAATGGGGCCGGTGGTGCCGTCGGTTGGTACAAAAAACTGAAAGTCAGTTCCTTCGGTGCGGGCATTGATCGTAACCTGTTTTCCGTTCAGCGTTACCTGCTGAATACGATACAGGTTTTGTCCGGTTACCGAAACCAGTTTGTTAACGCCGCGACGGAGGGGGGTAAATACCAGATTGGCTGGTGGAAGGATGTACACAAAGGGTTGAGTAGCACTCGCCGAGCCGCCTACGCCACTGATGCTGATGGTCACATCGCCCGACTGACTCCGGGCGGGTACCGTTACTTCGAGCTGTGTATCGCTCACGATACGGAATTGGGCAGCGGTAGTTCCGAATGACACACTGGTGATGTCTCGAAAATTTAAACCGGTCAGCATCACTTTATCGCCCGTGATGCCTTCCATCGGGCTTGGATTACCGGTTATGGCCGGGGCACCGGCTATATACAGGCTGTCGGCGCTCAAGCCCGTCAGCCGGTCAAAAACAGTTACGCTAAGGCGGCCGGTTGTTGCGTCGGCTGGCACAATGACTTTAATTTCGGTATCCGTAATCCGGGTGGTGGTTGGGTCTGGTGTAGCGCGGTTGATGCGTACTTGCCCGTCGGCCAGATACCGCCCCTGAATGGTAATTTCCTGTCCGACGCGAACCCGCTTTGGTGAAAAGCCAGTAATCTCGGGTGTGCCCGCTACCAGGTATGTGAAACCGCTAATGATACCGCCTTCCGTAACGAGGGTCAGTTTGGCAAACCCGCGTGGCTGTTGTGGCGAGATGGTGACGAGTACTTCGCTGGGGGAAACAACTGTAAACGAGCTGGCCTGGGTGGTGTCGAACCGGACGCTTTGCAGCCGATCCAGGTTGTTCCCGCTGATACGAATGGTAGCACCCGCTGCGGCGTTGGTTGGCAAAATAGCGTTATCTGCACTTAACGTAGGTTGCGGCTGAATAACAGTAAAGCTTACCGGAGAGCTAAGCCCCTGGCTGTTAGCCACCTGAATCTGAGTAGGGCCGGTGGCAATACGTGGCACTAACACGATCAGGCTGGCATCTGAACTCGATTGGACGGTGGCCTGAATGGCTGTTTCTGCCTGACCGAACGTAACAACGGGGTTGTTGCCAAACTGCGCACCTTTCAATTCGACCGGCCGACCAATATCAAATTTGTTTGGACTGACACTCCAAAGTTCGGGCGGAAACTGCTCGACTTTACACCCCAGAGCCATGCCAATCAACACCACCCCAATGGCAAGTTTCCACCAATTCCCTTTCTGTACACAGTCTCTCATCAACGCCCTTACTAATCGGATAAACAAAGCTACTCGCAAATGCACAGATTAATGGATCATCCACAATGGTTACAGATCGCCATTGTGGATGATGCATCGATCAGTTAAAAATTTCCTGCTCCGAGGTTACGGAAAGCCCAGGGAATTCCAGCCAGGATCAGAATGAGGCCAACACCGTAAAAAATGCCAATCAGCCGGTGTTTCTGCGTGTCGTTGGTAGCTCGTTTCGACCGTGAATAGCCAATGGTGATCGCAATGATCGCCAGCAGCATGATGGTGATGTGCTCAACGGTATAGAACCGGATGACCCGTTCGCTCATACCACTGAAATTTACCTTCGGACTGATAAAGTAAAGGATCAGGCCCAGCACCAGTTGAGTATGCACCGAAATGAGCGTAAACAAATACAACTTGCGGTTGCCATCAGTAAACGATTTGTTACCAGTCCAGCGGCCGATTGAAACAAAAACGGCTGCCAGCAGTAGTACCAGCGCGACCCAGCGAAGACCCGAATGGGCATGAACTAATCCGTTATACATAGTGTAGGTTTATCAAAATTAATGCTGGTGCAAAGAAACAGACAAACCGCTGATTCAGGCCCCAACTGCCCAAGATTCGATGATTCTTTACAACATTACCTATAATATTGACCAGCAGATTGAGCGCGAATGGCTGCGCTGGATGAAAGACGAACACGTACCTGCGGTAGTAGCGACCGGACTAACCATGCAACATAACGCCCTGAAACTACTGACCGAAATAGAAAACGGCGGCGTTACCTACACGTTTCAATACTGGTTTCAGACCATGGAGGATTTTGTTACGTACCAGAGTTTGCACCAACCCGCGCTGCAACAACAGGTAGCCGACCGATATGCCAACCGGTACGTCTCTTTCCGTACCCTGCTGGAAGAAATATAAGGAGCTGTTTAAGTTTCCTTCTGCCGCGTAGCCGCACCGGCGGACCTAGTAGCTGTAGCTAAACGTCTTCGCTACAGGCATTTCCGTCGCCTAACGACCTAAGGTCTGTAGCTAAACGTCTTCGTTCCAGGCGTTTCCGTCGCGTAGCGACCTAATGTTTGTAGCTGAATGGCTTCGCTCCAGGCATTCCCTTCGTTCCAGGCGTTTCCGTCGCGTAGCGACCTAATGTTTGTAGCTGAATGGCTTCGCTACAGGATTTCCGTCGCCTAGCGACCTAATGTTTGTAGCTGAATGGCTTCGTTCCAGGCGTTTCCGTCGCGTAGCGACCCAACCACACGCTAAATTGTTAGGTCGCTACGCGACGGGAATGCCTGGAGCGAAGCCATTCAGCTACAAACATTAGGTCGCTACGCGACGGTGCGGCTACGCGACGAGTTGGCTTAAGACAGCTTCTAAAGAGCGAATGGTGAAAGAGCGAAAGAGTGAAAGAGCGAAAGAGTGAAAGAGCGGAAGGGTGAAAGAGTGAAAGAGCGAAAAGGTGAAAGAGTGAATGGAGAAAGAGGAAAATCTGCTGAGTCAGTAATCTGACACTGCAATCACCCTTCCACTCTTTCACCATTCGCTCTTTCACTCTTTCGTCCTTCGCTCCCGGCTCAGGTAGATGAGTTGGGTTTGCTGGCATTTTTTGCCATTGGGCCGGGGGCACTGACCGCCGTTATCGTCGGAGATGATGACCAAGGTCTGGCGGCCCGGTTGGCCAGGCATCCAGGCCATGCCTTCAAGGTTATCGATTCGGTGGCCGTTGAGCATGGTATTGAAGTTGAACACCAGTGTCTTTATGGGCGCTACAGCCGGGCTGGTTTCCGAAAACGTTACCTCGTATAAGTTAGCGTATGATGTGTCGCGTTGGCTGTCGTAGAACCGCTCGATGGTTAGAAGTCGGTTTTTCGCCACCCAGACAATCTCCGAAATGCCTCCGTATCGTTCGGAAGAGGCCAGCCGTGGCATACGGTCGCGTGGATAAGCGAACTCTTTCCTGTCGCTCAGCAACGTACCTGACCAGGTGTAACGATGAAAAAACACCGTTGCCTGACTGCTGTCGGCGGTAGTCCAACCTGCTTCGGGAGCTACCCAAACGGTTGAATCAGCCCCCAATGCCAGCCCTTCAATGCCTTTATTGTCGAACGGAAGTGGAATGAGCTGATCGAATTTGGTCATTGGGGGCGCTGTGCCAACTCGTGGCAGGGAGTCGCGGCAGAAAAAAGCGTAGCCACCGGCGGCGTTATTTCCTTCAACCGTGCCAAAATACGTGTGGCTGGCCGCATCGTATCGAATGGCTTCCAGCTGCAAACCCGTGTTGGGCCCCCGTACGGCCAGATCGTAACGGGTCAGATCGGGCATACGCCACTGCTCTCCTCTGTCACCAACGAGTTGCCAGACGCCGGCCGATTCAACGAATGTAATCCCCGAAATGGTGTGTAGCCCCGCCTCGCTGGGTACGTAGATGGTTGTGTCGAAACGAAACCTCTGTCCAACTGTCGAGAGCGACATACCTAAGCACAGGCAACATAGAACGACGGTTTTTAAGCAGGGAATAAGCATAACAGGCAGGAGGGACAACCGGGAAGTAGACGACAAAGATAGTCGGATGCCTGTTGGTTCTGGCTGGCAGTGAGTTATGTAGGCAGGGACATCTTTCGGGCAGGCCATTGGCTCATTGTTACAGAAACACGATAGCCCACTGCCCGACCTGGTAAGTTACGTGTCCAGGCAGGCGCGGTGAACCAGTTAAGTCACGGGCCGCCTACCTGGCAGACTTACGCGCAACGATTATGACAAACAGCAATGACCTGACCCAGCCTCAGGACCCCCGTCAGCAATATCCGGCTCCGCCTTATGACAAGCAGGAGCCTCAGCAGCCACCCGGTAGCGACGCTGCAATGAACCCCAAACCCGATTATGGGGAACAGTCCTATAAGGGAAGTAACAAGTTAAAAGGACGAAAAGCGATTATCACGGGCGCCGACAGTGGTATTGGCCGGGCCGTGGCACTGGCCTTCGCCCGTGAAGGAGCCGACGTTTTGATCTCGTATCTGAATGAAGAAGAAGATGCGCGTGAAACGGCCCGGCTAGTGGAAGCATCAGGTCAGAAAGCTGTGCTTTTGGGTGGTGATATACAACAGGAAAGCCACTGCCAGGCACTCGTACAAAAAGCGCTGGACGAATTCGGCCAACTGGATATTCTGGTCAACAATGCCGGCTATCAGATGACGCACCAGAAAATTACCGAGATTACGGCCGAAGAGATTGACCAGACGTTTCGCACGAACGTTTTTGCCATGTTCTACCTCTGCAAAGCCGCCATGCCTCATCTGAAAGCGGGTGGTTCGATCATCAACACAACGTCTATTCAGGGGTATCAGCCTAAACCGCAGCTACTGGCCTATGCAGCCACTAAAGCAGCCATTGCCAACTTCACCAAAGCCCTGGCCGAAGAAGCCATCGAGCAGGGTGTACGGGTAAATGCAGTAGCGCCCGGCCCGGTCTGGACGCCGTTCATTCCGACCACAATGCCTAAGGAACAGTACGAAAAATTTGGCGCCGATACCTTATTTGGTCGTACGGCCCAACCCGTTGAATTAGCCCCTGTTTATGTGCTACTGGCCTCCCAGGAGGCTAGTTATATTACGGGCATGATCTACGGCGTAACGGGTGGCAAACCCATGGTATAACCTTGGCGAGTCAGATCATCCTGATCAGATCATCCTTTGTTGGCAACTGTATGTCTTGCCAACAAAGGATGATCTGTTACCCAGTCGCCTGCTTGAGTGACGCCAGGTACGTTCGTCGGCGCCTCGCAGGTAGAATCTGCTTGTTTTTTTAACAACGCCCATACACCCGTTGGCTTCCATACAGGCGGTGCCTACAGCACTAAAATCAGGCAGGTTATCCTCTTGCCTGACCGCAGAAAGAAGATCGGCTGCGGCGAGCAGAGCAGCCGGTAAGTTAGGCTGGTGTTTTCGCCCTTATGCTCATTATTCACCGCAGGTAGACACCCTCACGCGTGGCATCGCTCAGGATCACATCCACGTGTTCATTCAGCGTCGTCGCCAGTTCAATACCGATAAAATCAGCCGCAATGGGGTAGCGGGGATGGTTGCGGTTGACCAGTACGGCCACCTGTATTTTCCGAACAGGCACCGACAGGAACGGCTGTAGGCTGAACGCCATAGTTCGGCCCGAATACAACACATCGTCGATCAGCACCACCACACGATCCGTATACGTACCTGAGCCCCCTGGCAGCTGAATAGCTGGCTGCGCTTTCTGCGTTTTATCGAGGTCAATCTGAACAAGCGATACTGTGAAAGGGGCAATCTGCCGAAGCTCGTCGGCCAACCTCCGGGCCAGCTCGTAGCCTTCACCAGCTACGCCAGCCAGCACAACCGCCGCCTCATCGAAATTCGTTTCGTACACCTGACTGGCAATGCGGCGTATCTTTTGGCGGATCTGGCCTGCCGATAAAATTTGTGTGGGATTCATTAGCAAAGACCCGGCCAAACCAGGCAGAAAATAGCGCTGCAAAATTGCGGAAATTATCAACGTTTAGTACGATCTATTTGGCACAGTTTTCGCCAATGTGTTCATACCCATCCAGACACAACCTCAGTTCAATGAATCGTATTATCATGTTTTTGAAAGCAAAATCAATTGGTTTGCTTATTGGAATCCTTTGGGCCACGCTGTCCTGTTTCACCAATACCCAAGACCCTACGCAGGCCATTGGCGTATCGATGCAGACAGGCGAAGCACACCAGCTGGCTACTTATTTTGACACTGATCTGGAGTTACGAATCGACCCGGTGGGCGTTGATTTTCCGTCGGTCCGAGCCAGTCAGGCAGAGGTAATCATGCGCTCTTTTTTTAGGAAATATCCGCCCATGCGTTTCAAGACGGGCGATCAGGGAAGCACGCCGCATCTGCGCTACGCCACGGGTACATACTGGTCGGGCTCACGGTCATTTCGGGTGAACGTACTGATGCGGCAAGCGACGCCTGGCCAGTACCGGATTCATTCTATTCAGGTGAATGAGTAAAAAGTACTGAATCCTAAGTCTGGAAAGTTGTGAATTAGTACTTTGCCGGGCTTTCCAGATTCAGGACGCACACTTTTTTCCCGCTTAGTCCTCCTATCTTTGCACTTTCTTTCTGGAAGTTCGCAATGACCATTAAAACCAAGAAATACGCGTTAGATCAAAAGACGTACATCAATTTAGCCATTCGGCAGTGGGTACGTGACAATTGGCTCTGGAGCGGTGTACCGCTGGCTCTTATTCTTCTGAATGCCATCCTGAACCTGACAGGTGTGTATCCCAACTACTGGATTTACATCGTTGTTATTCTCCTGACCATCATTTATGTGCTGTTCTGGGCCGTGCAGTTTACGGGCGTTTCCCAGTCAGAACAATTTAAGCCGATGTTCGAGAAGTACATCTACGAGATCGACAGTCGCCATATCATGATGAAGCTGAACGCCAAAGAAGGTGGGATGCTGAAATGGGATATGATCAAGGCAGCCGTGAAAGACAAGAATGCCTATGTGCTGCAGCTGGGCAACGGTCTCGACGGTGCCAACACGCCTTCTATGAACTTCTTTATGAAATACCTGGCCAGTCAGATGGGGCGGGCGCAGTTTCTGTACCTGCCTTTTTCAATCTTTACCAGCGAGAGCGACCAGCGGTTCATGGACTTGCTGCTCCGGCGGAAAGGACTCCTGACGGAAGACGCGAAAGAGACCAAATAATATAAGCTATACGCGAACGGAACGGGCTTCGGCGTTACCTTCTAAGGAACGCCGAAGCCCGTTCCGTTTTTACCCATGCGTCAACCCACCGACTCGCCCAATAGGCCCATCTGGACACCCAGTGCCCGTCTTCAGCAACAGTCTCGACTGAAACATTTCATCGATTACCTGTTTGTTAAGCATGGCCTGTATCTGCGTCACTACGACGATCTCTGGAGTTGGTCTGTCACCAATCTCGACGATTTCTGGGAAGCTATTGCCGCTTATTTTGACGTGCAGTTTCATACGCCTTATCAGGCCGTGCTTGAGCGGCCACGTCATGGCATGATTGGCACGCGCTGGTTTACCGGGGCTACGGTCAATTATGCCGAGCATATTTTCAGAAATGCCAACAGCCAGCAGCCGGCTCTGCTGTTTGCATCAGAAAAAAATCGTTTACAAAGTGTTTCCTGGTCTGAGCTTTCGTATCAGGTAGCGGCACTGGCGCAGTTTTTGCGTATACAGGGGGTTGGCGTTGGCGACCGGGTTGTGGCACTTTTGCCCAACATACCTGAAGCCGTTGTTGGCTTTCTGGCTGCCCAGTCGCTGGGTGCGGTGTGGTCGAGTTGCTCGCCCGATTTCGGAACTGCCAGCTTGCTCGACCGTTTTCGGCAGATTGAACCGAAAGTGCTGCTGATGGCCGATGGCTACACCTATACCGGCAAACCCATTGACAAGACTGGCGAGCTGGGTACGTTGCAGCAGGGTTTACCTACGTTGAAACAGATCGTGTGGGTACCTTTCCTAAACCCCGACTCCCCAACACCAGCTGGCGTTGTGCCTTGGGATGACGTCCTTCAAACACCGTTTACCGACCTGACTTTTGAACCCCTGCCCTTCAACCATCCCATGTGGGTGCTGTTCTCGTCAGGCACAACCGGTAAACCAAAAGCTATTACGCACAGCGTGGGTGGCTGTTTACTGGAGCATCTGAAAACATTGGCGCTCCATCAGGATGTGCGGGCGGGTGAACGGTATTTCTGGTACTCGACCACCGGCTGGATGATGTGGAACTTCTCGGTCGCCTCGTTGTTGGTGGGGGCCACGCTGGTCCTCTACGAAGGTTCACCGGCTTATCCTGACCTGAACCGGCTCTGGCAGCTGATCGAACAGGCCCAGATCACTCATTTTGGTGGCGGAGCCGCTTATTTTCTGGCCTGTATGCGGGCTGGGCTTATGCCGGGCAAAGCAACTGGTCTGCGGTCGCTGCGAACGATCGGTTCAACCGGTTCGCCCTTACCGCCCGAAGGCTTCCGCTGGATCTATGAATCGGTTCGCCCGGATGTCTGGCTTATTTCGTTCAGCGGTGGTACCGACGTCTGTAGCGGGTTTGTGGGGGGCAATCCATTGGCCCCAGTGGTGCCGGGTGAAATACAGTGCCGTCTGCTGGGCTGTAAGGTCGAAGCCTGTGATGAAGACGGCGAACCCGTACGCGAGGCGCTGGGCGAGATGATGATTCTGGAACCGATGCCGTCGATGCCCATTTACTTCTGGAACGACCCCAACAACGAGCGCTACCAGAACAGCTACTTTGAGAACGATCCCGATATCTGGCGGCATGGCGACTGGATCAAGATCACTGATCGGGGGAGCGTGATCATTTACGGCCGGTCTGATGCAACCCTCAACCGGGATGGGGTACGCATTGGCACCGCCGAGATCTATTCGGCGGTGGAGAGCCTGCCCGAAGTGGCCGACAGCCTGGTTGTGGGGATCGAACTGCCCGACGGCTCATACCGTATGCCGCTGTTTGTGGTCTTGCGCGAGGGCCATGCCCTAACGGATGACTTGAAGCAGCAAATAAAGCAGGCGCTGAAAAGCCAATACAGCCCCCGGCACGTACCTGATACCATCTATCAGATTGCCGAGGTGCCGTATACGATCAGCGGCAAGAAAATGGAAACACCGGTAAAAAAGATCCTCATGGGTCAGCAGGCCGACCGCGTTGTCAGCCCCGATACCATGCGAAACCCGGGCGCGTTGACAGCCTTTGAACATATTTAGTCACTTTGCCAACAACCACTGATTTTCGCTCAGTTTATCTGCATTGCGCAAAACATTAATGAAGTATATTAGTGTTACGCCTCTGTACGCAACAAGCTGATGAACACCCCTATGGCAACCAACGAATCTACTCCGTCGCCCGAACGAATTACGAATGACCGAAGCATCATTCGGTTGCCCATGTTGCTGGGTATCACCCTGGCCGGCGGGGTGCTGATAGGCGCTTCTTTTTTTGGTGGAACCAAAGGCCTGAACTCAATTGGTCGTGGCTACACGAAATACAGGGAAATCCTCCAGCTGATCGAAAATAACTACGTCGACTCGGTGAATACCGACGACCTGGTTGATTTTTCGATCACGAAAATGCTGGAGAAACTGGACCCTCATACCGCCTACCTCAACCCGACCGACGCCGTAGCCGCCCGCGCCCAGCTCGAAGGGGGATTCGATGGGATCGGCGTTGAGTTCAACATCTTTGCCGACACCGTTTATGTCGTCACCCCACTGGCTGGTGGCCCTTCTGAAACAGCAGGTATTCGGAGCGGCGACAAGATTCTAAAAGTCGACGATACATCGCTCACCGCAAAAGGAGTCGATAACAGCGCGGTATACAAAGCCATGCGTGGTAAACGTGGAACCGAAGTACGTTTAACAGTGCTGTCGAAAGGCCAGAAGCCCCGCGTCGTGACCGTCACCCGCGACCGGATTCCCACCTACGCCGTAGATGCGGCCTACATGGTGGATGGGCAAACGGGTTACCTGAAAGTGAATCGCTTCTCTGATTCAGCCTACGAAGAATTTAGAAATGCGCTGGCCGGTTTGAAGCAGCAGGGCATGAAGCAACTGGTACTCGACCTGCGCAACAACCCCGGCGGCTACCTCGACCGCGCCACCAATATGGCCGATGAGTTCATCGACGGGAATAAATTACTGGTGTATACCGACGGAAAAGACGATCGCTATGACCGGAAATATTACGCCAAGCTGAACGGACAGTTTGAAGATGGTGCCCTGATCGTGCTGGTCGATGAAGGCAGCGCGTCGGCGTCGGAGATCCTGGCGGGTGCCTTGCAGGACCATGATCGGGGCTATATTGTGGGTCGCCGTTCGTTCGGCAAGGGGCTGGTACAGATGCCTGTTCAATTAACAGACGGCTCAGAACTTCGCCTGACCATTTCGCGCTATTATACGCCTACAGGCCGTAGCATTCAGAAACCATACGTACCCGGGCAGGAGGGCGATTACGAGAAAGAGCTTGAACTTCGCTCAAAACGGGGCGAGTACTACATTGCCGACAGCATCAGGAACGACCCCAAGAACGTGTTCAAGACGGATAAAGGGCGTACGGTCTACGGCGGCGGTGGCATCACGCCCGATTATTTCGTTCCGCGCGATTCGAGCTGGCAAACGGCTTATCTCGGGCAGTTATACGCCAAAAATATCATCCGTGAGTTTGCGCTTTCATACGCCAACGACAACCGCGCCCGCCTGGAAAAAATGCCTTTTGCTGAATTCGACAAGTCGGTAAACCTGTCGGAAGACCAGCTAAATGGCATGAATAAAGCGGCTATTGCGGAGGGCGTAAAATTCAACGCCGCTGACTATGCCCGGTCTAAAAATTACATACGTACCCAGACCAAGGCGCTCATTGCCCGGTACGTGTACCAGAAGGCAAACAAAGGCGGCCAGAACAACGAGTTTTACCGGGTGATGAACACGGCCGATAACACCTACGTCAAAGCGTTAACCCTCTTCGACAAGGCCCAGGAACTGGAATTCGGCCCGAAAGCAGTGGGGAAAAAATAACATTACAGTTTGCTGTTTACCGTCTTCTGTTGTTAGCAACGCAACAGAAGACGGTAAACAGCAAACTGTAAACTATTTTCCGGTTAATTCCTGCACAAGCCGGTCGGCTTTGTAGATGTACCGCATAGCGGCGATGATGCCGCCCGTGTGTACGGAAACGGTTCGGTTGGCGTCGGGAACGAAGATGAACGAGCCGGGCAGGCTTTCCATGTTGCCATCAAATGCCAGGCCTATTGCTTCCCTGTTTTTATTGATAATTGGACTACCCGAATTACCACCGATAATGTCGTTGGTCGAGATAAAGCACATGGGTTGCTTTAGCAAGTCGGCGGGTGGATTAGCCCAGCGGGCAGGAAGTTTCCAGGGGTCTTTGTTCCCAAATGAATAACTCCGATCATATAAGCCAGCAAATGTGGTGATGATTGGCGCCTGGGTTCCATTGTACGGATAGCCTTTCACCACGCCATCGTTAATGCGCAATGAGAACGTAGCGTCGGGCGGAATGGCCGTGCCATAGGTATCGTATAGCGCCCGGCCCAATTGACTCCGCAACACCTGCTGCCGGGTGGTCAGGTCGCGTACCGTTGTGTTGACAGCCAGAAAGCGCTTGCCCCCCAATCGGCCCAGGGCCAACAGCGGATCGTTGTTGGTGGCCAGAGCCGACGCTCCGCCATCCAGCAGCATCGAGACAAACCCACGGTTGGTCAGTTTTGTGGCAGCCAGCAGGGCTACGGCCGCTTCGCGTGGGGAACGTACCTGGCCGTCAGGGCCAGTCAGTGCTGCTTTTACGTAGGGGTCGTCATTCCCAAAGGCAGCCTGTGCTTCACTGAAATGAGCCGCCAGAAAAGCCTCTTCCAGCGCCCGGCTTTTGGGGTGCGGAATCTCGTCGAACACGCCTTTCGCCTGCTCCCAGACCGCTGGATTAGCGGTAACGGCCCCGTTGATGAAACCGAGTGTCATGGCAAATGTCATGGTTTCGCCCAGCGAAATTGGGTTTGGGGCCAGGTACGTGTAATCGTTGAAAGCGTTGCGAAGGGCAGCTACGTTCGTGGCGATATCATCCCACGTCTTCAGCGAAATGCCTTTCTGTTGCGCGTCAGCTTTGAACTTTCGTTCAAAAGCAGCTTTTCGTGCCAGTAGATATGGATCGCGCAGCCCGGCAAGCTGACCACTGCTGGCTTTGTAGCTGTTTTCCAGGTTGAAGATCTCGTTCAATACGCTGTCGCTTTTGGCGGTGGCGTTGTAAGCCTGCAAGGCGTTTGAGCGGCTACGCAGCAGCGTGAGCGTCTGTGGAAATTGAAGGTCACGGTCATACTCCAGTTCAGCCACTGTTTTCAACCGCTCAGTGCTGCCCGGATTACCCGTTACAAAGGTGGGTTCCCCATCGCGAATGCCGTTTGGGTTGAACTTGAAGAAGTGGGTTGTCTTCAGCGGCTTACCGTTATCGTACACCCGGAAGAACGAACAGTCGAGGGCATAGCGTGGGTACGTGAAATTGTCGGGATCACCGCCGAAAAAGCCCAGGTTTAACTCGGGCATAAACACCAGCCGGACGTCTGTAAATCGTTTGAAACCGTAAAGCGCATACCGGCCACCGTCGTAAAAGGTGATGGTTTGTAGCTCCAGCCCTTTCCAGTCAGCTTTGCCGCCGTACTCGTCTTTCAGGTTGGCAAACGCTTTCTCGCGGGCCTGCACCTGTGCCTGTTCATCACGGCCTGCTGCCGTAACGGCATCCTGCACCCGTTTCGAAATATCGTCGATCTTCACCAGCTGATCCACAAACAACCCGGCTACTTTTCGTTCCTCGGCAGCTGTCTTTGCGAAGAAACCCGTACTGTTGAGGTCTTCGCCTTGGCGGGCTACACCCGTTCCCGACTCGCGGGCGCAATGGTGATTGGTCATGACCAGGCCGTTGGCCGACACAAACGAGGCTGAACAATAATCAGCAAATCGCAACGACGCCAGCCTGACTTCGTCGAACCACTTGGCATCGGGGGTGAAGTTGTAGGTCTTCTTGAAATAGTCGGTAGGAGGGGTGTCGAACGTCCACATCTTCCCCATATCGAATGGCCCGGCTTTCACCGTGTCGGGGTTCAACGTGGCCGAAGGTGCCTGCGCCAGGCCAAGTGAGGTGGCTAGCAGACCAACGAACAACCCCGCCAGGGCAGGGCGAGCTGTACCTGCGTAGGTAAAGCGACGGTTAACTGTGCAGATCATAGAGACAGAAAAAGCCGTAGTGAACGGCTGGTTGAACCTTATCAAAAACCTGTAAGGGTTGAGTGTTCGATTTATTGCAGCCCCCGCAGATAGGCCAGGCTTTTAGGCAGCTGTTCCATCGACCGGGACGATTCATCTTCAATGAAAAAGTGCTTGACCCCCGCTTTTTTAGCCGCGTGCATAAACGCCGCAATGCCAATATCACCGTCTCCGAGCACTACGTTCGATTCTACGTCGGCGTGGCCGGTCATCGTATCGGGTGTGCCGGGTTTGCGGTCTTTCAGGTGCGCCAGTAAAAAGCGTTTTGGGTACTGCTGCAGCAGTTTCACCGGGTCCTGGCCGGGCGATTTCACCCAGAACACGTCCATCTCGAAGTTGACGTATTTCGGGTTCAGGTTGTCGACCAAATAGTCGAAATAATGGGTGCCGTTGGGGTTTTTCTGAAACTCGTACCCATGCGTATGGTAACAAAACGTGAGCTTGGCGTCGGCCAGTAATCGCCCGGCCGTGTTGAAGACATCGATGGCCCGGTCAGCGTCGCCAATCGTAAAGAGATCGGCTGTATGTGGAATCCAGGCGCAGACAACGTACCTGACACCCAGGGCCTTCGCTTCGGCAATCACCTTGGGTATATCCATCTCCAGATCGTTGAAATCTGCCCCGAGACTAATGGCTTTAAGGCCGTTTTTGTCGAGTTCCTGCCGAAATGCAACGGGCGTGAGACCATAGGTGCCGGCTACCTCAACCTCGCGGAATCCCATCTGCTTCACCCTGGCCATCGTGCCAGGTACGTCGGTTTTGAACTGGTCTCTGAAACTGTACAGTTCCAGGCCTACCGGCGCGGGTGGTGCAGGCTGAGCCAGGGCGCTGGTTGTTAGCAACGTGGTGAGAAGAACAGGTAAACGTTTCATCGGACTTGGTTTAGGTTTTGTGCTTAAAAGTAGCCATTTCCACGTCACGTTGAACGGGACTCTACCGACTGGTAACCCCCACGACCTGATCTATTTGCCGCGCTGCTGCTTCACTTCCTCTGCCGATATAGCCGTTGCCTTATTGCCGAAATTATTGCGGATATAGGTCAGCACGTCGGCGATCTGCTGGTCGGTCAGAAAATCATGGGCGGGCATCACGTTGTCATAGGGTTCGCCTTCTACGTCGGCATCTTTCAGGCCTTTCAGTAGTACGCCGATGAGCCTGGCTTTATCACCATTGACCCAATCTGTCCCCCGCAGCGGCGGATTCATGTTGGGCACGCCGCCCCCGTCCACCTGATGGCAGGTAAGACAATATTGCTTGTAGATCGCAGCGCCAGGCTGAGCAGCAGCTACCGTCTGGCGCTGCGCCGACGTAGTACCGGCTGGCTTCTTCGATTGGGCAAAGGCCGTTTGCCCAATGAAAATACTGCAAAGAATAAATAGAGTGCTGGCTGATCTAAAGAGTGTCATCAGTTTTTAGTTGTTGAGTGCGTAAATAAGCATCGGTGAAGAGGATAAATTCACTGGCATAGTTAATGCATTTCGCAGCATCTGCCTCACTTACCTCATAATCAAAATCATAATCACCTGACTGGCGGAGCTCCAGACAACTTTCCAACCAGATAATAGCTTCACGAGGCAGTAGATTGGTCTTGATAAAAAGCTCACTAAACCTGTTTTTTGCTCCCCTATGTGAATTTGCGTAGAGATCATGCAATCTCAACAGGGCATTAACCGCATCGAAAATGGCATAATAGCTTCGGTTTGGCTCGCTGGTGAACCGCCCGGATTTATAGATTAAACGAGCGTCTTCCAAACAGTCATAAGCACGAGCCATTAAACGACTAATGTCTTCTTTCATAGTGAAATACCCTCTTGCCGGACGTTACGAATAAACAGGTTCTGTGAGGTGTTCAGTCGATCTTCTTCTAACACAATAGGCGAAAGTGGGCAATCATATTTTGATGACAGGTCTACAACTACCGGCGCAATTCGCTCCACTTCCCGCCAACGTTCCAAACGGTCTGTTTTGAGAATAACCGCCAGGTCTATGTCGGAATCACTGGTATTTTCTCCTCGGGCGTAGGAACCGTAGAGCAACACCTGTTTCAGTTGATCTCCGTATATCTGTACCATCAACTGCTTAAACTCAGTCATTATTTTTTGGAGCGTTGTCATAATGATTGACAAAAACTAGAGTTTTCTTGCCTTATAACCCCGTCTGCTTTGTAAACGTGCTCTCGAAGATTTTGTCGGCGTTGGCCGCTTCAAAACCGTCGCGGCGGTGCTGACGGGTGAGCTGGTCGGCGGGCAGATCAGCGAACTCGGGCAGTACGCGACGCTCGGCAAACTCAACGTAGGAGCCTGCAATGCGGAACGTCTCGCCACCCGCAAACTTCGCATCGACCATCTGTGCTACCGTCGACGCCTGCCGTAACCCGCCGTCGGGACTCACCTTGATGATGCCCCCCGCTGAATTGAGTTTGAAACGACGCTGTTCCAGAAACGAGATGAATTCGTCGATGGTGTTATACCCTTCCGGCAGGTTATGGACGCTGATGGTGAAGTGGTTGAGGTAATATCGGTTGTAAATAACCCAGGCGGCATACTCGCTTTCGGCCAGTAACGCTTTGTAGTCGGCCAGGGTTGGGGTTTTCCAAAGGGGCTGGTGCAGAAACGCATCAACGGCTTCTCCGTCGTTGAGGTCCAGGGCATCAACCGGATCGCTCGTGATCGTGTCGGTGTAGGTATGAATGATTCGCTGAGCTTCTTCCGACAGATCGCCAACGCGCAATTCGCTCACAAAAATGCGGGGCAGGTTGTCGGCAGCGCGGTCAGTGGGTGGGGCATACCAGTAGGCGTCCAGTTTCTTTTCGGCAAAAAAGTAGGGTTCCCGTTTTTCGTAGCCGTAGTGCAGAAAGATCTTTTCAAACGACGCCATGCCGAGATGGGGAACGCCCAGTGTGCGGAAAGCGATATGATCGTTCTCGATGTCTTCCGGGCTACTGATGACTCCCTGCTGTTGAAGCGCGTACAGGATATTCTTGACGTCGGGAACACGCTCGGTATACCGGCGCATCAGACCGGCAAGTACGGTGTCGAGAGGAGTCATGGCTGTTTGGTTGATGGTTGATCCACTACAAACTACGAACACGAAACCGCAAACATCAAGCGGTAAACTGTTATTTTTACTACCTAGTTACCCATTGCCCGCATGACCGAACGTACCACCTTCTTTGATACCCGACTGGAATACCTGAAAGGACTTGGCCCCCAGCGGGCCGAGTTGCTGAATAAAGAACTGCACCTGTTCACGGCGGCCGATCTGATTCAGTACTACCCCTTCCGGTACGAAGACCGTACGCGCTTTTATACCGTCAGCGAGTTGATGGAGTCGATTCCCTCAGCCCAGGTACGTGGTCGCCTGCGCGACTGGCATACCGAAGGCGAAGGCCCTAAGAAACGGCTCGTCGGGCATTTTACCGATGGCACCGGCACCATGGACCTGGTCTGGTTTCAGGGAATCTCGTGGCTCGAGAAATCGCTTCGTCGCGATGGCGAATACATTGCGTTCGGTAAGCCGCAGGAGTTTCAGGGCAAATACAGCATCGTACATCCCGAACTCGACCCGGTACGGCCGGATGTGGAACCCGAAGCCACACTCTCACCGGTTTATAACCTGACGGATAAGCTTCGTAAACGATTCATCGATAACAAGGTGATGGCCAAAGCGATGCGGTCGTTGCTGGAACTGGCCTGGCCGCACATTCACGAAACGTTACCCAACAGTCTGATCGAAAAGTTTCGGCTGGTGGGCAAACGCGAAGCCGTCTGGAACATTCACCTGCCCCAAAGCCCTGCCTGGCTGCGACAGGCCGAACGGCGGCTAAAATTCGAGGAACTGTTTTATAATCAGCTTCGGCTCATCTCGAATAAGCTGATCCAAAAGGAAGAACATCCGGGTCAGATCTTCCAGAAAACCAGCCTTTTATCGCATTTCTATAAAACCCTGTTGCCTTTCCCGCTCACGGGCGCGCAGCAGCGTGTCCTGCGCGAGATTCATAAAGACTGCCTGACGGGGCGGCAGATGAACCGGCTGTTGCAGGGCGATGTAGGCAGCGGCAAAACCATTGTGGCGTTCATTACGATGTTGCTGGCGATCGACAACGGGGCGCAGGCCTGCCTCATGGCCCCCACCGAAATCCTGGCCGACCAGCACTACAACGGCCTGAAACCCTTCGCCGACGCGATGGGCCTGAACCTCGGCATCCTGACCGGAAGTACCCGCACCAAACGCCGCCGGGTGTTGCACGATGAACTGCAAACCGGACGGATGCACATTCTGGTGGGTACCCACGCGCTGCTCGAAGACGTGGTGCAGTTCCGCAACCTGGGCCTGTGCATCATTGACGAGCAGCACCGCTTTGGCGTGGCACAGCGGGCCAAAATGTGGGCGAAAAACCCGGTTGTGCCGCCCCATATTCTGGTCATGACGGCCACGCCTATCCCGCGAACGCTGGCGATGACGCTGTACGGCAACCTCGACATTTCGATCATCGATGAGATGCCCGCTGGCCGGAAGCCGATCAAAACGGTGCATAAGACCGATAAGCACCGGGCCGAAGTGTTTGGCTTCATGCGCCAGCAGATTGAACTGGGGCGGCAGGTGTACGTGGTCTACCCACTGATCGAAGAGTCGGAAACGCTGGACTACAAGGATTTAACGGACGGGCACGAGAGCATTCAGCGGGCATTTCCGCAGCCCAAATACCAGGTCGGTATTTTGCACGGTAAGATGGATTCGTATAGCAAAGACTATGAAATGACCCGTTTTGCGAATGGTGAGGTGCAGATTCTGGTGGCTACGACGGTGATCGAAGTGGGGGTGAACGTACCCAATGCCAGCGTCATGGTCATTGAGAGTGCCGAACGGTTCGGCCTGTCGCAGCTGCACCAGCTTCGTGGTCGGGTGGGGCGTGGCAGCGATCAATCGTATTGCGTGCTGATGACGGGTTATAAACTCAGCGCCGATACCAAAACCCGCCTGGAAACAATGGTGCGTACCAATAACGGGTTCGAGATTGCCGACGTTGACCTGCAACTGCGCGGCCCCGGCGATCTGGCCGGCACCCAGCAATCGGGCCTACTCGACCTGCGCCTGGCCGATCTGGCCAAAGACGGCCCCGTGCTGACCGCCGCCCGCGAATCGGCCCAGATTATTCTGGAAACGGACCCCAACCTGATTCTCCCCGAACACGCCGCCATCCGCAACCACATCGACGCTATTGGCCGCACCCAATCCGACTGGAGCCGGATTAGCTAATGGGAGAGGTTGTCAACCGGCGTTCTATTCGCCTAGATGGTTTCGACTATGCGTTGGAAGGGGCATACTTCATCACTGTCTGCGTTGAGCATAAAGAACATCGTTTCGGCCATATTACCGACGGGGTAATGCACCTGAACGATGCTGGTCAGATGATCTCTGAACGTATCGAGGCCATCCCCGCCAAATTTCCAGGTACGTTAGTTGATTCCTACGTAGTCATGCCCAACCACATCCATTTCATCCTCACATTGGTAGGATTTCAACCAAATGGTGGATATGTAGGGGCGACCCATCGTGGTCGCCCGCTTTCGGACCGACAGGGCCGCGAATCAGCCGACGAAAAAACTGGTGTTGAGAATATGAATACCGTTGCTGCTACCGGTGCAGATGATGTACTTGATACTAGCGGGCCTAACGGCCCGAAAGCGGGCGGGCACGACCGATTCGGCGAGGGCACGCCCCTACATGTGAACGATCCGGCGATTGACAGCGTACCCAGCGTGGCGGATGTAGTTGGCTGGTTTAAAGCGAGCACCACGAACTATTACATCAAAGATGTGAAGGAAGGTCGTTATCCAGCATTTGACCGGCGGCTCTGGCAACGGAACTATTACGAGCATATTATCCGAACAGAAGCCGCGTATAATCAGATCGATGCGTACATACGGACTAATCCGTTGCGATGGGCTGAAGATCGGTTGCGCTGAACAAAAGGCCTACCCAAACAGCCAGTCCAGGTCAAGTGATACGTCAGGAAAGATGGACGAGGTAGGGTGGCTGCCTTTTTCGTAGACGGCTGTTTCCTCATAGTGGTTAGCCACCAACGTGTAGGCGTAAATTTCAGCGCTTTTCGGAACAGCAATCCAATATTCATGTACGCCTGCTGACTCGTAGAGATCAAATTTTTCATTAAAATCTTTCTTGTGTGTCGACGGCGACGTGATTTCGATGATCCAGTCGGGTGAACCAACGCAACCAAATTCATCGATTTTGGCGGGGTCACAAATAACGCAAATGTCGGGTTGGACAACTGTATGAACTTTGTTGTTGAAGCCCGGTTCATAATCAGGATTGGGAAGCCGCACATCAAAAGGTGCAGGGAAAACTTCACAGGTACGTTCCCGGAAATAGTTATACAATTCGCCGGTAATCCGCATGGACACACGCTGATGGCCTGGCCGCGGCGCAGGAGACATATTGTATAACTTCCCTTTAATTAATTCAACGCTTTGCTCAAACTGCCATTTGAGGTAATCAGCATACGTATATGTCTGGTTTGGATCGAGTTCAGACAAGTTGGTAATCATATAGCAAACCGTGTAATTAGTTATCAAAATTACAGCTGAATTTAACAAGTATCTCTCGGAAACTGATGCCTCCACTTAACGTACCTGACCTGGCAACTCGAAACGCCGGATGACAATCCTCTTCATTCCCCGGCTTTTCCGTTTATTTGTGGTGTGAAAAAGGGCGTTCGGCTTTCTTTCAGTTGTTGTTAGGTAATTAATCCAAATTTTTGTTTGTAAAGCACAATGAGTACCATTCAAAGCATCCATGCCCGCCAGATTCTTGACTCGCGCGGCAACCCGACCGTTGAGGTCGACGTACGTACCGAAACCGGTGCCCTGGGCCGCGCTGCTGTGCCATCGGGTGCCTCGACGGGCACGCACGAAGCCGTTGAACTGCGCGACGATGATAACAGCGTATACGTTGGTAAAGGTGTACTGAAAGCCGTTTCAAACGTTAATGAACTGATCTACCCGGAGCTGGTAGGCATTTCGGTGTTCGAGCAGGGTATGATCGACAAGATTATGCTTGATTTGGATGGTACGCCAAACAAAGGCCGTCTGGGTGCCAACGCTATCTTAGGTGTATCAATGGCCGCCGCCAAAGCCGCCGCCATCGACTGCGGTATGCCCCTATATCGCTACATCGGCGGGGTGAACGCCAACACGCTGCCTGTGCCCATGATGAACATCCTGAACGGAGGTTCACACGCCGACAACTCAATCGACTTCCAGGAGTTCATGGTGATGCCGGCCAACGCGCCAACCTTCGCTGAAGCGCTGCGGATGGGTACCGAGATCTTCCACACGCTGAAGAAAGTCCTGAAAGGCAAAGGCATGAGCACCAACGTGGGTGACGAAGGGGGATTTGCGCCCAATATCGGATCCAACGAAGAGGCCATTCAGATCGTGATCGAGGCCATTGAAAAGGCGGGCTACCGGCCGGGTGAAGACGTATGGATTGCGATGGATGCGGCCGCGTCTGAGTTCTACAACGCCGAAACTGGAGAATACCACTTCAAAAAATCGACCGGCGATAAGCTGACGTCGCCCCAAATGGCGCAGTACTGGGCCGATTGGGTATCGAAATACCCGATCATGTCAATCGAAGACGGTATGTCGGAAGATGATTGGGACGGCTGGAAACTGCAGACCGAACTGGTTGGCAAGAAGACGCAACTCGTGGGTGACGATCTGTTCGTGACGAACGTAACCCGGCTGCAGGAAGGTATCGACAAAGGCATTGCCAACGCCATTCTGGTGAAAGTTAACCAGATCGGTTCGCTGACAGAAACGATCGATACGGTAAATCTGGCGAAACGGAACAGCTACAAGAACATCATGTCGCACCGGTCGGGCGAAACCGAAGATTCAACCATCGCTGACCTGGCTGTAGCCTTGAATACCGGCCAGATCAAAACGGGATCAGCGTCACGGTCAGACCGGATGGCGAAGTATAACCAACTGCTCCGTATTGAGGAAGAACTGGGCGAAATGGCCTACTTCCCTGGGCTTAAATTTTAAGTCCTCTGTCTTCAGTCTTCTGTTGCTTCGCTCAAGCACGTTCTGTATGGGCGAAGCAACAGAAGACTGAAGACAGAAGACCCCTTTGTGTATGAACCGCATCCTCAACAGCCGCTATCGTTTCTACATTCTGACGGGTGTGGGATTTTTGTTCTGGATGCTTTTTTTCGACGCTAACGACCTGCGTTCACAGTTTCGTAACTGGTGGAAAGTAAAGGAGTTAGAAGGCGAGAAAGCATATTTCCAGGACCAGATTGAGCTGGTTCGGGCCGAACGCAGACAGGTGTTGGGGAGCCAGCAGCTGCGTGTCAAGTACGCCCGCGAGAAGTACCTGATGAAAAAGCGCAACGAAGACGTCTATGTACTCGTTGACGAAAATGGCGAACCGATTGAAAAGTAGTTTGCCGTTTACTGTATACCGTTTGCCATTGCTCTGCTGATGAACAAATCGATTTGCTGGCAGCGCAACAGAAAACGGTAAACAGAAAACAGTAAACTGATTGTATGATTTCCCTTCTCTTTGTCTGTTTAGGAAACATTTGCCGATCGCCGGTGGCAGAAGGGGTCTTTCGGCAACTGGTCGACAAGGCGGGTCTTTCCGGGCAGATCGAATGCGATTCCGCAGGTACGTCGTCGTACCATATCGGACAATTGCCTGATCAGCGTACCCGGCAAAATTCCCTGACACACAACCTGACGCTCACGCACCGCGCCCGCCGAATGACCGGTGAGGATCTGGCCCGGTTCACATACATTATCACGATGGACGAAGCCAACTTCGATTCTGTCATAAAGCTCAGCCAGCGTTCGGTAGGATTGACTCACGACGACACTGTGTTTCTGCTGCGTGAGTTTGACCCGGCGGTGAACGACCAACCCAGCGTACCAGACCCTTATTACGAAGGGCCCGAAGTCTTCGAAGACGTGTATCAGATTGTTTACCGCTGTTGTGAAGAACTGTTAACGTACCTGCAAAAACGGCATAACCTTTAGTGAGTGAAAGAGCGAAAGGGTGAATGAGAGAGCTGCTTACACGTGAATGATCCACAGCATAAGCAACTTTCGCTCCTTCGTCTTTCACTCTTCCACTCTTCCACTCTTTATGAACAAAAAAGTCATTCTCATCATCATGGACGGCTGGGGCATGACCACCCAGAACGACCGGTCGGCACTGGCGGCGGCAAATACCCCATTCGTTAATGACGCCTGGAACCGCTATACCCATAGCACACTCGAAGCCTCTGGCCTGCCTGTCGGCTTACCCGACGGGCAGATGGGAAACTCTGAAGTAGGGCATATGAACCTCGGTGCAGGTCGGATCGTCTACCAGGATCTGGTGAAGATCAATCTGGCCGTTGAACACGATACGCTCAGGAAAGAGCCGGTACTCGCCGACGCGCTGACATATGCCAAGGCAAACGGAAAGAAAATTCACCTGATAGGGTTGGTATCCGATGGGGGTGTTCATGCGCACATCACGCATCTGAAAGGCCTGCTGACCATTGCGCATGAACAGGGGCTGACAGATGTATTTGTGCATGCCTTCACCGACGGGCGCGATACTGATCCGAAGAGTGGGCTGGGCTTTCTGACGGATGTTTGTGAGCACATGGCCAAAACCACTGGCCAGTTGGCCAGCGTAGTGGGGCGCTTCTATGCCATGGACCGCGATAATCGCTGGGAACGCGTGAAAGTAGCCTACGACGCTATGGTGAACGCCGTTGGTGACCGGGCGCAGGGCGACGGCGTATTCCAGGCGATTCGCGATTCATACGAAGCCGGTACGTCCGATGAGTTCATCAACCCGATCGTGATGGAAAATGCCGACCATACACCTGTGGCTCAGATTGAGAACGGAGACGTGGTCATCTGCTTCAACTTCCGCACCGACCGTGGACGGGAAATCACGCTTGCGCTGACGCAACGCGACTTTCCGGAACAGAACATGCATAAGCTCGACCTTAACTACATTACCATGACAAACTACGATAGTGAGTTTGCCGGGGTGAAGGCTATTTTCGAGAAAGATAACCTGGCCAAAACACTGGGTGAGGTAGTGGCCGAGGCCAACCGAAAACAGATCCGTATTGCCGAAACCGAGAAATATCCGCACGTAACGTTCTTCTTTTCGGGGGGTAGGGAAGAGCCATTCGTTGGTGAATCGCGCCTGCTGGTGCCTTCACCGAAAGAGATGACGATTACCAATGAACAGGGCGAAACGATGACGATTCCGGTGAAGACGTATGACCAGAAACCCGAAATGTCGGCCTTTGGTATTCGCGACGCCATCCTGCCTGAACTGGAAAAAGGCGACGTCGATTTTGTCTGCCTCAACTTCGCCAATACCGACATGGTTGGTCACACGGGGGTATTCGAGGCCGTGGTAAAAGCCGCCGAAACCGTTGACGCCACCACCCGCGATGTGGTAATGACCGGACTGGCGCATGGCTACACCTCGATCATCATTGCCGACCACGGTAACGCCGATTACATGGTCAACGATGATGGTACGCCCAACACGGCGCATACTACAAGCCTGGTACCCTGTATTCTAGTCGATAACGAGTATCAACCCGCGCTGAAAGATGGTAAACTTGGCGACATTGCCCCGACAATTCTTGCGTTGATGGGCATTGACAAACCCGCCGAAATGACTGGTCATAGCCTGTTGGCGTAAGAGCGATCGTCAGGCAACTGTGTCTGTGCGGGCTTTGCCGTCTGCTGAACGCAACGTACCTGACTACTGTTTACCCTGTACCACGTTTTAAAACGCGCCCGCAGCCTGACACCAGGTTGCGGGCGGTTTTTTGTCTATGAAAGTTGCGTTCCTGCTGTTAGCCACTCTGTTTGTTACTGCCTGCTCGACCGATACGGCGAAGCGACCCGAAAAGCCTGTTTATTTTGATGTGGCCGGGTACATTAAAAGTCAGATTGACATTCTCGCCAAACAGAAGCCAACAGTCACCAAGCGATTGAAGATGGGAGAGAAGACCGAGCAGCGAAGCACGCGGACCATCAACTGGAGCCGCGAACTCGAGCTGTTTTCCCAGGCTGACATCAATAAACCAGCCCTTCGGAGCAGCTATACCATTGCCCGGCCTGATCCATTCACGTACCGGTATACGCTCAAACCGTCGGAGAAGAATCTGACCGTTCGCTCCCTGGTCGTCAGAGTGGATCCAACGAGCCGTAAGCCAAGCCGGATCGATGCGATTCTGGCAACTGAAAATCCGCTTTACACGGCAGAAAGAAAGATTTATCTGGAAAGCGGATGGCTACCAGGCGGTGTTTGGGGGGTAACGCATTATCAACTGCAGGGCTTCCAACACCTTAATTTGCTGGACAAGCACACCTTCGATGTGGAAGGAACAATTACGCAGTAATGTACCTGCGAGGGGCCATTAAGTGGTCATTCAGTGCCTTTTCACGACTAGTGACAGCATAGCCTGCTGGTCAATTCGTGACCTCCGTTAGGTAAGGAAGATAGGGCTCCAGCTTGTCGGTCGACTTAAACGCCGAAATCTGCTTCACTCTGTTCGTGTAAGCGTCGTGGCGAACCTCAACGTAGAACGAGTCAAGGCTGTAGAGCAGATAAATAAAATCGTCTTCATACCGGTTGGCCAGAATGTTTGCTTCAAAATACAGGGCGTTCAACTGGTCGTCGGTATCGAGGCTGGAAAAGTAGGCTGGTGTCATGAAAAGAGCGATTTCATGGCGAAGATAGGCTAAAAAATAGTTTCAGGTTTCAGGTTTCAGGTGTCAAGTGTGCTGCTAACCGGCCAAACGCCTGATCAGCAGCGCACTTGACACCTGAAACCTGAAACTATTAAAGCGTTACCCGCCTACTGTCTTTGGCGGCCTTATAGATCGCTTCAACGATACGGATGTCGGCCAGTCCTTCTTCGCCTGGTACCAGTACCGCCGATTTTGACATGATCGACTTCGCGTCGTTATCCATCTGAGTGGCCTGCTGGAAAGGCACCTGATACGCCACATCTGTTTTGAACCCCTTACTGCCGGTTCCTTTCACGCCGTTATAGCCCGAGTAAGGTTCTATTTCCAGTTCGCCCTTCTGACCGGTTACATGCAGGTAATTCATGTTCATGCCATAACTCGTCTGCAACGCTGCCCGTGCCCCGCTTGGAAATTCCAATTGCACCATACTGGTTTCGTCGAGGCCATTCTTATATACGTCGGGGCGCGTTGTATACTGTTGGGCTGTAACGGCAATAGGTTCTTCGCCAGTGGCCAGGCGGGCACCCTGAATAACGTAAACCCCCATATCGTACATCACACCGCCACCCATCTCTTTCTTCTGCTTCCAGTGATCGGTGCGTGCGTCGTAATAAGCCGCCGAGCAATTTACCATGCTGATTTTGCCGATGTTGCCCTCGCGGAGGTAGTTGACGTAGGCCTGCGTGTTGGGGTCGTGATGCAGGCGGTAACCGACCGATAATGACTGCTTGTTCTTCTTGCAGGCGTCGATCATGTTCTGGCACTCTTTCGCCGTGACAGCCATCGGTTTTTCAACCCAGACGTGTTTGCCCGCCTTGGCAGCCCGGATCACGTATTCTTCGTGCATGGATGGGGGCAGTACCACGTAGATAACATCAATGTCGGGGTTGTTGGCAATCTGGTCGAACGTCTGGTAGGAATAGATATTCTTGTCGGGAATGTTGTATTTCTTTTTCCAGGCTTCTGCCTTGGCCGGTGTGCCCGTTACGATACCTGCCAGATAGCAGTTTTTGGTCTGCTGAAGCGCGGGGGCCAGCAGATCGGTGCTGTAATAACCGAGACCTACCAGGGCTATACCCAGTTTGTCTTTCTTGGGTGAAGTAGCCGCCAGCAGCGTGTGCGGAGAAACTAAGGTAGAGGCCGAAGCCAATGACAGGGTTTGCAGGACAGTACGACGAGAGGTCATGTGCGTGTATGAGTTTCTGTTTACAATTGGCAGCAGGGCTGCTTCGGAGAACGTACCCGGAGTGGCAACGTACCTGCATCAATGCAGCATCAATCCCAAAACGTTAAACCTCTGTCAGTTTACTATTTTTTTCACCTACTGGTGGCCGGTATGGCTTGAAAGGTACTTTCAGGATGCCGCCGATGTGGCTGTGCTCGTGCGCATCGGGATGCGTATCCAACCCGTACATGATGTCTTTACCCGCCCGCCGTGCATACGTACTGAAGAGCCGATCCCAGACTGAAAAAATATTACCGTAGTTGGTATTCGAGTAGGGAAGTACATAATGATGATGAACATGATGCATGTTTGGCGTCACGATAAGCCAGCCCACTGCCCGATCGGCCCAGCGCGGCAGCTCGATGTTGGCATGATTGAACTGCGACAGCAGCACGGAAAAGGCCTGATACATGAAGACCAGCCACATGGGGGCACCAACCACAACCACCGCCAGTGTGGTGAACAGAAACCGAATAACGCTCTCACCAGGATGGTGACGGTTGGCGGTAGTGGTGTCGACGTACTGATCAGAATGGTGAACAGAATGAAATTGCCACATCCACGTCACCTGATGCTCTGTCCAGTGGGCAAGCCACGCACCCATGAGGTCAAGCAGCAAGAGCCCTACAACGGCCTGTGCCCAGCTGGGCATCGACACCCACTGAAACAGGCCGACATGACTCACCACCGCCCAATCACTGGTTTTGACCAGGATGAAGGCAAGGGCAAAATTGACGATGACGGTGGTCAGCGTAAAAAAGAGGTTGATACCGGCATGCCGGGGCTTATGGTAATCAAACCGCACGAACGGAACGATACTTTCCAGTAACCAAAAGAAAGCAATGCCGCCGACCAGGATCAGGCTACGGTGAGCTGAAGGGATATGCGCGAAATAATCAACGATACGCTCCATGAACGACTTTATTTTGTTGAATTATTTCACAAAATACGAATAAAAAGATGTTTCGGGAATCGGTTCTAAGAGGCTACTGCCAGATAACAGAGCGCTTGGCAGATCAAACTACCTTACCTGCTTCTCTGCCTTTGCCTGCGCCTGTTCGGTGACAGTGGCTTCGTCCTGAGCAGCTTCAGCGCGGGATTCTTTGTTCTCTTTAGCGAAGACGTGCATGAGCACAATAAAGAATGACAGGATCGTTGGCCCGATCACCAGCCCTAATATGCCGAAAATAGGGACGCCAATGACTATACCGGCCAGGGTAACCAGCGGGTGTACATCGCCCATGCGCTTGGCCAGCATGATCCGAAGCAGGTTATCGATGTTGGTGATCACAATGACCCCAACCAGCAGAATACCGACGCCCTGCGTTGTATTTCCCTGCGAGAGCTGGATCAGACCGGCTGGCAACCAGACAAGTGGTGTACCTAGAACCGGAATAAAAGCCAGGAAAAAGGCGACCGTTCCCCAGAAAGCAGCGTCAGGAACGCCGAAAATCAGCAGCGTGAGCCCCGTTAATATGCCCTGTACCAGCGAAACAATGCCCTGGCCTAATACATTGGCATTCACATTGTTGCGAAGTTGCTCGCCCAGTTCTTTCAGCGTATCGCGCTTAAAAGGAAGGTGCTTGCGTAGGCCTTCCAGAAACGATTCCTCTTCCGTGAACATGTAGAACAGCGTGAAGAACATCAGGCCAATGATAACCAGAAAGTCGAGCGCGCCACCCGCCAGCGACGGCAACTGACGCGAGGCGAATGTACCGCCCTGTTGCAGCATCTTCTGAATATTCTGCTGGCTGGTAATCTTGAAACCGGTCAGGTTTTCAGCCTGCTTGATCAGGCCCAGGATTTGATCGGTATGTTGCGAATAGTACTGAATGCGGTCGATGAGCAGAAAGCTCAACACCAGGAAAGGCAAAACGATCACGAACAGCGAAAACAGAATAATACCCGCCGTAACAAGGTTCCGGTTCCACTTTTTGCGGTGAACTAATCCGTAGAAAAGCGGACGGAAAATAACGTATAGAATGCCTGCGCCGAAGAAAGCAGACACGTACCCACGCAAACCGGCGATGATGAAGCCCCCCAGTACCAGTAGGCTGGCAATGAGTAGGATACGCTGTTGCTTCGGCGTATAGATTGTAGATGATGCCATAGATATGAACAGTGATCAATTAACAATGATCACTGTTCATTATACCCTGTTCACCAAAAATTGTTCATTCTACCCACAGCACCAGGCCCTTCAAATACCCTCCTTCAGGGTGAAATAAGCTTACGGGGTGGTCAGCGGGTTGGCTTAGGTGATGCAGCACCCGTACCTGGCGGCCCGCCTCAATAGCCGCCGCCACAATGGTGTTATAGAACAACGCACGATCAACCACCTGCGAGCAGGAGAAGGTAAACAGGATTCCCCCCGGTGCCACTCGTTTCAACCCTTCAACATTTAGCCGCTTGTAGCCCTGAACTGCCCGATGACGGGCCGAAAGACTTTTGGCATACGCCGGTGGATCAAGCACAACGACATCGTAGGTGGGTGTGGCTGGCTCTTTCAGGTAATCCATTACATCGGCTAGGATGGCCTCGTGCTGGCCCGAAAAATCAGGATTGGCCGTTACATTCTGGTTTGTCAGCTCAATTGCCTTTTTCGATACGTCGACAGAATGCACCAGAGAGGCGCCGGCCGCAAGGGCATAAACCGAAAAACCGCCCGAATAGCAGAAGGCATTCAATACGCTTTTGCCAGGTGCGTAGCGAGCCAGCAGTTGCCGGTTGTCGCGCTGGTCCAGAAAGAAACCGGTTTTTTGCCCCGTAATCCAGTCGACCAGAAACGTGTGGCCGTTTTCCTGAACGGCGCGGGGTGTTTCGGCCCGGCCATAGCGGTAGCCGTTCTGTACGCCCGCCGCATAGTGGTCGGGCAGGGTTTCGGCACTCTTGTCGTACACGGCAACGAGTTCTGTGCCAAAAACGCGCTGTAGAGCCTCCACGATCGGTTGCCGCTGGCGATGCATCCCGATCGAATGGGCCTGCAATACCGCTACCCCATCGTACATATCGATGATCAAGCCCGAACAGCCATCGCCTTCGCCGTGAATAAGACGGTAGCAGTTTGTCTGCGAAGGGATTACGCTGGCCCGTACTGCCCGAATCTGCGTAAGCTTCTGCTCCCAGAAAGTCACATCAGGCACAACCGGCTGACCGTTGGTATGGGCGGCAAACGAGAAAAGACGTACCTGGATGCTGCCATCGTGAAAATGACCCGTTCCCAGGTACGTTGCTTTGTTGGTATATACCTCCACTATATCGCCGTCGGCAATGGTGTTGTCGGGCGAAAGACTTTCACGACGGGCAACGGCGCCTGAGAAGACCCAGGGGTGAAAACGCCGAACGGCTTCGTCGCGGTCTTTTTGCAAAAAAATCTTCGGGTAATTCATGCCACAAAGGTAATGAAGCGGTGACGGGCAATGGTAAATTCACCGATTTGCCTACTTTCACTACCGCAAATCAACTAACCAATGCAAACGAATCGACGTGATTTTTTGAAGCAGGCAGGCTTACTGTCGGCGGGTGCCGTTGCCCTGAGTTCAACGCTTTCTGAGGCGCTGGCCGGGTCTATTAAAACATTTGGTCTTCAGTTATATAGTGTTCGCGATGTGTTGCCAGCTGACCCTAAGGGAGTTATGACTCAACTGGCTAAAATGGGGTATAAACAGTTTGAAAGCTACCAGGGCGATAAAGGTTTTCTATGGGGTATGGAGCCTGCCGCCATGAAGTCGTTCCTGAATGACCTGGGCGTGAAAATGGTGAGCACACACTTCGACTTCAAAGGCGCATCGGAAAATGCGGATACGCTTCAGAAATACATCGATATGGCCAATGGGGCAGGTTTAAGCTACATGCTCTGCCCATACATTGGCCCGCAGAAAACGTGGGACGACTGGAAGCGGGTGGCCGATAGTTTCAACCGGGTAGGCGAAGCCGTTCGGAATGGCGGTCTTAAATTCGGGTATCATAACCACGATTACTCGTTCCGACCCTTAGACGGCAAACTACCCCAAGACTACCTGTTGACGCACTGCGACCCAATCAACGTGATGTTTGAGCTGGACATGTGCTGGATTGAAGCCGCCGGACAAAGTGCCGTTGAGCATCTGAAACAGCACGGTAGCCGTTACGAACTGTGCCACATCAAAGACTACAAGAAAGAAGGCAACGGTAAAGTAGTGCAGCAGGATTTGGGTAAAGGAGAGGTTAATTACAAAGCTATTCTGAAACAGGCCCGCAAAAGCGGAATGAAGTATTTCCTGATCGAGCAGGAAGAATATCCCGGTCCATCGATGGTTAGCCTGAAAGCCGACGCCGATTACATGAAGACGTTTAAGATCTAGGCATAACCAGTTATTCGTCCCGTACCTTAAACAGCCGCTTGAGCCAACTCTGTTGCTCGGCGGCTGTTTCTGCTTTTTCGGTCTCGTCGGGTAGTTGGCGAGCCAGCTTTTTCAGGTCGGGCTGCCCGGCATCGACCCAACAGGTATACCAGAAATCACCCACCATTTTTATCGAGGCACGCAGCTGCCGTTCTACCTGCCCACGTAGCCGTTGGTGATACTGGCGGGCAAAGGTCTCTGAATACACCTTCACGGTTTGCCCATTACGGTCTTCAAAATTCCATTTATGACTGTCACCTACGTCAGCCGTCAGGGAACGCTCAATAGCCAGCACCGAATCCAGCGCCGCGTGAGCGTTGAAAACGGCACGCCAGGCCCGTTGCTGCGGATGCTCAACGTATTCAGCTGCACCCACCAGCCCATCGTAAGTACCCGAGAAAAGCTCCGGTAAGCGCGATTCCCAAAAACCATGAATACCCGTTTGGCCCGTTAGCTGGCCGTTGTAGTTGCGCGTAGTGTGCAGGGGCACGTTGGCGTCGGCGATGTAATGGCCAATATCGGCGGCAAGGCGCAGGATTCTGGGTACGTTCCGTTCTTTAAACGCTTCGGTCAGCTGGTATTTCGCCAGTTGGATATGCCAGGGCACAATCCCGTGCATGGCAAGTGTGTCGGGTCCGTACCGGTCGGCGGCAGCGCTCCAGCTACGGGGCAGTGTTTCGCGGGTGGTGTCGGCATACACATCCAGATCAATGAAATGACGGGGAGCTTCATCAACTACGGCATACCGACGTTTATCGGGGTTTACGGCGTTGTCGGTCAAAAACTGAATACGGCTTTTGAAGAGCGGCATCATGTCGGGCGGGAGTGTAAAGACAGCCAGCCGGTTAATCTGCTGATGCGCATAAAACCCCCAGTTTGGCGCCCGCGTCAGCGGACGTGGTTTGGCAGACAATACCCCATTCGCACAGAGCAGAAAACTGGCAAGAAGGGTCACAAGAAAAATTTTTCCCGGAAAAATGATCAACCAAATTCTATTCTTGTACATTTGTCAAGTCATGGTACTATTTGAAGACTCAATAAGATCTATCGAATAAAACCTCGATAAAAACAGAATAAAATTTCGTTAAAAGACATAAATTCCAAATCAATGCAACGCGAAACTAAAGGATATGCCCTCATTGTAGGTCTCTTCTGCATCCTCGGTTTATTAATCTACGGAGCGTATTCACCCGCCCGCAAAGCCCAGAAACAGCAGATTTTCTGCTTTTCTTTCACAAAAGAGGCTAATTCGCAAGCTGTAGACAAGCATATGCGCGATTTTGCAGCCCTTCGGCACGAAATTCCACAGGTCGTTGGTTACACTGCTGGCAAGACATTTTTGGTGGGTAAGTCCGATTCTGAGTACGATGTTATGCATTATCTGACATTCCAGAACGAAGAGGACATGAAAGCGTTTGAGCAAAGCGCTGCCTACAAAACATTTGTGAACCAGAACAAAGCAAGCTGGGACAAGACGCTGGTCGTCAACGCAGAAATTCAGCCTTAATACGGCATTGCCCCAAAAGCAGCAGGCTCAACGTGGAAACGTTGAGCCTGCTGCTTTTGGGGCAATGCCAGCGCTTCAGCCCGGCTTATCCATAAACTGACTACTGTGCGGAGCCACTAGCCATTATATTGTCTTTACCATATCCACGATCGCCTCAACCCAGAGTGGGCTGTCGTTCAGGCTTTCGACCAGTTGCCAGTGTTCACCGCCATGTTCTTCGAATAGCTCTCTGTATTCTTCGCCTACTTCGATGGTCGTTTCCAGACAGTCGGCCACAAAGGCTGGCGAAAAGGCCAGTACACTCTTAATCCCTTTGCCTGGCATTTCCTTGATGACATCATCAGTATAGGGCTTGATCCAGGGATCATTGCCCAGGCGCGACTGGAAACTGGTCGTGTATTTACCCTCCGGAATACCTAACTCGCGCACCAGACGGCGGGTGGTTTCAAAACACTGCGCCCGGTAACAATGCTGGTTATCAGCGCGTAATGATCCGCAACAGGCGCCAAATTGACAGACCGTTTTGGCTACGTCGCCTTTCCTGATCTGGCGCTCGGGCAAACCATGATAGCTGAATAAGTAATGGTCGTACTCCCGCTCGTTCATGTATTTACGGCCAAGCTGCACAAACCCTTCGATGAACTTGGGATGTTCCAGGAACCGGTTGATGAAACGTACCTGCGGAATCACCTGCCATGATTTCAGGATATCCATTACTTTCTCGTAAACCGAGCCGGTAGAAGCTGAGGCATATTGCGGGAAGAAAGGCACCACCACAATATCAGTCAGGCCGAGGGTCTGAAACTCGGCCAAGCCTGCGTCGATACTAGGGCTTTGGTAGCGCATGGCCAGCCGAACCACATAGTCGTTGCCCAGTTGTTCCTGCACCATCTTCGTCACAACGTACCCATAGTGCTTGAGCGGCGACCCGTTTTCATTCCAGAGCTCCTTGTAAATTTTTGCTGACTTCGGTGCCCGAAATGGTGCAATGATGCCGTTAACGAGCAGAAAACGAGGAATGTACGGAATGTCAATGACGCGGCCGTCCATCAAAAACTCGCGGAGATATTTCCTGACATCCGGCACACTAGGGCTATCAGGTGTACCCAGGTTAACCAGCAAGACACCAGTCTTGCCAACGGGCTTTGATCTGGTTTCGATGGTTGGAATAGGAGCGGGTTGTAAAGCAGTAGCTTCCATTAATGCGTAACGGTTTTCGACCGAAATCGGTTTACGATGGGTGGCTGTTCACTTTCGTATTTCGTCGGAATAACGGGTAAAGCCTGCCGCAATGCCGAATCGTATGAAGGTGTACCGGTCGTTGAAATAGATATTGTACGGGTCTTCGCCATAATAACCCGCCGTTGCAAAAATACCAGTATCCCGGCTGAAAGCAGGAATGTACCAGGCACTAAGTTCGACATTTAATCGGCGCTGCGCCGCTGCGACTCCCCATCCCGCCAAGTTATTGACGGCGTATGAGGCTTGTAAACTCAGGCGGAAACGTTCTGTTTGCACCGAGGTCGATGGGTCATCAGCAGACCGCGCCAATAGCTTGACCGTGGCTTGTCCTACCAACCGGCCAAAGCCGTAATGACCCGCCAGCCCTTCGGAATGCGTGAAGAGCGGCGCATGCCAACGGTAACCCAGGTTGTAGTACGTGCCGTGCCGGGTGTGGGTGCCCCAGTTATAGGTAGCCTGGAGATAGTTGGTCGAGAAGTCGCCTGTTTCGGTGTTGATCGTGCCATTTGGCCGAAATACAGGCCCATCCTGCCCGTTGGAGTGATGGAAAAACTGGGCTTCGAGGTATTTGTAATGGGTTACGTTGGTGCTCAGTCGGTAGAAGACCTGGGTGCCGAGCCTGAAACTGGGTGTGCGGATAGGCGACGAACGGTCGGTGCGGGTACGGGCCATGAAACGCTGGGTGACCGCCAGCGAGAAACGTGATTTCGGCGTGTCAAGCAGAAAATAACTGGCTATCAATTCGCCGTTGATGACATATTGGCTGGGCGCACCCAGTTCGCCATTGGGCGCGATGTACGAAAAATCCCGATTGCTCCGGAAAAATTCGTTGTACCGATGATTCCAGAAGCGTACCGAATCAACCGGCACCCTTTGCGCCGCCGCTTTAGTTCCGGTTGATTCGGGTTGTCCATGAGCTACGGTAGCCCCTAGCAACGTACCCAGAAAGACAGCACTGACTTGACCGGTCATAGCGTTGATTTTTATCATCCCACTTGTGTAAGGATAATAAAGAAACTAGAGGCTTGGCCGGTCAAAAGAGGTATATACTGCGTTCGAGAGCGAATCGTACACCTTTATGTCTGATAATTCGCGCGGGCCACGCTTGCCGGAGAGTTTGATTTTACCCAACGTTTGATAATCAGTCCAGGGTAGGATAAAACCGGGCTTTTCGTCGGTGTATTTCGGGTAGTATGCCCACTGGGATACCAGCCTTGTCGTTTTATCGACCCAGACATGGTATTTGTTGTCGGGGGTATTGCCTACGCCTTTGAACGTCAGCTGGATCAGGTCGGCGGGCTGGCCTGCTTCGGTGTTGGCAGTGCCCAGGTCTTTGAGCGTCACGCCCGAATCTTTCAGTTTGTACGGCATCAGGAGCCAATACGAGTCATTGATCCAGGCCCCTTTAGCCGACTTAACAAACTTCGCCACGCTGTCGGGATTGGTTTCTTCTTTGCCATTCCTGAAAACGCGCCCTTTATCGGTGTTGATATTGAGCAATACGGTCTGGTCATTCTTCAGATTGTCGACCCGAACATCACCCGTCCACTTATCCCAATGCAGGCGACGAGCCCCAAAGAATGTCCAGGCAATGTGGTGGGTGTTATCCCACGCTTTTCGACCACCCTGCGCCGCCATCACGTCATCGGCGATCTGCACAGCACGGGGGTCTGACCCGGCCATGTCGAAACCCGCCGCGGCAGGGTTGTTATTCTTTTTCTGCGCCAGCAGGGGCGAAGTCATGACCAGAAACAGCAGAAACAAAAAGCGATAAGGGTTCATCGATGATAGCTGGGTTTGAACGAAAAGACAAAGAAAGCCGATTCAGTGCATTTTCGTCATCAATGCAATTTAGTTTTGCATCGAAATCATCTATGAACCAGTTTACTGTTTACCGTTTGCGGTCTTCTGTTGCTTCGCTCATGCAGAAATACGTACCTGAGCAACGCAACAGAAGACCGTAAACGGTAAACAGCCTTCCCATGACGCTCACCCAACTCGATTACATCGTTGCCATTGATACCCACCGCCATTTTGCCACCGCTGCCGAGCATTGCCACGTTACGCAGCCTACGCTGAGCATGCAGATCCAGAAACTGGAAGATGAATTGGGCGTCCTGCTGTTCGACCGGTCGAAACATCCGGTGGTACCAACCGAAACGGGCCAGATCATTGTAGCGCAGGCCCGTGAGGTGTTGCAGTCGGCGCGACGGATTCCAGAGCTTGCCAAGGAATCCCGTGACGAAGTGGGGGGCGAACTCCGGGTAGGTATCATTCCAACGCTGGCTCCTTATCTGTTGCCTTATTTCATTGGGGCGTTTATGGCGCGCTACCCGGCCGTGACCATTCAGTTGCAGGAGTTACTGACCGAGCAGATCGTAGAGCGGCTTCGTACCGGATTGCTCGATGTGGGAATTGTGGTGACACCACTTCGCGAGACAAGCATGACGGATATTTCGCTGTTTAAAGAGCCGTTCATGGTGTATGCCGCAAAAGGCAATTCGTTGCTCAGCAAACCAACGCTTATCCCCAGCGACCTGACCGGTGACGGGCTCTGGCTACTATCGGAAGGGCATTGTTTCCGGGATCAGGTGGTGAATCTTTGCGGTGGTAACTATCAGGGAAATAATGCGTTGCGTTATGAAACGGGTTCGCTCGAAACATTGATCAAACTCATTGACCGTCAGGACGGTTTCACGCTGTTGCCGTATCTGGCAACGCTCGATTTCGACGAAACCCGCCAGAAGCAGCTGCGGCCATTCGCTGGCACATCGCCAGTACGCGAGGTCAGTCTGGTGATGCACCGTAGCTTTCTGAAGCGCAGTCTGATAAACGCCCTCAAACGCGAAATACTGACGAACCTGCCCGACGAGCTGAGGGCCCTGCAAAAAGCGTAGGGTGTTCGTTTATCCGCCCAGCCCGAAAATGCCCCGGCGTACTTTGAACGACTTTTTCAGCCCCCGGATCAATAACAGGGCACCGATAATGCCGAAGACAATGGCCAGCACAGTGATGCCCAGAATGGCAAAAACTACGGCGACCAGAATGACAATGACCGAGGCTTTTAATTGCCAGGAGATGCGTTGCCACCAGTTTAATTTTTTGCGGGGCGGCAGGCCCAGAATTTCGCGCAAGGTCTTTCTGGGCTTTGGGCCGGGCTGATGCTCGTTAACCGGTGCCGGGGCATTGTTGCCAGGCGTGGGTGCCAGCAACCGGCGGGCGTTTCCCTGGTGTTGCCCGATACGCTCGGCCACTGGGTACGTGCTGCGGACAGGGCTATTGGCTGGTGCGTTGGCTGGCTCAACTTGCGCGTAGGCAACCGGCGATTGCGACGTCCAGGTACGTTCCTGTTCGTTGGGTACGTTGCCCACCAGGCTGTCAGGTACGTTGTCTGCCCGGTTCAGGCTGGTGGCTGGCTTGGGTGCCGGCGAATAAAAGACCTCCCGGTTGCTGCGTTGAAAATAAGCAACAGGATGCTGGCAGGCCGATAGCCCAACGAGCAGGCAAACGGTGACCAAACCGGAAGCCGGGGCAATGCGTGGCGAAGCTGGATATAAAGACATTGCCCTAACAACGCGCCAGATCAGGCAGGTCGTATATGAGTGCAGGCGAAAAGTAGCTGATCGGATAGGAGTAGTGCCTACCAGTTGGCTACTTTTACCCCAAAGATTTTTTGCATGAAACTATTCCGCTTCGGCCCTGATGGCCACGAGCACCCCGGTGTATTGATGCCGGATGGCCGCCACCTGGACGTTACGCACTTCGGTGGTGACTACGACGAACCATTTTTTGCGACAGATGGCCCCGACCGATTGGCCCACTGGCTCGCTGCTCACGCTGCCCAATGCCCACCTGTTCCGGCCGATGCCCGTTTTGGGCCTTGCCTGAAACGACCCTCCAAGATTGTTTGCGTGGGGCTTAACTACGCCAAACATGCTGCCGAAACCGGTGCTACACCGCCCGCTGAGCCCATTCTCTTTTTTAAATCGACTACCTCGCTGTGTGGCCCCAACGATGACGTGGTGATTCCGAAGCGATCCGAGAAAACCGACTGGGAGGTAGAACTCGCCGTGGTGATCGGTAAGCGGGCCAGCTACGTTGAACTCGATCAGGCGATGGATTATGTAGCAGGCTATGCCGTGATCAACGATTACAGCGAACGCGCCTTTCAGCTCGAACGGGGCGGTCAGTGGGACAAGGGCAAAGGCTGCGACACGTTTGCTCCGCTGGGGCCATACCTGGTCACGCGCCACGACGTACCCAATCCCAACGCGCTAAACCTGTGGCTATCTGTCAACGGGGAGAAACTACAGGATTCCAACACCGACGACATGATTTTCGACGTACCTACGCTGGTTAGCTACATCAGCCAGTTCATGACCCTCCTTCCCGGCGATGTCATTTCAACCGGCACACCCTCTGGTGTTGGCCTCGGCCTGAAACCACCCCGTTATTTACAGCCTGGTGATGTGGTGGAACTTGGCATTGACGGATTAGGCGAGCAAAAGCAACTGGCGGTCTCTTATCAATAATCAGTTAACGGTTAACTGAACCATGACAATAGACGCGCATCAGCATTTCTGGCTCTATACTCCTGAGCGCGATAGCTGGATTACTGAAGATATGGCGGTGATCCGCCGCGATTTTCTGCCCGCCGATCTGGAGCCGGTGCTGGCGGCCAATGGGATGGAGGGGTGTGTGGCTGTGCAGGCCTCGCAATCTGACGAAGAAACCATGTTTCTGGTCAGTCTTGCCCAGGCATACGGTATTGTTAGGGGCGTGGTTGGCTGGGTCGATTTACGAGCTAACGATCTGTATGAGCGACTGGAGGCCTACTCGCAGTTTGAAGAAATTCGCGGTTTCCGGCATGTAGCTCAAGCCGAACCAGACGATTTTTTAAGGCGGCCCGAGGTGATCAGAGGCATTCGCCAACTTGCCGCTTTTGAGTTTACCTACGATATTCTGATCTATCCGTCGCAGTTGAAAGCGGCTTTGCAGCTGGTACGTGCCGTGCCGGAAGTGAATTTTGTCATTGACCATCTGGCCAAGCCGGCGATCAGAAAACAGGAAATAAACCACTGGTCGAATTTTATGGCCGAGCTGGCTAAACAGCCGAACGTGTCCTGTAAAGTATCGGGTATGGTAACGGAAGCCAACTGGCAAAGCTGGAACAAGTCGGACCTGTTTCCGTACCTCGACGTCGTTTTTGAGCGGTTTGGCCCTGATCGGCTTATGTTTGGTTCCGACTGGCCTGTTTGTCTCGTAGCGGCCGATTATACACAGGTAAAAACGGTCATTGCAGACTACGTAGCACCTTGGGGCGATGAAGTCCGTGCTAAGGTATTCGGCGCGAATGCGACCAGGTTCTACAATCTATAACAGATGCCGGTTGCAGGCAGGAAGCTACAGGACAATTCCCCTGACGCTTTGCTATAGCTTGCCACGCTGCGTTTGATTGGTCATTCCGCAGGCTCACGAGTAAACCTCCAACCTTCTACAGACATGGATTTAGAATTAACAGGTAAAGTTATTATTGTTACGGGTGGTGCCAGAGGGATTGGCGAGGGCATTAGTCAGGTACTGGCTGCTGAAGGGGCAACTGTTGTTATTGTTGGCCGTAGCGCTGGTCATAACGACCTCACCGTGGCCCGCATCGAACAGGCAGGCGGGAAAGCCATTGGCGTAGTGACCGAACTAACCGAACCAGAGGCCTGCCAGCGGGCCGTTGAGCAGGTGATGGCTCAATTCGGCCGGATTGATGGGCTGGTCAACAACGCGGGGGAAAATGATGGCGTCGGTTTGGAAAATGGTAGCTATGAGGGCTTTATGGCATCGTTACACAAGAATCTGGTGCACTACTACCTAATGGCGCATCATGCGTTGCCAGCGTTGAAAGCGTCGAAAGGAAGCATTGTGAACATCGGTTCTAAGGTGGCCACCACGGGGCAGGGCAACACCTCGGCCTATGCCGCCGCCAATGGCGGGCGTAACGCGCTAACGCGCGAATGGGCGGTTGAACTGTTGCCGTATGGTATCCGTGTCAACGCAGTGATCGTTGCCGAATCGTGGACGCCGCTGTATGAACGCTGGATCAACACATTAGCTAACCCCGAGGAAACGCTACAAAAGATTACGAGTAAGATCCCGCTCGAACACCGCATGACCACCACCACCGAGCTTGGGAATGCAGTGGCGTTTTTACTCTCCTCAAAGTCGAGCCACACAACTGGTCAACTGGTTTACGTCGACGGCGGCTACACGCACCTCGATCGGTCTATTTCTTAAGAAGTTCGCAGTTTTCTGTGTACGGTCTTCTGTTGTACTGCTTTGGCACGCAGTCTCATGAAGCGAAGCAACGGAAAACAGTACCTGGTAAACGCCTAAACCTCCCTTTACATGGCTGCAATTCCTGTTACACCACCTACTAAACCGGCCGGCACGCCGACTGAATCGTACACGCTGGCATTTGCGCTGGTGACGAGCCTGTTTTTCCTGTGGGCTTTTGTTCATAACCTGGAGCCCATCCTGATTCCCCACCTGAAAAAAGCTTGTCAACTGTCTGATTTACAATCGGCATTGATCGATTCGGCGGTGTATCTGGGCTACTTCCTGATGGCCATTCCGGCTGGCCTGGTCATGAAAAAATATGGCTATAAGCGGGGCATTCTAATGGGCCTGGCTCTGTACGCGTTAGGTGCGCTGCTCTTTGTTCCAGCGGCCAATACCAGGGTCTACGGGTTGTTTCTGGGCGCGTTGTTTATCATTGCATCGGGCTGTGCGTTTCTGGAAACAGCGGCAAACCCATATGTTACGTTGCTTGGCCCACCCGAATCGGCTACAACGCGGCTCAACCTGAGCCAGTCGTTCAATGGGTTGGGTTCCTTTCTGGCTCCGTTGATTGGCGGAAAATTGATCCTGAGCGGTATCGAGCATACGCAGGGCGAACTGGCCGCGATGTCGCCCACGCAGTTGGATACGTACCTGCAGTTTGAAGCCAACTCCGTGAAAATGCCGTATCTGATCATTGCCGGCCTGGTGCTGGTTGTCCTGCTGCTCTTTGTGCTTATCCGGCTTCCAACGGTGCACACGCATGTGAGCGAGCGCGTCTCGACCTTACGTACGGCGCTGAAACATCGGCAACTGGTAGGTGGTATTGGGGCCGAATTCTTCTATGTGGGCACGCAGGTTTGTGTAACGAGTTTCTTTATTCGGTTTGCCAAGTTCACCAGCGATATCCCCGAAAAACAGGCGGCCGAGCTGCTCGGCTTTGCTATGCTTGGTTTTCTGATTGGCCGGTTTACAGGTACGTTCCTGATGCGATATATTGCGCCAAGCCGCCTGCTAACAATCTATGCCGTTATCTGTATGGTGTTACTCGCCGTGGCGCTGTCGTCGCACTCGCAGGTAGCCGTATGGGCCCTGTTCGCCGTTCCGTTCTTTCTGTCGATCATGTTCCCTACCATCTTTGCATTGGCGATCAACCGGTTGCACGAAGACCGGGAGCTTGGTTCTTCGCTGCTGGTGATGGCTATTGCCGGTGGGGCTTTCTGCCCCTTGTTGATGGGTTGGATCTCCGACAAAACCAATATTCAGTTGGCCTACATTGTGCCTATGTTCTGCCTGACGGTCATCGCCTGGTATGGCTGGAAAGGACATGTGGTGAAAGAGTGAGCGAGTGAATGGCGAAAGAGCGAAAGCAGCTTCGCTGTATAAGCCGGTTGGTACATGCAACGCTCTTTCGCCGTTCACTCGCTCACCATTCAATCGCTCACTCTTTCGCCATTCACTCTTTCACCCATGACCTACGCCCTTGCGCTTGACCTGAAAGATGACCCGGCTCTGATTGCCGGGTATGAACGACACCATGCCAACCCGCGGCCCGAGATAGAGGCCAGCATTCGGGCGGCGGGCGTTACCGCTATGAACATTTACCGGTTTGGTAATCGACTGTTTATGATCATGGAAACCGACGATACGTTTTCCTTTGAGCGCAAAGCCCAGATGGATGCCGATAACCCAGATGTGCAGGTCTGGGAACAACTCATGTGGGGCTACCAGCAACCGATTCCTGGCGCGAAGCCCGGCGAAAAATGGGTGCTGATGGACCAGATCTACAGCCTGGCTTAAGCGAAAAATGCCTGAAGACGGTCAACCTTCGGGCCTTTTTTTAGTATCTACTGTAAAATAAACTTGTCAATATGAAAAGTTTATTTTACAATTGTGCTGTCAAGCAACCGTTACATCACCATGACAACGCGCCTGTTATTTCCGCATCGCTTCCGCCTGATCGGCTGGATCATCTTTGTGCCATCGGCAATCCTTGGGCTGGCCACCCTGTATGCTGATTATGAAATCAGCTGGCTGACATTCGGTACGGTCGACACCGTCATCGGCATAGCGCAGAATAATATGACGAACGAGCTCGCCGGGATAGGGGTCATTGTTGGCTTGCTACTCGCTGCCTTCTCGAAAGAACAGCTGGAAGATGAGATGATCGGCCAGATACGGCTGGAAGCGCTTCAATGGAGTGTGTATGTCAACTATTTTGTGCTGGCCATATCGATGTTGATCGTCTACGATGCTGACTTTTTCAACGTAATGGTCTACAATATGTTTACCATGCTGCTTGTGTTCATCGGTCGCTTTCACTGGTTGATTTTTAAAAATAATCAGTTGATGGCGGCATGAAGAACAAGCTAAAAGTAGCCCGTGCCGAAGCGAACCTGTCGCAGGGTGATTTGGCCGAACGAATAGGGGTAAGCCGACAGACGATCAACTCGATTGAAACCGGCAGGTACGTTCCCTCGACGGTGCTTGCTCTGAAGGTAGCCGCTGTGTTTGACAGACCAGTCGAAGCCCTGTTTAGCCTCGACGAAACCGATTAGCCGTTTCGACGAGTCTTGAAACGCTAGAACTAGAAAACAACCAGAATGCAGGATTTTATGGCTTAACGCGAGTTGCTAAAGACGCTGAATGCGCTATTGGACAATGGGCGAGTACGATAAGGTTATGCTAACAAAGAGCCCTGACCGTTGTTATTTCGCCGGATAAACTTGTAGTTTAGGCGAAAATCCACTGCCTTTTGACGCACTTTCAATTAACCACCTGCCTACTTCGCCCCTGGCGCGAGGGTGACGAAGAACCGCTCTCCCGACACGCCAGTAACCGAAACATTTGGAACTGGGTCCGCGATTTTTTTCCATACCCATACAGCATTCGCGATGCGTCTGCCTGGGTACGTTCTAATCGAACAGCCCAACTGCCTAATAATCTTGCGATTGAGGTAGATGGTGAAGCTGTCGGGAACGTTGGTTTTACCATTCGTGATGATATCTATCGCTTCAATGCAGAAGTAGGCTACTGGCTTTCTGAAAAGTATTGGGGGCGAGGTATTATTTCGGAAATTTTACCGGTTCTGGTCGATTACATTTTCAAAAATTCGCAGGTTAATCGCATCTATGCCTGTGTACTGGAGGGGAACGAAGGATCGATGCGGGTATTGGAACGGGCCCACTTCAGACACGAGGCCATTCACCGGAAAGCAGCGGTTAAGAACAACCATTTTCTCGATGAGCATATCTTCGCCATCCTGCGGGAAGAATACCGTGCGCGCAAAACCCAACTTTCATAAACGGCCCGTTTGTGGTTTCTTTGCAGGACCATTAGCCCCTTTTGCATGTCGAAAATCATCATTGCCGTAGACGGATATTCGAGCTGCGGGAAGAGCACCACGGCTAAAGCTGTTGCTGCCCGCATGGGGTACGCCTACATTGATACCGGAGCCATGTACCGGGCGGTGAGTTTGTACTTTCATCAGAATCGGGTTACGTATACAAACCCGAGAGAAGTAGCTGAGTCGCTTGAGAAGCTCCATGTATCGTTCAATTTCAACGAAAAAACGGGTAGAAACGAGACTTGCCTCAATGGCCTCAACGTTGAAGAAGAAATCAGGAAAATGTACATTTCCAATATGGTCAGCGAAGTCAGCACCATCGTGGAAGTACGCCGGGCGATGGTAGCGCAGCAACAGCGCATGGGTCGTAAGCGCGGTGTTGTCATGGATGGCCGCGACATTGGCACAAAGGTTTTCCCCGACGCAGAAGTGAAAGTGTTTATGACGGCCGATACCTTTATCAGGGCTAAGCGGCGGCAGGTTGAACTGCTCGAAAAGGGTGAAATGGTCAATCTGGATGAGATTGTTCGTAACCTTGAAAAGCGCGACCACATCGATAGCACCCGGTCTGAAAGTCCATTGACGCAGGCACCTGATGCCGTGCTGCTCGATACGTCATTCATGATGATCGACGAGCAGGTTGAATGGGTGATTGAATTGGCCGACCGCCGTATTGCCGAATTGCATCGGCAGGGGCATTTCGGTCGACCGCATTCATGAACGTACGAAGCGAGTCCGGGCCGGGCGGGTCGATCGCACCGGTAACTCAGTTAGGGGCCGATGTGTTGATTGTAGGGCAGGGCGTAGCGGGCTCAGTACTGGCCTGGACATTGCATCAGCGGGGGGTGTCGGTCCATATCGTATCGTCGCCGACGTTACCTTCTGCCTCTAGTGTAGCGGCAGGCATCGTGAATCCGCTGACCGGCCGTAAGCTGGTTAAAACCTGGGAAGCCGACCAGCTGTTCCCCTATCTGCATCAGTTTTATACAGACGTTGCCCGGCAGTTAAGCACTCCTTTTTTTACGCCGCTTGACGTGTACCGCCCGTACCGTGACGGGAAAGAACGGCAGGCCTATGAGGCTATCGCGGCCGACCCGGAACTGCAACCGTATTTTCAGGCAACGTTCGATAATGCTGCTTACTCGGCTGTGATCAATAACCCGTTCGGCGGCATTCAGGTAACGCAGGCCGGTTGGGTCGATCTGCGCGCCTTTACAGAAGCAATTCGATCGTATTTCATGGATAGGAAACGGTTTAGCGTTGGGCAGGTGCATGCCGAGCACCTGCGTGTCCAGCCCGATTCGGTAACGTACCTGGAGAAAATATACAGATATGTTGTCTTCTGCGAAGGGCCATTTGGCCAGGAAAACAGTTTTTTCGCGGCCCTGCCATACAATGTGGTGAAAGGGGAGGTGTTGACTGCCGATGTAGTGGATTACCCGATCAACAACATCATCAACCAGGGCCTCTTTGTTATGCCCATCTCGCGTACACGCATCCGGATTGGGGCAACGTACTCGTGGCACGAACTGGATTGGCAAACAACCGATGTGGGTCGATCGTTCTTAGAGACGAAGGCTCGCGCGTTGCTCACGATCCCGTTCACTGTCGTTGATCACCAGGCTGGTATTCGTCCATCGACTGTTGATCGCCGGCCCTTTGTTGGTTGGCATCAAACGTATCCAACTGTTGGTATATTTGGCGGAATGGGAACAAAAGGCGTGTCGCTGGCACCGTATCTGGCCCATGATATTGCCGACCATTTGGCGTTCGGTAAAGAAATCAATCCGGCCGTGAATATTAGCCGTTTTCATTCGTTATAAAGGGCAGTTTGTTTACTGAACTCAGCGCCTAACGGACTGACTGTTACTGGTAACGAACTGGCTGGTCAGACTAACTCATTCTTAACAGATGCTTATGCGTCAGTTGTATATCCTTTCTTTGCTGTGCCTGGGGCTAGGTACGTCGGCGTTGGCTCAGAATTACCCCTCACTTGAGCAATTTGGTAAGAACCGGATTCAATACCGCACGTTCGAATGGAAGACCGTGCGGACGTCGAATTTCGAGATCTATTTTTACGAAGATGGCGAGCAACTGGCTAATCTGGCTGCTCAATATGCTGAATCTGATTTCGATCGGATCACCGAATTGCTCGGTTATACGCCCTACAATCGCATCAAGATCTTCTTGTATAACTCGCCGCAGGAACTGGCCCAGAGCAATATTGGCGTTACAACCCTGGGCGAAATGACCCGCCGCGAACTCGACCTGTCGAAGTCGCGGGTAGAGTTGGCCTTCTCGGGCGATCAGGTAACCTTTCGCAAAGAGTTGCTACGCAATGTTACCATGCTGTTTGTCTATGACATGCTGTATGGTGGAAGCCTGAAAGATGCCCTCCAAAGCTCACTCCTGCTGACGTTACCCGACTGGTTTATGCCGGGTATGGCCGCTTATGTCGCTGAAGGATGGAGCGCCGACCTCGACGATTACATGCGTGATGTATCGATCAACGATCCCGTTCGTAAACCATCCACACTGACAGGTCCCGACGCCGAGCGTATTGGGCAATCGATCTGGAATTACATCGGCCAGAAATACGGCCGCGACAATATCTCGAATATTCTGAACCTGACCCGCATCATTCGCAATGAGCAGAGCAGTATTCAGAGTACGCTTGGCATTCCGTATAATCGATTTCTGCGCGAATGGCGCGACTATTATGCCGGTCAGGCTTCACCGTTTGCGGCTGCGTTCAAAACAAACGGCGACGATTTCCGCATCAGCCTGTCGAGTTCTAAAACACCCGTTCAGTTAAACAGCCTGAAATTAAGCCCCGACAAGTCGCTGCTGGCATATACGACCGTTCGTGATGGGAAATACAACGTTGAAGTGGTGAACACGGCTACGCGGAAGAAATACAGTCTGATGTCGGGCGGGTACCGGCTCGATGGGTTAGCCTACAAGCCAAACATGCCGTTGGTGGCCTGGCAGCGAGATAATCAGTTGGTCGTTTTGCTCGAAGAAAAAGGGCGCCCATACCTATATATATATGGTAATCTGGAAAAGCGGCCCAAGCGTGTACTCAGTCAGGCCATTAGTGGGCTGGCGCAGGTGACAAGCATGGATGCATCAGCCGATGGGGGGAGCCTGGTGTTTAGTGCCGTTCGGAAAGGACAGAATGATTTGTTTCTCTACAGTCTGAACCGGAATAATTACCAGCAACTGACCAACGACCTCTACGATGACATTCAACCTCGCTTTGTGGGTCGGTCGGGTCGGCAGATTGTCTTTGCCTCTAATCGGTTGCGCGACACCCTGAACGTAGATAAGGGTACGTATCGATCCATTCGCGACCAGTTCAGTATTTACAGTATCGAAGGAAATCCACGGGTAACGTCGGTGCGCCGTCTGACCGATTCGACCTATCGGGCAGTTGCGCCGATCAGTGCCAGTGAAAACGTTCTGTATTATGTAAGCGAACAAACGGGCATTCGAAACGTATACAAACGCCAGATCGACGAGCAGTCGGAAACAGCCATTACGGCGTTGCCAACGGGGATCATGCAGTATGATTATTTGCCTGCTAATGGTGGCTTTGCCTATAGTAGTATTCAGGATGGCACACTGTATATCGGTTTCCGATCAAAACTGCCCGAGTCTGAAACGCCACTGCCCACCACGCAGCGGGCCACAACCCTGGGCCTGCGGGCTGTAGCGAGACCCACCCCCCGGCCGGCCGCTGTGCCAACCCGGGACAGTGCGCTGGCTGTTCGCGATACCGTGGCGAAGGCCACGCCAGCTACCTCTGCCACTGTAGCGCCACCGGCCCTTCGCCGCATGGCACTGTTGCCCGGTGAGGTAGATACTGACCAGTATGAGTTTGACCCTGATGTACTGAAAGCGGCCGAATACCGGCAACGTCGGGTGGCTGCCACAACAACACAGGCAACTGTGCCGGGCCTTAACGCAACCCTTCCGCGTAACCGTCGCCGTGAAAATGTGACGGTGCGTGGGCCTTTCCCGTACAAGGGCCTGTTTGTGATGAACGATGCCAGCTCGGCCTGGCGTATTGACCCTATTCGTGGATTTGGGTATGTTCAGAACGTGGCCCTCAATGACCTGCTGGAAAATCATATCGTAAAAGCTGGTTTATTCATCACCACGAATTTGAAAAACAGTGATTTGTGGGCTGAATACCAGAATCTGAAGTACCGTATCGATTATGGAGTACGGGTAGATCGGCAGACGCTCTTTTTGGATGCCGGTGAGTTCAGCCAGCGGTTCCGGTACAACAAAGTATCGCTGACGGCCTCATACCCCATCTCGGTGAATACAAAGTTTTCTGTTTCCCCTTTCTATGCCCTGACTCGTCAGATTGATCTATCATTTCAAGGGCAAGGGCAACCCGACGCGGTATCGGACTACGCTGGGGCGCGGGCAGAAGTGGTATTTGATAACACGAAGGTGAATGGGATGAACATGATTACCGGCACCCGTTTTAAGGTTCGGTACGAAAATTACACAGGACTGCGGGGCGTTGGAGAATCGTTTAACCGACTGACCGCCGATATCCGGCACTATCAGCCGATCCACCGGGATCTGGTATTGGCCTTGCGGCTGTCGTATGGGCAATCGGGGGGCGATGCGCCGAAGCAGAGTGCTGTAGGAGGCATGGAAAACTGGATAAATAACCAGAAAGAGGCAACCGCGTCGAATCCCCTGTTGATCTCGGAGGTACGTAACAACATTCGCGATCTATTCTTCCTGGATTTTGCTGCCCCTTTACGCGGCTTCCGTCAGGGTAAGTTAGTTGGCAATAGCCACCTGTTGTTCAACGCCGAACTGCGCTTCCCGTTGATTCGCTATTTGTATCGGGGCAATATCACGTCGAACTTCCTCCGTAACCTGCAGTTCGTTGGCTTCACCGACGTTGGCACGGCCTGGAATGGAACAAGTGGCCCTTTCAGCCGGGAGAACAGCCTGAATACCGAACGCTTTGGTGGGGCGCCAACTCCGTTCCGGGTTACGCTGACCAACTTCAAAAATCCATTCCTCATTGGTTATGGCGTAGGGGCTAGAACGATGCTGCTGGGCTATTATGTCAAATTTGACTATGCCTGGGGTGTAGAAAACAAGGTTACCAATAACCCAATTGCCTACGTGACGCTAGGGTACGATTTCTAATAGGGACCACGAAATATGGTTTAATTCAAGCCCCGCAACAGCGGGGTTTTTTTGTGTGATTACTCAACGGAGACTAGGTGCTATTGCTTAGGTTAGTATCTCTTTGGCATAGTTTTAGCTAACCATCCATCCAATCTTATTATGCCGAAAATGAGTGGACAAGTGATATACCATCACTGGAAAACGGTAGCTTATTCCCTTGAATTGTTTGTCATGTGCCCGTAACATTGTGTATACAGGTATTTGACATTGGTATAACCGGCTTTGGCATAGTTTTAGATGAAAATAGAGCATACCATAGCCTACTTGCCCCCATACGCTGTGTTCATGAACTTTCGCATGGATATAGTTCACATTTGGGTATGTACTTGCTGGCTATTAGTACCCTATTACTTGCATCTAATTCCATCGCAGATGAACGTGACTTCTACACTGAAAAACGGTTTTAATCAACCTCATTCAGTTCCGGATAAACTTCGGCACAAACGTACCCAGCCAGCCTTTACAGGTCAGCTGCTCTTTTTCTTTGAGCGCCTGGTTCTGCAAATAGGATGTATGCTTGCAGCATGGACCTTCGTGTCACGTCTCCTGCAACTAAAAATTGCTAACAGAACGATCTGGTTCTCAGAACAGCCAATGGCCGGGAATAGGCCTGAAAGGCCACCCCGGTGGGCCGAACCGCCCGACGAACGATCCAGATACCCACTGTTTGGCAATCTATCCAGCTTACAATTTATCCCGCTTGCAATGAATGATCTAATTTTACAAAACCAGTTTTTACGCCGAATAAGCTCCTGTTGGGCTTATTTTATTGCGTTTCTGCATCAGCATACTGGTTCGGCTACCTTAAGCGGAGTGTCTGCGCTGCGACGGCTGTCAACAGCTATGTTTGTGTTAGTAGCCCTGGCAACAGGTGCTTACGCGCAAACATCGTCTGTTAACCTCAAGCTCGAAAAGACAATCAGTAACGCATCGCCGACGCTTGGTGATGTAATTACTTATACTGTTGCGGTTACGAATACAGGTTCAGCCACGGCGACTAGTGTAGTAGTGAGTGAGTCCATGACAGCCGGGCTGTCGTCGTATCTATCCTCAACGGCCTCGGTAGGCACCTTTTCGTTCAACACGGCCAGCTACACTGGCAGCTGGACTATCGGCTCGGTGAGCCCTGGTCAGACGGTGACCCTCTTGATCACCGCCCGAGTTGATGGTGAAGGTGTCTCGTTCAATTCGGCCGAGGTGGCCTCGATGGATGGAACGGATGCCAACTCAATTCCTGGGAATGGCTCACTGGTTGAAGATGACTACGATAATGCCTGTTTCTCGGTCCCGCTTACCTGGTATGCTGGTGACCAGTACATTGTTGACAAGCCTGCGGGCTTTAGTGCGGTTACCTGGTATGTCAATGGTAACCCGATCTCAGGAACAACAACAGAAGCAAGTGTTGACGCTTCCGGTAACCTTACTATTAAGGCGCCCGGCATTTATTCGTTTTCAGGAAAACTGAATGGTTGCGATGTAAGTAACTGCTGTAATATTCTGGTCAACCCAGGGATCCCGGCTAGTTTGGGGGATTATGTCTTTGAGGACAAGAATGCCAATGGCGTTCAGGATGCGGGCGATGTGCCGATCCCAGGCGTGCTGGTAACCCTGTACGATAATGGTACGGCTATAGCTACGACAACGACAAATGCTGCCGGTCTTTACTCATTTACGGGCCTGACGCCCGGAACGAGTATCAGTTATAGCGTAGGGTTTACGGCTCCAGCCGGTTACACAACCACGGCGCCATTGTCGGGTACAGATAACACAAAAGATTCAGACGCCAACGCTGATCCGCTCACAGGTCGTAGCCTGTCGGTGACGCTGGCCCCCGGCGAAAATAACCCCACCCTTGATGCTGGTTTCTACAAACCTGCTTCATTGGGTGATTATGTGTTTAACGACAAAAACCGTGACGGCGTCCAGGATGCAGGTGATACACCAATCCAGGGCGTACTCGTTACGCTCTATCAAAATGGTAGCGCAGTTGGAACAACGCTCACGGATGTAAACGGCCTGTATTCATTTACTGGTCTGACGCCGGGTACGTCCAATACCTACAGCGTAGGCTTCGGCAAACCAGCTGGTTTTGAGTCGACCTCTGCCAATGTCGGCTTCGACGGTCTTGATTCAGATGCGGACCCCATCACGGGTCGGACAACGGGGCTGACCCTGAGCAGCGGGGAGAGCAACACCTCGGTGGACGCTGGTTTCTACCAGCCAACAGCGGGTCTGGGCGACTACGTGTTTGAGGACAAGAATGCCAACGGCGTGCAGGATGCGGGCGATGTACCGATTCCGGGTGTGCTGGTGACCTTGTACACCAACGGCTCGGCTATCAGCACCACCACCACGGATGCCGCTGGTCTATACTCATTCACGGGGCTGACCCCCGGAACGCCCTATGTGGTAGGCTTCGGCCAGCCAGCGGGCTTCCAGCCTACGGCCGCTAATGTGGGCAGTAACGACGCTATCGATTCGGATGCCAGCGTGGCTACCGGCTTGACGGGCACGTACTCGCTGACAGCCAATGAGTTCAACCCAACCGTAGATGCTGGTTTCTTCAAACCTGCTTCACTGGGCGACTACGTATTTAACGACAGGAACCGTGATGGTATTCAGGATGCGGGCGACAGCCCAATTCCCGGCGTTGTTGTAACGCTTTATCAGAACGGAACGATCGTTCAGACAACGACGACAGATGCTTCAGGCTTATATTCGTTCACGGGGCTGACCCCAGGTACGTCGAACAGCTATGTGGTAGGCTTCACAGCCCCAGCTGGCTACTCGACCACTTCGCCTTTGTCAGGTACCGATGCCAGCAAAGACTCGAACGCGGATCCCATCACGGGCCGGTCAACGGCAGTGACGCTGGCTTCGGGCGAGAACAACCCGACTATCGACGCTGGTTTCTACCAACCAACAGCGGGTCTGGGCGACTACGTGTTTGAGGATAAGAACGCCAACGGCGTGCAGGATGCGGGCGATGTACCGATTCCGGGCGTGCTGGTGACCTTGTACACCAACGGTTCAGCCATCGGCACGACCACCACGGATGTGAACGGTCTGTACAGCTTCACGGGCTTGACCCCCGCTACACCCTATGTGGTGGGCTTCGGCCAGCCAGCGGGGTACGTGCCAACCACGGCTAACGTGGGAGTGAACGACGCCCTTGACTCGGATGCCAGTGTGGCTACGGGGCTGACGGGTGTGTACTCACTGACCGCTGACGAGTTCAACCCAACCGTAGATGCTGGTTTCTACAAACCTGCTTCACTGGGTGACTACGTGTTCAACGACACCAACCGCAACGGCGTACAGGATGCGGGCGACAGCCCAATCCCGGGGGTCGTGGTAACGCTCTACCAGAATGGTTCAGCCGTAGCCACCACCACCACCAATGGTTCTGGCCTATACTCGTTCACGGGGCTGACTCCAGGCGCTGGTAATGTATACTCGGTAGGCTTCGGCAAACCAGCTGGTTTTGAGTCGACCTCTGCCAATGTCGGCTTCGACGGTCTTGATTCAGATGCTGACCCCATCACGGGCCGGACAACGGGGCTGACCCTGAGCAGCGGGGAGAGCAACACCTCGGTGGACGCTGGTTTCTACCAGCCAACAGCGGGTCTGGGCGACTACGTGTTTGAGGATAAGAACGCCAATGGCGTGCAGGATGCAGGCGACGTGCCGATTCCGGGCGTGCTGGTAACCTTGTACCAAAACGGTAGCGCCGTAGCAACAACCACAACAGATATTGCTGGTGGTTATAGCTTCACGGGCCTGACGCCTGGTTCACAGAATGTCTATCAGGTAGGTTTTGCCACACCGGCTGGCTTCGCCACAACGGCAAGTAACATAGGCGCTAACGATGCTCTTGATTCGGATGTGATCCTGGCCACTGGTCGTACAGGTACGTATACGCTGACGGCCGGTGAGTTCACCCCAACCGTAGATGCTGGCTATTACAAGCCTGCTTCGTTGGGTGACTACGTGTTCAACGACAGGAACCGCGACGGTATTCAGAATGCAGGTGATACCCCAATTCCTGGTGTCGTAGTTGTCCTGTATCAGAATGGTTCGCCAGTCGCTACGACTACGACAGACGTGAATGGCTTGTACTCATTCACGGGCTTGACACCTGGTAGCAGCACAACCTATAGTGTAGGCTTCACTACACCAGGCGGTTTCATACCGACTACACCACTATCAGGCACAGATTCTGCCAACGATTCGGATGTTAATCCGATCACTGGCCGTAGCCAGAGCCTGACATTAGCTTCGGGCGAGAACAACCCAACTATTGATGGTGGCTTTATTCAGCCAACGGCGGGTCTGGGCGACTACGTGTTTGAGGATAAGAACGCCAATGGCGTGCAGGATGCAGGCGACGTGCCGATTCCGGGCGTGCTGGTGACCTTGTACACCAACGGTTCAGCTATCGGCACGACCACCACGGATGTGAACGGTCTGTACAGCTTCACGGGCTTGACCCCCGCTACACCCTATGTGGTGGGCTTCGGCCAGCCAGCGGGGTACGTGCCAACCACGGCTAACGTGGGAGTGAACGACGCCCTTGACTCGGATGCCAGTGTGGCTACGGGGCTGACGGGTGTGTACTCACTGACCGCTGACGAGTTCAACCCAACCGTGGACGCTGGTTTCTACAAACCTGCTTCACTGGGTGACTATGTGTTCAACGACACCAACCGCAACGGCGTACAGGATGCGGGCGACAGCCCAATCCCGGGGGTCGTGGTAACGCTCTACCAGAATGGTTCAGCCGTAGCCACCACCACCACCAATGGTTCTGGCCTATACTCGTTCACGGGGCTGACTCCAGGCGCTGGTAATGTATACTCGGTAGGCTTCGGCAAACCAGCTGGTTTTGAGTCGACCTCTGCCAATGTCGGCTTCGACGGTCTTGATTCAGATGCTGACCCCATCACGGGCCGGACAACGGGGCTGACCCTGAGCAGCGGGGAGAGCAACACCTCGGTGGACGCTGGTTTCTACCAGCCAACAGCGGGTCTGGGCGACTACGTGTTTGAGGACAGGAACGCCAACGGCGTGCAGGATGCGGGCGATGTGCCGATTCCGGGTGTGCTGGTAACGCTCTACACGAGTGGTTCAGCCATTGCAACCACCGCTACGGATGTCAATGGTGGTTATAGCTTCACGGGTCTGACGCCCGGAACGCCCTATGTGGTGGGCTTCGGCCAGCCAGCGGGGTACGTGCCAACACTGGCTAACGTAGGGAACGACGCCCTGGATTCGGATGCGGGTGTCGGTGGCCTGACGGGCACGTACTCGCTGACGGCCAACGAGTTCAACCCGACGGTAGATGCTGGCTTCTTCAAACCTGCTTCACTGGGTAACTTCGTCTTTGCTGATGTTAACCGCGATGGCATTCAGGATGCGGGTGATACCCCAATTCCAGGTGTAATCGTGACGCTCTACCAGAATGGTTCAGCCGTCGCTACGACGACGACAAATGCCAACGGTCTGTACTCGTTCACGGGGCTGACCCCAGGTACGTCGAATAGCTACAGTGTTGGCTTCACCACGCCAGCTGGCTATGTACCAACAACCCCATTGGTTGGTGGCGACAGAGCGAACGACAGCGACGCCGATCCGATTACTGGCCGTAGCCAGAGCATCACACTGGCTTCGGGTGAAAATAACCCAACAGTAGACGGTGGCTTTATTCGCAACCTGGGTGCTATCGGCGACTATGTTTGGTTCGATTATAATAACGACGGTCAGCAAGGTGCGATTGGTCAGGAGCCAGGTGTGGCGGGTGTAACGGTACAGCTCTTTGCTGCCTCGAACACCACTACGCCGCTGGCCACTACCACAACCGATGGCTTAGGTAAATACCTGTTCGATGGTCTGCCTTCGGGTCAGTATATCGTGAAGTTCGTTGCCCCGGCTGGTAGCGTGTTTACGACGAAAAACAAGACAGGTGTAGCGACTGATGTTGACAGTAATGCGGGGGTAGTGGATGGTTTGACTGATGTGATCACGCTCGACGTGACTCAGCCACTCTCCAGCACGGCTCGTGTCAACCTGACGATCGACGCGGGTATTGTTCCATACGGTTCTATTGGTAACTACGTATGGCGCGACACTAACAACGATGGTATTCAGAACGATGGCAATACGGGTATTGCCGGTGTAACGGTTGAACTGTTCAGCAGCAATAACCTGACAGCGCCACTGGCCGAAACGGTAACAGATGGCACCGGGTATTACCTGTTCGATAACCTGATCTCAGGGAACTACAAAGTGAAGTTCACGCTGCCAACGGGTGAAGTATTCACGTTGACGGAGGCTGGTTCTGACCGCACCGTCGACAGTGACCCAGGCGCAGATGGCTTCAGCAAAGTGATTAATATCAACACGGCGCTGGCCCTAGGAAACGTAGGTCGGAATAACATGACGATCGACGCGGGTGTGGCTGGCAAGTGTGCTACGCAACTGGTGCTGGTCGCTGGAACAACCAACATGAGTCTCTGTGTGGGTGGTTCTACGTCGGTAAGCGCTATCGCTGCCGGCGCATCGAGAGTGAACTGGTACCTCGACGCAACAGCGCAGGTGCTGGCCTTCACGACGGTGAGCGGTCAGTTAGCAGAAGTGGCACCGACGACCAATCTGACCTACTATGTACAGGCCGAAACGGCCGATGGCTGTAAGAGTGAGATCAAACCAGTTGTCATCATCGTCAACGCTCGTCCGAACACGCCTTCGTGTCTGAAAGAAGTGACGATCTGCAAAGACAAGCTATTCGATCTGACCTCGGTGAAACTGAACAACGTACCGCTGCCTGGCAGCACGCTGGAATGGCGTACGGGTATCAGCGAAACCAGTCCGCTGGTGACAAACCTGACCGCAGTTGGTGCCGGTGAGTACTATCTCTTCGAGCGCTCACGGTACGGTTGCTACAGCTACCCGGCCGTGTTGACAGTGAACGCGATCGATTGCAGCTGCCAGAGCGTAGCGGTGGTATCGACGAGCCTCACGTCGGGTTCAGTGTGCGAAGGCGACCGGATCTCGCTGGTGGCCACCATTGGTGGCTCGGCAACGGGCGTAACCTGGGCGACATCGAACACGGCTACTGCCGGTACGCTCACGGGGGCTAATAGCCTCACGGCAACGTACCTGCCATCTGCCGCTGATATTGCCGCTGGTCAGGTTGCCTTCACGGTGATTACCAACGACCCAGACGGTAACGGTGTTTGTCTGCCTGCCCGCAGCACGGTGCTGGTGGCTATCAGCAAGCGGCCGGATGCACCACTTGGTGTGGCCTGCGACGACGAGATCCTCTGCCGTGGTACGAGCACCAAACTGTTTGGTTTCACGACCGGTGCCAAGATCAACTGGTATGCGAATGGGGTCTTCATCGGGTCAACGGCTAGCGCTAAGGCACTGGTCGTAACGCCACTACAGTCAACGACCTACACGGCCGTTGCCCAAAGTGCTGCCGGTTGCACAAGCCTGCCATCCGAAGAGGTGATTGTGACCGTGAAAGCCACTTGCCTGGCCGACCTCGCCGTTGTGAAAACGGTAATGACGGCTGGGTCATACAAAGTGGGCGACGTGGTTGCATACGGTATCACGGTTACCAACAACGGGCCAATCAACGCTACGGCAGTAACGGTGTCTGAAGTGCTGCCAGCTGGTCTGGAGTACGTAAGCGCTACGCCAGTGGGTGAATACAATGCCGGCACAGGCATCTGGACGATTGGTAGCCTGCTGAACGGGTCGAACCGTAGCCTGATTGTTCAGGCGAAAGTGAAAGGAACGGGCTCTATTGTGAACAGAGCTGTGGTGACAGGTGGTAACGATGATCCAAGCAAGCCGGAAGACAACACGTCTACAGTGGGTATCACTGTTGATGAGTGTAACACGCCAGCGCCAACGATCGCCTGCGCCATCACCGCTCTCTGTGGTCATGACCCTGCCGAATCAACCATCCTGACCGCCCGCGATTGCGCTGGTATCGTTAGATGGTCGAACGGCATGACGGGTAACCGCATTGAGGTAGCGCCAACGGCTACAACTACCTATACGGCGAGTTGCGTGGTCGGTACGTGCCTGAGCACCCAGTCGAACCCGATCACAGTGACGGTGACAGATGTGAAGGCACCGACCATCCTGGCCAGCGCCGACAAAGTATGCGCAGGTGGCTTGGTGAGCCTCACGGCTGTTGGTTGTGAAAATGGCCAGGTTTACTGGTCAGACAACATGACTGGACGGGTAGTGTCGCTGACGATAACGGCCGAAACGACGATCACGGCGCAGTGCCGCGTGAACAACTGCTATAGCCCATCAACGGCCAAGGTGATCAAGGTTGGTAACGACCTGCCAAAACCAACGGTTGTTTGCAGCACAACAGATGTTTGTCCAGGCGAAACGGTGACGCTAACCGCCAGAAACTGTGTGGGTACGCCAATCTGGAGCACGGGTGAACAAACGGCGAGCATCATTGTGACGCCAACGCAGGGGAACAACAGCTACTCGGTACAGTGTATCGACGGCACCTGCCTAAGCCCACGTTCAGACGACTACACCATTAAGGTCACACCAGCGGCGGTGCCAACGGTAACGGCTTCGGCTACGTCGGTCTGCACAGGTTCAGTGGTTACGCTGACAGCGGCTGGTTGCGATGGTAAGGTTACCTGGAGCAATAACATGGTCGGTAACGTCATCTCGGTGACGGTGACTTCTACAGAGGGCTTCTACGCTTATTGTAAAGTGCGCGAGTGCCTGAGCAACCCCTCTAAGTCGGTAACGATTCAGGTAGGCAAGCCATCGGCACCAACGATTCGGGCCATCCCGAATACAGCCATCTGCTCTGGTGAGTCGGTGACGCTGACTGTTGCTGAAGGTTGTGCCAATGGAACCGTTAAATGGGCCCCAGGTAATCTGACTGGTAACTCAGTAGTGGTTGTACCAACGATCAATACTGACTACACAGCTACCTGCGTAACCGATAACTGCGAAAGTGCGCCATCGAATACGGTGAAGGTGATCGTGAAAACAGCCGGTACCGCCCCAACCGTTACAGCTTCGGCTAACTCGGTCTGCAATGGTGGTAGTGTAACGCTGACAGCCGGTAACTGCACCAACGGACAGGTGATCTGGTCGAACGGGATGACCGGGTCGTCAATCGTCGTGACCCCAACGGCCAACGCCAATACTTACTCGGCAAGCTGCAAGCAGGCCACCACCTGTGGAAGCCCACAGTCACGTGTCATCACGATCAACGTAACGACGCCACCAGCGCCAACGGTGATTTGCAGCACGTCGGTGATTTGCCCTGGCGAATCGGTTGATCTGACAGTTCAGAACTGCTCGGGTACACCGATCTGGAGCACGGGAGCGGCTGACAATGGTAAATCGGCAATTACCGTATTCCCAACCAAGACCACCAGCTACTCGGTGAAATGCTCTGATCAGAACTGCTTAAGCGCACCCTCATCGCTCTACACGATCACGGTGATCCCAGTGCCAGAGCCAGATGTGACGGCGAGCAGCACGTTGATCAGTGAAGGGGAGAGCGTGACGCTGAGCGTGACGAACTGCCCGGGTGTTGTGACCTGGAACACGAACGAGACCGGTAATTCGATTGTGGTACGCCCATCGGCGGCTATCAGCTACTACACGGCTACCTGCCGGTTCCGTAGCTGCACCAGCGACCCATCGATCACGATTACCGTCCGTAAGAAAGGTCCAGCGAATTGCCTGGCTAAAGCCGGAACGCTGGTATCAGTGGTGAGCGATGTATGCGCGTCGACGATGACAACGGTAACCCTATCGGCAACCGACAACGGCGGTCGTGTGGTACCAGCAGGTTTCTCGGTACGCTACGTACTGACGAAAGGCACTGGCCTCGTGATTCAGCAGACAAGCAATTCGCCATCGTTCACGGTTCCTGCCACTGAAGCCGGTATCTACACGATCCACACCTTAGTGTACAACCCAACTACGCTCGACCTGTCGACGGTCGTGTTGGGGACCACAACGGCAGCGGATGTAATGACCCGGATTCAGGCGAACCAGATCTGCGCTGATCTCGATGTGACGGGTGCCCGTACGAAAGTTAAATACGTACCTGCGCCAACCATCCTGGGTGTAGGCAACATAAACCGTTGCTACGGTGAGGTTGTCTCGCTGACGGCGGTAGGCTGCGAGAATGGGACCGTAACGTGGGCAGGCGGCGCGCAGGGTAATGTCTTTACCTTCACCGTCCTGCACGACAACTGGTTCAGCGCAGTATGCACCGTAGATGGTTGCACAAGCGCCCCATCACAAATGGTGGATCATTACCTGGTTCAGCCGAAAGTGCCAACGATCGGTTGCGACAAGCCAACAGTATGCGCGGGTGATCCGGCCACACTGACGGCGCAGGGTTGTGAGAACGGCAGCTACCTGTGGAGCACTGGCGAAACAACGGCAAGCATCATTGTGACGCCGGGCGAAAGCACGACGTACGCGGTGAAGTGTGTGATCGGTTCTTGCCAGAGCGACTGGTCGCCAGCCTGCAAACTGACAGTAGGTCAGCCAGGTACGCCAGTGGTGAAAGTCAATGGCTCAACCAGCAACGTGACGACCTGCTTCGGCTCGCCGATTACGCTGACAGCCAGCGGCTGCCCTGCCGGTGCCTTCGCGATCTGGAGCAACAACCAGGTGGGTAGCAGCATCACCGTGAACCCTGCCATTACGGCAACCTACACGGCCCAGTGCTGCACATCGAACAACTGCAAGAGCAAGGTGTCGAACGCCATCGTCATCACTGTGTTGCCAAAAGTGCCACAGCCGAAGACAACGGATCTGACGAATACCTGCCCAATCCTGGCCGTGAACCTGGCCAGTGCAGTCGGTCCGGTACAGACAACGGGTGGTGTGCTCGAGTACTACTCAAGCAGCACACTGGAGCCAGCGTCTAAACTGACCAACACCAACGTGACCGTATCAGGTACGTACTACGTAGTTGAGAAAACGACCGGTGGTTGCTACAGCCTGCCTGCACCAATTCAGGTGAACATTACCAGCTGTGGCAATGTGATCCCATGTGGCGATAACCCTGTAACGGTTGATGCCGGTGCAGATGCTGCCGTATGTGCGGCGAAGACGTATAAATTAGACGGTAAGGCTACCGGAAATAACCTGACTCTCCAATGGGCAACCAGTGGTACAGGTACGTTCGATAACGCCTTTAGCGGCCAGGCTCTGTACACTCCGTCGGCGACGGATGTACAGGCCGGCCAGGTCACACTGACTTTCTCCGTGAAGACCAGTAACGCTGCCTGTGGCACCAAGAGCGATGCCCTGGTACTGACCCTCAATGGGCCGAAAGAGCAACCGACGGTGTCGGTGATTGGCGCCACTCAGCTTTGCTATGGTGACTCCGTGACGCTCCAGGCACCAGCCGGATTCACGTACCTGTGGTCGAACAAAGCCACATCGCAGACTATCACGGTGAAGCAGGGTGGCAACTACAGCGTTCAGGTCTTCGATCAGAATGGCTGTAGCTCGGTACCATCAGCCAGCGTGGCCATCAACGTGGCTGCTCCAGTGGCGGCACCGCTTGTCGCGAACCTGCGTAATGCCTGCCCAGCCACTACGGTGAGCCTGAGTACGGCACTAGGCGGCAACACGACGGCCGGTAGCACCTATGAGTACCGGATGGGTGAGTCGCCAGCGTCTGCGCTGGTAATGAACCCCGGTGCAGCTGGTGATGGCACGTACTACATCTTCGAACGTACGGCCAGCCAGTGTCTGAGCCTGCCAGCCCAGGTAGTTGTAAAAGTCATCAACTGCGCAACGGATAACGGTAAATCGGCTGATCTGTCGATGGCTAAACTGGTCAGCAACACGTCGGCGAAAGTAGGGGAGGTAATCACCTACACACTGAAAGTGACGAACAATGGGCCAAGCAAAGCCTACAACGTAGACATCCGCGATGTGCTGCCAGTAGGCCTGAACCTGGCTATTGCTAACACACCAGTGTCGTACTCGGTAAGCAACGGCGCTATCATGAAGCGGTTCGACAGCCTGGCTGTTGGCGCCACTGACTCGGTTGTTTTCACCGCCCGCCTCACGAAGAAGGGTAGTGTAGTGAACACGGCTAGCATCACCTACAGCGATGTAGCGGATCCGTCGTCAAGCAACAACACATCGAGTGTGACAGTGACAGACAACTCACCATTCAAAGCGGGTCTGATCGGTCTGGCTAAGGAGGTGATCGGTACGCCAACCTTCACCAACGATAGCACGCTGGCTGTTGAGTACCGGTTTGCTGTAACGAACTACGGTGACGAAAACCTCACGCAGGTGAGTGTGACGGATGATCTGGAAGCAGTCTTCGGAACAGGCAAGGTGCTGAGTGCTCAACTGGCCTCTACCGATGGAACCAGCAAGCTGACGATAAACCCTGCCTACACGGGCAAAGGAGCAAACGTACAGATGCTGGCTACCAGCAGCACGCTGGTTGCCGGTCAGACGTCGACCTTCATCCTGAGTGCAACGGTACGGATCAACAAGGCCGATTCAGTAGCCCGGACGTATGCCAACCTGGCGACGGCTACAGCGCTGAATTCGACCTCGCTGGTCAGCGATAGCTCGGTGGAAGGAAATGACGCTGACCTGGATAAGGACGGTGATCCAACCAATGACAGCGGTGCTACGCTCATCACGATTCCGGCCACGCCGAAGCCACAGGCCAAACAACTCGGTGTAGCCATGGCGGTTGCATCTGTAGTGAAACAGGCTGACGATAGCTATAACGTGACCTATAAGGTGTACGTGAAAAACTACGGCAGCACGGCGCTGACGAATGTAAGCCTGCTCGATACGATTGCCAGGGCCTATACCAGCCCGGCAGTCTACTCGATCGTAGGTGGTCTGACGGTGAACCCAGGTAGTGAACTGGTGGTTAGCTCAGACTTCAACGGCAACGATGCGCCCTACTACCTGAGCAGCTACCTGAGCCGCCTGGCTGCTGGTAAGGAGGACACCATCAGCTACACGGTAAACGTGAAGCCAAACGGTGCCGCCGGTCCATTCTTCAGCCAGGTGTATGCTTCGGCCAAGCCAGAGAATACCACGCTGACAGTAGCCGATAAATCGAATGCCGGTTCAGCCATCGTTCCAGACGATGACAGCAAAACGGCCGTTCGCTTCGATCTGCCCGCTGCGTTGTTGGGTGTAGCGAAAGCGGTAGGTACGCCGGTACGCATCTCGAATACGGTTTGGCATGTTCCTTACACGATTAAGGTATGCAACCTTGGTTCAGTTGATCTGAAGCAGGTTCAGGTAGTTGACGACCTGTCGAAGACCTTCGGCAAGGGCGCGCAGGTAACCAGTGTCACGTTAACAGCCGATGCCGGTCTGAAAGTGAATGCAGGCTATACGGGTGTAGGGTTGTTGACCAACATGCTCGATACGACTGCCAGCACACTGCCAGCCAAGACGATCCGCTACATTCAGCTGATTGCCCGGGTTGACGTGTCGCAGGCTACTTCGCTGAGCTTCACCAACATTGCCCTTGGTTCGGCAAAAGGTGGTTCAGTAGCTGTAGCTGATACATCGAACGCCGGTTCGAACGTAGACCCTGACAACGATCTGGATCCACGCAACAACAATGACGGAACACGGGTGGTGCTCAACAGCCTGCCAGGTGCCTCGCACATTGGGGTAGCCATGATGGTTCGGGACACGGCCCGCCAGGCTAACGGTAGCTACAATGTTACGTATCGGGTTACGGTGAAGAACTACGGAACGGTAGCGCTTAGCAACGTGACACTCTCGGATAGTCTCTCGAAAGTGTTTAACCAGCAGGTTGGCGCCAGCTTCAGTATTCTTGGCACACCAATTGCATCATCAGGTAGTAAGCTGAAGGTGAATCCGGGCTTTAACGGAGGAACTGACCCAGTGCTGGTAACAGGCGATTCAACGAGCCGCCTGGCAGTAGGAACCACAGATACCCTGCTTGTACGGATCAATGTAGTGACCAACGGACAAACAGGTACGTTCTTCAATACGGTGTACGCCGTAGCGAAAGCGGGTCTGGAAACACTTCGCGATGTGTCGACCAACGGCATGAACCCGGATCTGAACGGTAATAACAACCCGACCGATCTGAACGAAAGCGAAGCCACGCCGCTGAACCTGCCGCTGAGTCTGCAAACAGTGTTCATTCCTGAAGGTTTCTCGCCAAACGGAGACGGTATCAATGATACATTTGTCATCACGGGAGCGCAGGGTACAACAGTTAGTCTCGAAATCTTCAACCGTTGGGGCCACCGCGTCTACTACAGCGAAGACTACAAGAACGACTGGGATGGTAAGCCGAATACAGGAACGCAGGTGGGTAACACCAGCAACGGTCTGCCAGACGGTACTTACTTCTACGTCGTGAAACTGAGTGATGGTCGCGAATTCGTACGATACATGACGATTAACCGGTAATAAGTAGGGTCGGGCGGTTAGCAACCGCCCGACCCGAACATTCCAAAGCAGTCTACCTGATATGTGTAACAAACACGCTTTCAAACTTTGGGCGGCTGTGCTGCTCCTCACCATCGGGGTTGGCAGCAGCCGGGTCCAGGCGCAGCAGGACAAGATGTTCTCGCAGTACATGTTCAACATGATGGCGCTGAACCCGGCTTATGCCGGTAGCCGCGATGTGCTGAGCATGACAGCCCTCTACCGGGCACAGTGGATCGGCCTGGAGGGTGCCCCGCAAACGGCCACCTTCACCGCCGACATGCCCCTGAACCGCGAGCGCGTTGGCGTAGGGCTTCAACTCTACAACGACCGTATTGGTAAGCAGACGGAAACGGGGGCCTATGCTTCTTACGCCTTCCGCTTCCGGGTAGGTCAGCGATCAACCCTCTCGCTGGGGCTGACTGGTGGCGTATCTGCCTACAGCAACCGGCTGACGGAAGTGGTAACGTCGCCAGGGCAACTTGGACCAAACGACCCTGCTTTTGCCACCGATATCAACAAGATGCTCCCCAACTTTGGTACGGGTATCTACGTCAGCAACGACCGGTCGTATCTGGGCGTGTCAGTGCCCCGGCTGTTGCGCAATAACCTGAGCGATTTCAATGCGCCGGGTATTCGTTCCCGGCAGGCACGGCAGGCCTACGCCATGGCTGGGTTTGTGATCGGATTGAGCCCGGCACTGAAGCTGAAGCCATCGATGCTGGTCAAATACTCGGAAGACGCCCCACTCGGCTTTGACGGAAACGTGAACCTGTGGATCAATGATCGGGTGGCTATCGGTACATCCTACCGGCGCAACCAGTTCTACACCTTTACTGACCAGACCAATGATGCCCTCGTAGGGATGCTCGAACTGCAACTGAGTGATCAGTTCCGGTTAGGGTATGCGTATGACCGCACCCTGAACAGCCTGGGTAAGTTCTCGCCTAATTCGCACGAGATCATGATTCGCTATGAACTGGGCTTTAACCGGAACAAAATTCTGACGCCGCGCTATTTTTAAGAATTCGGCAAAGTATTTGCTATTCAGAGGGTACATGCTCATAATCGAGGGTGTACCCTTTCTTATTTCTAACCCATTCTCATACAGCTTCACGTATGAAATCACGTTTGCCCCTCGCCATTTGCTGGCTTCTTCTCCTGATCGGCCACCTGGCGTCGGCTCAGAATACGGTCAAGCGCGCCGACCAGCAATTTGCTCAACTGGCTTATGCTCAGGCGGCAGAGCTTTATGAAAAAGCCATTGCAGAAGCGCAGCTCCCAACCGAAGCCGAGGTACGCCAGGCTCGGGCCAAACTGGGCTATTGTTACCGTCAACTGCGCGATACACACAATGCAGAACGAGTGTATCGGGCGCTTATTGGCGAAGGCCAACTACCCGCCGATTTTAACGATGCTTACCTTCATTTTGCGCAGGCTCTGGCCAGCAACGGGAAATATAAAGAAGCCCAGGAAGCCTACGAAGCCTACGGGAGCATGCAATCGACGGATAGCCGTGGTCCCCGCTTCTCTAAGTTATACCGCGATGTGAGCGCCCTCACCAGCAATGCGGGGAGCTACAAAGTCGATTTCCTGGACCTGAACACACGTGATGCTGAATTCAGCCCGATGCTGTATCGGGGTGGGCTGGTCTTTGTTACGTCGTCGAAGGCCGACAATGGTATTCGCCGCGTGTTTAACTGGGATAACACGCCGTTTCTGGATCTGCACTACGTACCTGAATTAAGTTCGGTGAAAGGGACAAAGGCCGCCAGTCTGGGGGGCGGTCAGGCCAGCCGCCGCCAGGTACGTATGCAATCGTACCGGCCACTCGGGCGCGACGATTTTACGGCCAGCACCTCCAATGATAGCCGTACCGTTGGCGTATACGGAGGCAGCCAGGTGGCCGCCGGGGAAGGCTATGGCATGGTGCCTGTATCTGAATCAGATCAGTTCAGCCAGTCGTTGAACAGTAAATACCATGAAGGGCCCGCTACATTCAGTAACGATGGGTCACGGGTGATTTTTACCCGGAATAACTACAACAACGGCCAGTCGGCAACGAGTAAAGATGGCGTCAACAAACTAAAGCTTTACACGGCCAAGCAGGTCAATGGTGTATGGGGCGATATTGAAGAGATGCCCTTTAACAGCGATGAGTATTCGACCGGGCACCCTTCGTTGAGCCGCGACAACCAGCTGCTCTACTTCGCCTCAGATATGCCCGGTGGCCTGGGCGGTACCGATATTTACGTGTCGAAGTGGGAAGGCACACGCTGGTCGGCCCCTATCAACCTCGGCGCGGACGTCAACTCGAAAGGGAATGAACTGTTCCCCTACGTCGATGAGAAAGGGAATCTGTACTTTTCGTCAGACGGGCTGCCTGGCCTGGGCGATCTCGATATGTTTTTCGCCGAATTAGGGCTGGATGGGAAGACCGCCAAAAACGTTCGGAATCTGGGCGAACCACTCAACTCGGCTAAAGACGACTTTGGTATTGTGACCGATGCCGATCGGAAATCAGGCTACTTCAGCAGCAACCGGAAGAATGGCGGAGCCGATGATGACATTTACCGGTTCTCACGGGAAGGTTCGCTGTATCCCTGCCGGCAATTAACGGTCAATATTTTCGATGAGGTGACCAAAAATCCGCTGGCCAACACGAAAGTGGTGTTGCAGGGTGGTGAGCCTGGTAACGACCGGAAAGAATTACAGACCGACGCCAACGGCGATATCAAGATTTGTGTCGATGCAGAAAGTGAGCTAACGCTAACGGCCACGCACGACGGATACATTGAGACGAAAGTAGGCTTCGCCACGCACAATATGCAGGATGATCAGCCGTCGCGACTCGAAGTGGCGCTGAGCCACCCTACGCTACTGCCCGCTGAACCCGTGAAACTGGTCACAACTGCCGAAGCACCAATTGGCACTGTGGTTAAGCAGCAGGGACGCGTATTGACGCAAAAAGACAACGCGCCCGTTTCCGGCGTAAAGATCTCGCTGGAGGATCAGTGCAATGGCGGGTCGCAGCAAATGGTATCTGATGGCAATGGCCTATACTCGTTTACAACCGTTCTGGGCTGCGAATACAAGCTGGAGGCAACGCATAAAAACATGGCCTGCCTGGGTGTCATCATCGCCGCAGATGGAACGGGCACACCGAACCTGACTATGTTGAGCGAGGGCGATATTCTGCGCATCGACAATATTCTGTATGACCTTGGCAAATCGAAAATCCGGCCCGATGCCGCCAAAGAACTGGATCGGGTGGTGTATATGCTGAACCGGTATCCGGGCATGCGCATCGAGATGCGGTCGCATACGGATAGCCGGGCAACAACTACGTACAACAAAACACTCTCGACCAACCGGGCCAAAGCGGCGGTTGCCTACATGGCCACGAAAGGCATTGCCAAATCGAGAATGGAGGCTACTGGTTACGGCGAGTCAGAGCTGCTGAACAAGTGTGCTGATGGTATTGGCTGCTCTGAAGAAGAGCACCAGCTTAACCGGCGTACCGAGATCAAGATCCTGAAGATCGAGTAACGAATTGCCCTGGATTCAGGTACGTTGCTAATAAAAGCCGCATGGTAGTACTAGCATGCGGCTTTTGTGTGCTGATACTAACCGGTATTCCAAACAAACCCGCTCCTGAGCGCTTTATGATATAGTAAACCAACTCGATCATAAACCAACGACATGCACCATGGGCACCAACCGGGTTAAACAGATTCATGAACTAGGCCAAAGCATCTGGCTCGACTTTATTGACCGTCAGATTATGAAGAGTGGCGGTCTGCAAAAGCTTATCGATGAAGACGGTGTTCGGGGCATCACCTCGAACCCCGCCATTTTCGAAAAAGCGATCAGCAGCAGCCAGGATTATGACGAGGATATCAAGCAACTGGCGCAGGAGGGTAAATCCAACGAGGCTATTTTCTATGGCGTAGCCGTGACAGATATCCAGCAGGCGGCCGATCTGTTCAAACCCGTTTACGACGATAAAGTAAGCGGTGCCGACGGGTTCGTCAGCCTGGAAGTATCGCCCCATCTGGCACTCGAGACGGCTGGCACCATTGAGCAGGCACGTGCCCTCTGGAAGGCGGTAGACCGCCCTAACGTGATGATCAAGATTCCGGGTACACAACCGGGACTGGCCGCTATTCAGCAGGCGATCAGCGAAGGGATCAACATCAACGTGACCTTACTCTTTAGCCTTGATCGCTACGAAGCTGTTGCGGAAGCCTACATTGCTGGTCTGGAAGCACGCGCCGACGCCGGCCAGCCTATTGATCAGATCGCGTCGGTAGCCAGCTTCTTCCTGAGCCGGATCGACACGCTGATTGATCCACTTCTGGTTGAAAAAGGACTCAGCAAGCTGAAAGGCGAAGTGGCGATTGCGTCGGCGAAGCAGGCCTATCAGATCTACAAACGCCTGTTCGAGTCAGACCGGTTCAAGGCGCTGGCCGACAAAGGGGCAACGCCTCAGCGGCTGCTGTGGGCCAGCACGGGCAGCAAAGACCCGTCGTTCTCTGATGTGAAGTACGTAGAGGCGCTTATAGGCCCCAAAACCGTTGATACGGTGCCGATGGAAACGCTCGATGCCTTCCGCGATCACGGACAGGCTGCCGCCCGGCTGGAAGAAAACCCGGAACAGGCGCAGCAGGTACTCGATCAGGTACAGGCGGCAGGAATTGACCTGGCTGCCTTAATGCAGCAGTTGGAAGACGAGGGCATCGACAAGTTCAATAAACCCTACGACAAGCTGTTGAAGGCGATCGACGACCAAAAGAAGGCCCTGACGCCTGCTTAAGCCGGCCGATTTGTTAAAAGCCGACGGGCGAACTGCTGCAAAGGGGTTCGCCCGTCGGCTTTTAACAAATCGTATATTGGAGCCGAAGCGCCCTGTTTGTCATCTTTGCCAGCGAACCGATCATCGCTGCCAACATGAACCAACTCGCCTTGTTTAGCTTGTTACTAACGCTGGGAAGGCGGCCATCTTTCGCGCAACGTACCCAGCGGCAGATGGGCGACTGTGTCGTATTTACTATTCCTTTCGCCAATTCCTTTCCCGGCGATTCAATCACCTTCGCCGTGGTGGCACCGAAAGGCGATCTCCTGAAACGGAAACCTATTTTTCTCTTTCGGCAAGGGTCGTTGCCTATTCCGCTGTTTACAGTCAACCCTAAAACCGGGAAAACAGCGTTGACAGAGCTGCCCCGCACTGGCTACGATCAGGAACCGGAGCAGTATAGCCTCATGATTGCAAGCCGACACCGACGATGTACCCGGCAACGTACCTGACCACCTGACCCATAAGTACCTCTGGGTAAAACTGGTTAGGCTATTTTATGCTGAACAGCCTGATTAACTTTTACAAAAATCACCACCATGCTACTCGAAACATTGAGCGCCTTGTTTACCCGCGATTTAAACCGGGTCAAAACCGAACTGAGCCACTACCACGATGAATCCACGATCTGGGCTGTGCCGCCGGGAATTACCAATTCAGCCGGGAATCTGTGCCTGCATCTGATCGGGAATCTAAACACGTATATTGGCGGTGAACTGGGTCAGTCTGGGTACGTTCGGTACCGTGAGCTTGAGTTTTCCCTGCGCGACGTACCCCGCGCCGTGATGTTGGCCCAACTCGACGATACCATAGGTATGGTTAGTCAGACACTACTGGCCTTGGAAGAAACGCGCTTGAACGAAGAATACCCGATGCTGGTGTTCGAGCAAAAGACATCGACGGGCTATTTGCTGGTCCATCTGGCCACGCATCTGGGCTATCACCTCGGGCAGATAAATTATCACCGGCGGCTGGTGGGAGGCCGGTGAAAACAGGCGGCCAGGTACAGCCTGCCCCGCCGGGGCGGGGTTAGCTAGCGCAATACGGCGCTGATGGTCAGCCGGTAAGGTCGGAATGGTCGATAATATACAGGTTTTCCTATAGCAGAATCTAGGTCTTCGTGGATGGTGCCAGAGCAGATTGGAGCAGACCTTTGTCAGGCTCTACCAATCAACCACCATCATGCGTGCTATGTCGTCTACCCCTGTTGCTGAGGTTCCATCTGTTGCCACCGCAAGCCGCGATGATGAGGGCTTTTTCAGTGTACTGTACGAAATAATCAGGCGGCATCCGGTCTTGTTCACAGTGCTGTTCATGAGTCCGTTTGTGGCCCTGCTCATTTCAATGGGCCTCAAATGGTACTACGTCTTCAACGACTCGGCCCACTACCTGTGTAATTTCCAGATTGACTCCAAAACCGGCGTCTGGACAGACAAGAACCGGTACTTCGGCCCCGGTAGTACACAGGCTGGTTTCTGAACAATAACGGCAGCCATGAACCAGACAATTCGTGGCTACACGCTCACCCAATGGCTGGGCTCCGGGGGAATGGGCGAAGTGTAGAAGGCCCACCAGCCGGGAACGAACCGCCCCGTTGCCATCAAACTGCTCCGGCAGGTAGAGCAGGCCGATCGGTTTGTGAACGAGGCCACGATCCAGTCATCGTTACGGCACCCGCCTGTGGGGGCAGTCTATGATTTTTTCACCGACAAAGGCTTATTCTGTCTGGTGAGGGAATACGGGGAGGGACCAACGATTGAACAGCATCTGCAAAAGCACGGTCCATCTCCCGAAGCGGTAGCCTGGAAACTGATTGGCCAGATTGCGTCTGCCCTAACGTACCCTGCACGACCGGGGTATCGTGCATCGCGACCTGAAGGCGGGCAATGTCAAATTACTCCGTCCCGATAGTGCTAAACTGCTGGATTTTGGACTGGCCAGACTAGCTCATGCGCCCCGGCCCACCCGCCAGGGTTATCTGGCAGGCACTGTTTCGTCGATGGCACCCGAGCAGTTCACGGGTGAAAGCGCTCCGGCATCTGACTGTTGGGCACTGGGGGGGGCTGCTCTGCGAAATGCTGACGGGTTACTCGCCTTTTGGGGGGAGCAGCGAGTCGGAAATAGGGCAGTTGATTCGGAAAGCAGATTACCTGCCACCAACCCGGCTGAATCCGGCTGTGTCGACTGCCAGCGTACAACTGATCGGTAAATTATTGACCGTGTCTGCCCAGGACAGGCTAACGGCGCGTCGGGTGCTGGAACTGATCGAAAAGCCGGCGCTGCTGGCAGGCCCGCTATGGGCAGAGCCGCTTCGGAACTGGTGGAAAAAGATCAAACCCTAAGGTGGTTGACTTTACGCATGTGTGAAGTAGCGCTGGTTAGTATGACGCCCTGCCAGGCCATCATACCAACCAGAATCTATGTTAAATTGACATAAGTATAAATACTAGAACCGTACACTCATAATTCTTGGTGTTTAGTTAGTTAAGTGGTAGTTTTCACTACCTATCTTTTCCGCTTTTTTCATGAATGCAGCAAACTGCCGGGCCTGCTTTATACTGCCCGTCTGTTGTTGGGTGTCGATGGCGGTAGCCCAGATTAAGCCTCCGCGCCAGACCCTTCTAACGACAACTGACGGCCTGCCGAACAGTCATATCACCGGTATGGTGCAGGACAAGGCGGGATTCATCTGGATCAGCACCGCCGACGGGCTGGCCCGGTATGATGGCTATAGTGTAAAGACGTTCCGGCATATGCCCGGCAACGCCAACTCGCTGGCCGACAACATCATCCGGCAGCTGGAAGAAACGGCAACGGGGCAACTTCTTATCAGCACGGAATCAGGTACGTTCCAGCTATTCGACCCGGCCACTGAACGGTTCTCCAGCCTGCTCGATGCGTCCTTTCTGGCTGCTCGCAAAGCCGTCATCAGCCAGTGCCACCTGAGCGCCGATGGACGGCATGCATGGGGGCTGATGCCCGGCGTGCAGTTGATCGATTACGACATCAGCCGGAAAACCATCCGTGTCTACGACGCCACAGCGCTGGTGGGCGAACCCAACACCCTGCATGACTTTGTGCTGACGGCTACCGGCTACATCTACAGTACGTGTTCAAAAGGGCTTTTTCAACTCAATACAAGAACAGGCCAAAAGCGGTTTATTCCTTTGCCCCATACACCCCCAAACAACGGCTTTTCGTCGGCCGATGGGCATGAAGTGGTGGAAGGCCCCAACGGGCAGATCGTGTTGTTCAATTACAGGGCTATTGCGCTCTACGACCCGGCGCAGAACCGGTTTCGTACGATTCCGTTACCCGATCTGAGCCGGAGTGGACCGATCTCATACACGCTGAAAACCCTCAGTGATAACCATATCTACCTGGGTTACCTGAACCAGTTGTATCGGGTAGAGGCGGCGGGTAAACTGACGCTGCTGCCCGCCTTACCCCGCATTCAGCTACGTGATCGATCCGGTGCATTGTGGTCGGTGAACCCGCGGGGCGGCCTGACCCGATACGATGCCAACGCGCTGCCGTTTACGTTCCAGCCTACTCAGAAGTCATTTGTGGAAGACTTGCTGGAGCAGCACCTGGGCGTTTTGCGACCCGATAGCCTTGAGGTGTGGTCCGTGGCGCGGTGGCCGCGTCTGTCACTAACCGCCAACGGAAACGGCTACCTGATTGATCCGTTTTACCTGTACCGCTACGTACCTGGTCAGCGGGCGTTGACGGAGATCACCTCACTCCGCGCTACCAATGGAGCTATTTGCTGCAAACTCTGCCTGAAAGTGACCCGTTCGGGCCGTATCTGGCTGTATACCAATGACAAGGGGCTGGTCGACGCTGACCTCGGCGGGGCGGGGGCCTATCTGCACCCGAACAGCCGCCTGCCGATCAAAAGGGCTAACCCTGGCTACGATGCGGGCGACATTCAGCCGATGGGCCGTTCGGTGTGGGTTGGTTCGCAATATGGGCTAGGGCTGTTCCGGTACGATATAGATCGGGGCCGATACGATGCACCATTGCTTAATGACCCCGCCACGGCCAATTCGCTGCCCGGCAACACCATCAACTGCCTCGCCACCGATCCGCTCGATAGTACGGTACTCTGGATCGGCACGGCGGGGAGCGGCCTTTGCCGATTAAACACCCGCACGATGACCTTCCGGCGGCTGGGTGAGTCGGAAGGATTCCCAAACGGAACGATTCAGACAATGGAAGCCGACCGCCAGGGGTTTATCTGGTGCGCTACCAGCAAAGGACTTGTCCGTATAAAGCCGAGTGCCGATCCTGAACAGCTGACCTGGCGTCATTTTACGACGGATGACGGGCTGGCTACCAATGAATTCAGCCGGACCTCATCGGCCGTGCTGCCTGATGGAAAACTGGTGTTCGGTACGCTGGCAGGCCGAATCGTGGTTGATCCGGCGGTGATCCATGACGACCTGTATGATCCACCGATGGTGCTGACCTCACTGAAAGTCAACAACGTATTGGTCGACGCCAATACGGCCGGTTCTCCTTTACCAGCACCCATCAATGCGCTTTCGGAACTGCGCCTCGACTACACGCAAAACTTCCTGACGTTTGGTTTTGCCGGCCTGCATTACGCCAAAATGGCCAAGATTCGCTACCGGTATCGGTTGGTCGGAGTCGATGAGAACTGGGTCAATGCGGCGAATCAGCTGACTGCCAATTATACGCAGCTTGCCCCAGGTACGTATCAACTACTCATCAACTGTAGCAGGGCCGACGGGCAGTGGAGCCGACAGACGAAGCACCTGACAGTCGTGATCTTACCCCCAATCTGGGCTACCTGGTGGGCGTATGGCCTTTATGCGCTGGCCGTGGCTGGCCTTGCGTGGGGGGTTATCCGGTTCAGAGTAAGGCAGTTGCAGCAGCAGCAGGCACTGGCGCGTAACCATCAGGAGGCAGAGCAGCTCCGGGCACTCGACGAGGTGAAGACCCGTTTTTTTTCCAACATAACGCACGAGTTTCGGACACTGCTGTCATTGATTCTGTTGCCGACGGAGAAGCTTTTGCAGGAAGATAAACATGATTCGTATACCCGAAGAACCCTGGTTTCGATCTACAACAACGCCCAGCAATTGTTGCGGCTGATCAATCAACTCCTCGACCTGTCGAAACTGGAGGGAAACAACATGGGTGTGTCGTTCTCGCGGGGTAATGGCATCGCGTTTATCCGGCACTGCGTCGATCTGTTTCGGCCCATGGCTGAAGCCAAACGAATAGAACTGCGGCTGACCACCGATACGCCGTCGGGTGAATGGCTGTTCGATGCAGATAAATGGGAAAAAATTATCAGCAATTTATTGGCTAATGCGCTGAAGTTTACACCGTCGGGCGGGCAGGTAGGCGTTACGATTCGATTAGTATCGCCAGACCGGATTGCTGTACAGGTGCAGGATACGGGGATTGGTATCAGTGCGGCTCATCTGCCGCATATCTTCAACCGTTTTTATCAGGCCGACGATTCCCGTACCCGCGCCTACGAAGGCACCGGTATTGGGTTAGCACTGGTGAAGGAATTGACTGCTCTGCTGAATGGTACTATTGCCGTAGACAGCCGGACCGAACCCCCGTCGGGGACAACAGTCACCCTGCACCTACCCGTAGCTGCGGTGCCTGTGTTGTCTGATGCCCTGCCGGTCAGTGCGCCAACACCACCGCTTGTCGGGCAGGGCATACGCAGGCAAACAGACCCGGCAACTGACCACTTCCTGCCGGGGGATCCGTTGGTCGTGGTGGTGGACGATAATGCGGAACTGAAGACGTTCATCGCTGGTGAACTGGCCGATTCGTACCGCGTGCTGACTGCCAGTGACGGTGAAGAAGGCTGGCAACTCATCCAGGACGAACTGCCCGACCTGGTGATCTCAGATGTGATGATGCCCCGCATGGACGGCTACCAGCTTACCCATTGCATCAAATCAACGGCTTTAACAAACCACATTGCAGTGATTTTGCTGACCGCCAAAGCTGCTCATCAAAGCCGGATAACGGGACTGGAACAAGGTGCCGACGATTACCTGACCAAGCCTTTCCACATGGATGAGTTGTATCTGAGGATCCAGAACCTGTTGACCCACCGTCAGACTATCCAGCAGTACTACCACCAGCAACTAACATCGGTCGATTCAGCGTTTCAGCCTGTTCAAATAGATGATTCATTTCTGAAGAACGTATACGCGTATATAGAGTCCCGTTTGGACGATTCCTCCCTGACCGTCGATGAGTTGGCGAAGCGGCACAACATGAGCCGACGGACCATGCACCGCAAACTGACCTCGCTGACCAACCTTTCGGCCAACGACCTCATTCGGCAGTATCGGCTCCGGCGCGCCGCCGAACTATTACGAGCCGGTTATTCGGTAGCGCAAACGGCCTACAGTGTTGGCTTCGAAAGCCCTACTTATTTCTCAACGCTCTTTAAGCAGACCTACCAGCAGAGCCCAACTGACTTTGTAGGCCGCTAAACGGATTGGTTGATGGGTACACAACGTTGATACACGTGTCTGGTAGATTCACTTATTTTAAAATAGCGTATATATACTATTGGTCGACTACGTATTTTGTCCCAAAAGTGAACAAGGTTGTCCCAAAAGTGAACGTCGGTTGCGTGGTAAAGAAGGAAGTTTGAGCTACGATCATCAAAGGGTAAAACGCCCTGGACTGGTCGGCCACACAAACCAATACAACCATGAAAGCTGGTTTACTCATCCTCTTCCTGCTAGGGTTATCCTCGCTGTCGCTGGCTCAATCATCCACGGTTGCCGGCCTGCATACAACCGTCCGCGGTAGCGTCAGCGATGCCGCAGGTAAGGCCCTTCCTTTTGCCAGTATTGCCCTGCTCAATGCCCGTGATTCCACCTTAGCCAAAGGCGGTGTAACCAGCGAGGCAGGTACGTATGAACTGACTGGTATTCGTCCCGGCAGGTACGTTGTCATGGCCAGTTCGATCGGTTATAAACCAGCCAAATCAGCCGTATTTGAGGTAGCAGCCACACCCGTTGACGTACTCGTTTTGCCTCTGAGTGAATCGGCTAAAACGCTGAACGAAGTGGCGGTGGTAACTAAAAAACCGTTTGTAGAGCAGGAAGCCGACCGAACGGTGATCAACGTGGCAGGCAGTATTATCGGTAGCGGCAGCACGGCCCTGGAGGTGCTGGAAAAAGCCCCCGGCGTAACTGTCGACCGGCAGAACGACGCGCTTCAACTGCGTGGTAAAGACGGCGTGATTGTACAGATCGACGGCAAGCAGACGTACCTGTCGATGCAGGATGTGGTGAACCTGCTCAAAAATATGCCGAGCGATAACATTGAGAAGATCGACCTGATCACGAATCCCGGTGCCCGCTACGATGCGGCTGGCAACTCAGGCATCATCAATATCCGGCTCAAGAAAAACAATAACGTCGGCACCAATGGGTCGGCTTCGCTGACGGGTGGTTCGGGCCGGTTCGACCGCGAACGGACCAGCCTGCAACTGAATCACCGCGAATCGAAGGTAAATCTGTTTGGGAGTTATGGCCTCAACCGGGGCGGCAACTACTGGAACTTCACCACCGACCGTGACCAGCCTGCCCAGGGTGATGGCACCGGTGCGGCCGTTGACCTGACCAAACGCAGCTTTGTTGAACAGAACACGTACCTGGTCTACCGCGATCTGGGGCAGAATGCCAAAGCTGGCCTGGATTATATGCCGACCAAAAACACGACAATCGGCCTGGTCTGGACGGCCTTCTGGAACAATAACGATCAGCGTGGACCGGCCATAGCGCAATTTCGGCGGGGAAGTGATCAGCCTGTGTACCTGCAAACCGAAACCGCCAAGACCCAGATTACCCATACGAGTAATCAGTTGGTCAACCTTAACTTCCAGCATACACTTACCGCCAAAGACGGGAAAAGTAACAACGGGCAACTCGCCGCCGACCTCGACATGGGCCACTACCAGCGCGAGTTCACCACCACCCTGCTCACCGCCACGACCATTGGGGCCAATGCCAACCCTAACTCGTTAACGGCACTTGACAACCGGATGCCCACAACGGTCGATATCCGGTCGGTCAAAGCAGATTATAGCCGCACGCTTCCCGGCAAGTGGAAACTGGACCTGGGCGTGAAGAGCACCTCCGTGAAAACAGACAACAACCTGACCATATTTACGGGAATGGGCGACAACCTGAGCATGGACCCCAGCCGCTCGAATCAATTTCAGTATACCGAACAGGTCAATGCCGGGTACGTGAGTTTGTCGGGAAAATGGGCCGGGCAAACAGACGTGCAGGTTGGCCTTCGGGCCGAGCATACCCACTCGGAAGGCAACTCCATCACGCTGAAAAGCATTGTGGAACGCAACTACCTGAACTGGTTTCCCAGCCTGTTTATATCGAGGCCAATAGCTAAAAACCAGACGCTTGCCGTCTCGTACAGCTACCGGATCGACCGGCCGAGTTACCAGAACCTGAACCCATCGCGCTCGTTTGTCGACCCCTACGCATTTCAGGAAGGAAACCCGTATCTACGGCCACAGTACACGCACTCGCTGGAGGTAAAACATGGCTTCAACAGTAAGGTATTTACCTCACTAGGAGCCAGTTTTACGTCTGACCTGGTGTTCATTGTGGCTTATCCGCTCGATGGCAACAAGGTCTACTACATTGTTCAGAACATCGGCAAGTCGCAGGCGTATAACCTGACGGTCAGCTTCCCGGTAACGGTCACCAAAGGCTGGACCATGCAGACGACGCTGCTCGGTTTCTACAATCAGTTCGACTACAATTACCAGGAATCGCTGCTGTCGCTAAGCCAGTTTTCCGGGCGTCTGAACAGTTCGAGCGCCATTGTGCTGGGTAAAGGCTGGACTGCCGAACTCAGCGGCCGGATCAGTGCGCCGAGCGTATACGCGATCTGGTCGTCGCCCTGGTTGGGGTCGGTCGATGCGGGGTTGCAAAAGGCCGTCAACGCCAAGCTGAAGGTAAAACTGAGCGGGCAGGATCTGGTGCACACCAACCGGACGATTGCCACCATGAACACCCCGACCAACATCCAGCACATCCGCATGACGCAGGATACCCGGCTGGTGCTGCTGAACCTGAGCTACACCTTCGGCAACCAGAAGCTGAAAGCCGCCCGCCAGCGCCGCACCGCCGCCGAAGAAGAAATGCAGCGGGCTAATTAACGATTCCCAAACGGCTTATGCTCACCACTACCTCTCCTCAAATTACCCAAACCTTACCCGCACAGTCGGATAGGTTTCATGCCCTGGATGCCGTGCGGGCCTTCGCCCTGATTATTGGCGTTTTCTTTCATGGCACCATGTCATTTGTTTCCTACATAGGCTATTACTGGGCTATCCGTGATTCTCAGCCGAGCCGATTTCTGGACGGGTTCTTTTACATGGCGCACTCGTTTCGAATGCAGGCTTTCTTTTTAATAGCCGGGTACTTTGCTCATCTGCTCTATCACAGACGAGGGGCCACCAGTTTCCTGATCCACAGAACCCGCCGGATTTTAGTCCCTCTTCTGCTGTTTGTGCCTATCATGTATGTCCTGCTCGGTGTCTTGTGGACCTGGGGCTACCAAAGGGCAGGCTTGATCCCCAAAGAATCGCCCGTTGCCTCGATGTCGCCCTGGTTGGTGATGTATAGGGATGTTATATCTCTGAAATGGATTCGGGCCGATTTGCCAATTGCACACCTGTGGTTTCTGTATTACCTGATGCTGTTTTGTGTAGCTGCCTTTGTCGTTCGCCCCCTCGTAAACAGCGTAGATAAGTCGGGGCAACTCAGGCTGGTACTGGATCGTCTGTTGGCCGCAGCTACGCAAAAGTGGTGGGGTGGTCTGGTGCTGGGTGTATTACTTATCGGACCAACGCTGACCGTAACGTCCTGGGTAGGTGTTGATACACCTGATCACGGATTCACGCCCCTGCTGGCTCCTTTCAGTGTCTATGGCCTTTATTTCACTGTTGGCTGGCTGTTTCAGCGGCAACCCGCCCTGATTGTGGCGTTGAAAAGGCACTGGAAACTCAACCTCCTGTTTAGCCTTGTCGTAGCCGGCGGATTAACAGCCTTTTTGCTCACAACCATCTATGCCCACAACGCCCCGCCTACGGCCCCGGCCATTGATCCTGCGGTGGTCAATACCTTTCTGCCCGTTATCAACGCCCTATCAGCAGTAGCCACGATGACGGCCGTTTTTGCTTTTATCGGACTGATTCTAAGGTACTTCAGTCACCCCAGCAAACGCATCCGCTACCTGTCCGATTCGGCCTACTGGCTTTATATCGCTCACCTACCGGTTGTGGTGCTGTTCCAGATTCTGGTGGCTCCGCTTCAGATCCACTGGCTGCTGAAACTGCCGCTCATTTTCGTGCCCTCGTTCGCCCTGCTATTCCTGACCTACCACTACGGCGTTCGGAATACGTGGCTGGGTACGTTGCTCAATGGCCGACGGTACCCGATTAACCAAAGCTGAGTTCACTTTTCCAGTTTATATAAACCCCTTTTTGCCATGAAAATCAATCTGTTGCCCCGTCTGATGCTCACACTCGTTGTGGGTCTGTTTATGGCCACTTTTAGTTATGGCCAGGCACCGTCGATGCGGACTTTTTCGGAGGTGTATTACCACAAGCTGAAACCGGGTTTCACCTTCCAGCAAGCCCGAGCGCTGGAGAATGAATGGAAGAAACTGCACCAGGCGCAGGCCGATGGTGACCACATCACCGGATGGTATATGCTGTCGCTGGCACTGACCTCGAACCCCAACAACCAGGAATACGACTACATCACCATCAAGACCTTCACCGATATGGGCGTGATGGACAATTCGTATCCGGCTACGTTTAATACGAAGGTGTTTGGGGCGGAAGCCAAAACGAAATGGGCCGACCTGCTCAGGCGCACCGCCGCAATGCAGACCAGTGGTAAGGTGGAAATATGGGAAACCATCGACGGCGTTTTTGCCGAAAAACGGGTGTCGCCCGACAAATCGCCCTACTGGGTGCTGGATCTGATGCAGGTGAAAGACAACAAGTATGCGGAGTATGTAGCGATGGAAAAGAGCATGAAAGCCCTGCACAAAGAGCGCATAGCCATGAACAACATTGCGGGCTGGAACCTGGCGGCGCTGATGTATCCGTCTGGCAGCGAGAAAGGCTACAGCTATGCTACGGTCAACTTTTACCCAAGCATGAAAGAGATGGGCGATACCCACTACGGCGAAGCCTTCCAGAAAGCTATGCCCGGCCAGGACATACAGAAACTGATTGGCCAGATCTACGCAACCCGTAACATACTTCGGTCAGAGGTGTACTACCTACAGGAGTTCGCCGTGAAAACGCCGGTTGTGGCCTCGAAGTAAGCAATTGACAAACAGCTATTTGTCGGCAAAAGCAAAGTAGGTACGTTCGCTTTAATGCGCCCTGCGCCAACTCAGGTTAGCGCAGAGCTTTGCTTGTTTCGTTTATTCTAAACTCTTCTATACGCATGTCTACCATTCTGATTACCGGATGCAGCACCGGCATTGGCTTTGCCACCGCCGAAGTGCTGGCCCGCAACGGCCACCAGGTTTACGCCACCATGCGCAACCCGCAACGGGCACCCGAACTGGGTCAGCTTGCCCAACGCGACAACCTGCCCATCACGATTTTGCCAATGGATGTCGATTCCGACGCGTCGGTGCGAACAGCCGTGGCTGACGTGCTGGCGCAGGCGGGCCAGATTGATGTACTGGTAAATAACGCGGGTATTGCGCCATCGGGCCCTGTCGAAGAATCGCTGCTTGATTCGTTCCGCCGCGTGATGGAAACCAATTATTTCGGCGTTTTACGCTGCATTCAGGCTGTATTGCCCCCTATGCGGGCGCGTCGGAGTGGCTGTATCGTCAATATTTCGTCGGTATCGGGCAAACTCTACAGTCCTTTTTTGGGCGCGTATTCGGCCTCCAAAGCCGCCGTTGAAGCCCTCAGCGAAAGTTTAGCGGGCGAACTGGTGCCCTTCGGGGTTCGGGTGGTACTTGTTGAACCCGGTGTGATCGACACACCCATTATCGGCAAACTCGACGAGACACCAGCCCAAACCAGCTACCCGGCCCTCAACCGGATTCAGGCATTTTTCGCAGCCTCGCAGGCCAACCACGTACCTGCCAGCCTGGTGAGCGATGTGATTCAGGCAATTATTTCGGGTCATGATACGCAACTGCGCTACCCCGTTGGCCCCGATGCTGGCGCACTCCTCGGCTGGCGCGCCTCGCTTTCCGACGAAGACTGGGTGGCTTCGGGAGGCATCGACGACGAAACCTGGATTGCGGGCATGGGGCAGTTGGGCCTGGATGTGCGCCCGTATCTGGAAGCGTCGACATAAATGGGTGATGGTAATTGGGGCACAATGGCGTTGATGCCTTGATTCGTTGGGGCAAAATTCGATGAATCAAGGCATTATCCTTAACTTACTCCCAATCAACCGCTCATTTTCGCTCTAATGAAAAATCGCTCCCTATCAGTCTTCGTGATGGGCGTACTCCTGTACGCCGCCCCGTTTCTTACGTTTGCCCAAGTCATTACATCCCAGCAAATCGACGCGCTTGTTCAGCGTACACTGACCACCTTCGATGTGCCTGGTATTGCCGTTGCCGTGGTGAAAGATGGCAAAGTGGTTCACGCGAAAGGCTATGGTGTGCGTTCGCTGAAGACGCGTCAACCAGTGGATGAGAACACGCTGTTTGGTATTGCGTCGAACAGCAAAGCTTTTACCGCTGCCGCGTTGGGGATGCTGCTGGACGAAGGCAAACTGACCTGGGACGATAAGGTGATCGACCACGTACCTGAGTTCAGGATGTACGATGCCTACGTGACCGAGGCCTTCACCATCCGCGATCTGCTGACCCACCGCAGCGGCCTTGGTTTAGGGGCTGGTGATCTGATGTTCTGGCCCGATTCCAGCAACTTCACCATGAAAGACATTATTCATAACCTGCGCTACCTGAAACCTGTTTCGGGCTTCCGTACCAAATACGATTACGACAACCTGCTCTATATGGTGGCGGGTGAGGTCGTTGAGCGGGTCAGTGGCAAAACCTGGTCTGAGTTTGTGGAAGAACGCATCATGAGACCGTTGCAAATGAACCGGAGTGCGGGCTATTACGAACGGCTGGCCGACAAGGTGAACGTCATTGATGCGCACGCCCCGGTCAATGGCAAGGTGCAGGTGATCGACCGCGATATCATGCGGTTTGGCTATTCGGCGGGGGGTATCAATTCCAGTGTGGCCGACATGAGCAAATGGGTGATTGCCCAGCTGAACCGAGGCAAGTATGGCGACAATGGGGATAAACGGTTGTTCAGCGACAAAGTACACGCTGAGATGTGGAGCCCACAAACGATTTTGCCTACTAACCCTACACCGGTACCGCCCTACAACACCCACTTTTCGGCTTATGGGCTGGGCTGGTTTCTATCGGACGTGAAAGGCCTGAAGCAGGTGACCCACACCGGTGGTCTGGCGGGTATGGTGACGCAGGTGACGATACTGCCCGAACTGCAACTGGGGATCATTGTCTTCACTAACCAGCAGTCGGGAGCGGCGTTTAACTCGGTGACCAACACGATCAAAGACAGCTACCTGGGCTTGCCGCCAACAGATTGGGTTACCCGCTACGGGGAGCGGGTGAAGAGTGGTCAGCAGGAAGCCGATAAAATCACTAAAAACATCTGGGATGGCATTGAAAAAGAGCAAAAATCGACCACCACAAAAGTTGATTTCGCCAACTACGCCGGCACGTACCGCGACCGCTGGTTCGGCGATGTGGTGCTGAGCGAGCAGGGGGGACGTACCTGGTTTCGATCAGTGCGGGCGCCGAAGCTGACGGGCGAACTATTCTATTACAAGGGAAATACGTTCGTGGTGAAATGGAACAACCGCAGCCTGGATGCCGACGCGTTTGTTACCTTCCAGGTCGATGATACCATGAAGCCCGCTTCCATCAAAATGAGACCCATCTCGCCCCTAACCGATTTTAGCTTCGACTTCCAGGACCTGGACCTGCAACGGGTAAAGCAGTAGTGGATTCGGCCAGCATTGCTTTACCGTCTGTTGTGTCAAGCTATGGTCGTGCAGACTGGCCTAAAAGGAGTCAAATGGCTGGAGCGCAACCCAACAGACCGTCTTAATCTGAACTAACCAGAATGCCAATCCTTCTCGCTAAAGGCCGTTGCCTTGCACTCGTCGTGCTGCTAATGGTACTCGAAAACAATAGTGTGGCGCAGGAAATGGCCACCACAGTGGCAACCCGGAAAGCCTTCTTACAGCTGATCGATCACCCGCGGGTACCATTGGCTCCGATTGTCAGAGTAATGCCGAATACCGATGGCCTGCGACAGGAACATTTTACGTATGCTGCTGAAAAAACGCAGCGTGTGCCGGGTATTCTGCTGAAACCGGACGATCAAAGGCGGCGACCTGTGGTAGTGGTTCTGCATGGGACCGGCGGCACAAAAGAGGGGCAGTGGAGCGTCTTGAAAACGCTGACCAACCAGGGGTTCATTGCCATTGCCATCGATGGCCGATACCACGGCGAACGGCAAACCGGCACCGGCTCGGCCCAATACGTAGCCGCTATGCTGCAAACCTACCGAACCGGGCAGGAACACCCGTTTCTTTACGATACCGTCTGGGATGTGCTGCGCCTAATCGATTACTTGGAAACCCGACCCGATGTAGACGCATCCCGGATTGGCGTAATCGGCTTCTCGAAAGGGGGTATGGAAACGTACCTCGCTGCCGCCGTTGACCCACGCATTGCTGTGGCCGTGCCGATGATCGGCGTGCAGAGCTTCCGCTGGGCGTTAGATAATAACCGGTGGATGTCGCGGGTGGGTACGTTCCAGCTGGCCGTAGATGAAGCTGCCAAAGAAACAGGAACGAGCAAAATCGATGCCGCTTTCATCCGTACCTTCTACGACCGGGTGGCCCCCGGTATCTACACCCGATTTGATGGGCCAGCTATGGTTCCGCTCATCGTACCACGGCCACTGCTGGTCATCAATGGCGATTCCGACGATCGAACGCCGCTGCCTGGTCTGGACGAGTGTATGGCACCGACGAAACAGGCTTACCACCGGGCTGGCGCCGATGATAAGGTAAAGCTGTACATACAGAAAGACACCGGTCATGCCGTTACGCCGGCTGCCCTTCAGGCCGCCGTAGACTGGCTGGTGACCTGGCTGAAGCCCTGATTACCGGCGGCCCTTCAGGTTGGCAACCAACTGCACCAGCATCGCTACCCGGTCACGAAGGGCATCGGGCGAGGCCGTGTCGCCGGTGAAGAGTTGCGAACCAAGCCCCACTGCCGTTACACCCGCACCAAACCAGGTGGTGAGGCTGTCGGCGGTGGGTTCAACGCCGCCCGTTACCATCAGGTTCAGCCAGGGCATCGGGCCTTTCACCGCTTTGATGAAGCCTGGCCCCAGTACATTTCCCGGAAAAACTTTCACCACCTCGGCACCCAGTTGCGTGGCCTTATAAATTTCGGTGAGCGTAGCACCGGCAGGCACCCAGGGCAGCCCACGTTCGCGGCAGGCTTCGCCTACTTCGGCGGTCATTACAGGCTGAACAACGAAAGCGGCTCCCGCGTCGAGGAAGCGCTCGGTATCGGCGGCGGTCAGGATGGTGCCAATACCCAGCGCCAGGCCGGGGCAGTGTTCGGCAACGTACCCAGCCAATTCGGTAAAGACGGGTAGGGCCGCAGCGCCCCGATTGGTGAACTCAAACACACGCATACCGCCGTCGTAGCAGGCTTTGACAATCGAGATGGCGTGGGCGGCATCGGCGTGGTAGAAAACCGGTACTAATGGGTGGTTCGCTACATTCTGGAGAAAGGGAGACATAGACATTGGTAGAAGGTCAGGCGGTTAGTTTAAGTACGTCGGCAACAGATTGTTTGGTGTCATCACCTACTTCGCTCAGCTTGCCAAAGGCGGCCGCCGTTGCAAAATTCAGGATACGTTGAGGGTCATGGTTGTTATAAAGCCCGTAGAGCAGACCAGCCATGAAACAGTCGCCGCTACCAATCTGGTCAATGACCGTATCTGCCTCATAGGTGGGCGACACGTATGACTGGCCATTGGTGAATAGGGTGGTGTAATAGTGAATGCCCGTTGGCTGTTTGCTGAACCGGAAGGTATTCGCGACCACTTTACAACGCGGAAAACGAGCCTGAATGGCCTCAGAGGTCACCTGAGCATGAGCTATATAATCGGCCTGTGTGCTCGCTTCCGTAATTTCATCAGATACTGGAATGCCAAGCAGTGTGTTGGCCGCCCAGATATTGCCCATCACTACGTCGCAATAGTGCACCAGCTCAGGCATAATTTCGACGGGCTTCATGCCATATTGCCACAGGCGGGCGCGGTAGTTCAAGTCGATCGAAATAGCTATTCCTTTCGCTGAAGCCGTGGCAAGTAGGTCCCGACAAACGGCTGCTGCCTGCGCACTCAGGGCCGGGCTGATGGCGCTGACGTGCAATCGGCCCACGTCCTGAAGTACAGGTGCCCAGTCAATCTCACCGGGTTTCAGTTCGGCAAAAGCAGACCCGGCCCGGTCATAAATAACACCGGCATTTTTTAAGTCGCTTCCCTGGGGCAGGTAATACGAACCAATCCGGTTACCCAGCGCCTGACCAGGCTTGTTCCGAATAAGGCCCGACGGGTCCACACCGCGTTTGGTGATATACTCAGTGATATCGCTGGCCAGTGCGTTTTCAGGCACGCCGGTGGAGTAGCGGACAGGTACGTTCCAGTTGGCCAGTGCCATAGCAACGTTCAGTTCGGCCCCACCTACATACACAGGCATCATCGACTGCTGAATCCATCCTCCGTTCGCCACCGGCGAAAACCGTAACAACACTTCACCAAAACAACAAATTGTAGACATAGTATAAGAGTGGGCAATGCGTGTAGTCAGCAAAGATTAAGTGGCCGCTAAGTTAACCACATGAATTGGTCTCACCAGCCTACTGATGCCTACTGAACGTACCTGCGCGTGCAGAACGTCAGCGAATGGCCCTGACACACGTACCGGGATTGGAAAAACGAGCTGGATAGGGCAACTTGCGGCTGTTGTAACACTTCGCCGATGCGCCACTTCGTTCGTTTACTTCTGTTTGCCTGTTTATCAGCTGGTTGGCTGCCAGGCCTGGCCCAGAAAGAGGTACTTTATTCGCAATACCTGATTAACCCAATGGCCATTAACCCGGCTTTTGCGGGGGTACGTGAAGATTTTAATATGACGCTGGCTTTCCGGGGACGGCTGTTTAGCTTTTTAAGCCAGAACGCGCAACAGATCGCTACACCCATTACCCAAACGTTTGCCGCTGACGGACAGCTTGGTACGGGCCGCTTCGGTTTAGGCTTTCAGGTGCTCAACGATCGCAACAGCACGCTTGGTAACGTGGGTCTGTCATCTAACCTCTCGTACCGGATTGATCTCCCTAACCTGGCCCGTTTGTTTCTGGGTGTGCAGGGCGGCGTGAATATTCTGCCCATCGTTGGCACGGGCACGAGCCTTGGCGGTAGCAGTGCCCTGTTGAGCTATGGCGTTGGGCTGTATTATGATGCCTCCGCGTTTTTTGCTGGTATATCGGCGCCAGAACTGAACAGCAAGGCCTTTGGTCTCGGTGGGTTTCTCTACCGCCAGCCGATCTATCTACAGGGGGGTGGCAAAATAGACCTGACCGATGAGTTTAAGCTGATTCCGTCGGTGGTCGTGTCGCGGTCTGGCGCCGAACCGCTGGCCGTAGATCTGAACGCCCGGGTCTGGTACCGCGAACGGGCTGCCCTGGGGGTATCGGTACGCCAGAACAATACGTTCACCAATGGCACCTTCAGCTACGTGCAGGGAACACTGGAATACCAGTTGTCGGGTAATGTACGGCTGGGTTACCTATACAATTCCATCGCCCCCGAAGCCCCGCTGACGGCCTTTCAGCGCACCATGCACGAGCTGGTTTTTCGGTATACACCTAACCCCAATACGCTCAAGTTTTCGTACTTTTAGCCCTGTATGCCCAATCAACGCGTTATTCAGGACCTGTTCATTACTCACGATCTAGACCGCGAGTTTCCACTGGCGGCTCATTTCGTACAGACCTACGGTGAATACCCGAATTACCTCTTCACCCACGAAGACTACAAGCCTGAGTTACACGACTGGCTCCTGGCGCGTGGCTTTACGGTGATTAACCAGTCGATGCGGCTGACGAAAGAAGGGCTTCGGACCAATGAGCGCATCTACGCCCATCCGGATGGGGTTATGCTCAATGGTGAGTTCATGTGGGATGCTTATTGCCGATTTTCAGGGTTCTATCGGGATGCCAGCGTGATCAAGGCCTGCCTCGAAGGCATCGAAAGCCTGATCTGTGAGCAGCAACCTGAACAAACCAACATTTACCTTATTCAAAGTGGCTTGGGCGGCCTGCACACCGAACGAGTGGAGATTGACCCCCCGCAGATAGACCTGGACCTGTATTACAATGATGGTTTTCCGGAAGTGCACGAGCGGCTTGTATCGTTGCTGAATCGCCCGAAATACAAAGGGTTGATCCTGCTGCATGGCGAACCTGGTACCGGAAAAACGACCTATATCAAATACCTCAGTTCGCTGGTGCGGAAGAACATGCTGATTTTGCCGCCCTATATGACCAACTTTCTGACGTCGCCCGACCTGATTCCATTTTTACTGGAACAGCGCGATTCAGTGCTGCTCATTGAAGATGCGGAGCGGATTTTACAGGCCCGCGAGGCCGGGGGAGATACCAATAGCGTTTCCAATATCCTGAACCTGACCGACGGGCTGCTGGCCGACTGTCTGCACATTCAGATTATTGCCACGTTTAATGCCAACAAGAGTTTGCTGGATAAGGCGCTGCTACGGAAAGGCCGATTAATGGTCGACTATGCGTTTGGTAAACTGGCGGTACCGAAAGCCAATGCGTTACTGGCAAGCCTGGGCACCGATTTTCATACCAATGAGCCGATGACGCTGGCTGATATCTTCAACGTCGAAGGCCAGACGATCTCCGGTGAGCGAACAGAAGGTCACTCAAAAGTGGGTTTTTAACCTTGTACCCGTAGCCCGATCAATGAGCTGTTGAGGGAATCAGCGGTGGCACGGTCACCGTTAATACCCACCCGGCACTGGCCGATACCTGTTGTACCTGAAGTGTAGAGGCTACCTCCCACGACGGGACGAATGTGGTTGAATTGGAGTTCCATTGCATACCACTACCCCTTGCAACTATTGGGCCAGCGAATAGAAATTGGTTATTTCTATTGATTTAGCGGAGCCACCGGTAAAAGTAAGCCCATCAGGAAATATTAATTCCTTTATTGGCTGACTAACTGTTGATTGCATTTTACTGGCACGGTTTTTGCAAAAGTGCTCAAACTGCTCTTTCCGTTGCCAGATGGCGTATCAAATCTACCTGAACGGGCATACAGATACGTGGCCTGAGCACTGAAACTACTGCCTCATCAGCGTACCTTCCCGAAGAGGCCACGACTGGATCCGGCAAACAATGTCACGTTAAAATCGCGACGACATTACCTGGTTGCCTGGTATGACTACAGTGGAGACCCGCTCGGTGAGCGTAAATCGTAACGGGCTACACTTGTAAAACCGCTACCTTTGCACAGGTGGCATAACCTACGTGGGTTATGTCTTTTTTTTATGATGGAGATTCGCAAATCAGACCGGCTTACTCACCTCAAATATGACATCAGGGGGCCGGTTTACGAGAAGTCGCTGGAGCTGGAAAGCCAGGGCTATAAAATCATTAGCCTTAACATTGGTAACCCGGCGGCTTTTGGGTTCGACACACCCGATGAGATTGTCCACGATGTGATCCTGAACATCCGCAATGCGCAGGGGTATGCAGATTCGCGGGGGTTGTTTGCGGCGCGTAAAGCGGTTATGCACTACACCCAAAACCTGGGGTTGCCCGGCGTGACAATCAATGATATATACATTGGCAATGGTGTTAGTGAGCTGATCCTGCTATCGATGCAGGCGCTTATCAATGAGGGCGATGAGGTATTGGTACCTTCGCCCGATTATCCGCTCTGGACAACGTCGGTGGCACTTTGCGGGGGTAAGCCGATCCATTACATCTGTGACGAAACGGCCGACTGGAACCCTGATCTGGTCGACCTGGAAAGTAAGATTACGGCTCGTACGCGGGCAGTGGTGCTCATCAACCCCAATAACCCCACTGGTGCTGTATACAATAAGACCGTGCTGGAAGGCATTGCCCGTATTGCCGAAAACCACAAACTCATTGTGTTTGCCGACGAGATCTACGACAAGATTCTGTACGACGACGCTACTCATCACCCGATGGCCCGCTTTGTTCATGATACGCTCTGTATCACTATGAATGGCCTATCGAAGAATTACCGGGCTGCTGGTTTTCGGGGCGGTTGGCTGGTGATGACGGGCGCGAAGCACAAAGCCAAGTCCTATATCGAGGGGTTAACCCTGCTGGCAAGCCTGAGGCTCTGCGCCAACGTACCCACGCAGTATGCCATTCAAACGGCGCTGGGGGGGTATCAGAGTATTCATGACCTGGTTATACCGGCTGGGCGGCTGTACCGGCAAATTATGCTGGCCTATGAACGCATGGTAGCCATTCCGGGCATCAGCTGTGTAAAGCCGAAAGGCGCTCTGTACATCTTCCCCAAGATTGACCTAAACCAGTTTGATATCGCCGACGACAACGCCTTCGTGTATGACCTGCTGGTTGAACAGAAGGTGCTGGTAGTGGCCGGACAAGGATTCAATTTTCAAACGCCTGACCATTTTCGGATCGTTTGCCTACCGAATATCGACGAGATGACGGTGGCCCTGAATCGCATCGAAGCCTTTCTGGAAAGTCGCCGAAAGGAGGGTTAGGTGCTTGAGTAATCAAGGGATGAACGGCGTTGTCGCCGGTCAGGCATTACCCAATTACCCCGTCAGTTTCAACAGCTGCCTGGACAAAGCCTGCCGACTTCAGTATTTGACCAGCCAGCGACCGAATGATGGTCTGGCGGCGAAACTGGTTGATAAATGTCGTCCGAATGATAGTCTGATAAGGCGTTGTCAGTAGGTACGTTGCCAGTGAAGCCGCATCGCCGGGAGGAAACACAAAACTGTTGGGTACGTGCTGACGAACGAACTGGGCGGCATAGCCGGCCACGCCAGCCAGTACAGGCTTGTCGGTAGCTGCATACTCAAACAGTTTTGAGGGCAGACAGCGTTCAAAGGCCGCCAGATTGTTCAGGTGCATAAACAGGTAGTCAGCCTGTTCATAGTCGGCCAGGAGCGTGGCCCGGTCAACTGGTGGTCGAATAATGACATTACTCAGCCCTGCTTCAGCCACCACTTTTTCGAGCCTGCTTTTGGTGCCGCCATCCCCGATCACGACGAACCGGTAGGTCGGGCCAAGCAGGCGGGCCGTTTGCGGGATGATCTTTTCGAGCCCCTGCCCTTCGCCGATGTTACCCGCATACAGAATGGTACGTTGCGTGGAAACCTGAGGGGCCAGCGGGGTAGCCGGAAAATTCAGAAAATGATCGTCAATGCCGTTGGTATAATAGCTGTAGGTAGCTTGTGGGTAGGCTGAAAAGTAATCATTGAACCCTTCAGAGACCATGTTTATGTGCTGTGCGTAGCCAAATGTATAACGCTCAACGGCCTTGAGCGTAGGTGACAGCGCCAGTTTCGCTACCGGATTCTTTAGCAATTCCAGAATGTTTTCCCGGAACAGATCGCGAATATCGAGTACCAGCGGGACTTTCCGCTGGCGAGCCAGTTGCGCGCCAAGGAAGGCCGAAAACAGGCGCGATGACGACGCCACCACCACATCGTAAGTTGCCCCCCGTGTAAGGGCGTAAGCCTGCCGGTAGAAATGGACGTACGAGCGAATCTGGTCGGTAAAACCGCTGGTGTGGGTTGGTACTGAAATCCGGTCGATGCGCAGGTTGCCCTGCCGTTCCTCGGCCGCAGCTTCTACCCGAAAGGACTGGTACCGGTTAGGTTGCGTAGTGACTACATGAACCGTTCCCTGGTCGCCAAGCTGATTGGCCAATTCATAGGCAAGGGGGGTATTTCGAAAAGAACCGGCGCTAAGATCTGGTGAGAAATAGTAGGTCAGAAAAAGGACGTTCACAAGCGGACAGTAAAAAGGGTAGTCATTACGGTGGTAGGCACGTCGAGTGAAACGCATGAAGCTGTAGCTGTGCGGTTGAAACCGAGTGCCTGATCATAAGTCGTTAAATTGACTGATAATGGTTTTTCGGAAACAAATTGTACAGCGCAATTCGCTAATGTAACGACTTGTTGCTCAGTGGTCAAATATAGGTAATGGTCGAAATACAGATGGGATTTTCTTGCTAAATTATTGTCAATAAAGCAGTCGTCTACCCGCAGTGTCGTCTCGTCGAGCAACGTCCAGCGGCGGGTATGTCGGTCGCCCAGGTAGGCGTAGCCGTCATGAGCTGCTTCAACGCAGCAGGGCAGGTCGGTCAGGATAGTTACCTGTGCCCGGCGACCCACCCGGAAACCACTCCATAGTTCCGATGAGTTCTGATCGGAAACAGTGACCGTATTATGAGCAGCCGTGCTTCGCTCCCAACGGCGCCGTTCCCCAATCTGGTAGGTCGATGTACCCGGATCAACCACAACGGGTTGGCCGTCGATATGCAGGACAAACGAGAACGTGTCGGCATGAGCGTGGCCTGGCTGGTGATCCGGCCCAACCGGTGCAACATCGATAAACACTTCCAGGCGTGGGGTGGTCAGCATTCGATACCCACTATCTGTCAACTGAATCTGTGTTGGCCGGAAACCCAATGGAGCCGCTTTGGCCAGCAGGCCGGCGGTAGTAGGCGCAACCCCATAGGCGGCATCATTGACCATGGGCACTGAACCATCGCGGAAAGTGACCGTGACCAGCCAGTTAAGCATGGCGGCAATTTTTTCCCGGACGTACCTGATCAGCGTGGCGTCTGTAACCCAACTGCTGGTCAACAGTACAGCGTAGAGATCAAGTAGCCGGCCGGTCAGTAGCTGATGATAAACCGGACTACGTTCGTAATGGCCCCCATCGGTCAGAAACTGCTCATGGAGTTGGTTGGCCAGCAGCTTCGCGCCATCGGCAAACCATAGTCGATGCTGAAAATGAACGGCCATCATGGTGAGCGCACAGGCATTTTCGAGCAGGTGGTTGCCACCGAGGTGATACTCAAGTCGTGATCGGAGCAGGGCTGTTTGCGCGTACATATGCCGCTCGATAAAGCTATCCTGAATGCCCTCTCGCAGCAGAAAGCTTCGCCAGTTCAACAACCGCAGCGAAGTAGGGTAGGGCTCCAGTCCATCGCGCAGATCGTTGGTCTGCTGAATAAAAGCATGAATGAGAGCGACCCCATCCCTGATGGAGTCGCCTCCCTGCCCTGAAAACGGGTAGGGCGTTAGGGTGCTCCCGTGTTCAGGGGGCGTTAACCAGTCGAAGTAATTCAGGGTATAGGTCCAGAGTTTTCCATTGGTCGCGTAGTTCCAGTCGATTCGCTCGGTAAACGTTACGGACTGATTCAGCAAGGTAAACGTGATTGGAAGCGGCAGGCTGGGTACGTTGGCGTCAGCGCTGGTCCAGTTCAGCCGCGGCCGACCACGCAGCCGATTCCATACCTGATAGATCAGCTGGCGAGGGGTCAGATGGCGAAGGGTTCGCCAGTATAAGCCAGGCGATTTCATCGTACAGCAACCCAGCCTCCTTCGTGCAGGCTGCGGATGGCGGCGAGCGTAGCGGCGGTTGTATTGACTAGTTCAGCAAACGGAATAAGTGGTTCGCCGCCGTTACGCAACGTGGTGATGAGTCGCCGAAACTGCTCGGCATGCCCCTTGTCTTGCCCACCCGATTGACTTGTAAACCCGCGAAACCCGTAGCCTTTCAGCGATTTGAAGTTATCGAGAACCAATGTCCGCTCCTGCGAATACACCTCTACGCGTTCTTTGGCGTACGCCTTACTGCCGTTGGCAAAATAATTAACCACCCCCGTTGCGCCATTTGCGTAACGCAGCAAAATCGATGCTGAATCGGTAGTGTCAGATGGATGCGTCCCCATCGCATTCATACAGACGGCCACCACGTGGCTACCAGCCAGGTACGTGATCAGGTCAATATAATGGCAGGCTTCGCCGATAAGTCGTCCGCCGCCCACGGCCCGGTCATGTACCCAGGAGTTGGCAGGAATAGCCCCCGCGTTCATCGTTGCCACGACATTGATGGGTACTGCTCCGCTGTTTCCACCACCCAGCAACTGCTTTGCTTTTTGGGCGGTTGGTGAGAATCGACGGTTAAACCCCACCATTACCATTCGGTCACCAACTGGGTGAGCGGCCTGTTGTGCGGCGATCACATTGGCTAGTTCCTCGTCGTAGATGGCCATTGGTTTCTCCACGAATACGTGTTTTCCGGCTTGCAGCGCTTCCACCACCAGGCTGGCGTGGTTGTTATGGCGGGTTGTGATCACACACAGATCAATGGCCGGATCGGCCAGCATATCCTGGTAATTGGTGGTGCTTTGGGCGATTCCGTGTTTTTTGGCCAGCAGTGTACCGCTTAATCCGTTGGCACTGGCAATAGTTTGTAAGGTGGCGCCAGCTTTCCTGAGCGCAGGGATCAGCGTCGAGTCCGCGAAATTTCCTGCCCCGATAATTCCCACTACACCCGCCGACTGGGCCAGGGTTGTGTCGGTCGGGCGGAGGTTAACCAACGTACCCAGCCGGTCGGCCGTTTCAACTGCATTGGAATAGCTTAGCAGCGAAGCAATGCTGGTCGAGCCGTTCATTCGCCCATAGATCCGCCCGTACTCCGCCAGTGGGACCACCTCCGTGATCAATGGATCTACCTGTAACTGGCCCGTACTGAGTAAATGAAGGATTGTCTGGAAGTTGCGATTTTCCGTCCAGCGGACAAATGGCAATGGATAATCGTGGCCAGCCTGTTCGTAATCAGCGTCATAGCGACCGGGCCCATACGAGCATGACACCTGAAACGTCAGCTCTTTCTCGAAAAAATCGGCCCGACTCAGGGACAGACCAACCACTCCGACCAGCACAATACGGCCACGCTTGCGACTCATCCGGGCAGCCTGCGTCATCACCTCGTCCGACTTTGTGGAAGCCGTGATCAGCACCCCATCGGCCCCGACGCCAGTCAGATCCGTTACGGCTTTCACTACATCCGTATTGGCCGGGTTCAGCGTTTCGATGCCAAAGGTGCGGGCCAGCGCCAGCTTACGTTCATCGAGGTCGAGGCCAATTACGCGGCAGCCGTTCAGCCGAAGCAACTGGGCTGTGAGCAGGCCAATAAGCCCGAGCCCGACAACCACAATCGTTTCGCCAAGCGTCGGGTTAATAAGCCGGATGCCTTGTAGGCCGATGGCACCAATGACGGTGAAGGCTGCCTGGTCATCACTGACCGTGTCCGGAATTTTAGCGACCAGATTACGGGGCACACAGACCATTTCGGCATGTTGCCCATTGGAGGCTACCCGATCGCCAATAACAAGGTCGGTAATGCCAGCCCCAACGGCCACTACTTCACCCACATGGCAATAGCCAAGTGGCAATGGTTGATCAAGCTTCCGGAAAACGGCTTCTAAGGTCGGTAACAGGCCATCAGACTGAATTTTCTCGATCACCTGCTTCACCTTATCGGGCTGTTGACGGGCTTTACTGAGCAGATTCGCCTTGCCAAAGTCGACCAGCATCCGTTCGGTCCCCAGCGACACCAGCGTGCGCCGCGTACGGATCAGCACCTGCCCGGCACGTACCTGAGGCGCCGGTACCGTCTCCAGCACCGTCTCCCCGGATTTTAAATTCTGTATAAGTTGGTACATCTACGGTAGGTGGCAATTAAGGTATGACTAGAAGAACTTATACATGATCTAGTAGCGCTGCGGCAATTCTTCCTGCGGCTTGTCCATCCCATAGCGGAGGAACGACACCTGTTTTAGCCAATCCATTTCTGATATCGGCCAGGCAATTAGCTGTGGTAGCAGGGTCAAGATCAGCGAGTAATGTATTGGTGCCTAGCGTAATCGTACTAGGCCGTTCAGTGCTTGTCCGGAAGGTAAGGCAAGGGACCTGTAGGTACGTGGTTTCTTCCTGAATACCACCCGAATCGGTCACGACAGCCATCGCATTTTCTATAAGGTTCAAAAACTCTAAATACCCTTGGGGCTCTAACAAGAGTACATTGTCGATTGCTTCCAGTCGATCCATCAAGCCAAATCGACTCAGGTTTGTACGAGTACGAGGATGCAACGGAAATACAACCAGACTATGCAAAGCTGCTTCCTGTACAATTTGTATGATACCCGCTAAGCCCTCCGCTAAATCTACATTCGAGGGACGATGCATTGTAAGCAATATATATTGCCTGAATGCCAGCCCTAACGTAGCTACAGTGTTGATGGAATTTGCCTTTGTGCGATAATGGACGAGCGAGTCGATCATAACATTACCAACAAACTTAATTTTCGCCTTGTCGATACCTTCACATTGTAGGTTATCGAGACCCGCCTGCTCTGTCACAAATAATAGGTCCGACAGATTATCAGTCAGAATGCGGTTGATTTCTTCCGGCATCTGTCGGTCGCCTGACCGTAGGCCTGCTTCAACATGGGCTACCTTGACACCCTGGCGTACCGCCACTAATGCACAGGCCAGCGTGCTTGTTACGTCACCGACCACTACGACCCAATCTGGTTTCTCCGAAATCATGACTAACTCAAATTTAGTCATGATTTCGGCGGTCTGTTGTGTATGGGTACCACTAGATACGCCCAGATAGTAATCTGGTTTTGGTAGTTCGAGCTGATTGAAAAAAACGTCGCTCATCCGGGTATCGTAGTGCTGACCCGTGTGAACGATTTTCGAGATAATGTTGGGTAATTTCTGAAAGGCTCGGTGTAGCGGTGCCACTTTCATAAAGTTAGGCCTGGCACCGACAATAGATATTACTTTCATTTTTTCTGATAAACGGCTATAAACAACGTATCGGCAAAACGGGCTGGCAGGATACCTCGCAGCAGCCGCGCAACAGTATTTGTACCGCCAAACGTCTGTTGTGTGCAAATCCGATACGCATTCCCCAGCATATGAGCCACCGTTTCTACATCGCCGTAATGGTGTACGTATTTTAGATAGGCAGGACGACGAGTCAGCCAGAAACTGATACGTTCCAACGACCGGTATACTGATCGCCGATTGGGAAGCGAGAGAATCATATAGCCGCCTGATTGTAACTGTCGGTCAAGCGTTTCTAAAGCTCCCTGCAAATCGGGGACATATTCGAGGACGCTCGAGCATACGATAGTATTCACTGGTTGTTTGACGAGTGTGTGGGGGGTCGGCAGCATCGCTACCTCAAATTGTTCGTTTGGCCCCGCCTGTTGTTTGGCAAGCCGCACCATCTCTTCCGAGCCATCGATACCAAGCACTTCACAACCTCGTTGGCCTAAGTAATGACTGAAAATACCTGTACCGCAACCTGCATCAAGTACCGTATGGCCGGGTTGCGCGTACTGGTCAAGCAAACGTACCCACACGTCAAATCGCTCCTTGAAGTCGGCTGACTGCTGATACCGCTCTCCAAAGGCTTCTGCAATATCACTATGGAAATCAACGGCTTTCTCGCCGGCATTTTCCCTTTTTCGAGTGTCGTCGGTGTATATGGAGGCAATCATGAAAGGGTATAAGAATGCGTGGCTGAAGTGATAAATGAATCCGGCACGGCCATCCAGGAAGCCCATTAATAGAAAGTACCGCTGAAAAAAATAAAGGAATGGACGTACCCAGATGGGCAATCGGTCCCAGATGCGTTCTTTTAACCAGCGCCGACGGTCGCGTTTATTATTGATACTACTCCAACGTATATGTGCCGATTCCCGTCGGCGCGTTTGCTGCAACTCTTGTGCCTGCAACAGGCTATAGCGCACATGTTTTTCGTACCAAAAAGATACTGGTCGCCGATCATAGTGGATGATGTATGAGTTCAAGGTCGCCGTTGGTCCATCAACAAAAACAAGTTCGTTCATCAGTCGCTCAATGTTAAGTAATTGGGTACGTCTGAACAACACTAACTTCTGCGGTTCGGCATAACCACCATAGCGTATCCAGCGGTTCATAAAATAGAACCGAAGCCGTATTAGGTAACCGGCCAACGGTGGATTCGTAGTGATGGCCTGCTCAATACAAGCTTTAATTTCATCGTGCAGGGTTTCGTCGGCATCCAGGAAGAGAACCCATTCGGTCTGGATGGGCAACTGCCGTACGGCGTAGGTACGTTGGGCCGCGTAGGTATCAAAGGGCCGGTGAAAGACCTTGGCCCCACCTGCCTCGGCCAAGGCGACGGTACGGTCGGTGGATCCTGAGTCAAGCACCAGCACGTCGGCAGCCCAGCCCACCACGCTTTGTAAGCAGGCGGGCAGATTCACCTCTTCGTTCAGCGTCAGAATCAGAATAGTTACGGCGGCGGTCATGGTACTAGGCAGGAGTGGCGACGATAGTCAGCAGGTTTTTACGTTGCCGGTCGCGCTCGTCGAGGTAAACCACTGCAATCATAAACTGGTATAGGAAGGCGTGGCTAAAGTGGTAGACGAACCCCTCTTTCCCATCGAGTATGCCTAACTGGAAAAAATAACGATAGCCAAAATAAAGGAATGGCCGCAGCAGGGCTGGGATATGCCCCCACACCTGTTCTTTTACCCACCGTTTGCGATCGCGTCGGTTGTGACAGTCGGCCCAGCGGAGTGATTTCTGGTCGGCTGCTTTCAGTAGATCATCTACCTGAAAGCGAGTATATCGGGCGTGTTTAGTGTACCAGAAATATACCGTCTTTTTATCCTGGTGGATGATAGGGTGCTGTAATGTCCCAACAGTGCCACTCACGATCACTAATTCATCCATATCGCGCTCGATTCCTACAAGTTTGCTGCGTTGAAAAAGCACAAGTTTGCTGCATTTATCGTAGCCGCCGTGCCGAATCCAGCGATCCATAAACATGAATTTCAGGTTGATGAAATAGCCGCTGTAGGCATCAGGGCGGACTAGAGTCGATTCGATTTCGGCTTTCAGCTGAGCATCAATGTACTCGTCGGCATCCAGGAAGAGAACCCATTCGGTCTGGATGGGCAACTGCCGTACGGCGTAGGTACGTTGGGCCGCGTAGGTATCAAAGGGCCGGTGAAAGACCTTGGCCCCACCTGCCTCGGCCAAGGCGACGGTACGGTCGGTGGATCCTGAGTCAAGCACCAGCACGTCGGCGGCCCAGCCCACCACGCTTTGTAAGCAGGCGGGCAGATTCACCTCTTCGTTCAGCGTCAGAATCAGAATAGTTAGAGGTACAGACATCTCAGCGTTGCTTCAGAAACCAATGTTCGGCAGGCAATGCCAGCGTATTACAAACGGGCCGTTCGGCAAATGGGAATGATGATTTATCACCATCAAGAAGCCGATAATTGTGTTGCAGCAGCAGCGCCTGTACCTCTTTCGCATTTTCATCCGCCACTTCGCAGTAGATAGCCGGCCGAACTTTGCTCAACAGTGTCACGCTACCCTTTAGCACTAGATGTTCAGCAGTTTCAACATCAATTTTTACTAAATCTGGTTTGCCATACTGTGTTAGAAGCGTATCGACTGTTGAAACAGGCACCAAGACCGAATGCCGTATACCACCGGTTTGAGTAGACCCTTTCACTACGTCTAAATAGTTGGTAGTGCGCGCTCGTTGAGCAATATTAAATCGAGCCAGCCCTACCTGATCGGAAAGTGCAAAAGGCAACACATCGATGTTCAGATCGGAATTGAGTTGAATGGAACGCTGTAGCAATGAAGCTAGCCAAACATCAGGCTCAATGGCTAAACACTGGCCTGATGGACCTGTTTTGTGTGCAGCAGCGAATAAAAATAGACCGAGGTTAGCACCAATATCCCAAACCGTATCGCCCGGTCGCACGAACGTCTCGATAAGACGAAAAAATCCGTCATCTGTGTATTGTAGTGTTGGTTTCCAGTACCGTAAACCACCTTCAGGCGTCACGTACAAACTCCGGCCACCAAAACTAGAGGGCAAGCGTCGTTTAAATACTACTCTCCGGCTTAATTTTTCTATTAACGATCGGATCATATGTCGTTGGCAAGTAAGGGTTTAGGGGTGTTAAAAATTGTGCTCGGTTAGCCAATGTTCCAGCACGACCAGTAACCATATTTGGTTCCAGCTAACGCTTGAATCCCCAGCTTGAAAGCGGTTGTAAAACTGCCGAAGAGTAGCCGAATCAAATAGGTCGCGCTTTGCCAACTGCTCGATTTGCTGTGTGCAAAAATGAGCTAAATCATGCCGCAGCCAGACCGCCCACGGAAATCCAAACCCCTTTTTAGGCCGGGTAAGCAGTTCATCAGGCAAGAGGCGGTCCAACGACTTAACAAGCAGGTGTTTAGGGTGTCCATTCATTTTATGACTGTCGGGGAGTTGTAGCATAAACTCCACCAGCTCGTAGTCGAGCAATGGCACGCGCAGCTCTAGTGCATGGGCCATGCTCATTTGGTCAGCATCGCGTAGCAAAAGGGGCTGCGTGTAGGTTGTGAGTTCGCTCACGGTAAGTTGGCTCATTGGCGGCAATTGACGTAGCGTAGGCCAATGCGTCGACAGCAAAGAAGAGAAAGGATTACTATTCAGTGACGTATTCAACAGCCTGTTGATCATAGCTGTCGATGCTGACTGCCGAAAAAGCGGAAATAGCTTCAACGGGTCGAGTGAGGGGAGTTGGGCCAGATCGAGCATTTTTTGCCGGTTCAGGTTTGGCGACAGCCGATTGAGTAACTCCATCCGAACGGCCTTTGGCAACTGCCATAGCAACCGTAACTGCCGTAGCCGGGCGTAGCGGCGGAACGTTGAATAACCTGCGAAGACTTCGTCACCGCCCAGGCCACTTAGAGCCACTGTGATACCTGCCTCCTTGGTTAGCTTCGAAACCATATAGGTATTCGGGCCATCACCACTGGGCTGATCCATACTCGTCAGAATAGCGGGCATTTCAGTTAGCAGTTGTGTAGGACGCAAGGGCAATTCGGTATGTCGTGTATTAAATCGCCGGGCCATCGCCCGTGCCTCCACCGACTCGTCGTAGGCCGTTTCCTCAAATGTAATCGTGAACGTGTTAACGGGCTGTTCGCTCTGTTCGGCCATCAGGGCTACCACAGCTCCGGAGTCGATGCCGCCCGACAGAAATGCCCCCAGCGGCACGTCGCTAACCATCCGACGTGCCACCGCCGCCCGTAGTAACTGCCCAATATGAGCGTGCAGGGTGCTCGGCCGTTGCCAGATGGTTGGGTCGGCGGCAGGTGGGGCCGTTAATTGCCACCAGGGGGCTTCCTGCCACTGCCCATTAACATAATAGGCATAATGGCCAGCGGGGAGTTGCCAAATACTTTCGACGAGTGTACCGGGAGCCGGCACAGTCTGATACTGTAGGTACGCTGGCAGAACCGCCCGATTGAGACGACGGGGGATCTGGTCGGAAGCTAGCAAGGCACGTACCTCCGACCCAAACAGCAGCGACTCTCCAACCTGTGCGTAATAGAATGGCTTCTTGCCTAGCCGGTCGCGGACGGCAAAGAGCCGGGCCGTTTGCCGGTCCCAGATCGCAAATGCAAACATTCCATTGAAGGCGTGAAGGCACTCAATACCCCACCGGTCGTAAGCAGCCAGAACCACTTCCGTATCAGAGTGGGTGCGGAAAGGATAATCGGCGAGGCGTTGCCGGATTGACTGATAATTATAAATCTCTCCGTTGAATACTATCACATACCGCCCAGAATAATCAATGAAGGGTTGATTGGCAGTTTCGCTGAGATCGATGATCGAGAGACGGCGATGCCCTAGCACCACGTTAGCCTCGGCCCAAAGCCCATCGGCATCCGGGCCCCGATGACTCATGTGGTTGATCATGCGTTGCACCGTGGTGCGGTTGGCCACACTGTCTAGGGGAGTTATAAAGCCAGCTATTCCGCACATAGAGCAAGTGAGGGTTGAGTAGGGAATAAGGCTGTGTATGCGACCGTCCAGTGGTGGATATTGGCATACACGTCGAATTGTTTCCTGGCCAGTTCGGCGGCTTGCCGACGGTAAGCAGCATACGTTTCTTCGGGTAAAGACAAGCACGTATCCAGGCAACTGGCAAGAGTATCGGGGTCGTTGTCTACCCAGAAACCTGCCTGTACCTGTGGCAGCACGCCCCAGGGCGTACCCGTTGAGGCAATCACCGGCGTACCCTGCGCCAAGGCCTCCACGACCACATTGCCAAAGTTTTCGGTATGTGAAGGCATCACCAGCGCGTGGGCATTTGCCAGCAGACGTTCTTTGTCTACACCCGTAACCAAGCCCACAAAATCGATTCGGTCGACCAGACCCAGCGCGGCAATTTTCTTTCTCAGTTGGTCTGCGTAGAGGTGATTTGCCTCACCAGCAATGAGCAAGCGGGTAAGCCGTTGGCGAGCTACCAACGACCGGTTAAAGGCTTCGATGAGGTGATCGATTCCTTTTTTTGGGTGAATGCGGCCCATGTACAACAGGTAATTGGCAGGTAAGTGAGGTTGACGTGGCTGCAGAATCAGGAAGTTAGGTAGTTCGATAACGACACTATCAGCCCCGACCTGCTCACGTACATACTGGGTTTCGGCCGCGCAGGTTGTATGAAATACCAACCGATGCCTAAATCGCCGAATCAGAGCTAATATCCATCGCTTTCGGCATGGGCTGTAAACCAACGCGCCCGGGTCGACCTCGCCACGCGGAGACCAAACTACCCTTCTGCCCAGCCACAGGGCTACCAACGCCAGCAGCATAGACGGTGGGTAGAAAAAGCTAGTCAGGTGGACAACATCGGCCCGTCGAAGTACCATCGTTGCGTGCCAAAACAAGCCCAGAGAGAGCGTATGTTGCCATGTCCGTACGTAGCGAACACGGCCCGCCTCGGTGTCGAGCCACTGATCGAGAGGGGTCTCGGGAGGTTGATCGGTTGCTGTTGTGACCACCGTGACACGTACCCCTGTTGCTACCAGCGCACAGGCCAGCCAATACAACGAATTGCTTGGGCCACCTGATTGTGCCGGATAAAAGGTGCCGATGGGGTAGACGATATGCATAAGGCGTTAATCGTGAGCGGTGACTTCGGCGTACAGTGCATCGTACTGCACGGCCACGCGATCTAAAGTATAATGGGAAGCGTTGGCGTAGCCCGCTGCTATAACTGCGTCGCGGTAGGAGGCATCGTGCATCAGCCGAGCTAAGGCCTTACGAATCGCAGCCACATCGTAGGGATCGACAAGACAGGCCCCCGCCCCAGCAATTTCGTTCATAGGCGACAGATCAGCAGTAAGCACAGCACGGCCTACAGCTTGCGCTTCCAGAATTGGCATGCCAAAGCCTTCATAAGTGGTTATGAAGGTAACAATATCACAGGCTTCGTAAGCAGCACGCATTTGCTCATCGCTAAGGTCGACGCGCTCCTCGTAGTCGATGCTGGAGGCAGTCAGAAATGTATGTTGATAGGGACGGAGTTGACCTACCACCACCAGTTTACACGGAATACCGTCTAATGCCTCAGCCAGCCGGAGCAGGTTTTTATGGTCGGCAGTGCCAATCTGCAGCAGTACCGGTGGGTCAGACAGGTTGGGTTTAGGTACGTGCCGTAACGTGGGATCATAGTAATTGCCGATAACACGCACCTTCGTTGCTAGCTTGGCCCCGACGAAACGTCGCAGTTCCTGCTTCGACTTTGCCGAGACGGTAGTAATATATATGGCTCGCCTCATGGGCAGATAATAATAGAGCAGCCAGAGCAACCAATATTTCAGGCGGGGGCCCGCCTGTTCTAATCGCTGTAACGAAATACAATCGTGGATGGTCAGTATGGTCCGGCGAGGTGGCAGGACCAACATTAGATAATGTACATCGCCAGTAATGTGGAAAAGGTCAGCTTGTAGACGGGCGGCGCAGAACCCATTGCGAATCAGGTCATGAAGCTGCGCCCTGTGATGGGGCATTTCGACTTCGGTGATATCGTAATGCTTCTGTTTTCGAATAGCTTGGGCTAACCGAGAAAAAAGCCGCTCGATACTGAATCCTAAATTTTGCTTTCGATATATATAAAGAAGTTCAAGTTTCATTAAATTGACGGCTGTTGCTATATAGTAATATTGAGTCGTTTAGATATAAAATACAAAACCCCCAAAAAAACTATACCAGTAGCACAAGTACCCCAGACACTTAATATGTCTGTTTCTGATAAAATGCCCGCTATGAATAAACTTGGAATCCATAAAAACAGAGAAGGTTTTTTTAATGTAATTTCGAATAGCTTCTTAAAAATAAATCCAAAGAAAAGGCCATACATCCACATGAATACAATTCCACCTATGGGTCCAAAGTTCACATAAGCTTCGCCTACAGGTGAAATGTTGGAACTATTATTGGATTCATTTTCAATGCCTGTGAATCTTTTCATATTCTGAAAACCACCTGTAACAGGTTTTTCATCCCAAACTAACCTAGGTATAAAAGGATAAATAAAAGATAGTAGAATTTCACCATTCGCATAGGGTTCCTGAAAAGGAACGTAATTCATTGCTTTCGCGAGGATTCCGCCTTGATTTAGGCGGTTAAAACTTGAGTATAATATATCTAAGTCTAATAACTCCTCGTAATTGCCTAATCTATTTATAAATAAATCATACAAAAGTGCAGAATCACCTTGACGTTCAATATTAACACCTACCCAGGTTGCTTTGCGATATTGAAACTTAACGCCCTGAATTACTGGTAATAAGGTGAAAATACTAACAGCGATGATAAACTTTAAACTAAAATTCTGACACCATTTTTTACCAATCAAGAGATAAGGTAGCCAAACGACTCCCCATGAAAAGAAGTGTCCAAACATACCCTCACGAACTGTTTGAACTAACATTACTAAAAAAATAATTGTAGAAATTAGATGACGTTTATTATTCCCAGAGTAATGATTGTACAGTAAAGAAGTGTATAAGCAATTGGCAAACAAATTTGTGATTTGTTTGAGAGACACTGGAACAAAAAATTGTATTATGACAGCAACTATACCTATTACAAATAGTACGTAGGTGATGTGACTGTGGTCTTCTAATGTCTTTTTTATGTTTTCTATATACTTATTATGATCTCTGTTATGTTTGTTCATAGATTTTAAACCAAGCGATAACAATATCAATACAGGAATCGTGTAAGAGAAGTAATCCTCTGAATTTACATACATATCCTCTGGTCTGTATGCATAAGCAATTACAGGCATGAGAAGGAGCTGAAAGCTGAAAATGCAAATGATTATTTCGGGAATATTAATGTATCTTCCTGTTGTGTCTACGTAAATACAGAAATTGTAAAAACTCAAGCTAATAGCTAATGATTCTAAAACTGATAAAAGTGTTAGATTCACTAATACAAAAAAAATGATTATACTGGCTGTAAGCAGAATGAAATGCAGATATAAGCTGCTATTTTTTGCAACAGAAGGAGTATGGCTTGTATTATAAACAGACTGTAGCAATTCAGGAAATTGTTTTTGATTCAACTTGATAAAAAACCCTTATTTAAAATTATAGTAATCGTGAAAATAAAAAATAAGCAATCAGCAATTGGCAAAACGCACTACCAATCATGGATAAAGCGGCACCCGCGATACCGAATTGTGGAATAAGCCATAAGTTTAGGAATACGTTGAGGAGAGCACCCGCAATACTCTGCCACAGCACATAGTGCGTCTGGTTTGTGGCGTAAAACTTCGTTTCGAAGAACTGGATGCTCAATGAGCCGACGTACGCGATAGCGATCAGCGGTATGACCAAGAAAGCCGGTTGGTAAGACTCAGTCAGCACCAACCGCCCAATAGTATCGCGAAACAGCAGTAAAAATACGCATATAGGCGCAGAAATCAGCCAGAAGAGCCCTAAGTGTTTCCAGATAGGATTTTGACTATTAGCAGGGGGAGGCAAATCTGCTGGCGTTGACGCATGAGCAGCCAATACGATGGGAGTGAGATGGGTCGTCAAGGGCGAGGCAATGAGCGCCATACGGGCACCAAGGCTGTAGCCGATAGCGTAATAGCCTACGTCGGCGGCAGTAAGCAGTTGATTGATGATGTACCTGTCGGCATAAACTATTACCCAGCCAAATACACCATACAGCATCAGGGGCGAGGCGTAAGGGCGATATATTGCCCAAAAGGCCCGCCTGCCGGTCAACGTACCCCAGTCTCGGCTAAACCGAAACGCCGGGTTGAACTGTCGGGCATTGCGCCAGGCCACAACCGCGAGGATGCCGTTGAGGAGTGCGTAGCAAAGCCATAAGCCTACCACCTGTCTGCCCGACCACCAAGGCCCCAACAACAGCGACAACAGGACTACATTCAGGATAGGACTCAGCCCCTGAAGCAGCGCATACCGTTTGTGCTGAAACGTTATGTTGAGGTAGTCATTACCGATAGAGAAGCAGCACTGCGCCGAGATTGCCAGCCATATCAGCAGCAGCAGCCAGGGCGCGTAGCCCGTCAATACCAGACCTGCCACAATTGCGCCTCCGGCTAGGCACAACCGAAACAATACACCGAGGTAGAATTGGGCCGAAGCCGCAGGAGGTTGTTGCTGGATTGTGAACTTAAACGACTGAATCAGTGGCGTGACCAGGCAGCCATACAACAACAGTCCACCTGCCAGCTGCACATTATATTGCCCCAACTGATCGGGCAGAATATGCATAGCCAATAGCTTACTATAGACAAGCCCGGCTACAGCATTGACCGCCTGCGAACCGTACAGCAGCAGCAGGGTACGCCACGTTTGAACGTACCTAGTCAGTGCCGTCCATATTGATTCGTTGGCGATTTTCATTGGCTGTCAATTACTCTTGACAAGCAATTTTTAAGCGTAAGCAGGTATTGTTCACCATATGCCGCCCAACTTCGATTCTCTTGTCGGGCTATTGTATTGGCTTTCATAGCGTTCAAATGGCCGGGATCGGCATATAACTGATGCAGTCGGCTGGCGAGTTGATCCACGTCACGGATCGGTACTATGTATCCAGTCATACCGTCCTCAATCAGGTCTTCGCCGCCTGTATGGTCTGTAGCTACGACCGGCACACCAGCTGCCAGTAATTGCGGTATCACCATCGATAGCCCCTCTTCAAGTGATGGCTGTACACCTACATCCGCCCGGGCCAGTATGGCAGGCAATTCATAGTGGTTAACATGCCCCCAAAAAGTCCAGTTAGGGCGCTGGTAGCGTTGAATCGTCTCTTTAAGTTCGTCAGCCACATACCCAATAAACCAGACCTGATAGTTAGATTCAGGAATTGGCAGTTTGTGCAGTGCCTCGAATAGATAAATTAAGCCCTTCCGAATGGTAAGAGAACCGACGTACACTATGGTAAACTGCTCAGCGGCGTTACGTTGCGCGGTCTCACCAGCCATGCTGAAGTGCTGACTCGTGCCGTAGGGGTTAACCAATAATTTGTGTTCGGCTACACCATATTGTAGAAAAGTACGTTTCACAAACTGCGAGGGAATTGAAATAAAATCAGCCTCTTCGTACTCTTGACACTCTTTACTGACTACGCGTGAGTCGATGGAAAAGGAGAGGCCAAAGCGGGCGTATTCGTCTCGTAATAGCCTGTCCTGAAAACAAATATGAGAAGACCCCCGCTCAACAATCGCTAGTTTCCCATCCCGTTTGGCCTGCCGAAGGCTGTGTAACGACATACCGCTCCAACCTATAAACACCTTATACGAGTGTGCTTGCTGCTGTAACCGGCCTGCCACCCATTTGTCGAACATATGGCTGTTGGTGTATTCACTGCTTAAGTTCAGGCGGGCGGCTACTGCCAGTGGAATATGAGTATGAATACACTCAAGCGGAATCTGCTCTTTGTCGACACGGGACACGAACCTCCGCATCAGCGTATTGCGCTGCCAGGCATAGCGGGTATAGAAGCCACTAAGTTGCCCGTGCTCTGCCAATTGCTCGGCCAGGTTGAAGGCGTGGAATTTACCAGAGCAGGATACAATAATCATATGCACGTCAATGAGGCAAGGCTAGTGCAGGCAGGAACAAACGGATGAGTTGCTGGGCGCGGTGGGCGTAGGTGTGTTGCGCCAGTGTATGGGCGTAGGCTTCGCGTCGTAGTTCGGCGGCGCGTTCGGGATACGTCAATGCCCATTCAATAGTAGTAATCAGTTCGTCTTGATTGGCGTAGTAGAGCAACTGTTGCTGATGCACATAGTCTGCGCTGAATTCGGGGCAGCTACTGGCTACCTGCAAACCATGCGCGATAGGAATTTCGAAGAATCGCATGTTAGCCGCAGGCATACACCCCTCATCAATCACATTCAGGTTGATTCGGGTTTGATTGAAGGCTTCGGCGTAGGCTTTTCCACGTAGGGGACGTTTATAGGCCAGTTTTCGCACGGCAGGTTGCTCGCACCGGTTCCAGCTTGTGCCCCAAATGGCGATGCGTCGACTCCGAAATTCCCTCGCCACAACCGCAAGTGCCTGCTCTCGTTCGGGTCGCCATGCACCGATAAACCCAATGTCGTTGCTAAACTGCGTGGCTGGTTCAGGTAGGTGGTGCATCGGCAGGTCAGCTCCAAAAGGTAACCATTGTACGTTCCGAAAGCCCATCTGCTTAAATACCGGCACTGTGGCGTTCGAGTATGTAGCTACGCCGTCGTAGAAGGGGGCTGCCTGCTGCACATGGGGTTCCATCAGCAACAGGGGGTCAGGCCAAATTAGTACAAACGGCACACTCGTGAGCGACCGCACAAAGGCGAGGGTGCTAAACAGGATGGGCGAATTACAGAAAACAAGCACCAAATCGGGTCGTTCAGCTACGACGGTCATTGCCAGTTCGCGGTTTGCCTTTCGTCGCCAGCTATCCACTGGCATGAACCGATGCATCAGAGCCCCCAGTTTGCCAATACGCACGTGCCGCCGTTCGGCAGCGTAGATATCGAACGAACGAACCTGTATGCCAACGGTCTCCAGCCCACGCCGGTACGAGGCTTCAAGCCCAAACTCATTCTGGGTACCTACCGTAAGGACTGTCATGGCGTGAGCAAATGTTGTTGCAATGACTGAATAATCCGGTCGTAGCTATGTTGACGAACAAGCTGTAGGGACTGCTGTCCCATTTGTTGCCGCGCCTCTGCCGGTTGCGACATCATTTTCTGGATGGCCTTGGCCAGTTCAGCAACATCGCCGCCCGGTACAACGTACCCATTGACTCCATCTTGCACCAGGTCGTCGGCTCCGCCAACCTGATTGCTTAAGATCAGCGGTAAGCCAAAGTTCATGGCTTCATTAGTCGATAAGCCCCAAGTCTCTTCCTCGGTCGAACACATTACGTATACGTCGGCAACGGCATAATAGTCGCTAACCGCCGACTGATTCACGAAGCCTGTCAGGTATACTGAGGACATGGCTTGCTGTTGTACGTAGCGTTCGATGTCGCCCCGAAGCGGCCCATCGCCCATCAGTATCACGACTATAGCTGGGTTTTTCAGCTTTGCAACCGCTTTCAGTAGATCCAACGGGCGTTTCTTTGCTACGTACTTTCCAGACATCAGAAGCACGAAGGCACCAGGCGGTACTTTCATTTGAGTACGTAGGGCGGCTCTTGTTTCGGCCAAGACGCGCGCCTGTTGGTGAAACCGACAGTTATCCACCGCGTAGGGCATATGAATGAGCTTATGGGGTGCAACTCCCATGTGTGTATACAATCGGCGATTTTGCTCGCCGATATAGAGAAAATAGTCTATGAACGAGAAAAGTCCCTGACCTAGGACAACTCTACGAAGCCGCTGCATCAGCCACGGCTTCGTGCGTTCCAATTTATAGGGAGCTTCACCGCGCAGGCATACGGTATGTCCGAAGAGCTTTGCTGCAATAAGGGCCACCCAGCAGGTAGCATAGGCCCAACCGTGTACCCAGACTATGCTCTTTGGTGCCTGCCACAGGTATCTGATCACAGATAAATTCAGTAGTCCCCAAAACCGATAAATAGATGGATTGAGTGCCTGATTACTAATGAACGCATGGTTGTATCCTTCCAACAGCGGTATATCCCAGCGAACAGATGTATTGAACTGCCGGTCTGTTTCACCATTAAGGCCATGTCGGGAGCAGTATAGCACTTTTAACTGTATGGACTGGTCAATGGCAATCTGGCGATACAATGGGGCAAAATATTGGATCGGATGGCTATTTAAAACAATAATGCTTTTTGTTTCTGTCGATGTAAACACCAGGCTTTTAGGTTTTTTTTTCGGCCACTAAACAAATTGAATAGCCAGTATATGGGATTAACTTGTCGAAAAGCACAGGTAATAATCTAAACGGTAAAATTAGTACCCAACCCAGCCGATAGTCTGCTTGATTGAAAAAACGCAATAGACTTGTTAGCTTTTGGCTAAAAAAACCACTACAGAAAGATATTTGCTGAACCGAAAGACCGGCTATTTCACAGAGCCTTTGCAGATCAGCCTTTGTATAACCGATGCGTACATGACCCCCGTCTTCTACGGGTGGATCAGTGATTAATTTAGACTCGCCATACATTGGTATAAAGTCAAAGTTTGGTGTTGTTAAAAGTAATTTACCTCCTTTTTTCAGGCACCTGCTCATCTCCTTGACCAGCTTCTGGTCATCAATAATATGTTCAATATTCTCTGTGCAAATGATATAATCGAACGAATTTGATAAATCGCCCCTCGCCTCTAAATTCCGAACATCACATACCTCAAATGAGGCTCCTGGGGCGTTGCACATAATAGCTCTTTCTGCTGCGACACGCTGGTTACGATCATCCCAGCTTAAACCTAACGTTTGATACCCTCGCCGGGCGGCACCAATAGTAAAAGCACCAGTTCCGCAGCCTACGTCTAATACCCGACTTTGTCTGGTAGCATCAATTTTTTGTAGGCTTTTAGTCAACCATCTCCAGCGATCTAACACCAATAAGTCTCCATGCAACAACGTAGCAGGGAATCCAATCAAACGAACTAATATACTCATAAGATAGGCTGTGTGAGCAGAGCTATTTGTCGCGGTTCCAGAAGTCAAAACCATGTCCTTTTTTAGCTACTTTTTTGGGCTTTGATTCCTCATTACCATACGTTGAGCGGTACATATAGCCGTAGCCAGCGTCGTAGCCGTACCCGTAGTTGTATTCGTAGTCTTTTTGCATATCAATGCCATTGATGACCAGACACATGTTCGGGAATCGCTTCTCCAGATATAGCGTATTGATATTCTTTAGGAAACCTTTGCCTGTGTATAGGTGACGCACAATGTAGAGGGTCATACTGGCGTATCTAGCCAGAATATTGGCATCCGTCACAAGGCCCACGGGTGGCGTATCGGCAATGACTACGTCGAAGTGTTCGTGCAGGTTTTCGAAGAGATAACGCATTTTCTCGCCGCTAATAAGTTCTGACGGGTTGGGCGGAATAATGCCACAGGGAATGAAAAATAGCTTGTCGTAGCCCGGCACTGGTTTAATGATCTCATCGAGCGTAGCCTGGCCCGATAAATAGCTGGATAGCCCCTGCGGGCTGGTCTCTTTGATGTAGCGGTGCAGTTTGGGCTTCCGCATGTCCAGCTCAAGCATGACCACCTTCTTCTCGGCAATGGCCAGGCTGGCAGCCAGATTGAGCGATATAAACGATTTGCCCTCACCACTAATGCTCGACGTGATCAGAATGGTCTGTTTAACACCGCCATCAGGATTGAAAAACTGAATATTGGTACGCAGCGCCCGAATCTGTTCTGATAAAAGTGACCGGCTTTTAGGCGTCATTTCGAGCGGTGATTCCGTCGAATCTGACTGGATGATTTCTCCAATGATCGGGGTATCGGTCGCCTCTTCAACCTGTGTTTTCCGGCTGATCTTGTTGTTGAAATAGTCGAGCAACCAAAGCACCAGCACGGGTAACAGCAGACCTATTAGCAGAGCGACCAGGTAATAGTTACGTCTGACCGGCTTCACCGGCTGAGGATCGGCTTTGGCATCATCAATCAGCCGGAGATCCGACACCGTTGACGCAAAAGACATGGCCGTTTCTTCTCGTTTTTGCAGCAGGTACGTATACAGGTTGCCTTTAATGCTGGCCTGCCGGGAAATATCGAGCAGTTGCCGTTCTTTCTGAGGAATCGTCCGAATGGTCGATTCAATTCGTTTGTTAGTCGCCTGTAGGTTGCTTTGCGTAGTCAGCAGAATGCGCCGTAGTGTCTGTACATTGTCGGCGATGTTGCGTTTAGTGCTCCGAATTTGATCATCGATCGTCTCAATGGGGACTGACTTTTCGGGCACAGTCCGTATCAGCGTCTCGCGTTTTGCTTCCAGGTCAAGCAGGTTTCCGATCAGGCCCGTCAGTGTGGGGCTTTCCAGACCGGCAGTTGACGGCGACACTACCCGGTTGCCCGTTTTACTGGCCAGATAGGTTTCAATTTCACCCAACGTACCTAGCTGGATGCTGACCTGACTCAGTTGCGCATCATTTTCCTTTACTTTGCCCAGAAAGAGTTCTGACTCTGAACTCAGATCGACAATGCCTGAATTGGTTTTGTACCGCTGAATATCACCTTCTACGGAGGTTAGCTCGCGGGATATAATACTCAGACGGTCTTCAACAAAGCGAAGCGTATTAGCCGCTACCCGGTTTTTATCCTGGAGCGAAGAAAGTTCATAAAAGTAGATCAGCCGATTCACATACGCTTCGGCCCGATCTGGTGCGGTGTCTTCCATTGTCAGGAAGAGTACCGAGGCCGACTTGTTGGGTTGCGATACACGCAGACTCTTCAGGAATGACTTGATCACCTCGTCCCGGTGCTGCATCGTCACCAGAATGTCGCGGTGTTGTTTCGTCACGCTGTCGCGCTTCGTAATCAGTACCAGCCCAAGCGGAGACTGAGTAGCCTGCCCAAACGGACAGGCCACTCCGTCGATGATGGCCTTGCCGGGGGCAATAGATACTTCGAATGGAATATCGTAGGCCGCTTCAGTCGGTTTCAGCACTTTCACGACGATGGGTGCATCGCGGTAAATATCCCGTACCCGCCAGCGGTCTTTGTAGGAGTAGACCATATCCAGGCCCAGGTCGTCCACTACTTTTTCGGCCAGCTTGCGGGATTTGAGCACTTCCATCTCATTCTCCACCTGCTTCTTGGAGCCGAACATGTCGAGTTCTTCCATGAGCGCCTGTTTGGATGAAGCCCCCATATTGTCTTCCTCCTTGATGAGGATACTTGCCTGGGCGCTATAGGAGTACTTCAACGTTGTCAGGTAACCAAACATACCCACCAGGCTTATGATCAGGGTCAGCGCAAACCAGTACCAGTTACGCAGGTATTTCGTCGCCAGGAACTTGATGTATTCCTGACCGAACTGATTTTCTGATTGCCCAATTGATGTCATGTGTGCTTGTTACGGATAGTAAGGGTACTGGGGTAAACTACTAAGGTCGGCCACGTACCTGAGCGCTCAGGTACGTGGCCGATACCCCCGATTAACGAATCAGGTTTAGGACTATGGTTGCCAGCAGGGTCAACCCGCTGAGTACAGCGGGAAGAATAGGGAGTGTGCGACTCGCCTGTACTTTTTTACTGTTTTTAGGTTCGACGTAGATCACATCATTCGGTTTCAGGTAATAAGCGGCCGACGTGAAGGTATTCCGCTGCGTGAGGTCGACCCGGATAAACTCGCGCTGCCCGGCGGTTTCCCGAATCACCATGACATTTTCCCGTTTGCCATACACCGTGAGGTCACCCGCCAGACTGATGGCTTCAGTCAGCGTTATTTTTTCATTTTGCACGGTATAGACCGATGGCCGGTTCACCTCACCCATCACCGATATTTTGAAGTTCAGCAGGCGAACCGAGACGAACGGCTCGCGCAGGTACTGACCTTTTACCAGTGTATCGCGCAGCATCGTTTCCAGGTCTGACAGTGTTTTGCCCGCTACCCGTATGGCGCCCAGTTTCGGGAAGTTAATGGTACCCGCCTCACTGACCCGGTAACCGATGGGCAAGTTATTGTTTTCCTGCGTATTGTTTGCCCCCGACGCCAGCGTAAAGCCAGTGCGGGCAAAGGGGTTATAGATGATGTCGGCCTCAGCGTTAAGGCTCGAAACGGCAATGGCCAGAATGTCGCCGGGCTGCAAGCGGTAGATGTAGGGGCCTGGTGCTGCTGCTATACCGGCCGAGCCGGCAACGGCTGTTCCGTTAACACCGGTACCAATGCGCATGGAGGTATCTGAAGGGGACAGGTCCTGGAAGTAAGTAATGTCGTCGCGACGTTTTCTCGATTGGGCGTTGGCTGATTCCATGAAACTCAGTAACAGCAAAGCGGCCATTAGCCAGGTGATCGATGTTCTTTTGAACTGCATAATTGTTTGGAGTTGAGTAAATTAAAGTCAGATGCGCATAGAGACGAGGCTTCGATCCAGTACCGATTTAAGGTCATAGACAACGGCCTTTTCGTGGCGGCGCAGGGCGTTAATATCCAATTGCCTGAACTCATCGTGGGCGACGGCCAGTACAATACCATCATAATGCCCCTGTGCACTACCGGCCAGCGAAATATGGTGTTCATGGGCTACCTCTTCGGCGATAGCCCAGGGGTCATAGACGGTTACATTGATACCGAATCCGGTCAGTTCATGGTAGATATCGGCCACCTTTGTATTGCGCACGTCGGGACAATTTTCTTTAAAGGTAATACCTAACAGCAACACGCTGGCACCCGCCACCGGACTACCCGATCGGATCAGTGCCTTTACCAGCTTGTTGGCCACGTAGATAGGCATGTCGTCATTGACCCGCCGACCCGATAAAATGACCTGCGGATGGTAGCCAACGCTTTCAGCTTTATGCGCCAGATAATAAGGGTCAACGCTGATGCAATGCCCGCCTACCAGACCTGGTGTAAACTTCAGGAAGTTCCATTTGGTACCCGCCGCTTCGAGTACGTCCATGGTGTCGATGTTGAGCCGGTCGAAGATGAGGGCCAGCTCATTGACAAAAGAGATATTTACGTCGCGCTGGGCATTTTCGATAGCCTTGGCTGCTTCGGCGACCTTGATAGACGGGGCCAGGTGCGTGCCGGCACTGATAATCGACCGATACAACTGATCAACAAACTGGGCGATCGCCGGGGTTGAGCCAGAAGTAATTTTCAGGATGGTCGTCAGGGTCCGTTTTTTGTCGCCGGGGTTGATCCGCTCGGGCGAATAGCCGCAGAAGAAATCGACGTTGTAGTGTAAGCCACTGGCCTTTTCCAGCTCAGGAACGCAGTCTTCTTCGGTACAACCCGGATAAACTGTTGATTCATAAATGACCACATCACCCTGCTTCAGGTACGTTCCTACCAACTGCGATGCCGCCAGCAAAGCTGTTAGGTCGGGGCATTTATACTTGTCGATGGGTGTAGGTACTGTTACAATGTAGACGGTGCAATTGGCCAACTCGTCCGATTGACTACTGAATTTGGTATGTGGGCTGGCTTTGAAAGCGGCCGCATCTATTTCACGCGTTTGATCAACGTGCTGGATTAACTCACTGATCCGGGTTGAATTTATATCATAACCTACTGTTGGCCAGTGCTTGCCGAATTCAAGGGCAAGCGGGAGGCCTACGTAGCCCAGTCCAATGACCCCAATGCGGGGGGTATTGGTAAACGATGCAACAGGAGTCATTAACGGCGATGTACGGCAAAATTGGTATGCAAAAAGGCTAAAGGCAACTCAAAGGGGATACAAACATACAGGCACCTGGCGACACTGGAAAACCACCGTGCAAATTACTAATAAAATTACTTAGTAAATGTAGGGAGACAAAGAGGTAACTGGCAGAGGAGTTGGTAGTCGGCTGTCTGCATGGCTTTTTCCAGTACCGGCAGATCGCGGGCATGGTGCAGGTCAGACGAAACAAAATCGACCAACCCCTGCTGGATAAGCGACTGCGCCATCTTTCGGGTGGCTGACCCGTATCGGCCTGTCAGCGACATCAGGTTCAGTTGCATCAGGCACCCCTGATGCCGGAGTTCAGCCAGCGCCTCTGTCTTTCCCCGAAAATAAGGGTACCGTTCAGGGTGAGCCAGCACTGGTTTATAGCCCTGTACCTGTAGTTGAAAGAGCCAGGTAGCCAACTGACGGGGCAGACTGGCCCAGCCAGTTTCGATCAGCACATAGCGTTCGGTGCCGAAGCAGAGCAGGTCGTTCTGATGAAGCCGTTTGTCAAACAGCTCATCCAGCATGTATTCGGCGGCCAGGTTGAAGGTAATAGGAATAGCTTCGACCTGAAGCTGAGCGCGCACTTCGTCGGCAACGGTACGCAACAGCGCCGACGCATTGGGGTAAACATCCTGGCTGATATGGGGCGTAGTGACCACATGCTCGATACCCCATTCGGCAAACTGACGCAGGCAAGTCATCGCCTCGTCGAGGGAGCGGATGCCATCGTCTACATCGGGTAACAGATGGCTGTGCATATCAACAACGTACCCAGCCCTGGCAGGTTGCGGGGGAGCGGTAGCCAGTTTAAACCGGTTCGTTACTTGTTGCCAGAAGGTAGCCAAGGGACTAAATGTGTGTTGATGGGTCGCAAATTTGGGTTAATTGTCTGCGAAAGCTACCCTATTTTTGTGAAAACTATGAGAGAACAACAAACGTCTTACCAACTAACACCCGAACCGCAGCCTTTGCGTTCCATGCTGTTGCTGTTTGGGTTTATCATGTTGGGCATGACACTGGGCGCTTTGGTGGCTGCATTGATCGTAGGGGCGGGAGCCATGGCTTCGGGCGGTGCGATGCATAGCGTCCCCGAACTTCTGCAAAAGCCTGCATCAACACCTAACGGCTGGTGGTGGCTTATGATTGTACAGGCTATAAGTCATGTAAGCACGTTTTTACTACCGTCACTGCTGTACTGGTTCTTCGTCGATCAACGCAAACTGACTAATTTCAGTAGCCAACCCACCTACCGGGTAGCTGGCTGGGGGCTGGTTATGGTGCTGACTATTGCGTTTATGCCGGTAAACGGGCTCATCATTGAGTTAAATCAGGCCCTACAGTTACCCGAAGCACTCGCACCGCTCGAACGCTGGATGCGCGCCAAAGAGGACCAGATGGCAGAATTGACCAGGTTCCTGACCACTTTTAGCTCGGTTACCCAACTGGTAATGGCGTTGCTGACGATCGCTATTATCCCGGCCCTGGGCGAAGAGGTGCTGTTTCGCGGCATACTACAACGGAAATTCATTGCCTGGACGGGGAGTATCCATGCTGGTATCTGGCTGGCAGCGGCGTTGTTCAGTGCGATCCACTTTCAGTTCTACGGCTTTCTGCCCCGTATGTTGCTGGGGGCTATGTTCGGGTATCTCTACGTCTGGTCGGGCAATTTGTGGGTACCCATGCTGGCCCATTTTATCAACAATGGGTTCACCGTACTGATGATCTTTCTGCACCAGCGGCAACTAACGACCATTGATGTGGATAGTACCGAAGCGGTGCCGTTATCTGCCGCCCTCATGGGTACGTTGGTAACGGTGGGGGCATTGGTGCTTTTTAAGCGTATGAACAGACTCAATGGCCAGTGAGCCATACCTGATCACACTGAAATGACTGGCTGACAAAGCCTAACCAATACTTGTTCATTGATAGTAGACAATTGATACCGATATATGACCACAGACTGGGAAAAGGTGCTGATGACAAAACAGCCCTACCAAGCCGAGCTTGCCAAGGCGCAGCTTGTTGAGAATGACATTGATGCCGTAATCATTAATAAACAGAGTAGTTCGTATCCCGAGCTGTTTGGTAATTATGAGGTGTACGTGCCGACGAAAGATGCTATTATTGCCCGTATAATTCTAGATAATGAGACAACGATTAGCTGAGCTGTCGAATCTACAGCAACGTGTTATTGCGGCCATTTTTGGCGTAGCCGTTATCCTCTTCTGCATTAGCTATAGCGTGTATACGTTTGCTCTGTTGTTTCTGGTTATCAGCGCGTTGGCGCAAATTGAGTTCTACCGGTTGCTGGGCCTCGATGGCAACCAGCCACTAACCTACTACGGCACGGTAGTGGGTTGCCTGGTCAGTGTGCTGACTTTCCTGGTCGAAATGGGGTACGTTGCCGAGTCGGCTTATTACCTGATTAGCCCGGCTTCGTCGATGATCTTTCTGATCAAACTGTACAAGAAGAAAGACATGAAGCCGTTTACCAATATTGGCTTCACATTTCTGGGCGTCATCTACGTGGGCGTACCGTTTGCCCTGCTAAATGTACTGGCGCTGCGCACGGGCGTATACCAGTATAAAGTGGTGCTGGGCTGTTTGTTCCTGCTGTGGGCATCTGACATTGGCGCCTATTTTGCCGGGACTAAATTCGGCCGACGAAAGCTGTTCGAGCGGGTATCGCCCAAGAAATCGTGGGAGGGAAGTATTGGCGGCGCGGCGGCGGCGGGGCTGGTGGCGTTGGGGTTAACCTGGTATGCGCCTGAACTGACGCCCTGGCAATGGTATTGCATCGGAGCAATCATCGTTGTGACGGGGACATACGGCGATCTGGTCGAATCGCTCTTCAAGCGGAGTATTGCCATCAAGGACTCCGGCACCAGTATTCCCGGCCACGGTGGTTTCCTCGACCGTTTCGATGGGCTTCTGCTGGCTGCTCCCTTCATTCTGACATTCCTGAAATTATTTGCCTGAGCAACCATTAATATTCGTTAAATTCTACTGTCAGCAAGCCTGTTGCAACCTCAGGCTTTATTACTTTGTTACCAGGTGCAACAACCCCCCGTATGGAAATGGGGTCTCGTTTTAAACCGCCCGCTACCAAACTGGTTTAGTTGTAGGGCAGGTTTGCTTTTTCTTCCGATATGACTCGATTGATCAAACGATATAGTGCTTGGGCTGGCTTGCTGCTGCTGTTATTTTGCCTCACAACCGACGGGCTGGCGCAGGGACAGGGTGCCCAGATTACGTTTACAGGAATTATTACCGGTGGGAAGAGCAATGAACCACTCCCGTTGGCCCGCATTTTCATCCCGCGCGCCGGTAAGGGGGTGCTGTCGGCAACCAACGGCTATTTTGCCCTACCAGTGTTTCCCGGAGACAGCGTTATTTTTAGTTATGTTGGCTACAAGACGCAGTACCATATCATTCCCCGTCGGTTAACTGAAGCTACGTACTCGGCGGTTGTGGCCCTGCAGGAAGACGTGAAGCTGTTGTCGGAAGTAAAAGTGTATCCGTACCCGACAGAAGAGTTGTTTAAGCAGGCACTGATCAATATGAAACTGCCCGACCAGCGTGATCGGGATGCGCTGGCCCGCAACACAGATCCGCAGGCATTATTGCGGGCTATGGCCGCCACACCCATGGGAGCCCTTTCTAACCATCAGTATTTCATGAACCAGCAATTCCTGGGGCGTGAATCGTTTGCTAACCGCGGCTCAGTGACTACGTTTCCTTTCCTGAACCCCTTCGCCTGGGCCAATTTCATTAAATCAGTGAAACGGGGAGACTTTAAGACTAAAGAGTACCGCCAGAGCCAGAACAGCGCCCCCCCCGAAAATATCCGTCGCGATCAGATCTTGAATAATTGAGTATCAGGTGTCAAGTGTCAAGTGTCAAGTGTCAAGTGCTCCGCTGACTAACAAGATGGTTAGTCAGCGGAGCACGTGACACTTGACACTTGACACCTGATACTTGATACCTGACACCTGACACCTGACACCTGATACTCACTCCACATAATCCAGTTCTTTGCCGTAGGTTTCGTCAAGCGCCCACAGTGACCAGGCACCGAGGGCAAAGTAGAGCAGGCCCACCACGGCCGCCGACCCGATGACCCCTAGTGCGGGAATCGTTTTGAGGTATTGAAAGGCAGGAATACTGATGAGCGTGGTAGCTCGTACGTTGTTGGCGACAGACGTGGTTGCCGTGGCACGTAGATTGGTTCCGAAACTCTCGGCCGTAACGGTCAGAAACATGGCAATATAGCCAATGCCGAACCCCATGCAGCCGCAAACCAGGTAGAACACCGGGGCAGCGTTGATCGCTCCCGACAGAAACAGGGCGACGAAGACCGCCGTGAAGGCCATCATCCAGCCGATAGCTGCTTTTCGGGACCGGAGCCACTGGCTGAACAGTCCGCTGAACAGATCGCCGGCTGCCATGCCGATATACGTGTAGAGCACACATTTACCGGGGATAATGGCCGTTTCAATACCCAGCGCTTTACCAAATTCATTGCCGAAGGTGGCCAGCAGGCCAATAACAAAATAGGTCGGTAGCGACATGCCCATGCAGCGCAGATACCGCATGAACCGGTCGCGGTTGGTGAAAAAGACACCGAAGTTGCCCCGCTTCACGGCCGACTGAGCAACGTCTTTATAGAGGCCTGATTCCAGAACACCAATCCTGAGCAGGAGCAGGGCAAACCCCAGCCCGCCGCCAATCAGGTACGTTAGTCGCCAGTTGCCCGTGAACTGAACCGTCAGGAAGGCCGCTACGGCCCCCAGCAGACCAACGCCTGCCACGACCGATGAACCATACCCGCGAAGGTGGCGGGGAAGCACTTCGCTCACCAGCGTGATGCCAGCTCCCAGTTCGCCGGCCAGGCCCAGTCCGGCCAGAAATCGCAGCCAGGCATACGTATCGGCCGAATGCACCAGCCCACAGGCAACATTGGCCAGTGAGTAAGTAATGATGCTCCCGAACAGGACCGATAGCCGCCCACGTTTGTCGCCCAGAATCCCCCACAGAATCCCGCCCAGTAGTAAACCCGCCTGCTGATAATTGTAGATACGTCCGCCAACGAGCGAAATGTCTTTTTCCGATAGACCCAGTTCAGTCAGGCTTGGCACACGGACAATGTTGAATACCAACAGGTCATACACATCGACAAAATAGCCTAGTGCGGCAACAAGCACAGGAAGGGTGAGCACGGCACGAAGAGCAGTAGCGGTTGATAGCGGGGGCGAAGGTTGCATGCAGGAAATATAGGAATAAGCGCCAAAAGAAGTCTGGAAAAGTCATAAGCTGACCTACACCAGCCTATACCTTCCCTCACCTTCCCAAACCTTCGGCGTAGCTGGGTCGTTTTGCCTGAAACATCTCAACGACAATGAAAAAGTGGTTTATAGGGGCGGTATTGCCAGTGGTGGTGCTGGGTACGTTCGCAGAAGCTATAGCGCAGGCTAAACTGGAGCCCGTCTTTAAAGACAATACGTATCAGCTTACGGGCGTGGCCGTATCGAAAAGCGGTCGAATCTTCATCAACTATCCATACTGGTCCGATACTTACAAATACGCCCTGGTCGAAGTCATGAAAGACGGGTCTGTGAAGCCGTACCCCGATGCCGCCTGGAACAGCTGGAAAATGGGCGGTGCCACGCCTGGCCAGGATCTAACCAACCGCTGGGTGTGCGTTCAGTCGGAATATGTCGATGCGAAAGATCGACTGTGGGTCATTGATCCGGCGAGTCCCAAGCAAGCGGGCGTTTACCGCGACGCCCATAAGCTGGTCTGTTTTGACCTGGCTACCAACAAGGTTATCCGGCAATACTCGTTCAAAAATATTGTGGGCCCCGATAGCTACCTCAATGACATTCGGGTGGATACCCAACGCGAAGTCGTTTATGTGACCGAATCAAAGAATGGGGGCATCGCCGTTATCGATATCAATAGTGGCAAAATCACGATGAAACTCCAGGGGCATAAATCGGTAAAATCGGACCCTCTGTTCAAGTTCGTCATCGATGGTCGTGAGCTACGCGATGACAAAGGCCCCGTTAAGTTCAACTCCGACGGCCTGGCCCTGACCCCCGATGGGGAAATGCTCTACTATAAACCCCTGACCGATAACCGACTGTACCGGATTTCAACAACTGCCCTGCGCGATGCTAGTCTGAGCGATGCTGAGCTGAAGGCGAAAGTCGAGGACATGGGTAACTACACCACCACCGATGGCATGATCATCGACGAGGCGGGCAACCTGTATCTGGGTGATATACAAGGCTATGAGGTATACAGCCTGCAGACGAGTGGCAACCCCAAACCGCCGCTCAAGCGAACCAGCCTGGTTAAGGATATGACGTTGCTGCAATGGCCCGATAGCTACGCGGTTCATGACGGTTATCTGTATGTGACAACGTCGCAGATTGACCATATGGCTAAGAACAATGGGGGAAAAGACACCCGCAAACGCCCCTATGAGGTATTCCGGGTGAAGATAAGCCGGTAACTGATAACCTACCGACATTGCTTTGTGTGCTGCTGAACGTACCTGTAGCGCCTCGGCATGAAGGGGAAGCCTGCCTGTAGTTAACCCGATAGTTGGTAACTGCTTGCAGGCTTCCCCTTTTTTTGTACTTATTCCGAAAGTGCCTGTCAATCAAGGGGTTGATCTGGTAGGCCAGAACCGTTCAGTCAATCCGCCAATTTATTTTTCATTTCACTTTGAATTACAAAGTGAAATCAGCTTGCTTTGTAATCCAAAGTACTTTCAGCACAATGCTTTATCCGACTAAGTTTTTGGTAGAGCGTACTCTACCCACCGTAACACCGTCTAAAGGGAAAGGGCTTATTGCCCTGACCCTCCTGACGGGTACTTGTTTCATCTTTGCCATCACGCGTGGCCTGTTGACGGGCAACTGGTGGTTTTTCCTGTTTCTGGGATGGAATCTGTTTCTGGCCTGGTTTCCACTAGGCGTCATGCTTGTTCTTCGTGATCTCAGGGCAGCTGGGGTATTGGGGCGGGGGCAGCGCGACAGGGTGTTTTCCTGGATGATGATTGGCGGCTGGCTCCTGTTCATGCCCAATGCGCCCTACATTATCACCGATCTGTTCCATCTGCGGGTGACTGACAGCGATCTGGTCTGGTTCGATACGCTGATGATTTTTCTGGGTGCGTTGGCTGGTTTGCTGGCGGGTCTGTACAGTACGTTGCTGGCTCACCGCACTCTCCAAACGCTTACAGGTACGTTGCCAGCCTGGTTACTGATCCTGGTTTGCCAGGGATTAGCCGGTTTCGGTATCTACCTGGGCCGTTACATTCGCTGGAATAGCTGGAACATTATGACGCAGCCCATGATTTTAACGCGCAGCCTGTGGACATCGCTGCACGACCCGCTGGCTCAAAAAGTAGCCTTGACCTACGGCTTCGGACTGGCTACGCTGTATGTTGCGTTTTACATCTATGTGAATGAACAAAAATCGGGAGGGGATGAATGAGCCACTGATCCGGCTGGTTCACTGAGTAGACCACCATTCAGCATTGATTCCCCAGTCACTTACTTACCAATTCATGCAGTAACCAATGATCGACGTGCCCAAATTTTTTCGAAGTTTTCAGTTTGCCGCTCGAGGAATCGTTGATCTGTTCCGGTTCGAGAACAATGCTAAAATCCATCTGTTGGCGGCGCTGGTAGTGGCAGGTGCAGGCTATTGGTTAAAACTGTCGGCGCTGGAATGGGCCATGATCTCGACCCAAATCGGGCTGGTAATAGCCGCCGAGAGTGTCAATACAGCCCTCGAAAAACTGGCCGACCGGGTTACGACCGAGCGCGACCCCCTGATTGGGGCTGCCAAAGACCTGTCGTCGGGAGCGGTACTGATCGTTGCCATCGTGGCGCTGGTTGTTGGGCTGATTATCTTCGTGCCCAAGCTACTGGCCCTTACGCCATCTTAGCTCCTTCATGGCGCATACCCCACCAATTCCTCCCTCAAAATCCGTGTCAATCGCTTAATCCCTTAAAGCAGCGTCCCCCTTTTTAAACGATATGATCGAGTCGCGCGAACATCTACAAACCCTGACCGAGATCCGTGGCCTCATGGAACGGTCGACCAAGTTCCTGTCGTTGAGCGGCCTCTCGGGCGTTTCGGCGGGGCTGATCGCCATGGGCGGTGCCCTGGCGGCGTACCTGCGGTTGCGCAAAGGCTGGTTTACCTTCTTCGATTCGGGTCATTACGAAACGCTGACACCGATGTCGCGGCGGCAGCTGATGGAGTTTTTGTTTATCGATGCTGCTGTTGTGTTGACGCTGGCCCTGCTGGCCGCCTGGTATTTTACCTCGCGGAAAGCCAGGCGGCAGGGGTTAAGTGTTTGGACGTCGGCCTCACGGCGGATGATCTGGGCGTTGGCTGTACCGTTATTGGCGGCCGGTGTTTTCTGCCTGGGGCTGGTCTATCACCAGTTGCTCTGGCTCGTTTGCCCGACCATGCTCACGTTCTATGGCCTCACTCTGCTAAACGCCAGTCGCTACACCTACCGTGATCTGGAATACCTCGGTCTGTGCGAAATTGCGCTGGGGCTGCTGTCGCTTTTTCTGACGGGCTACAGCCTGCTGGCCTGGACTATTGGTTTTGGCGTACTGCACGTGGTGTATGGCACAGTAATGTGGCTTAAATATGATCGGCCCGCGGATGGGCAAACCGCTGCATGACAAACGACGTACTGTCCCGTTTTAATAAAGCCTTTGAGAGCAAAGCCCGGCTCAGCATCATGTCGGTGCTGATGGTAAACGATGCGGTCAGTTTCAATGAATTGAAAGAACTGCTTGGCCTGACAGACGGCAATATGGCGACCCACCTCCGGGCCCTGGAAGAACAAGGCTATGTGCTGAGTCAGAAGCAGTTCGTTGGCCGGAAACCCAACACCACGTACCTGGCCACCGATGTGGGCAAACAGGCATTTACCGATCACCTCAATGCATTGGAAGCCTTCATTCGAGGGGCGGTTTAATTTCAGATAATCAATCGACGTTCGACGAGATCCTTTCCGCTTATCCATACCCTTTCTATTATCTACTTTGAAAAACAAAGTACTTTATGATAACGAATCCTGTCCCTGATCACGTAGCTGAAGACCACGTCCAGCTGCCCCTGCTGAGCCCCGCGCCACGTACCGAAAACAAAGCCATAACGAACTGGTGGTCGGTTTTCAGTGAGTCCATTTTTCAATACGGAGTTGCCCTGCTAGTGCTATCCGGGGGGCTGTTTACAGCCTGTGAGTGCTGGATGAGCGCTTCGTCGGATGATAATGCGCTTTGGTTTATTGTTCACTACATTATGGCCACCATCTACGGAATCATTGTGTTGTCTCATGGTGGCTTTGCTTATCTACTGCGAAACAACCGTCGTCAGCAGGCATCGATTTGGCTATCGCTCGTGCTCTGGTATATCAGTGCGTTCGCGTTGAACCGGCACATGGCTATTTTCGAGCAATCGGCTCCCTGGCTTAGCTGGATCATTGCGGGTAGTGGTGCGCTGATGGTGCTACACACCTGGGCCGATAAACTGCCAACCTGGGGCCAGCAACTGCTATATGCTGGGTTGGCGGGCACTTTCTTCCTGTTTGCCTATCAGGCCCTTTACCTTGGCCCTTTTTATGCAATAAGCATTCCTGCCTTGTTAGTGCTGGGCATCTCGTTCCATACGTTTGTGCCTGCGTTACTGGCCTTTGTGGTAGGGCGGCAGTTGTGGGTGGCGGCCCGGCAACGAACGTACCTGCGTGGTGCAGTGGCGGCCGGCCTGCTGATTCCGCTGTCGCTGCTGCTTCTTTTTCTGGTCAACTGGTACCGCACCGTCGACCGGCTCGATCAGGTGCGTATGGACGCTGTACTGAGCCATACCCGTGATTTGCCCGACTGGGTACTGATGGCCCAGCAACTACATCCGGGACCGCTGACCGACCGAATTCTGAAAGACGGTATTGTGTACGGCACGTCTCCCTGGAGTCGTTCGCTGGGTGGGCAAATGAGCATGAACGATGTTCGAATACATGACCCACTCGTGGTCATTGCGCATAGTTTATTTCCTGTTCCTGCCTTTGCGGGCAATGAACAGGGCAAGTTGTTACGGACTGTAAGCCAACAGCATTATGGCACAGAAAGTAAGCTCTGGAGTGGGCGTAACCTGACCACATCGCAGGTGGCTACGCAGGTACGTATCTGGCCGCAGTACCGTTTGAGCTACACCGAAAAAACGATCTGGGTGCAGAACGGCGCGCAGTGGGGCAGCCAGGAAGCACTGTACACATTCCATTTGCCCGAAGGCGCTGCTGTGTCGGCCCTGTCGTTGTGGGTGAATGGACGTGAAGAACCCGCCCGGCTCACCACACAGGCCAAAGCGGATTCGGCCTATAACCAGATTGTTGGCACTGAAAGCAGGATTAAAGAGCGAGATCCGTCGGTAGTGACCTGGCAGGAAGGCAACCGGGTGACAGTTCGGGTGTTTCCTGTTCCGGCAAAGCTGGAGCGACAGGTCAAAATTGGCATTACCTCGCCCTTACGACTCGATGGAGAAACGTTGACCTACCAGAACCCCTGGTTTGACGGGCCCGCTGCCAGACAGGCCAACGAAACGCTGAAACTAACCATTGATGGCGACCCGGCTGCCCTGGAACTGCATGGTATTTCCGGTTCGCTAACCAATCACGAGCTGGTGCAGCATGACCAGTATCAACCCAACTGGTCGGTACAGATGAACGCGCCGCCCTTGTCGTCCGAGCCATTCCGGCTAGACGGGAAAGCATATCAGGTGAGCCAGTATGTGCCAGCGATGAAGGCCTTCGAACCCACTGATATCTACCTGGATATAAACGAAACCTGGACTGAAGCGGACGTGCACAAGCTTGCTGCACTGGCTGAAAAAGGGCATGTCAAGCTGTGGGTATTTCGTGACGGGCTAGACGCCGTAACGCCGGCTAATCGGCAACCACTCGTTGAAGCGCTGACGAAACAGCCGTTCAGCCTGTTTCCGATTCACCGGATTGCCGCGCCGGAAACAGCCCTGTTGATCACGAAAGGAACACCCAACGGACCAACATTGACAGATCTTGACAGTAGCCTGTTCGCCAATCGATTAGCCGATAAAGCCACGCACCTGACTGCACCCATCCGCACCTACAGCCTGAACAACGAATTGCCGCCTTACCTGAAAACGCTGACCGAACTGCGCGTGCTGCACACGGTAACCGGTGATCTGAATCAACTGGAACAGCTGTTAACGAACCATCGATTTGAGGCTGATGTGGCGGCTGATGACCAGGTGATGCTAGCCGGTTCGGGCATGATCATCAGGCAAACTTCGACCGACTCAACCGCAACAGCGGCAGGTCAGTCTAGGCAGCGCGCCAGCCTGGCTCCTGATCATCTGCTGCGGCTGTTTACGTACAACCAGCTTATGCAGCGCGTAGGCCGAAACTATTTCGACAAGACGTACCGGAACGATGAGCGGTTGGCTGCCATCGCGCAAACGGGACATGTGGTGTCACCCGTATCTAGCCTGGTGGTGCTGGAGACGCAGAAAGAGTATGACCGGTTTGGGATCAGGGGTGACCAAAAGGGGCTCGATAACGCGACGCTGCATCAGGACGGTGCTGTTCCCGAGCCGCACGAATGGGCTCTGATGCTGCTCGCTGCCATGCTGGTCGGCTGGTTCTATCTACGCCCCAGGCTGCTGGTCTGATAGGATGGATTCGTTTCTGATGACAACTGACGCCCCCGCCAATGCCCGATCTGCTCATTTTATTGACCCTGGCCCTGCTTGCCTTTGTTAGTATGCCGGGTCAGCCCGGCCGTAACAAGTGGCTGACCCGGCTGCTGACCCTATTGGTCTTATCGCCTGTGCTCAGGTACGTCGATGCTGTATTTGGTTTCGCTGTGCGGCTGCGCCTGAGTACCTGGGCTGGCTTACTACTACAGCAAGTGGGCATGCCGGTGCAGGTCGACGGGAATGTGTTACGGCTATACGGGCAGGAAATGGCTGTTGACCCGGCCTGTATGGGGCTGCGTATGACGGGCGTAACCGTGTTGCTGGCCGTTTTCTGGTTACTTGCCTATGAGCGTCGTCGGGTACGTTCGCTGCCACTGGGCTGGGTGTTAGTATACGGCGGCGTAGCCCTGGGCCTGACGGTGACCGCGAACCTGTTCAGGATCGTTTTACTGGTACTGTTCGGCCTGATGCCCAACCATCCTCTTCATGAAGCAGTTGGCCTTGTGTGCGTGCTGGTCTACGCCTGGGCACCGCTCTGGGCATTATCGCGCTGGCTGGTTGGCCGGTATGGAAGAACGGAAACAGCTGCCATAGCAGGTAGTGCCTCCGACCGAGCGTTGGTACTTCGTTCAGGCGTAGGTATGCTGAGCGTTGCTGCGCTTTGTCTGACGCTCGTTCGTCCAACAAAGCAGCGATACCCCACCGATCAGCGAGCTGGGTACGTTCGGCAGGCTACGCGCCTTGGCTTTGTCCAATACAGTCGTCCCGGCGAATTAGTTTACCTGAAACCCCTGCCCGACTGGTATAGTGCCGAGCACAGCCCAACCGTTTGCTGGAAAGGGCAGGGGTATACGCTTCGGCGCGTACGCGAGGTAACGATGAATGGACAACGGGTGTATGCCGGAGAGCTTAAAAAAGGCCCACATACGCTGCATACGGTCTGGTGGTTCACGAATGGCCAGCACCGTAGTATCGGTCAGTTCGACGTTCGGATGCGGATGCTGCGGGGCGAACCCGGATATGCCCTTGTAAACATCACAGTGGCCGACGCCAGCGAACTGCCCGCTGTGATTGAACGCTGGCAGTAACCACAGACGTTGAAACGCTATTGTCCTGCTTCACGCCAGATTTCGCGACTCCACTTTCGCTGGAATGGCCAGTGGCGATCAGCCAGGGCGAAAGGACGGTAAGCGTGGGCTTCTTTGGGCGTTTGCTGGAAATATTGATCATCGTCGGTCAAGATCAGGCCCAGGTACGTTGCTTCTTTGCGAATGGTCAGGTCGGCAAAGGGTAGTTCGGGTCGCCAATCGGGGTGGGTTGCCGACAGGACGTTCTTTAGCAGCCCACCCGCCTGTATGCCAACTACGGCTCGGGGTTGTGGTTTGAAATGGCCCTGGGCTACGTCAAGAGCGTAATTCAGGTACGCTTTCAATACTTTGGGGCCTTCATTGGCGGTATTCTCAACAGACAACTGATCGGGATATACACTCGTAATCAGATAGGTACGTTCCCGCGCCCGGGTTACGGCTACGTTCAACCGGTTTTCGCCCCCCGTCATGTTGAGGCTGCCAAACTGCGCCGATACCTTACCCCGTTCGTCGGGTGCATACCCCACCGAGAAAATGATCACATCGCACTCATCGCCCTGCACGTTCTCGATATTCTTGACGAACCGGACGCCAGCGCGCGGCAAGGTTGTTTCCAGTAGGTCCTGAATCAGTTGCTGTTGTTGAAAATTGAAGGTTACGACGCCAATGGACCGGTCGGGAAGGTCGGTTTGTAGCTGATCGATCAACGAAAGAACAGCCTCCGCTTCGACTGGATTGGTGTTGTTGATCCATTTCCCCTTCACGTTCATGTACCGGATGCCTGGCTCGGGGTTGTTGATTTCCGTAAAGTCGGGGAGGAGCGTGAGCGTATTATTGTAAAAATAGTCGTTCGAGAACGCGATCAGATCAAGGCTCCGGCTGCGGTAATGGCCTGTCAGCGACACTTGGGGCAGGTATTGCGCTGCCAGATCGAGCAGTGATTCCACTTCCAGCATGATCGTTTCGTTGACGTCCGAATCCGGTGTATCGTCGTCGGTGTCGAAACGGGCGCGGTAAAGGTCACTGGGGCGAAGTTGTTTACTGTCGCCGGTTACAACGACTTGCTGACCGCGCAACATGGCAGGTAAGCCATTTTCGGCAAAACACTGCGACGCTTCATCGAAGATAACCAGATCGAACAAACCCTCCTGCATCGGGAACAGCGTCGACACCGATTCAGGTGAGGCCATCCAGCAGGGAACAAGCCGGAATACTTCGTCGGCATGGTGTTCCATCAGCTTCCGAATGGGCCAGATGCTTCTTTTCTTCGTTACCTGGTGCCGTAACTCGCGGTAGCTGACCAGGTTATTGAGCCGGTTGACGACCAGCGCCTGATACGTCTGCTCGCGCAGCTTCAGGCCCAGAATAGCCTGCGTGAGGGCCTGTTTCTGCCGGATACTTTGCTGGAGGGCCGTCTCATGCTGCCCCATTTTTAGCGACGATACACTCCGAAGTTCAGGGTGTTGCCGCTCGATCTCGTCGATCCAGGCGAGGCGCAGGGCGTTATCGAAGTCAGGTACGTTCGTGACGCGTTCGGCTGCTTTCCGCTCGGCTGCCGTGAACGATACCCACAACCGATCCATCTCGATCAGGTTGTCGGCATCCCGGCCTAAGGCCGCTTGCAGGGTAGCTGCCTGGCCGTTGGGATCGATCGTCAGGGAAAGCAACTGGCTGGCTGTCAGGTACGTTTGCCAGCGAATTTGCCGGGCTATCACGTCGGCAAGCAGAAAACGAACGTCCATGAGCCGTTGCCCAAATGCAGAACCCGAGGCATCGATGGTAATGAACTGACGCAACGGCTGAAATGAATCGCCCAGGGCAAGCCATACCGTTTCTGCCTGCGAGACTGCCGTTGCCAGCGTTTGAAGGGCCTGCTGCGTCTGCACAGGGGTTGTGCTCACGATGGAGATGCCCGCAAACTGCTGCCCGGTTTCTTCGGCCCGCGCCTCCCACGACTGGCGATTCACCCACCGGCTTTCAAGTTGCTGTAGATCGGCCAGCGACGTACCTAGAGTATGCGCCTGTGCCAGCGTGGTTAAATAAGCTTTGTCTTTGTAAAACAACCAGCTGAAGATCGACTGTCGGGCGGCAACACCCTGCCGGAGCCGATCTGTCAGGCCGTGGGTGTTGTCTGTCTGTAGAATGCCACGCGCGTCGATCTGCGCCAGCTCGGCCTGATCTTTGGCCAGCGTTGCAACGGCATTCTCGGGCAAGGAGCCTGCTGCTATCCGGCTGAGTACGGCCCACACCAGCGGATCGGCAACGGTTTGAGCCAGCGCGTCCAGTTCCGTTCGTTTAGGGGCCAGCTGTACTGTCAACGCTGGCCAGGAAAGCGCCAGACCAAGCAAGGCGTTGGCCCGATCGGCCAGTCCTGGCCATTCGCCAGCCACGTCCTGGATGGCGTCGCGGATGCCTGCCAGGTCCTGCCCTGTGAAAGCAGCGAAGCTTACCCGGTCGGCAAACGGATGATCGCTGCCGATGCGTTCGCGATAAGCCAGATAATTAGCCAACTGTTCGCGGAACGTACCTACCGCATCGAGCCGGAAGTCGCGGTAAATGTCTGTGCATGTTGAGCTGGCTGGCCCACCGGGGTCCGACGAATTATGGGGCCTGCTGTTGAGGTACAACTCCTTCACCGATACGCCACAAATCGTCGTGTCGAACAGGGCATTCTTGAACGTCTGTAGCTCCCCGACCAGCGCATCAATCCGGCGACTTTCAACGTCGAATTCGCGTTCAAGGAGTACTGCGTCGAGGCCGTTGTTTTGTTGTCGGTAGCTGTCTATGGCATCAATTTGTGCTGCTAGTTGTGCATAGAGGGGCTTTCTGTCATCCTGGAAATCATGCACCAGGGCAGCAAACGATTCCATGCCTACCTGCTTAAGCCGCTGATGCACCACATCGAGGGCGGCGCGTTTCTGGCAAACCAACAACACGCGCTTGCCCTGGGCGGCGGCATCGGCCATGAGGTTGGCAATCAACTGCGATTTACCTGTCCCCGGTGGGCCCTGTACCACCAGCGAATGACCCGCTTTCACGGCCCGCACGGCTGCTTCCTGCGACGCATCGACCGGCAAAGGAAGTAGTAAGGATGATTCTTTGAGAGGGGAGGAAGGGGAGGAAGGGGGGAAAGGAGGAAAGGAGGAAAGGGAGGAGAGGGGAGAAGGGGAGGAAAGGGGAGAAGGGGAAGGAAAGGAGGATGGATAAAAGGACGCGTCAGCCCCCCCTTCCTCCCATCCTCCTTTCCTCCCATCCTCCCCTTCCTCCTTTCCTTCCAACAATTTATCATAATCGGGTACCAGAAAGGAACCGGCCTGCGGAAAAATGCCCAGTACCGCTTCGGGAATCAGCTTCAACTCGCCAACGCCCTCCAGGTCGGTGAGCGATTTGGCCGACTGTTTGTCGAAGGGCAACAGCAGATTGGTAAAGTTCTGCGTGTTGAAATTTATCTCGAACGGACTGCTTTTCAGCCAGTCGTAGAGCTGCATCCGGAAAGTGAGCGGGTCTTTATCGAAGCTGTCGATATCCGGGTCGAGCCATTCGTCGCCTAGTTTGATCCCGTTGAAATAGCTGTAGGCCAGCCCCATCGACTGGTTGAACTGCACAGGTACGTCGCCCCGGCGTTCCAGCCGCCATTCGTTCCCTTCGGTGGTGAGGTGTACCGGAAAGAAAAGGAGCGGGCCGTGTACAGGGGTGCCGTCGTTGAACCGACCACGCACGAAAGGCCAGCCAACGTATAAATCTTCGGTGCCCCGTTCTTCTTCAATGAACCGCTCGGTTCGCGATAACCGGCGCAGGCGTTTGCTAAGCGTGTTCGTCCGCTCGTCGCGCGGGTCGGTTACAGCGCAGAGCGCTAGGTGATGCTTACGGGCTACGAGCCCGACAACCAGCTCAAAGGAGGGTTTGTTGAGGCGGTAATCGGCGTCGTGCAAATCCACGAACTGATCAACAGGCAGGCTGCTGAGTAACAGCGACCGGTTACGGCTGCTCAGGTTCGTGAGTCGACGGCGGTACGTTTTAAGAACGGTGGCAGAAAATTGCATAGACGTTTACGGAACTAATAGAACGCAGATTGGGCGGATTTAGCGAGTGCGTGCAGATCTTTTTTACATAAAATCTGACTAGCTCCACTACCTCCGCCCAGTCTGCACGGTCCGCCGCTACGGCTTCCCGTTTAACGCTACGCCTCGGCTTCTTTCCTCTCGGGAATCAGGTACGAGGCGATAATGCTGGTTGCCAGAATACCAATGATCACGTAGAGCGAATAGGCTGGCTTAAAGCCCATGTGTTCGAGTGGTGCTTCAAACAACATTTTCAGGCCAATGAATGTCAACAGCACGGCTAGCCCCACTTTCAGGAAACGGAACTGGCTCATAATGCTCGACAGGAAGAAAAACATCGACCGCAGGCCCATGATGGCGAACACGTTCGAGAAAAAGACGATGTACGGGTCTTTGGTAATTGAAAAAATAGCCGGGATGGAGTCGACCGCGAAGACCAGATCGGTGAAGGCGACCACGATAACCACGATAAACAACGGCGTGACAAACAGCTTGTTATCGTGCTTACGGCGAATGAAGAAATTATCGGTCACGTTTCGCTTGTACACGTTCATGTATTTGGAGACGAACCGCACAACGGGGTGGTTCTTGGTGTCGATCTGTTCATCGTCATCGCCCTGAAAGAACAGGCTCACACCCGTGTAGACCAGAAATGCGCCGAACACATACATGATCCAGTCGAAGCGTTGGAGCAGGGCCGATCCCAGGAAGATAAATCCGAAGCGCAGAATGATGGCCCCTAAGATCCCCCAGACCAGGATCTTCTTGTAGTACCGATCACGAACGCCGAACGAGCTGAAAATCAGGATGAAAACGAAAATATTATCGGCCGACAGCGAATACTCGACCAGATAGCCCGTGATGTATTCGAGCGACATGTTCTTCTGGAAGATAGTCAGGTTTTCGGCAAACGACCTACCCGTCAGCTGCACATGATCGGCGTAGCGATCACGTACCTCCTGTAGCTTCGCCATGTCGTTGATACCATGTACGAGGTGCCCAAAATTGCGCAGGAAAAAATAAAAGAGGATAGAGAGAGCTACCCAGATGGCACTCCAGGTGGCCGCTTCCTTAAATCCGACCACATGGCTCTGGCGCGCTTTTTTCGACGAAAAGACGCCCAGATCGAGCGACATGACAAAAAGAACAAAGACGGCAAAGCCGAGAAAAAATAACGATTCGCTGGTGAACATAAACTAGGGATAACTGCTGGAATAACGCGCCTCGTTTAGAAAAGTTGACGCTTACTCACAAATCAGGCTGCAATATCGGCGATACAGCTGGAACCGATGGCACGAAATTCGCAGTTGCCAGTTGGCTTACGTAAGTTTGTACTCATGTATAATGGTAAAAAAGTAGTGGTCGTGATGCCAGCCTATCGCGCCGCCCTGACCCTTGAACGTACCTACCGCGAAATTCCCTTCGATCTGGTCGATGATGTGATTCTTGTTGATGACCATAGCCCCGATAACACGGTGGAAGTGGCCCAAAGTCTGGGAATTCGCCACGTGATCCGGCACGACGTGAACAAAGGCTACGGTGGCAACCAGAAAACCTGCTACAGCAAGGCGCTGGAGATTGGCGGCGATATTGTGATCATGCTTCACCCCGATTACCAGTACACGCCGCTGTTGCTCACGGCCATGATCTCAATCATTGGCAATGGCTTGTACCCGGTTGTGTTTGCCTCACGGATTCTCGGTAAAGGGGCGCTGAAAGGCGGAATGCCCATGTACAAGTATGTCGCCAACCGCTTTCTGACCCTGACGCAGAACATCTTGATGAACCAGAAACTGTCGGAATACCATACCGGTTACCGGGCGTTCTCTGGCGAAGTGCTGCGCGCGCTCGATTTTACCCACAACGACGATGACTTTATCTTTGACAACGAGATGATCGCGCAGATCTTCTATAAAGGCTTCGACATTGCCGAAGTGACCTGCCCCACGAAATACTTCGAAGAGGCGTCATCCATCAACTTCAAGCGTAGCTCCATCTATGGCCTCGGCGTGTTGAAAGTATCGCTTATGTACCGCCTCACCCGCTGGGGTCTCATTGACTGGAAGGTGCTGAAATAATCTAACCTAGGTTTAGGCTGTTTCTATAACGTAAAAAGGTGGTCCGTTACAGACCACCTTTTTACGTTATAGAAACAGCCCGTTACTAGACGAGGTCGAACCGGTCGAGGTTCATTACTTTGGTCCAGGCTGCTACGAAATCGTTCACGAATTTCTCCTGGCCGTCTTGGCAGGCATACACTTCGGCGATAGCCCGTAGCTCTGAGTTTGACCCAAAGATGAGGTCAACGCGAGTGCCAGTCCACTTAACTTCACCTGTTTGCCGGTTGCGACCCTCAAACACATGCTGCGTGTCTGATGTGGCGCGCCAGGTGGTGCCCATATCGAGCAGGTTCACAAAGAAATCGGTCGTGAGCGTTTCCGGCCGGGTGGTGAACACACCGTGCTTCGACTGGTCGAAGTTACTGTTCAGTACCCGCATGCCGCCAATGAGCACCGTCATTTCAGGGGCAGTCAGGTTCAGCAGTTGCGCTTTGTCGATCAGTAGGGCCTCGGCTTTTTCGGTGTGTTTGTTTTTCAGGTAGTTGCGGAACCCATCGGCAGCAGGCTCGAGGGCGGCAAATGAGTCCACATCCGTTTCTTCCTGCGACGCATCAGTGCGGCCGGGCGTAAACGGTACTGTCACCGGGTGGCCGGCATCGTTGGCTGCTTTTTCAACACCCGCACCGCCTGCCAATACGATCAGGTCGGCCAGCGACACGCGTTTGTTGCCAGTCTGCGTGCTGTTAAACTCTTCCTGAATGCTTTCCAACGTACCTAGCACGGTTGCCAGTTGGGTTGGGTTGTTAACGGCCCAGTATTTCTGCGGTACCAGACGTAGCCGTGCACCATTGGCACCACCCCGTTTGTCGGAACCCCGGAACGTGGAGGCCGATGCCCAGGCCGTGGATACCAATTGAGAAACTGACAGACCCGACGCCAGTATGTTGGCTTTCAGGTTGGCAATATCCTGCTCGTCGATCTGCTCATACGTAGCCGCCGGAATTGGATCTTGCCAGATCAGCACTTCGGCGGGAACTTCAGGACCCAGGTAGCGGGCGCGTGGCCCCATGTCGCGGTGCGTCAGCTTGAACCAGGCCCGCGCGAACGCATCGGCGAACTGATCAGGATTTTCCAGGAAACGACGCGATATTTTTTCATAGGCGGGGTCCGTGCGCAGGGCGATGTCGGTTGTCAGCATCGTCGGAGCATGGCGCTTCGATGGGTCGTGGGCATCGGGTACCGTACCGGCACCAGCTTCACCTTTGGGCTTCCATTGATGAGCACCAGCGGGGCTTTTAGTCAACTCCCACTCGTAGCCAAACAGGTTTTCGAAGTAGTTATTGCTCCATTGCGTTGGCGTAGTGGTCCAGGTTACTTCGAGGCCACTGGTGATGGTGTCGCCTGCATTACCGGTGCCATACGTGTTTTTCCAGCCCAGTCCCTGCTCTTCTATGCCCGCGCCAGCCGGTTCTTTGCCAACATATTTGCCAGGATCGGCCGCGCCGTGGGTTTTGCCGAAGGAGTGACCACCCGCAATCAGGGCTACGGTTTCTTCGTCGTTCATAGCCATACGGCCAAAGGTTTCGCGAATGTCACGGGCCGATGCCAGCGGATTCGGTTCACCATTCGGGCCTTCCGGGTTCACGTAGATCAACCCCATCTGAACAGCCGCCAGCGGATTCTCCAGTTCACGGTCACCTGTATAGCGGTTGTCGCCCAACCAGGCCGTTTCAGAACCCCAGTAAATATCTTCGGCCGGTTCCCATACATCGGCCCGGCCACCAGCAAAGCCAAATGTTTTAAAGCCCATCGACTCCAGTGCGCAGTTGCCGGTCAGGATCATCAAATCGGCCCATGACAGTTTCTGGCCATATTTCTGTTTGATAGGCCAGAGCAACAGGCGAGCCTTATCGAGGTTGGCATTGTCGGGCCAGCTGTTGAGCGGCGCAAACCGCTGTGTGCCAAAGCCTGCACCACCCCGGCCATCCTGAATACGGTAGGTGCCGGCGCTATGCCACGCCATGCGAATGAAGAACGGACCGTAATGCCCAAAGTCGGCAGGCCACCAGTCTTGCGACGTGGTCATCAACTCAAAAATGTCTTTCTTCACCGCAGCCAGATCAAGGCTTTGGAATGCGTCAGCGTAGTTGAACGACTCACCCATTGGATTGGAGAGCGATGAATACTGCCGGAGTATATTCAGTTTAAGCTGATTGGGCCACCAGTCGCGGTTGCGGGTACCGCTGCCTGCGCTTTGCTTTAACGTACCATTGATAAATGGACATTTGGCGACGTCACTGCTATCGGGATTCACATGGTCCAGGATAGAGTCATCTCCTGAAGTAGCTGAGGGCTTGTGGTTGTGCATGTTGGTAGTTTTAACGGTTAACGGAAACAAACGTACAAGAAGGTTTTGTATAATCCTTATCTATAATTTCTATGATGCTATAGCTAAAATTTATCGGTTTCGGATTGCGACGGCATAGGCTAAAGTAGCTGCATAGCTGGCTGGAGCCGAATGACCAAATGCAGGCCTGTCGCCGTAAGTAACTGTCGATGAGACAACTAGTGGAGAAATGTACGAATAGCCCTGGCTACAGCAACTACATTATCGACATGCGGCATGTGGAAGCCGGGTACGTCGACAAACGGCTCATCGGGTGGGCTGATAACCGGGTCGCGGCGTGCGTGAATGCGTAAGTCGGGCAGGGTCGTGAGTGTGGGCACGTTCCGAAAAATAAGTTCGTACTGCCAGTATATGTAGGCCGGATTAAACGCCTGAATCCGGTCGAGTGTCGCGTGTACCCGAGCGCGGGAGCGCCGGAATGGATACAGCCGCTTGGCGACTTGAATAGTCAGCCAGTGTTGAACGATGCCGCTGCTGACGATTCTCCGGATCAGACTAAGGTTGCGGATGGGTGCTTTGATCTTGCCTGGGTTGGTCCACGAACTGATCTGAATAGTTTGAGCACCGGTCAACGCTTTGATGTTCGCCGCCAGCCAGCCGCCCATTGAATGGCCAATCAGAACATCACTGGTACCAATCTGATAGGTACGTGCCACGTGTTCGGCAACGGTTCGGGCTGTTACCGGCATCGTGACATCCCAGGCGTTGAAGGTATCTGCCAGATCAATGCAACGTACCTGACCCGTTGGCAACAGCGGCACTAGTGCGTCGAACGTAGCGGGCACGTTGAGGTTACCGTGTATAAGGATAAACCGGCGCATATTGATGGGAAGTTGCTCGGCAAGTTACAACGCGCGTCGATCTGCTGAATCCGATTCCAGAGCTTTACCTTCTCAGGATTGGGATGTACAGGCCCTTTTCTGAGTGTGTCGGGCTGGTCGTTGTACGGTAATCGCCAGCGCGGATGGATGGCATAATCCGTCCAGCGCCAAAATTTGAGCAGATTGATAGGCGTTGTCCGGTAAAGGGGCCCATCCTGTTCGTAGCCGAGTTCTGTTAAATCCTGCCAATAACCACCATACATATATTCGTAGCGCTGGCCCTTGAATTGATCTTCATACGACCATCTCCCTTGTTTCGTGACATAATCAAACTCGTTGCCAAACAGGAGTATGATGTTACCAACAGGATATGTGTTGACGATCAGAATGAGCCAGCCCATGGCGCTGAATACTGGCTTGAGTTTGGTCTTGGTGGCTGGGTGCATCATACCTCTGTCTGTTTAAACGAACCAGACAAAGCACGAATATGAACCCTACGTTTCTCTTGACATATATCAAGAACGTACCCGGCTATTTCCGTTTGCGCAATCGGCTGACGGTTTCGGGGGTAACGCCGATGTAGGAGGCAATCTGTTGTATCATCAGGCTAAATGCAACATTAAAATGCGTTTAGCCTGATGATACCATTAGTATGTCAGTAGCCGTCTATTTCGTGAATCCTTTTCCAGAGCCTGAGCTTTTCCGGATTGACGTTGACCGGCCCTTTCTTAAGTGTGTCAGGTTGGTCATTATAAGGCAACCGCCAGCGGGGATGAACGGCATAATCATACCATCGCCAGAACCGAAGCGGATTAATAGGCTCAGTCCGGTACAAAGGTGCGTCGTTTTCATAGCCTGGTTCTTGACCAGTTACTATATAAGCCACAAATACTTCTTCATACCGATTCGCTGCAAATTGGTTTTCTTCAAACTGCCGACCTTGTTTTGTGATGTACCCATATTCATTGCCAAACAGCTGTATAACATTACAAACTGGTGGTAGATTGACGATGAGAATTACCCAAAATAGAAGCCGAATGCCGTTGATAACTTTTGATTTTTTCATGGCTGTAAGTCAATCTAACTTATAAAGACAAGAATGTAGAAAGATGACAAGCTGTTTTTAACTGTTCCAATCTTCGCGTAGCAGTATAAATTAACGCGTTGTTGGGTCGCTGCGTGACGGAAGCTACTTCGGTAAACCTTCCGGCTACAACCATTTGGTCGCAATGCGATAGCCCAGCTAGCTCAAACAGCTTTTAACTCATTGATTACGATAGAGAAAATCAAATAAAAATATCGCTTTATTGGTAATTTTAGTTACATTCTCCTTTGCTTTTTTCTGAATAAGCCCTGTTTGAGGCCGGTATGACTGTTATAGAAGGATCACTACCTGCTCTTTCTCTCAGATCCGCCCCAAGTCTTCCTGGAGTATAAGTTGTTCCAACACCTGTCATTACTTTGTTTTCAGGTATATTAATTTCGGCCGCCTCACACAGGCTTATCACGTAGCCAGCACAATTAAATTCGCCTAATTTGTACATTAAGGGGTCTGAAAACTTTATACTGTATACCGCCCCTGCAAATTGATAAGCACTCACCTGAAAAGTTTTTTGACAGTATAAGGTGTGTCTATTCCATTGTCTTTATACTGGCCCACAACCCAGATTGCTGGAGAAAGTGTAGGTGTATTTGGATAAAAGCCAAACACTTGATTTATTCGATCCGATGGGTTTGTATTACTCACTCTTGTCAGGCCTATAAAGACGTGTCCTGGTCCATGATTAAAACCGTAAGAAGACCCACCCCCGCCTGACAACGGTTCCTGCACATACACTGTGATAGTGTAGTTATAGTTTGTGGCTGTTGTTATATTCTCGCCAAAGCAATCCATGAGCTTCTTCACATCAACAACCGGTGGGTTGTAATAATTAGGAATGTAGTAGTTACCGTTTGCGTCTGTAACGGCTTGACCTCCTCCTGTAGAACCTCCACCTCCACCGCCTGTCGTTCCGCCTGGACCTGCTCCTCCACCGTTTCCTGAATCATAACAGGTAGTAACATAGTCGGTATAGGTATAAATTAACGGACCACAACCATATCCTTCCGTGCAGGCTTGTGAGTAATGGTCAACGGGGGTTGTATTACACGTCACTAATCTGCCGTTGGGTTTCGTGCCTGGTGAACAGGTGCCGATAAGCTGCCCGACCTGATACCGATATCCATAAAGCATAGTCTCATTCCAATCGTAAAACAAGACGTAGCCGCTGAAATCTGTTGGTACAGATTTGTAGCTGCTTGTCTTCAGCTCGTCCTGTTTGTGTGAAGCATAGAATAGCATTGACCCCACCACCTTCATCACAAGTGCCTTGTAATGACCATCTGCGTCTTTGACCACTACATATTTGCTGACTACAGAGATGTCTTCTTTGACAAGACGCTGATAGGCTTCTCCCGGCTTTTTATCGCCTCCGCCTCTAGCTATGGTCATACCCTGTGGCTTTTTGTAGGCTATCGGAAGCTCAACGATTGTTTCGGTCCCAACAGTGTAGCTTATGGCTTTTAACCAGTTGGGTGTTTTCTCTGTATCATCAGTACCACCAAGCCGCGCTGTTGTTCCTGTCTGTCGGGCGTCATGCCATTTTTTGGCTGCTAAAACTGTTTTGTCGGTGATTGCAGCAAAGGCTGGGTCGGGCTTGTCTGTAACAGATTCGCGTTCACAGGAAAAGAAGAAAAGCAAGCCAAATAAGGCCAATGCGAGTTGTAACGTTAGTTTTGTCATGGTTCGTTTGAGTTTTTGAACGAGACAAAACAAGCGACTCGTGAGCTTGTTTCTCTTGACATGTATCAAGAACGTACCCAGCTATCTCCGTCTACGCAGTCGGCTGACGGTTTCGGGCGTCACGCCGATGTAGGAGGCAATCTGTTTTAAGGAAGCCTGTTTGAAAATGGCTGGGTGCGTTGCCAGGAGCAGATCATAGCGTTCAGCGGCGGTGTTCATGCGTAGCTGAAACAGACGTTCTTCGCTCAGGGCATAGTATTGTTCAACGAGCTGCCGCCCCACGGAGTTGAACGAGGGGTGTTTCTGATACAACTGCTGAAGCTGGTTGTACGAAACACGGACCAGCGTGCAGGCGGTCAGGGCCTGAATGTATTCGTAGCTGGGTTTCTGCTCAATGAAACTGCGTACTGAAATGATGAAATCGTGCTGCCCCATAAACCAGGCCGTTGCCTCTTTCCCGTCCTTGTAGTAAAAAGCGCGAGCAGTTCCGTCGGCAATAAACCATACATGCTGACAGACCCGATCAGCCTCAAGTAGCATGGTTCCTTTAGGTATGTCCTGCACGGTAATGGCCTGTTCTACATCGGCAAGGATAGCTGTGGACAGTGGGGCTATAGCTGAGATATAGCCAAGTAACAGTTCTTTAGGCGAGACGCTCATCACTCTTCGAAACAGGCAACGTACCTACACCGTGATCAGGTCGGCATGTGATGTCTCTTCAGCTTCGGCGGTTGGCGTGTAGTTCGCTTCCAGAATCATGGATTCGAGGGTGAGGCCGGGGCCAAAGGCGCAGCTGAGGATGTTGAACGAGCCGTCGCTGTTTTTATCGGGGTCGTTGGCAGCGTTGTCCAGGTCGTTCCAGATCGCTTTCAACACAAACAGCACCGTGGCCGACGACATGTTGCCAAACTCTTTCAGTACCTGATACGCATAGCGATTGTCGGTCTGGTCGAGGCCCAACTGCCCTTCGATTACTTCCAGAATTCGTCGGCCGCCGGGGTGGAGCGCATACGTGCCAATATCGCCGATGGTAAGGCCACTGCGTTCGAGCAATCGCGAGAGCATCTGGCCAATTCCCTGCTGAATGAACGAAGGTACTTCCGATGTCAGGGTCATTTCAAACCCGTAGTCGGTCACGTGCCAGGCCATGGCTTCTTTACCGGCGGGAAGCAGATCGCAATAGAACGACCGGAGCCGCAACGACCGATCGACACGGGCTTTGCCTTCCACAAGAACGGCGGCGGCACCGTCGGAGAAAAGGGCATTCGACAGCAGGTTATCGAGGTCGTTTTTCTTCTGGAAATGAAGCGTACACAGTTCCACGCAGACCACCAGCACCACGGCGTCGGGCGTTGAGCGGACGATGGCATCGGCGGCTTTTATGCCATTGAAGGCACCATAGCAACCCATGAAGTTAATGGCCATGCGCTGTGTCGTGCCCGGTAAGCCCATGGCTTCAATGAGTTCAATGTCGGGGCCGGGTGCATACAGGCCGGTGCAACTGACAGTGACGATGTGTGTAATGCCCTGTTTGTCAAAGCCTGGATAGTTGGCCAGGCAATCGTCTATGGCTTGCAACGCCAGCGGAACGGCCTCCTGTTGATACATTTTCATACGTTGCCCAACCGTTGGAAAGGGTTCGAGCCCCTCGGTGTTAGGGTAGAACGTATATTCACCCCGCGAACGGCTGTAGTCGGGCAGTACCGAATGCCGCTGATCAATGCGGGTCTGGCGGTACAGGGCTGAGAGTCGACGTTGGTCCCGCTCATCCATTTCCAGCGCCTCTGCCATGAAGCGGGCAATTTGGTTTTGCGGAATTGCGTTTCCGGGTACGGCAGTGCCGAGCGACGTAATGAAACTGGCAGGTACGTTCATTAGGAATAGTGTTGGTGCGGTCCACCGCGTGATACCTCAATCTACGTGCTTTGTAACTGACACGATGTTAATCAGTATAACTACCCCTGTACTATAAGGTTGTTCTTCTCTCCATAATTATGACTCTACGAGCATGACGCTACGCGCTATCTGGCTTCATTTACGGCTTCCTTTCTCGGTTTACCTGCTTCCCGTTTGCCTGTTCGCCATGACGCTCCTGCCCGGCGTCGGCGACTGGTGGCGGGCCGTGTGGGTGCTGCTGATCATTCACGTGCTGGTGTATCCGGCGGCCAATACCTTCAACAGTTATTACGATAAGGACGAAGGCAGCGTAAACGGCCTCGAAGCCCCGCCGCCCGTCGATAAAACGTTGTTCTGGGTATCCATGGGGCTGGAGGCGCTGGCGTTGCTGGCGGGGGCCTTCATCAACAGTCAGCTCCTGGTATTTATCCTGGTCTACGGCGCATTCATGAAATGCTACAGCCATACGGCCATCCGCATCAAAAAACGCCCCATTGCCAGCTGGCTGCTGATCAGCACATTTCAGGGCGGGTTCGTTTTCCTGATGACCTACATGATCATGCACGACATGAGCTTTTGGGAGTTATTCGTTACCTCGAGCCAGATTGGCTTAGGGCTGGGTACGTTGATCTCGACGCTGAATATTCTGGCACTTTACCCGGTTACGCAGGTATACCAGCATGCTGAAGATGCCAGCCGGGGCGACCTCACCATCAGCCGGCTGATGGGCGTTCGGGGTACGTTCATCAATGCCTGGATTTGTTTGCTGGCATCGGGCATCTGCTTCCTGATCTTCTATCAGGGTACCTGGCCTTTCTTTCTGATGATTGCGCTGACCACACCGGGCCTCGTGTACCTGGCTGCGCTGACCTACCGCGTCTGGCAAAACCCGGCCGCCGCTGATTACCGCGCTGCCATGTGGATGACCCGCCTCACCGGATGGGGAATGAACCTATTCTTCCTGATCCTGCTCGCCAGGAAGGGGCAACCCTAAACGTAACCAGCGGAGAAAGCTCTGTTCCACTGAGTCTGTTGCCTGCATTGGCTCGGTCCCGTTGGTGAAGGATCACACGACCCGGCGGGGAGACGTGGAACAGCCGTTGTTAGTTTGGGTATAATTACCAACTTTGTACGGCTAATTTCCTTTTAGCCAACGCATTCACGTCTAACTAATCCTTACGAGCCATGAAACAAGTAGTACTCTTTACCAGCCTGCTTGCGCTGCTGAGCCTGGACGGCTGCCGCCAGCAGGAGGCACAGCCGACCACCGAATTTCCCGATGTGCCAGCTGTTGTTGTTCAGGCGGTGCGGATCGCCTATCCAACGGCCACCAGCCTGAGTTTTACCGAAATCGACAAAGGCAACGTGTGGGAATCTGATTTCAGCGTTCAGTCGGTTAGTCATCAGGCTACGGTCAATGCCAAAGGGAGTATTCTGGAAGTATACGCGCTGGGAAAGGGCGACGGCCTGACAAGCCCACAGTCGGTGACATTACCCGCCGCCGCCAAAGCGTACATCGACAAGACGTACCCAGGATACAAAATTGTGGCCATTGGCGATGGGCAGTATAATAATCAGCGCGCGTACAAAGTGGCCGTTCGCAATGAAAAGGAAGAAGTGACGCTCATCTTCGATGCCAGTGGCGCCTTGATTCTTGCGTTCAACGCGCCCATTCCAACCGCGCCCACGCCTACTACCTTCCCCATTACCAAAGCCGAAGACCTGCCCACTGCCGCCAGTGCGTACCTGAGGGAGAATGGCATCACCTTCGCCAAAGGCGTAGCCACGGTTGATAAAGACGGAAAGAAAACCTACCTCGTATATGGCACGAAAGGCACAACGACCTACGAACTGCTCTTCGACAACGACGGTAAGGTACTCCGCTCAAGCGCATCGACTCCCACACCCCCGGCAACAACGGTGGAACTGAAGTCGATCAATGACTTGCCCGCTGCGGCCATTGCGTTTCTGGCGGGTTACACCTTCGAGAAAGGGTCAGTCACGGTGAAAGACGGCAGGCGAATCTTCTCGGTGGTGGTGAATAAAGACGGGAAACGCTACGAAATGACTTTCGATGCCGACGGCAAGGTGCTGACGAACACCTATACACCACGGCCTGTTGAAAGGGCGATGGCCTCACCGACTGATTTACCCGGTACCAGCCGGGAGTACCTGACCAAAACGTACCCCGGCTGGACGTTTATGAAGGGCGTAATCGTATCAACCGATTCTGGGGTAACGAGCTACACGGTCGTCATTAAGGTCGGTGAAGTGCTCTACACGGTTATCTTCAACGGCGAAGGCAAGTTCGTGTCTGTGACAAGAGGGTAACAGCCCGCCGACGTTGTGCCAGATCAGAAGCGTGGGGCTGGTGTTGAAACCACCCCCACGCTTCTGCTTTTAGAGGGTTTCCCGGTGACTGACCTGCTGATTCAGGTACGTTAACAGGGGTGGCATAAACGCCGTCATGCCTTTGTAGGCGAGCATGGCGGGCGGCGTGGTGCTGAAGACCTGCGCCAGCCGCGAGGCAGCATCGGGGCGGGCCGCTACTTCGCTGGCCAGTCGATTTTGGTAGGTGTGAATGCCAAACAGAATAGCCCCCGACTGGGACAGCCGCGTCAGGGTTTGCCGTTCAATGCGGATAAAGAGCTGCTCGCCAAGAGTATCGGGCGTGAGGGTGGGGAGCCGGTTGGCCAGAAGCTGATCCAGCACGGGTATATGGCGGCTGGTCATATCGAGCTGGTCGGTCACTTTCACGCTCCAGTTCAGTCGCCACACCGCCCGACCAACCGGCAGGCGTGCCATCAGCTTTTGCGCCGCCTGCATCATCGGTTCCACGATGGGGACAATGGGCGCGTGAATTTGCCAGAAGGGGAGCCCCACTTTTTCGTTGAGACACCAGCCATTGCCGAAACAAAGCTGACCACCCACGAGCGTCGACTCCGGGCCAGCCAGTAGCACCAGATCTTCCTGCACCTGCCGCCCCGCCCAATCGAGTGGAGCAATGGGCAACGTACCTGAATCGCCAGCGGTAAAGGCGGTTTCTTCGCCGGTCAGGTGGTTGTTCCAGTGCCAGCGTCGGCCGGTTTGCCGAATCGTAAACTGAGCAGGATACCAGCGGACCAGTTGCTTCAGCACCAACTCCACCGCTTCCCATTGCGCCGCTTCGTAGCCCGGAAGCATCTGGTAATAATAAGCGGGTAGTTCGGTCAGTAGCTGCTGTTTCAGCGCGATTTCAGTTTGGTAATGCCCATCTACGTCGATCAGCCGGTCGCTTTCGGGCAGGGGGTACGTCCCCATTTTGTCGTTAAACTGCTGACCGAAAGGAAAGTAGGGAAGCATGGGTGATGAGGTAATAGTACGCGGTAATGCGGCTTAACTGATCCTTTCGCGAGAATGTGCGGTACAGGGATGCTAACAAGGCTCGGCGTCAACTGCTCACCAATACCCAAATTTCTTCTTCGGGAATAGTGCCTTCGGAATCATGGCATGTACACCCAACACCTGATCGACTACCTGGCTGATTTCGAGATCAACGCCGGTACTGGCAATCGAAAGCGCCTGATTGAACGTGAATCCTAGATCAGTCTGAATAAACTGAACCGCCTCAGCAAGTGCCTGCTTCATGGCTTTGTTCAGATCTTTATCCAGACCAACCGCGATGAAGTGAGTGGGCGTTTCGGCACGCGGCATCTTCAGGGCGCTGTTTTTATGCACAATAAACTGAGCCGTCAGATTCACTGCCGTTTCGATGGCTACGCCGCTCACCTCGCCATTGCCCTGGGCGGCGTGACCGTCGCCGGTAGTAAACAACCCGCCCGGTACCGATACGGGTAGGTGTAGTGTGGTATGCTTGGTCAGGTGTTTTATGTCGAGATTGCCACCGAAGAAACCCGGTGGGATGGAACTGACGCGCCCTGTTTCAGCGGGAGGTGACAGGGCCATAACGCCCATAAACGGCTTCAGCGGAATCTCGACACCATCGATGAACGTACCTGTGCGGCGTTTGGCGTCGTACCGGTACACAAATGTCTCGCGCTGCTTTACCAGGTCGGGAATGCCGCCGCCACCGGGCCACACGCTGTTTACACCAAAATCGGCGGGGAGGGTCAGGTCGAGCATGCGAATTTCGATATGATCGCCAGGCTGTGCGTTTTCGATATAGATCGGGCCGGTAAGCATATGCCCCCGAATGCCCGATGGCTCTGGTTTCACGGTTTTCATGATGGCGATAACCTCCTTCGCATGCTCATCGATCGGTAGGTTATTGGCCTTGTAAAACGCCTCTGGATCAGTCCGGCTCACACCAGATGGATTCACCGTCTGTATCTCCACGATGTCTCCGTCTTTGATGCGACTCACCGGCGCAACGTCGGCTCCGAAGTAGCCCCATACCATGTTTTCGGGTAACGAGCGTACCACGCTGTCGGGCTTGATACGTTCCGGTATAGCCAACTCAACCAGCGTTGTAGCCTGTACTGTTTCGGTCGAAAATGCCTGAATAAGGGTAGGGAGCGTTAGCGCCGCTGCACCCCGCTGGGTCGATTGCCGAAAAAAACGGCGTCGTGAATAATGCATGATTTGTTGATGATTGGTTGTATTTGGGTAAACTGCTGAATTTGCGTGTATTGCATCGTGGTCTATAGCGCGAAGCAACTCGGGCCACGATGCAGTTGATAAGAACAGCACCTGAGTAAGGCACGAAAATAGGGCGCCGATGCCAAAGAAATTCATAGTAGTTGTTTCTGTTTGCCTAATTTTATTCCGTTATTTTACGGATGACCTCTCCATCAACCAGCTACTTATGACTTCTCGCAGGCATTTTCTTCGCCAAACAGCCGCCGCCGCTACGGGGGCGCTTACACTGCCACCTTTTTTGCCCCAAGTGATTGGTCATTCGCTGCCTGACGCTGGCCTGAAATCACCGTTGGAATGGGCGCAGGATGAAGACTTCTGGGCGCGTATCAAGGCGGAATATACGGTGTCGCCCAACATATTGAACCTGAACAATGGCGGGGTTTGCCCGCAGCCCAAAGTGGTGCAGGATGCCCACATCCGGTTTTATCAATACAGTAATGAAGCACCCTCCTACTATATGTGGCGCATTCTGGACCAGGGTCGCGAAGCCCTGCGCGAGAAACTGGCCGATCTGGCTGGTTGTTCGTCGGAAGAAATCGCCATTAACCGCAATGCCACCGAAGGACTGAACACCGTCATTTTTGGCCTGAACCTGAAACCCGGCGACGAGGTGGTGCTAACCAAACAGGACTACCCTAATATGCTCAACGCCTGGAAACAGCGCGAAAAACGGGACGGCATCAAGCTGGTTTTTCTGAACCTGGAACTTCCCAGCGAAAATGAGGCGGCGCTGGTTGATCAATATGTCAAGGCGTTTACGTCGAAAACCAAGGTAGTACACATTACCCATATGATCAACTGGATTGGCCAGGTAATGCCCGTTCGGAAGATCGCCGATGAAGCCCACAAACGCGGTATCGAGGTCATTGCCGACGGTGCTCACTCGTTTGCCCTGTTCGATTTTACCATTCCCGACCTCGGTTGTGATTATTACGCGACCAGCCTGCATAAATGGCTGGGTGCCCCCTTTGGTAGCGGTATGCTGTATGTGAAACAGAACAGGATCAGGGACGTATGGGCGCTGCTCTCCAACAACGAGCCCGATGGCCCTGATATTCGCAAGTTCGAGAGCCTGGGTACGCGATCATTTGCCTCAGAAATGGCCATCGGTACCGCCGTTGATTTTCATAATGGTATTGGCTCGGCCCGGAAGTTCGCCCGGGCACACTACCTGAAAAACTACTGGATGGAGCGCGTTCGGGATGTACCCGGCGTGAAAATCCATACGTCGCTCAAGCCCGAGTGGGCGGGGGCCGTGGGGTTATTTTCTATCGACGGCCTGAAAGCGACCGAAGTGGATAGCCAGTTGATGGGCAAATACAAGATTCACACAGTCGGCATCGACTGGGAGAATATCCACGGTGTTCGGGTAACGCCCCATGTCTATCATTCACCCAAAGACCTCGACCGGCTGGTTGCCGCGATTACCGCCATTGCCGGTAAGTCGCGGAAGAGTTAATCGTAGCCTCGTGCTACCACTCAGGTACGTTGTTTAGCTGTTGACATTGGCTGCTGCGCCGGGAGAGAGCAGACTCATTTCCCCATTTGTAGCCTGATGTTTGGGCAGCCCGAACAGCGACAGTCGGTACTCAACAGCGTCAGCGGCACATCGACTGTGCAGAGGCCACCCGCACTGAATAACCGAACGGTATACGCCTGACTGGAGACTGGATTAGCGAGCCCACTAAAGCTAACTGCACCGCCCGAAACCAGCCGATTGCTGACGGCTCCGTAAGCAGGTCCGCCAGTATAGCTACTGGCTGCCAGCAAATCGGCGCGTTCGGTATTCTGCAAGGTTGTGAAACTGATGCTGGCATCCTGATTTGCCGTGCCCCCCCGACAGGTGGCCAGCGTTACGGTGGGCTGTTGGGTGTAAGCAGGCGTAGGTCTGACAACGACCGTCTGCGAAGTAGTAGCAGAGCAGCCACTGGCTGCCAGACACGTCACCGAATAGCGGGTTGTTACCAGGGGAGTGATCATAATTGACGAGGCGGTACTTCCTGTGCTCCATTGCAGTGTTCCCCCGCTGCACCCGGTTACCGTGAGAGTCACAGACTGACCAGCGCAAAGTGTGGCGGAGTTAAGGGTTAAGGTAGGGGTAGAAGGCTGCACGTTGACGGTGACGGAGGTAGACGGCGATGTACAGCCACTTGCATTGCGCACAGTAACGGCATATACCCCCGGCGTTACCCCCGAGAAAAGGCCAGTAGTATTGGTATAGGTTGCTCCGTCAATGCTGTAGGTTAAACCTGTACCGGTAGGTGCACTGACGCTAATGGTGCCTGTTGCCAGTGTGCAATTGGGTTGAGCCGTTACGGTAGCTGTTGGCGCTACCGGGGTGGGGGGCTGCGGGTTGACCGTCACGGCCGTAGGCGCTGAGGTGCAGCCGCTACTGGTACGCACGGTGACTGAGTACGACCCGGGGGCCACGCCTGAGAAAATGCCTGTAGTGTTAGTGTAGGTGGTTCCGTTGATACTGTAAGTCAGCCCTGTGCCTGTGGGGGCTGTAACGGTGATCGTGCCCGTGGTCAGCGTACAGTTGGGTTGAGCCGTTACGGTAGCCGTTGGGGCTGGTGGTGTAGCAGGCTGGGCCGTCACCGTGACAGAGGTAGCCGCTGACGTACAACCGCTACTGGTACGCACAGTCACTGAATACGATCCGGGTGGCACACCTGTATAAATACCCGTCGTGTTGGTGTAGTTTGTGCCATCTATACTGTACGTTAACCCTGCTCCGGTAGGTGCCGTAATAGTGATTGTGCCCGTCGCCAGTGTGCAACTGGGTTGAGAAGACACACTCACGGTTGGAGCGGAAGGCGTGGCAGGTTGCGCATTTACGGTTACCGACGTGGCAGGTGATAGGCAGCCGCTGCCGTTGCGTACGGTGACCGAATACGATCCGGGTGGCACCCCGGTAAATACGCCTGTCGTATTCGTGTATGTGGTTCCGTCAATGCTGTAGGTCAGGCCAGAGCCCGTGGGAGCCGTGATCGTAATGGTGCCTGTCGCCAGTGTGCAGCTGGGTTGAGCCGTTACGGTAGCTGTTGGCGCTACCGGGGTGGGGGGCTGCGGGTTGACCGTCACGGCCGTAGGCGCTGAGGTGCAGCCGCTACTGGTACGCACGGTGACTGAGTACGACCCGGGGGCCACGCCTGAGAAAATGCCTGTAGTGTTAGTGTAGGTGGTTCCGTTGATACTGTAAGTCAGCCCCGTGCCTGTGGGGGCTGTAACGCTAATGGTGCCCGTCGCCAGCGTACAACTGGGCTGTAGCAAGCTAACGGAAGGAGCCGCTGGGGTGGGGGGCTGGGCCGTCACCGTGACGGAGGTAGCCGTTGATATACAACCAATCGTATTTCGATCCGTCACCGAATACACACCAGGGACTACACCGGTAAAAATGCCCGACGTATTCGTGTAGTTCACCCCGTCTATACTATACGAAAAGTTTAGACCCGTAGGGGCTGTAATGGTGATCGTGCCTGTGGCCAGTGTGCAGGTAGGCTGGGCGGTTACGGTAGCCGTTGGGGCGGCAGAAGCGAGTAAAGCCGGATTGACAGTCACCGTTGTGGCGGCAGAGATACACCCACTGCTATTGCGGACGGTCACGGCATAGGACCCTGGCGCAACACCCGAAAAAACGGTCGTGCCCACGTAGGTGCTTCCGTCAATACTGTACGTCAGTCCGGTACCTGTGGGAGCCGTGATCGTAATTGTTCCGGTAGGGGTAGTACAGGTCGGCTGTGAGGTCACGCTTGCCGTCGGAGCTGCTGGTACTGGGGGCTGCGCATTGACCGTCACGGATGTAACTGGCGACACACAGCCACTCGCTGTATTGCGCACGGTGACCGAATAACTGCCCGCCGCCACCCCGGTAAATACGCCTGTGGTGTTGGTATAGGTTGCTCCGTCAAGGCTGTAGGTCAGGCCAGAGCCTGTGGGTGCACTGACGGTAATGGTGCCTGTCGCCAGTGTACAACTGGGTTGAGCCGTTACGGTGGCTGTTGGCGCAACTGGCGTTGCTGTGTTGCTGAAGACGGTCGTCGTGGCTACCGCCGTGCAACCACTGGCCGTTGTGACAACCACCGTATAAGTGCCCGCCTGCGTGACCACCGCCGTATTGGCGGCGCTTGTCTGGCTTAGCCCCGGCCCCGAAAAGGCATAGCTGGTGCCAGACGTACTACTGGCGGCGGTTAGCGTATTGCTGGTCACTAAGCAGGTCAGCGTGCCAGAGTTAGACAGGGTAACGGTTGGTGGTGCGTCAACAGTGACCGACGTAGTAGCTGTACTGGTACAGGCCGAACTCGAATTGATCGAGTTGGCTGTTGTCACGCTGAACGTATACACGCCCGCAGTCAGCCCGTTGACGGTAGCTGTGCTGCTCGTGCCGGGCGAGCCAATAACACCACTGGGCCCCCTAAACGTATAGGTCGTGACCCCGGAGGCGCTTGTTCCGGGTGTTGCCGTTAAGCTGATCGCATTTCCCACGCAAACGGCCGGCGCCCTGCTTGTCAGCATAGGCTGAAGCACCCGGAAGGTAACCGAGGTGATAACCTGATTCCCCACGTTGTCCTGGGCAAAAAAAGATGTTACCGACGTACCCTCGGTGGTTGGCGTAAAACTGAACGCAGATGTTACCGTGTTGGAGCCTGTAACGGGCGAAAAGGCGGCGCCGGCTGGCAACCCTACCCCCTGTAGCGTAATGGTGTTACTGGTTGGGTCCGTATCGGTGGCCCGAACGGTGAAGTTGATCGGGCAGCCAACGTAGGTCTGGATCGTGGAGTTATTGGCCGGTGTTATACCCCCATACACAAAAACCGGCGGGTCGCTGGCCGCCACGATCTTGATAAGAAAATCGATGACCACGAATGACTTGCCATCTGAGATTTTTATAATGGCATTGTACAACTGGTTGACCGCTTTGGGCGACCGGGTATCGAGCGTGGCTACGCCGGCTGCTGATATCGAAAAGCCCGTTGGCTGCGTAAAGGTATACGACGTGGCGCCCAGGTCGGCAGCCGTGGCCAGGCTGAAGGTGAGGGGGTTACCATCTGGATCCGTTGCAGGGACCGTAAAAGTAGCCGCCGACTGACTCACCGGCAGGTTAACGATGGGGGGCAGGGTCGATGAAGGCGGCAGATTCGCATTGTTACTGCCCACATTGACCAGCGACGTGATCCGGTATCGGCCACCTGCATTGTTCTGTAACGAATTGAGCCGGGCACTCGACTCGATAAACGCGGTCACGTTACCGGTTGTGCTGAACGTATGCGTGAGCGTAGCTTCGCCGTACAGATAATCGTCGGCTGCATTGACCGTCGTTACCGTGAAATCGAAAACAGAGATAGATGTTCCATCCCCATAATTAAACGCCGCCCCGGAATTGGCGCTGGTATTGGTCACCGTAGAGCCAACCGTTGGTGTCGGCGTGAAATACCCCAGCCGGAACCCCATGGTGAGTTTAAACTCAATAGTACGGCCTGAAGCGTCGGAGGGTAATTGGCGCCAGGTCAGATTGCCATAGCGAAAGTGAGTGGCCTGAGCAGCGGATAGCGCGATGAACTGTCCAACCAGAAAGAGTAAAATAACCAGCCAGGGTCGTCTCAAGCCATACTGTTCAAACGTAAATCTAGTCATCATATCTACTCCTGGTACGGCCCTGACTGGTCTGATCGAGTACTACGTAATAGCTCGCCGTCGATTTTTCCAAAGGAGTTAGTCCATAGAATCAGTAGCCATTTTTATGCCAGCATCACCTCCCCGGGCGTAAATTTTATGGATTGGCCGGCTATAAACAGCTATATGGGATGTTTTAGCGTGGCCACTAGCGACCAGGCTCGCGCGGCATCCAGCGAGCACCTTAGCTGCCGCGCGTTTCGACGCCAGACTAATTGATACAAGTAGAAGTAGTGTCGATGACCGGGTGGCCTGTGCGCTAACAGGAAAACACGGTGCCCCGACCCGATCAACCAACGCAAGGCTGAGATGGCCTGTTCAGTGGGTCGATCGGGTCTCCTGCATCAAAGCGGATTAGCCAATCTTCTCTTTGTGCATCAGCGTAGCCACCCCACGGGTGGTAATTTTCTTCGTCTGTACATCGCGGATCTCGCCGAGGATCTGCGCTGTATGTTTCGCCGCATCAATAGACTGCACGGTAAACGTTACCTCATAATCGGTATCGACGAACATGGGCCGCAGAAAATCCAGCGTCTGCGCCAGATAGACCGATCCCGAGCCAGGAAATTCGGTGCCCAGCACTTTTGTGAAAATACAGGCACCCAGCATGCCGTGAATGATCGGGCGTTTAAAGGGGGTTTGAGCCGCAAAGTCAGCGTCGAGGTGAAGCGGATTATTATCGCCGGTAACGCGGGCAAAATCAATTACGTCGCCTTGCGAAAAGCGAAAGGCGTGCTGGTGGGTATCGTTAACTTGCATAGAAGTGACAGGTGTCAGACGGATTGTTTAGTAGGGACGTAGGCCATAATTGCCTCCTGTGTTTGACCAGCTACCTGCTCACCGGTCAGACCGGCAGGCTCGATGGGCGGCAAAACAGTCCAGGTCATGTGGCTGAAGGGGCGTAGTGGAAAAAGACCTTCCGGATTGAATTTACCTGTGCCAGTGATGGCAATGGGCACGATCAGGGCATTGGGGCATTTACGGAGCAAAATAGCCAGCCCCGCCCCGGCAAAAGGTTTTGATTGCCCATCACGGCTGCGGGTGCCTTCGGGAAAAATCACGGCCGAACAAACACCTTCCTTCACGCGTTGGCCCAGGCGCCCAATCTCACTCAATGCCTGCCGGGGATCGGTCCGGTCTACCAGCGCGGCCCCACTCTTACGCAGGTTATACGACACGCTGGGTGTGCCTCGGCCCAACTCGATTTTCGAGACAAAAACCGGCGTATACCGCCGCAGATACCAGCCAATCGGCGAGATATCGAACATGCTCTGATGATTGGCCACGAAAATAAGCGGTCGGTCGGTTGGCGGTGTGTACTCGAACCGGAACCGGTGGGTCGAGCCGGTTAGCAACCAGCCTTGCATAATGGAGAGATTCAACCAGTCGGCCACTGGTTTCTGTGCAGCCCGTCCTCCCAGGGTGAAAGCGATCAACTGCGCCGCATGGAATACCAGCAGGATCAGGGAGAAATAAATCAGATAAACTGCACTAAGCAGGTATTCGGCAGCCCGTTTCAAACGTTGATACTAATAATAACTTGTCATTAACCGCGCAAAATTAAGTAATAAGCCCGTTCTTGCTTCTTTTTTTCGTAAAGTAGCTTGGTAACAGGCCCGTAGTCACACCGTCTGGCTGCCTATACTTACCGTAACGCGATACAACTCAATGAATTCTCGAATCGAAGTCATGCAGTTTATTGGTACCAGGATCGACACGATCATGGCCGATTACCTGAAGCCAATTGATACCAATTGGCAGCCTACCGATTTTCTGCCCGACTCAACCAAGCCGACGTTCTTCGACGAAGTGCGCGACTTGCGTGAACAAGCCGAAGCCCTGCCATACGATTACATTGCCGTACTGATCGGTGATACCATCACGGAAGAAGCCCTGCCCACCTATGAATCCTGGCTGATGGACGTTGATGGCATCGACCAGACTGATCAGAAAGGCTGGTCGCGCTGGGTACGTGCCTGGACGGCCGAAGAAAACCGCCACGGCGATCTGCTGAACAAGTTTCTGTACCTCTCGGGCCGGGTAGATATGCGGGCCATGGAAACATCAACCCAGTATCTTATTGCCGACGGATTCGACATTCAGACCGGCCGTGATCCGTATCGCAACTTTGTGTACACGTCATTTCAGGAATTAGCCACCAACGTATCGCACCGCCGTACAGCAACGCTGGCCAAACAAGCCGGCAATACGTTGCTATCGCAGATGTGTGGCGTTATTGCCGCCGATGAAATGCGCCACGCCAAAGCGTATAAGTCGTTTGTGCAGGAAATTTTCGGGCTCGATCCGTCGAATATGATGCTGGCGTTTGAAGACATGATGCGGAAAAAGATCGTTATGCCCGCTCATTTCCTGCGCGAATCGGGCTTTAAACTGGGCGAAACCTATAGCCACTTCTCCGATGCGGCTCAGCGTCTCGGCGTGTATACCGTTCAGGATTACATTGCCATCATGCAGTCGCTGTTGAAAGACTGGAAAATCGATGCCATCTGTGGCCTGAACGACGAAGCACAAAAGGCCCGCGACTACCTGATGGCCCTTCCTGCCCGCCTTGCCCGTGTGGCTGAGCGGACTAAAACGCCGGAGCTTGCCTACGAATTCAGCTGGATAGCTTAAACGGTTAAGGCGCACGAATTGAGCGCTTTAACTCGTTTCAAACGCCTTGTGAATACGTTTTCGGAGCATGGCCACGTACCTGGTAGGAAAGAGGCGGGTGATCCACTCGATCTGGCGGGCATCGTTACCGATCAGTATTCGCGCTTTTCGTCGGGCTACACCGTCGAGGATGACCCGGGCCGCTTCCTGCGGGGTTATTTTGGCTGCTTTGGCAAAGCTGGCCGTACTTTGCTTGTGCATATCGTCGGTCACGAAACCGCCTTGACCCCGGCGGGCAGCGGCTGCGATACTGGTGCTGATCCCACCCGGATGCACGCAGGAAACCTGGATGTCCGTATCCATCAATTCCATCCGAAGCACATCGGAGAACCCCCGGACTCCGAACTTAGCCGTGCAGTAGGCCGACTGGTTTTCTACGCCCGCCAGCCCGAAAACACTGCTGATGTTGACGATGTGACCCTGGTTATGCTTCAGCATGAACGGCAGAAATGCCTTGGTCATTCGGATGACTCCCCACAAATTAATGGTCAGCAGCCACTCGAAATCATCGAGATGCGTTTGCGCAAAAGGCCCGCTGCCCAGCGCCACCCCCGCGTTGTTGAGCAGGATGAGCCGGTGCGCCGGATTGAGCGATGGAAGCAGATCACTGGCAAACTGCTGAATCGCAACGGCGTCTGCCACGTCGAGGGGATGGGTACGTAGCGTCCCGCCAGCCAGCCGGTTCGTTTCGGCCAGCGTCATTTCGTTCACATCGGTCGCAATGACTTCTGCGCCCTGTTGCATTGCCTGCCGGGCCAGTTCGCGCCCGATTCCCGACCCCGCGCCGGTGAGTAGAACTGTGGTGTTGTGGAAGTAGGGCATGAGGGTAGTCGTTTCAAGTTTCAGGTGTCAAGTTTCAGGTGACACTTGATACCATTACACCAGATGAAGCGGTGCTGAAGCTATCTGGCGGTGGTGGCCGCCGGGCTGGAGTTTTTCGATCTCGCGGATAACATCGACGATGCCTTTTAGCGGAATCTTCACCCAGGTTGGTCGGTAGCTGATTTCGTAGCCTAGTTCATAGACTGCCTTTTCGAGCAGATAGATCAGCAACAGGTAGTTGATCTCGCCGTTGTCGTAGAACATCGGGTGGGGTGATCCGAACGTACCCAGATACGCGTCCAGGTACGTATCGCGAATCAGCTTGTACCAACGATCCGATACGATCTGTAATTTGTCGGGGTCAATCCCTTCCGTTTCTGCGGCGTTGAACAGCTTGGCCGATACGGCGTAGTGATAGGACCGAATCATGCCCGCCACATCTTTCAGCGGCGAATGCTTGATCTTCCGTTCGGCAATGGTGCTTTCGGGCTCGCCTTCAAAATCGATAATGACGTAGTCGTTTTGCGTGGCCAGCACCTGACCGAGGTGGTAATCGCCGTGAATACGCGTACGGCATGACCCCAACTCGCGCGTCTTGAAATCGGCCACAAAATCGTCGATCATCTCCTTGGCCTCCATAAACACCCACGCCAGTCGCTGCGCCTGCTCGTCGAGCCTACCGTAATTGTTGACCAGCAGGTCGTAACGGCGTTCGAGCAGCTCGGTGAAGCGACCAGCCAGAAACGTGCGATACTCGTCGGTGAAAGGCTCTGACTGGAATGCCGGGTCATCGGTTTTGCTGTAGAGGGCCAGGTGCATCTCGGCGGTTCGCTGCCCCAGCAAGGCTACTTTTTCAAACACATCTTCTTTCACCATAAATACCCGGTTGGGTACGGCATACAGAAAATCGTTCAGGTAATCGCCGGTCATGGCCCAGCTGTCTTTGTCGTTGGCTACCATGCGCTGCATCATGCCGAGTGTCACATCCGGTTCACCCGCCTGTTGCCAGGTGAAGCTACCCGCATAAGCTGGAATCGCCTCAAAGCCACCGGTTTCGGTCAGAAAAGCCACCATCTCTACCTCCGGATTAGTCAGCGCGAACAGTTTCCGGTAGAGCTTCATGAAATACAGTTCGTTGAAAACCAGCGCCGAATTACTGGAGTCGACGGGTAACACGCGTGAGGAAACCGTGTCGCTGGCGATCAGTCCCTTCCCCTTCTGGAATGTAACAGCTCCTACAGCCTGGTTAGCCAGGAGATTGTGATACAGGACATCGCGAAAACCAGCATCGTAGATGGCATCAATGAGCCAACCCGTTTCTGTGCCGAAGGTAGCGGTGGTGAGCAGCCCTTTTTCAGGTACGCTGGGCATCATGCTCGAATCGGTGATAAAAGACAAGGGCAACAAATACTGCTCAGGGTCGCCATCTGTGTAACGCACCTCAATAATAGCCATATAATAGATTGCTTTGCTGGCCTGAAGTGGCAGTATCGTTGAGAAGCTAAATCCCGCTTGCTGACGAGCTTTTCCGGCAAACCAGCGGCACGTGTTTATATAGGTGGGTAACACTGTTTCGCTCAGCAACTGCTGATTGTCGGTGTCGGGCAGGAAGCTGGTCCAGGGTTGGGTCGTAAGCATAGGCTGACTATTGAGTAATGCGATACCTCAAATAAACGGCTTACGGCGCATAAATTGGAAGCAAAGGTGGTTTTCTTAGCTTAATCGTAGATCATGATCCGTGAAAAAGGCGATGGGGTCAGTGGCGAGAGAGCAGGGTCAGCAAACACAGCCTGCTTTTATTAATTTGCCGGTACAAATCAGGCAACCTTCCTGTCTGATCTGCTGTTTTCCGGCTGATGCTCTTCGATAACCACAATCGCCCGATAACCTACCTGCGGCTAGCCGTAACAGACCGCTGTAATCTGCGGTGTTTTTACTGCATGCCCGAAAGTGGTATTAAGTACCTGCCCAAAAACCAGCTGCTTACTTACGAGGAAATGGAGCGAATTGTGGCTGTGCTGGCCAGAATGGGCGTCTCTAAGTTGCGACTTACCGGTGGGGAACCCTTTGTGCGGGCCGGGCTGATGCCGTTTATGGAACGCCTGGCGGCTATTCCTGGCCTGGCCGAACTGCACATGACGACCAACGGCGTACTAACGACCCCACATGTGGCTGAGATGGCGCGTCTGGGAGTGAAATCGGTTAACCTAAGTCTGGATAGCCTCGATCGGGATCGGTTTCACCAGATCACCCGTCGCGATGAATTGCCTGCCGTACTGGGTACGTTAGATGAGCTACTGGCCCACCATATCCGCGTTAAAATTAACGCAGTAGTGATGGACGGGCAGAATATCGAAGATCTTTACCCGCTGGCTGAACTGGCACGTACCCAGCCCATTGACGTGCGCTTCATCGAAGAGATGCCGTTCAATGGCGAAGGCAATCATTACCCGGTACTAACCTGGACGCACCAGCGAATTTTGCAGGAACTGAGATCATTTTACCCTGAGCTGGAACAACGCCCTACGGCGCCCCACGCCACGGCGGCCACCTGGCAGGTGCCGGGTTATGTGGGTACGTTGGGTATCATTGCGGCTTATACGCGCACGTTTTGCGGAAGCTGTAACCGCATCAGAATGACGGCCCAGGGGATGCTGAAAACCTGCCTGTACGATGATGGCGTGCTCGATATCCGCGCGCTGATTCGGAACGGTGCGTCGGATAGCGAGTTAACGGCGGCTTTCCTGAAAGCCTTTGCCCATCGCCCGCTCAATGGGTTCGAAGCCGAAGATCACCGGCAACCCGTCACCGAGTCGATGTCAACGATTGGTGGTTAACGGAAAACAAAACGGGGCTATGTAACCGCACCAGGTGGTAGCCAGTAGCGCCTCTCAATTCTTGATTCCTTTCAGAAGGCGCTCGGCCACAACTTTGTAATGGCCGGAAAGGGCAGAAGGGGTATCAACTAATTGTATAGAAGCAGGCAGTTCCTGCTGATCGGGTGCGTCGGGCTGTTCAGCGTTGGCGTATCGACGAAATAGTGTGGTAGGCACTGGCAGATGACCCACCCTGGCCATTTGCGCATAGTGTATGGCCGCCCGGTAACCCTGGACATAATCAGCGCCGGCTCTCATGATCTCGACGGCTGTTCGCTGAATCTGTTCAGGAGTAGGGGGCAAGTCGACGTGGTGCGCTTCATGGTTGCCCAACCAGGGGAAATGCTGAAGCAGGTTGGTGGCCAGCTGCCATACCGTAGGTAGATGACTGCCATCCGGTTGAGGCGTCAGATCAGGGAAAGTATACGCCAGTCTGTATTCCCGCTCCGGCCCCTCTGCCTGAAGAGCGTCATCAAGAAACACACTGGCCACCTTATCGGGGTAGGCATTGCTATAGGCTGTGGCAAATTGGGCGCCACTCCCCGTTCCATACACGATCACCTGCCGTAGCCCCAGTTCGCGGAAAAAAGCGCGGAAAGAAGGTAGATAATCCTGAAGTGAAGTGGGTGAGCGGGGCAAGGGGTCGGTGCCACCATAGCCCGGAATATCGGGCGCTATTAGTCGCATTTTAGGCCGCAGCGCACTTAATTCATCAAACAACGGCGCAAACATGGCCGAGTCGCCTGGAAATGTATGCAGAAGAACAATTGCCGTTTCGGCCGTGGTGTCTCCCTGTTGGCGGAAGTGCCAGTAGCGATTCTCAACGGCAATCAGGTGGCGCGTAGGCATGGGGATCAAATGGGGTGGTAAGCTATGTCCGTATGGGCGGAGCGTATAGAGAGAACGCATTTCCCCAACAGTTTAGCTTCATTACCGGCTTAATATCTAGAATATGGACCAGGCGCCACTGATCACCTACATAAAACAGCGGCCCTGATTAGAAAACCAGGGCCGCTGTTCTATGGGAAAGGGAGGGGTAGGAATAGTCTGGAAAATTTCTTGCTACATAGCGAACCGTTCAACAGACACGTGTTTTTTTAGATTGCCCAGGGCGCCAAAAATCAGATTATAAACAGATTGAATGTTAATGTCCATGAGTTTTGAAATCTCTTCGTTGCCCATGTTCTGATAGAATTTCAAATAGACGGCTTCGCGCTGACGGCGAGGCAGCCGGTCGAGGGCACGGGTTAAACAGCTGTTCAGGTGCGTGTCTTCCTCATTTTGAATCAGGGCCATCTCATACGACCGGTCACTGTCGGTAAATCCTTCGCCTGGCCGGAGGTCATCAGGATTACAGAATTTCTGTTCGGCGGTGATGTGGCGAACCAGCTTGCGCTTGATAGATGCCATCAAATAAAACCGCACCGATGTTGTTGGGCCAATGTTTTGCCGGTGTCGCCAAAGCTCCACAAATAAGTCGTGGATACAATCTTTGATTAACGCACGATCCTGCGAAAAGTGGCTGCAGTAATGGAATAGAACATTGACGTACTCCTGATAGAGTGTTGCGAAAGCCGGTTGGTTACCAGACCGGAATTCGTCCCACAACTTAACTTCATCAATTTTGGGAGACGTGCGCTGCCGAGCCATATGGGTAGTAGATTAGTTAAGAGGACTACCGTAAACTTATAAATCTTTCACTAATTATTATCGGCATAATCCTAAAAAAAAGACTCAATTGCTACAAAAGTGTTGTATTTGGGTAAAATACTACACTCTTTGTGACTGCGCGTAACGGTTCCACGAATCAAAGGATGATCATTTAATTAATTCCAAACCGGTAAATCGAAAAGTGCTTCCATCAAAAAGACCTTTGTCGCTTAGCTTAAGGGAAGGAATGACCAGCAGCGCCATGAAACTGAGGGTCATAAAGGGGGCTGCCAGTATGCTGCCAAGCTCTTCCTTTACGAATTGGTCCAGTTCGGCATACTGCTCGGCCACAACGTACCCGTCTACATCAGTCATAAGGCCAGCAACGGGCAAAGGCAGCAACTTGCGGATATAAAGCGGCCCCATTGCCTGGTCTAGCACCCCTACCGCCGATAAGCCTCCCCGCGACTGAATAACCGCATTAACCGCCTGACACAGGCTCTCATCGTCGCAGCCTACGGCGGTGATATTGTGCGAATCGTGCCCGACAGAGGAGGCAATAGCGCCCTGTTTTAACCCAAAATTTTTGATGAACCCCACGGCTACAGGCGCGTCGGTGTATCGATTCACCACCACGATCTTGAGCAGGTCCCGGGTGGTGTCGGCCACCCAGGCCCCTTTTTCCACCTGCCCTTCCAGATGCAGTTCATTGGTGATCAACTGACCGTCAATGGCTTCAATGACCCGTAATGAACCATAAGGCCGATGGGCCTGTAACCAAAAATCGGCGGGTTCTTTGGGGGTGCAGTTAAATTGATTGACGTGTTCGCTTCGCTGATCGGCCAACAGCGTTTGACCTGCTTTGGCTACTGTTTCACCGTTAATGATCGTTTCGAGGACCTGAAATTCCTGCAGATCAGCCACCACAATATAGTCGGCGGGGTCGCCTTCGCGGAGTAGCCCCACCGGTAGCCGGTAGTGTAACACCGGGTTGATGCAGGCTGCCCGTAGAACATTCCAGCGGTTATAGCCAGCCCGGATTGCCCGCACCACCAGTTGATTGATGTGCCCTTCGGCCAGCGTATCGGGGTGTTTATCGTCTGAACAGAACATGATAAGTTGCGGAAACTCATCGACGAGTGGGATCAGGGCGTCGAAGTTTCGAGCGGCGCTTCCTTCCCGAATCAGGATGTTCATGCCCCGTCGGGCTTTGTCGAGACCTTCATCGTAGGTGGTGCATTCGTGGTCTGTTTCAATGCCGGCATCAATGTACCGTTGGGCATCATTACCGCGCAGCCCCGGTGCATGACCGTCGATCGGCTTGCTGAACGCTTTGGCATACGCGATTTTCAGGAGCACATCCGGGTCTTCGTTCAGCACGCCCGGAAAATTCATCATCTCAGCCAGGTACCCAATGTCACGTCGGCCCAGCAGATTCTTTATATCGTTTACGCCAATGGTCGCACCGGCAGTCTCGAATACAGTAGCTGGTACGCAGGAGGGGGCGCCAAAGCAAAATTTAAACGGGGTACGTTCCGCGTCATCGAGCATATACTCAACACCCGCCACGCCCAGCACATTGCCGATTTCATGCGGGTCCGATACGGTGGATACGGTACCGTGTACAACTGCCAGTCGGGCAAATTGGGTAGGCGTTAACAACGAGCTTTCTATGTGCACGTGGGCGTCAACAAAGCCGGGGACTATATAAGGTTCGCCAAGTCGTTCGGGGCCAAGTCGATCAATCTGCGCCACACGGCCATGATCAATGTGAATGGTGCCGTAATAGATCGACTTATCGAAGAGGTTCAGGATATTGGCAGTTAGCATAAAGCGGTTGGTAACCTGAAAGGGACAGGTAGCCTGTTGAAGGTCAAATGTTGGCAAAAGGTGCGAATAATCGCAAATCTTCCCGGAAAGTTTTAGCTTACGTAACTAGGAGTAACTAAGGGTATATCGCCTTACAAGGCTACTTTTTCTGTTACTTACCGATTGAGTAACGTTCTATTTCATGTCAGACACTATTCTGAAAATTCATCCCGACGATAACGTCATTGTGGCACTGGCCGATTTGCCTGCGGGGGCAGTGGTGCATCATGACGGTCATGCCTATACGGTGCCGAACGGCGTCGCGGCCAAACATAAATTCGTGACGGAGGCCCGGCAGCCCGGTGATCCCGTTTATATGTATGGCGTAACAGTGGGCAGGGCAACGCAGCCAATCGGGCAGGGTGAAGTTATCACCACGTTCAATCTGCGCCACGAGGCCGACCCCTACGGACTAGATCAACGGCAGCCCTATACCTACCAGCCACCCGATGCATCGGCGTTTGCCGACCGAACGTTTATGGGGTATCGCCGGGCCGACGGGCGCGTAGGGACCCGTAATTACTGGCTGGTTATTCCGCTGGTTTTCTGCGAGAACCGGAATGTATTGACGCTGAAAGACGCGTTTGAGCGCGAACTCGGCTATGCACAGGCTGACATCTATCGCGATCAGGTCCGTGAGCTCTTACACTTGTATCAGCACGGCCAGCTCGACGTGATTCGTAAGATGGAGCCTTTTGTGGCGCCAGAGCAAAACAAGACCCTGCATACGGGGCAGCAAGGGATAGTACGGCGGCCATTTGCCAATGTGGATGGGATCAAATTCCTGACGCATGAAATGGGGTGCGGCGGCACCCGGCAGGATTCGGCGGCGCTTTGTTCGTTGCTGGCTGGCTACATCAACAATCCGAATGTGGCTGGGGCTACGGTGTTGAGCCTGGGCTGTCAGCATCTGCAGACCGATATGCTCGAAAAAGAGGTACGTCGCCAGAACCCGCACGGGAAAAAGACGCTGCTGATGTATGAGCAGCAGGCCGGTACCGAATACGAACTGATGACCCAGGCCATCAAAGACACATTTCTGCACCTGATCGAGGTAAATAAGATCGAACGCCAGCCTGCACCACTGAGCGACTTATGCGTTGGATTGAAATGTGGCGGATCAGATGGCTTTTCGGGAATTTCGGCTAACCCGGCCATTGGCTACCTGTCTGATTTGCTGGGTACGTTGGGCGGACGAACGGTTTTGGCCGAATTTCCCGAACTGTGCGGCGCTGAACAAAACCTGATCGACCGGATGCCTGACGATCAGCGGGCCGTGAAGTTCATGAACCTGATGGAGACCTATGCCGCCCAGGCCGAAGCCGCTGGCTCTGGTTTCGATATGAACCCCTCGCCGGGAAACATCAAAGACGGATTGATCACCGACGCCATTAAATCGGCGGGGGCCGCCCGGAAAGGGGGACTGGCTTTTGTGGCCGATGTGCTCGACTATACCGAGCCGATCATGGCGCCGGGCCTAAACCTGCTCTGCACCCCCGGTAACGACGTAGAAGCCACAACGGGCATGGCTGGCTCGGGGGCAAACCTGATTCTGTTCACTACAGGTCTGGGTACGCCCACAGGCAATCCGGTTAGTCCGGTAGTGAAGATTTCGACCAATACCAAGCTGAAAAACCGGATGCCCGACGTCATTGATTTCGACAGTGGCCCAGTCATCGACGGGCAGCAAACTATTGAACAGAACGGCGCCGCCCTGCTCGACTGGCTAATTGACCTGGCCTCAGGAACGTACCTGACCAAAGCCGAATTGCTCGGACAAGACGATTTCATCCCCTGGAAGCGGGGCGTATCACTTTAGTGGAGGAAGGGGAGGAAAGGACGGACGGAGGGAGCAAAAGACGCTTACTTATGCAGACTTCCCTTTCCTCCTTCCTTCCCTTCCTCCCTTTCCTCCTTTCTTATGTTTTCATTACAACACAAAACAGCCCTCATTACGGGGGGCGCCAGTGGAATAGGACTGGCCATTTCGGAAACTTTTGCGGCGGCAGGGGCCACTGTTCATATTCTGGAATTGAATCTGGCTGCGGCGCAGGCGGCTGTTGATCGTATTCAGGCGGCGGGTGGGCAGGCTTATGCCTACGGCGTCGACGTATCCGACCAGGCCACTGTTGATGCGGTGGTTGATCAGGTGGCGGCAGCGGGCCCTATTCATGTATTGGTCAACAATGCCGGCATTGCCCATATTGGCTCAGCGGAGACAACCAGCGAGGCCGATTTCGATCGTATTTTTTCGGTAAACGTAAAAGGCGTCTACAACTGCCTGCACGCTGTGTTGCCCCGAATGAAGGCCAGTGGTGGAGGGGTGGTACTGAATATGGCCTCCATTGCGGCTACTTTGGGGCTGAATGATCGGTTTGCGTACTCGATGAGCAAAGGAGCCGTCCTGAGCATGACACTGTCGGTGGCCAAAGATTACCTGGCCCATCACATCCGCTGCAACTGCATTTCGCCCGCCCGTGTGCATACGCCCTTCGTAGATGGTTTCCTGGCGAAAAACTACCCCGGTCAGGAAGCCGACATGTTTGCTAAACTGTCAGCCGCCCAGCCTATTGGCCGCATGGGGACGCCTGACGAGGTAGCGGCTCTGGCACTCTTTTTATGTTCAGATGAAGCGGGATTCATCACGGGCGCCGATTATCCGCTTGATGGGGGCGTTATCCGGCTAAGTACATAAGTTCTTCTGGAAGAGTCAGGTACGTTGTCAATGGTTTTAAGCGTTTCCCGGTCGTCATGAATCGAATATCCATCATTGGCTTATTGGTAGTCTGCCAGGCTATGCTGGTCAGACTGGCATGGGCGCAGGGACCAATGGCGATTACCGGACGGGTGATCGATGGCGTCTCCAACAAGCCGGTTCCGTTTGCCAGCGTGTACGTCAATGCCTCTACGCGCGGCACCACGGCCGATGGCGAAGGGCGCTACCAACTGCCAGGCGTGCCATCAGGAACGGTTGAGCTTGTGGCCTCGGCGGTGGGCTACGAAACCGTGCGTCAGAAACTGCGGGTAGGCGATACGCAGAATCGGCGGGTCACGTTCATGCTGAAACCTGATGCTATCGGGCTGAAGGCTGTGACTGTCAAAGCCAAACGGACCGGCGCCTACAACCGAATGCTGAAGCAGTTTAAGCGCGAATTGCTCGGCGAAAACTCGGCCGCTGATAAATGCGTGATCACTAACGTTGAAACAGTGGCGCTCTCCATGAATGACGGTCATCTGGTGGCTACTGCCTCTGAACCGCTGGTGATCGACAACAACGCCCTGGGGTATCGCCTTACCTACCAGCTGCTCTCGTTCGATAGTTACAAGGGATCGACGTACTACGGGGGCGTGAGCCGGTTCGAGTCGATGAAGGCCGACAATAGCGAGCAGACCGAGCGGTGGGAACGGAATCGGCAACGGGCCTACCTGGGGTCGGGGCGGCACTTGCTGGCGAGTCTGCTGGCGGGCACGCATGAACGGGAAGGTTTTTTGGTTTTTGAATCGACGATCAATCTCGGCGCCGACAAATCGATTCCCATTATCCGTTTCGGAAGCGAACCACCCACCAAATCCGTTAGGGCCGATAGCCTGTTTACGCAGGCCGAAATCCCCTCTGAACGTTATTTCTACAGCCGGAAACCGCTGGAAGTCTTTTATACCCGGCAACGTGCGTTAACACCCTATCGTGAGCTGCCTTATGCCTATTCACTGATAGACATGCCCCTGGGGCCAGCCACCATTACGGTCGACGGATGGGTGGTGTCGCCCAACAGCATGGAGATGCGCGGGGCCCTGAGTGCCGACCGGCTGGCTACGCTGCTACCTGCCGACTGGCAACCGCCAACGAAAACCGCTATGCTGCTGGCAGCCACGTCGAACCAGGGAATTCTGTTGCCGCCCGATGCCCAGATCGATTCCCTGAAATCGGACTGGATAGCCCGGCAGCAAAACAAAGCACCAGCCGTATATCTGCAAACAGATAAAGGTCTCTACGGTACCGGTGACCGCCTCTGGTTCAGTGGATTTTCGCTCGATCCGGCTACCCAACTTCCTTTCGACCAGGCGGTTAGTGATGAAGAAATGCCGCTGCACGTTGACCTGGTGGCTCCGGGCGGGCGGCTGGTTGCCCATCAGTGGATACGGGTCACCAACGGCCGCTCATCGGGCAACTTCCGGTTGTCTGATTCGCTGGCGACGGGGCAATACCGTTTACGGGCCTACACCGAAGCCGACCGGGGTAGTTCCCGGCCAGCTTTCGAGCGAACGGTGTCGATCATCAATGGGCTGGCGCTAGGTAATGACGTACCCAGGCCCGCCACTTCGGCCAAAGCGGCTCCAATCGATGTTCAATTTTTGCCCGAAGGCGGGCGATGGGTAACCGGGTTGCCAGCGCGGCTGGGCATCAAAGCCGTTGACCGACGGGGAAAGGGCGTTGCCATTACGGGGCAAATCCTGTCGGCAAAAGGCATTGGTGTGCGTCAGTTCGCCACCAATACGGTGGGGATGGGGAGCCTCGAACTGGTACCGTTGCCCAATCAGACCTACACGGCTCAGGTACGCTGGGGGGTTGACTCACTGCTGGTTACGCTGCCCGCCGCCGACTCAGCGGGTATCGTTTTGGCCGCCGATCTGGTTACCGACAGCACGAAGCTGACCGTCCGGGTACGTGGCTCTGCTCAGTTTGCCACGCAGCCTGTCTACCTCACGGTTCAGTGTCGGGGGCGGCTGATGCAACAGACCAAAATTCAGCTACAGAAAGGAAATGCCACCATCGAGATTCCAACGGCAAAATTGCCCGTTGGGGTGGCGCAGGTTACGTTGTTCGATTCACTGGGGCATGCACAGGCCGAGCGGCTGGTATGTATTCCCGACCGGTTTCTGCCCATCATCGCCGAGGTGACACCCAACAAGCCAGTCTATACAGCCCATGAAGATGTTACGCTGTCTGTTCGCCTAACCGATGGATTTGGCGAACAGGTGGCCGTGACGGGTTCGGCGGTCATTACCGATGCGCAGCAGGTTCCCGACGATAGCGTTGAAGCCGACATCCGTACCCACCTGTTGCTGACCGGCGAATTGCGGGGGCGGGTCGAGTTTGCCAACGAGTACCTGAACCGGCCGCAGCCCGAGATTCGACGGGCACTCGATGATCTGCTATTGACGCAGGGCTGGCGACGAATAAACTGGCGAATGGCCGGGGGCAAACCACCCGCTGTCACCCCGCCAATGACCGGTATGACGTTGACCGGACAGGTTTTCGATAAAAAGAATCGTCTGCTTGCCAACGCCAATCTGTTGCTGACTTTCAGCGGTTCGTCTGGAAATACAGTTGCCCGAACCGCCCGAACCGATGATAAAGGCCATTTTGAGCTCAGCAGCCTCGACCTGAGCGATTCTGTCACGGTTCAGGTCAGGCCAATGACCATCGATTTCAAACCAATTACCAACACCCGCGTTGAGTTGAACGTACCTGGCCATTATTTCGCTGCTGTCGATTCGGTGTATGCAGTTGATCTGACCCTACTAAAGCCATTTGTAGCTTCTATCCAGGAACGGCAAGTGAGTGATCCCGGTCAGTACCGCAACCAGGATGTGCGCCAGTTGAAAGAAATAACGGTAAAAGCCCGTCGGACCGACGACGATAGCCACGCCCGCCGGGTAAGTCTGCACGGGTCGCCAGATGTAACAGTCCTGTTCGACGACAACGCCCGGTCGTACTCCAATGCTTATGATATGATGGCTGGCAGAGTGCCGGGCGTGCAGGTAACCAGGCGGAGCGGGCCGGGAAACATGGGTTACTCGGTGGTGGTGCGGGGGGTAAGCTCGTTTGGTCAGAACAACGCCCCGCTTTACCTGCTCGATGGAATGGCCCTGCCTGAAAATGAGGACGGAACAGCCTTGTACACGATCAATCCGACTGAGATTGAGCGAATTGAGGTGCTTAAAAACGGGGGTGGGGCTATCTATGGTTCACGGGGTGGCGCCGGTGTTATTGCCTTCTTCTCAAGGAGGGAGCCGATTGCAAGTAAAAAAACAGCGCCGGAGATGCCTGAATTAACGCTCTACGGACTCCAGACCGACCGGCAGTTCTACACCCCGAAGTATGACAGTCAGCCGGATAGCGTGGCGATTCGGCCCGACCACCGCGATGTTTTGTACTGGAAACCAGCGGTGGCAACGGGCTTGTCAGGGTTTTCGACGATTAAGTTTCCGCTATCTGATTCGGCTCGTACCATTCGGTTGCGCTTGCAGGGGGTGACCACCTACGGCCGCCCCGTCTCGATCAGTCGCTTGATAAACGTTCGTTAAATGAACGATGCCTCTTTTTGAGAGCCTCGTCTCGGTTACCGTCCAGGCTCCATCAACGAATTGACCAGCTTCACATGGCTGTTAATGAATCCCATGCGTTCGTAAAACGCATGGGTACGTTGCCTGCGACGGTTCGAGGTGACCTCCAGGTTGACCCAGTTTTCGTGCCGCCCCTGCTCAGCCATGTGTTCGATCAAGAGTTGACCAACTCCTTTGCTCCGCCACTCCGCCAGTACATACATTTCCTGAATTTCACCCACCGGCCCGGCGTGGTGTAACAGCCACTGAACGTGGCAGTTGAGAAAACCCACAGGTACGTTGTCGGAGTCGGCAATAACGTACCTGATCGTGGGATCAGTTATGTTCTGGAAGAAGATTCGGGAGAAAGCGGCAAGGTCTAACTGCACCGCTTCCAGATCGCACAGGCAGTCGTAGAAGAATGATACATCGGTTGAGCGCGCCGGACGAAGGGTGATCATAGGCCAAAGCTACGGAATAAAAAAAGCCAGCATGTCGGCTGGCTCTCTTCTTACAGGTTTTTGTCTTTCATGAATTTATCCAGATCAGCGCGGGGCATCGGAATCTTGCTGGGGTTGGCGTCGATCCATTTTTTGAAGGCCTGCGTAATGTCGGCGGTCCAGGCCTGATCGATCTGACCGGGGGTAAACTTGCCTTCGCGCAGCATCTGATGGCCGAAATTATCTTTCAACGCAATGAACTCGGCGCTCAGGATAACCTTCTCGGCCAAGTGGGCCGGAATAAACACAATGCCTTCTTTCTTGGCCAGGACCAGATCGCCCGGCAGCACAACGGCCCGGCCAATGCGGATCGGGCAGTTTACGCAGGTCATGGTCATGTCCATGATATAGCTCGGGTCGTAGCCACGTACCCAGCCATTGAACCCCGGAATATCTTCCAGCCCTTCCAGATCCCGTACACTGCCATCGAAGATGACGCCCGTTTTTGATTTGGCGAAAATGGAATTGCCGAGGTTATCGCCGATCAGCGTGCCGCCCACGATTTTCCCCATTCCGTCGGCCACATAAATGTCGCCATTCTGAAGCATATCGATAGGCCACGAGTTGGTGTTGCCCTGGCGCCCCTGCGTTTTGCCCAGTTCCTTGATAGGTTTCTCCATGTCGGGGCGGCTAGGCATATACTGGGCCGTGAGGGCCCGCCCAACCATAGCTTCATTGGGGCGAATGATCTGCCAGTTGCCCTCGAATTGATTATGGTACCCTTCACTGCGCAACACCCCCCAGGCTTCTTCCAGCGATACATTTTTTAACCGGGCCAGCAGTGCATCCGAAACCTTCGGCCGACCGTCAGCGGTGCGGTCGCCTTTCCAGTCGGCGGTGTAGAATTGTAGCTGTTCTTTCGGAAGCTGAATCTGGGCAGAGGCAGACAAGCAAAAGGAGGCAAAAAGGAGTGGTAAACCAATGGTCTTCATATAAATAGGTCGGAGTAAGGAATTTATCGTTAGAAGGGCCTGGCAGGAGTAAATTACTTTACAGCGGTAGTTTTAGTCCTATTAAATCCTGCTTATTAACCACTTATATGAAAAGGCATTTACTCGACTTTCTGCGGCAATCTACCTCGCCTGACCGCTCTGTTTTACCCTCGGCAACACTTCCGCTGGTTGTGCCCAAGGCGCCTTCACGCCGTGATTTTATGCAAAAATCGGTGTTGGGTGGCCTGTCTGTCGGCTTGACCTTCGACAACGTGAAAGGCCCGTTTGGCGTAGACCAGGAACTGGAGTTCACTACGCAGCGGGTGAACCGCGACTCAAAACCGTCGGATCTGAAAATTACCGATCTGCGCATTGCTCATCTGGACAGGGTGCCCTTTGGCAGTCCTATTATTCGTATCGATACCAACCAGGGGCTTGTTGGCTGGGGCGAAGTACGCGACGGCGCCAGCCCTAATTACGCGCTGATGCTGAAGTCACGGTTGTTGGGCAAAAACCCCTGTAATGTCGAGCAATTGTTTAAGCTCATCAAGCCTTTTGGCGGTCATGGCCGGGCGGCAGGTGGCGTTTGTGGCGTTGAAATGGCGCTGTGGGATTTGGCCGGTAAAGCGTTCAACGTACCTGTTTACCAGATGCTGGGCGGCAAATACCGCGATGAGGTGCGCCTGTATGCCGATACACCGGAAGGGAAAACGTATGATGACTTTGCGGTGAATATGAAGAAGCGGAAAGGACAGGGGTACACCTTCCTGAAAATGGATTTCGGCATTGGCATGCTGGCTGGCCAGAAAGACATGCTGGTTGGGGCCAACGTCTGGGACATTACGAACCAGTATGGAGGCAAAGAGAATAAAGTAGGTAACTACGGCATGACCAAACACCCGTTTACCCGAATCCAGGTGACCAAAAAAGGGCTTGATCAGCTGGTGGAGCACGTCGGAAAAGTGCGCGAGATTGTGGGCTACGACACCCCGCTCGCCGCCGACCACTTCGGCCATTTCGACGTAAATACGGCTATTCAGATTGGTAAAGCGATGGAGCCTTTCCGGCTGGCGTGGCTCGAAGACCTGGTGCCCTGGTTCTACGCCGATCAGTGGAAGCAGATTTCAGACGCCATCGAAACGCCTACGCTGACGGGTGAAGACATTTTCCTGAAAGAAGAATTTATCAAACTGATCGATAAGCGGGCGGTGGATATGATTCACCCGGATCTGGCCTCGTCGGGCGGTATTCTGGAGACCAAGAAAATAGGCGACTACGCTGAAGATGCTGGGATTCCGATGGCGATGCACTTTGCCGGATCGCCCATCTCCATGATGGCCAACGTGCACTGTGCGGCAGCTACCGAAAACTTCATTGCCCTGGAACATCACGGTGTGGATGTAGAAGGCTGGGAAGATATTGTAACCGGCCTCAAACCCATTGTGAACAATGGCTTCGTAAAAGTGCCTGATAAACCGGGTTTGGGGGTAGAGCTGAACGAAGAAGCGGCTAAGAAATTCCTGAAAAAAGGCAGCACCTGGTTTGCCCCCACCGATGTCTGGAACACGAAAGATTCCTGGGACCGCGAGTGGAGTTAATTAACAGTTTACTGTCTTGTTCGCAATCGAACCCGGCTACGACTGGCTCGATTGCGAACAAGACAGTAAACTAGTTTTGTTCGCAATCGAGCCAGTCGTAGCCGGGTTCGATGGGTGCACCGTCGGGAGCGGCAAGTACGGTGTTGGCCATCGGTTGCTGTGGATTGCTTTCGTACTGATGAATCAGCCAGAGCAACTGATTTGGGTACGTCTCAGTAACCGTATACGTCAGTGGAGCTGTAGTTGGCTTGTTGATCAGGTATTGCAGCCGAATGCGCTGAATGGCATCGTGAGCGGTAGCCCGTACCCGGCTGTCGGCGTCGCGGTTGGCCGCTAGCTCAATCAGACTTTCCAGCAGGCGGCGGCTCGTCAGCTGCCGAATTGCCTCGGGGTACGTTGGGGCTTCTCCAAACTGGCGGCGCATTGGCTCGAAGGTGATGCCGATCAGGCCCGTCAGCAGGTCAGACAGGCCAGGCATGGCGGGGTTCAGCGCTTTCTGATTCAGCAGGCGGGCGCACCGTTCAGGGTTCAGCAATAAACGCAGGGTCAGGTTTGCCGCTGCTTCGGGTGGTCCCATCGGGTCGAAGGTGAGGCCGGTGTGGCGTTTAAACACTTCACGCGGATTCGCATCGATGCCAAACGCACGGGGCGGAATCAAGCTTAAAATGCCTGTAGGAACGGCCAGCGTGGCTGGATCCAGGGTACTCAGCAGCGCCGTTAGCGCCCGCCGCTGCTGATCGGGGGCTACCGTTTGGGTCACTACCTGCCCGTCGCCCCGCAGCGCATAGCTATAGGTGACACCACCAAGTACCTTGCTGGCCGCTTCGACCTGATACCGATGGAACATATACATGGGTACCAATACCTCTTCCAGATTGGCCATTGGCATGCCCACCGGAATTTTCGATTCATTGAACTGGCCCAGCGCGATCTTACGAATAGCCATGGTGCGGAGCAGTTCACTCGTGGCATCGGCGTTACTGTCCCAAAGGTGTGTTTGTGGATGGGCGCTTCCTTCCGGGCGGGCGTCCTGATCGCTCAGGAATTTAAGGCCGCGCTTCAGGTAATTGGTGATGATGGCGTCGAGCGCCGCTTTCTCGTCGGTTCCTTTCGGGAAATCCTGGTATCCGTAGGTAATCGCCACTTTGTCCCATTCACCAATGCCAACGGCGTAAACACTATCCAGTCTTAGGCTGTTGTTCGCACCAATGTCAACCTGTGGGTGCGGGTAATCCATCACTGAGGAGCGGTTAACGGTGCTGGCAATGTAGTTGTGCGGTAAGCCCAGCGTGTGGCCTACCTCATGGGCCGCGAGTTGCCGGAGGCGGGCCAGTGCCATGGGCATAAGAGCCGCCGTGTCAGCGCGGTTGTTTTCATACCGAGCCGTTAGCCCTTGGGCAATCAGGTAATCCTGACGAACCCGCAGTGAGCCGAGCGTTACCTTCCCCTTTAAAATTTCGCCCGTTCGTGGGTCAACAATGCTCATACCGTAGCTCCAGCCCCGCGTTGATCGGTGTACCCACTGCACCAGGTTGTACCGAATATCCATCGGGTCGGCGTCGGCAGGCAGTAGTCTTACCTGGAAGGCATTGCGGTAGCCTGCCGCTTCGAAGGCCTGGTTCCACCAGTTTATACCATCCATCAGGGCCGACCGGATAGGCTCGGGTGCGCCGGGATCCATATAGTATATGATAGGCTTCACCGGATCGCTGACAGGGGCCGACGGATCTTTCTTGGCCAGCCGGTGCCGAACGGTGTATCGTTTAGTGATGGGCTGGCTCACTGGTGAGGCATAGTCGAAGAAATCGATACTGTTCATGCCCGAGCGGGGGTCATACGGGCGGGGTTTATACGACCCGTCGAGTGGGGGAAGTTCAACGAACGAATGGTGTTGCCGCATGCTCACCGCCGATGCCGTGGGCACTACCTGCCGCAGATAGGCACCGGGCTGATCGCCGGTAAGGGTAATGGTCACTTCAAACTCGGTATTCTGCGGAAAGGCTTTGGTGCGTGGCAGGTAGAGTGCACACCGGCTGGCATCGACCCGGAACGTACCCTGTCTGGTCTGGCTGATCGCCTGCACAGCGCCTACAGCGTCCTGAAGTAAGAATGGCGTTAGATCAACGAGCGCTCTGGCGCCTTCTTCGGCTACCACCTCAAAGCCAGCATGGACCGACTGGGCAAAGGATTCGGCCACGGCCCGGCGCTCCAGGGAGTCGGTGCTGAGGGCGCGGTAGCCGTAGTTTGGTTCGATGAGCAGGATCTTGTTGCCGCTCCGCTCGAAACGAACGACGTGTTCGGCCCCGAGCCGCCCCCGGTCGAGGCCAATATCGTTGGAGCCAACCCCCTGCGCCAGGGTCGGGTAATAAAGGAACTCCTGCCCGAACTTATCAATCTCGAGCCAGATCTTGCCTTTTTTGGCGTCCCAGTAATAGGTCAGGAAGCCCGGGTGCTTCTCCATGCCGTTTGTGAAGGTGGCGATGGTCTGGGCCACCAACGGGTTGAGCACGACCACGAACAGCAGCGTAAAGAGTAATCGCATAAGTTATATCAGGTTGTATAATGAGTGTTCTGGAAAAATAGCCCGTAGGGGTCGCATTCGCAAAATGGCGCCTGAATCTACCAGACTTATAGCCGCTCCTGATCTTATAGTGTACATAAGCTAACTAATTATCGAAAAATGGGCCGTTCTAAAGGTTCCATTACAAAACACAGTTGGTTGGTCCGTTATGTCAGGTAATACGTTCGCCGGGTAGCCATACCGGCCTGAACGAGACTCAACGTTGTGATATCAAAGTCTATCGATTAAATGAGTGAAGTTCTCCTCTTTGCCCGTCGCCGCTGGTATCTACTAGCTGCTTTTCTAGTGCTGGCCATTGTCATCGCGATCCGACAGTATTCGTACCAGGGTGTCAACGGCGATGTGTATATCTATTGGGCTGTTGGCGGAAAGTTTCTGGCCGACAAACCACTCTATGAGCCAGTGCCCGGTTCTCAGGAGTTTTTATATCCACCCATAGCTGTGCTATTCTGCCAGATCCTGGCCCTGATGCCGTTTCCGGTGGCTGTGGTCGTCTTTACGCTGTTCAACTTTGCAGCCTGGCTGGTTATCATCACACTGGTCTATAAACTGCTACGTTTTTACTTTCCCAGGGCAGCTCTAGGGGTAGCTCTGGTGATTGGCCTCGTGGCTAGTATCCGCTATTTCTGGCACAACATTTTGTGGGTAAATGTCAATGAAGTAATTGCGCTGCTTTGCTTTGGTGGCTTATACACGTACCTGAAAGGACATCGGTTAGCGGCGCTGGGCCTGTTAACGCTGGCCATGTGGATTAAAGTAATGGCCCTGTTGCTTGTCGTCACACTAGCTTTCCGGCGACCGAAACAGACCGTACTTGCAGCGCTTGGCTTCACGGCGCTTTTCGCCGTTATCCTGATGGGCTTCCGGGGCGTAAATCAGGGAATTCAGGATTATTTCGATTATTGGAACATCACGTTCAAACCGTTTCTAACCGGTAAAGTCTTTACCGACTGGATTGCGTTCGGTATTTCGCCACTACTGGCGAAGCTGCTGACAGCCCACGATACCATCAATGGAATCACATACAACGTCGTGAGCTGGCCGCCGGCGGTAGTTGGCAAGATCAGCCTGGCAATCAGACTACTGATAATGGGTATCACGTACAGGTACGTCTGGTTAACCCGAAAGCAACGCCAGCTGCCCTTTCTGGCGATCCTGCTTACTTTCCTGACCATGTTATTGGTGTCTGGCGTGGCCTGGGAAGGGCACCATGTCACGCTGCTGCTTATTGTGGCCGGCCTCTATCACCTGCTGACAGTACAGCAGGCAGCCAGTCTGCGCCGTTGGATGTGCATCGTTGCTATCTCGGTTGGTTTTATGACCAGTGATCTGTTGGGTAATCGCCTTTCCGATTATACGCAGGCTTATACACTGATCACCTACAACGTCGTTTTCCTGTATATCATCGCCGTCTGGTTAAGTGAACGCAGTCTGAAGTTGGCAAAGGCCCCCACTGTGCACAGTCAGTTGGAAAGGCAATATGCCGATCAGCGGTAAAGGCGGCCCTGTTTTAAGCAACCTGGTTAGTAGGTAATTCGCTTGTTGATCTTCTGAAAGTAATAGATACGTCATGGCTCGGATAAACCTATTTGTTTATTCGTTGTCTGACAAACAGAATTGCATTTCTAATGCTTTTGTCTTTCTAATTAACTAACCTTTGATAATGGCACAATCGCCCACTATTTCTCGCGCTGACTTTCTGAAAACAAGCGCATTAGCGTTATCTCTGCCCTTGTTGAGCCGCTTTGAGGCGCAGGCTAAACCCATCAAGAATGTGGGTTTACAGCTCTACACCTTGCGGAACGAACTGAGCAAAGATCCTGATTCTGTGCTGAAGCGGGTTGCCGAGATCGGCTATAAAGAAGTTGAAACGTTTGGGTATAACGACGGTAAATACTTCGGTAAAACGCCACAAGCCTTTAAAGATCAGTTAAAAAGTCTGGGTCTTACCTCGCCTAGCGGTCACTACATGCCCAATCAGCTAAAGAATGGCTGGGAGAAGATCGTGGAAGATGCCAATACGATTGGTCAGAAGTACATGGCCTGCGCGTATATCATGCCCGCCGACCGTAAGAAAGCCGATGACTACAAGGGCTTTGTTGATCTCTTCAACAAAGCGGCCGAAACCTGCCACAAAGCGGGTATCCAGTTCGTGTATCATAACCACGATTTCGAATTCCAGCCACTCGATGGGCAGCTTGGCTACGACATCATTCTGAAAGGCACTGATCCCAAGATGGTGAAGATGGAACTGGATTTATACTGGACGATCATTGCTGGAAAAGACCCTGTTGAACTGTTCAAGCAGAACCCCGGTCGTTTTCCGCTGGTACACATGAAAGACATTGCCAAAACGGAGAAGAAGGAGTTTGCCGAAGTAGGCACCGGCTCAGTTGATTTCCAGCGTATCCTGGATGCAGCCAAAACCGGCGGTGTTAAGCACTATTTCGTTGAGCAGGATGCCGTCACAAAAGGTACCCCGCTGGAGGCCATCGCGGTAAGCTTCAAAAACATGCAGAAGCTGAGCGTGTAAATTCTCGACAGCTTTTTTTGTCATCCCGACGCAGGAGGGATGACAAAAAAGACGTTGAAGGCAACGAAACGTAAACAGCATAAATCACAAACGAAAAAGCCGGGTACTAGCCCGGCTTTTTCGTTTGTGATTTATGCTGTTCTACTTAGCGTAAGCTACCGAACGCATCTCGCGGATAACGGTCACTTTGATCTGACCCGGATATTGCATCTCTTTCTCGATCTTCTGCGATATCTCGAACGACAACGTACCTGCCCGCTCGTCGGTAACGTGATCAGCATCGACCATCACGCGTAGTTCACGACCGGCCTGAATGGCGTAGCATTTAACGACCCCCTGGAAATTAGTAGCTAGTTCTTCGAGTTCTTTCAGGCGTTTGATGTACGACTCCATCATCTCGCGGCGGGCACCAGGACGGGAGCCAGAAACGGCGTCACACACCTGCACGATCGGCGAGATCATGCTGGTCATTTCTATTTCGTCGTGGTGAGCGCCAATGGCGTTCACTACCTCGGGGTTCTCCTTGTACTTCTTGGCCAGTTCCATACCCAGCAGGGCGTGGGGCAGTTCGGCTTCTTCAGGCCATACTTTACCAATATCGTGCAGCAATCCAGCCCGTTTGGCGAGCTTGGCATTCAGCCCCAATTCGGCGGCCATGGTGGCGCAGAGTTTTGCCACCTCACGCGAGTGCTGCAGCAGGTTCTGCCCGTAGCTCGACCGGAAACGCATCCGGCCAATCATCTTGATCAGCTCGGGGTGCAAGCCGTGAATACCGAGATCAATCACCGTCCGCTCACCAATTTCCACGATCTCGTCTTCGATATTTTTGCGGGTTTTGGCCACGATCTCTTCAATACGGGCCGGGTGAATACGGCCATCCTGCACCAGGCGATGCAGCGAAAGCCGGGCCACTTCACGACGAACCGGATCGAAGCCGGAAATAATGATGGCTTCGGGTGTATCGTCGACGATGATTTCAACGCCGGTAGCGGCTTCCAGCGCCCGGATGTTGCGCCCTTCGCGACCAATAACCTTGCCTTTTATATCGTCTGATTCGATGTTGAAGACAGAAACGCAGTTCTCGATGGCGTGCTCGGTGGCCGTCCGTTGAATGGTGTCAATGACTACTTTCTTGGCTTCTTTGGTAGCGGTCAGCTTGGCTTCTTCCAGCATGTTCTTCACATAAGCTGATGCGCGTGTATCGGCTTCAGCCTTCAGCGTGTCAACCATGCGTTCCAGCGCCTGCTCGGCCGAAAGACCAGCGATTTTTTCGAGTTGCGACACCTGCTCGGCCAGCATCTTATCAGCTTCGGCCTGGCGGCGATCAACGTCTTCGTTGCGGCGGTTCAGGGCTTCTGTCTGTTGGCCAAGGGCGTTCCGTTGCTGGGCTACTTCGTTTTTAAGTAAGTTGATCTCATTCTTAAGCTGGTTCAGTTCACCTTCGCGGGTACGTTGCTGATCGGCCTGTTGAGCTAGCTGCTGTTCGCGCTGTTTCAGTTTCGCTTCGTTTTGTTGGAGTAAGCCCCGCTTTTCGTTGGTCTGTTCTTCAAATTCAGCTTTCAGGCGGAGAAATTTCTCTTTGGCTTCCAGCATGCGATCTTTCTTGATCGTTTCGGCCTGAAGTTCGGCTGTTTTCAGAATGTCGGCGGCTTTGGCTTCGGCTTCCTGTTGTTTATCGGCGATAGCGCCCTGGAGCGATTTGCGCCCCATAAAAACACCGATTCCTGCGGCAATGACGCTGCACAGGATGATCAGTATTATACTAGTCGTTGTCATTAATAGGTATCGTTTGGGTTGAACATAGTTCATTATGCACCCGCTACAACACCGGTTCCCGTGGGGAGAAGGAGACTAACGCGCCACCTATGCCAGGCTCGGCGTGATGGTCTGGTTTAATTGGGCAATCCTGTCATAGATGCGGTTCTGCATCTGTCGCGCCTGATCATCAGATTTCAGGCTCGATACCAAACAATCAAGGGCCACCAGGGCCAAAATGTCCTGCGTGTCGCGCACGCCCCGGCTCCGGTGTACCTCCATGCGCTCGCGAATAAGCTTGCCAGCGTCGCGCAGGAAGACTTCTTCCTCGGGCAACGACTTGAAGCGATAGTCGCGGTCTGCAATTTTGATATGGATCGCTAGCCGTTCTTCCATTGTATGTGTGGCACTGGCTGACCAGCCTAAACTGCTTAGACTGGGTACGCTATTGGTGTATTATGACAAGGTACTCAGATGGGCAATGCACCGGTCAAGATCCCGGATATACTCATCGAGTTTCTGCTTTACTTCTTCACGGGCAACCGCGTCGGGCAGGTTGCTGCTTACAAGTTTACTTAAATCTTTCGACTTTGTAAACGCCGGAGGACTATCCGCCGCTTTTTTCTGCTGCTGTTTTAGTTGATTTTGAAGGTCCCGGATCGCGTTTTGGTGTTCTGTATTTTCGCGTTCCAACTGCTCAATGCGCTGCCGCTGCTGAGCCATGCGCTCAGTCAGATCGAAGACTTTATGTTCAAAGTCTTCCAGCAGTACAAAAAGCCTTGATTCGGAAACCATCTTTTTTTTGTCTTCTGTTTTCAGTTTACAGTCTTCTGTTGCTCCGCTAATTCGGCAATTCGTGCCTCAGCAGCGCAACAGAAGACAGTAAACTGAAAACAGTAAACTTATTTTCTAATGACTGCTCCTAATTCCTTTTCAAATTGATTCATTAGTCGTTGCATTGTTTTGTCGATCACGGCGTCGGTGAGGGTTTGCGTGGCGTCCTGAAGCGTAAAGCTTACCGCATAGGCTTTTTTGCCGCTGCCCAGGCTGTCGCCCTCATACACGTCGAACACGTTGATACCCCGTAACAATTTTCGTTCCGTTTGTGTGGCCAGTTTCTGAATCTGCTCGAAGGAGACCGTCTTATCGATGACAAGCGACAAATCCCGACGTACCTCCGGGAATCGCGGAACGTCTACGTAACTGGTTTTGCCGCTGTATCGTTTAGTCAATAAGGCCCAATCGAAATCGGCATAATAAACAGCTTGTTTTGCGTCGGCTAATTTAGCCAGCTTTGGCTGTACTAACCCGAACGTAACAATCGGTTTTTTATTAACCGTATAGGTCAGGCCATACTGAAACTGCGCCGGGTCAGCGGGCTGCTGGTCGGTTGGCTGAATGCGAAGTGAAGCCAGTACTGTATGAACGGCCGCCTTCAGATCATGGAAAGCGACCGACTGGCCCTTCTGCTCCCAGCTTTCGGCGGCTTTGTCGCCCACCATCGCCAAGGCCAGCCGGGGCGACTCGTGGTATTTCTTTGATGACGTACCTGATTCGTTCTCGACCTGGCTGCTGCCATAGACCTTGCCAAATTCAAATAGCTTCAAATCGCGCTGACGGCGGTTAAGGTTATACACCAGTGCTTCCAGCACCGAGAACAGCATGGTCTGGCGCATCACCGACAACTCATCGCTCAACGGATTAAGCAGACGCACATCGGCCAGGGGCAGGCTGTCGCGGATGGCATCATGGTAAGCCGGACGGGTCATCGACAAGGACATGGCTTCCACGAATCCGTTGGCGGCCAGCACCTGCCCGATACGGCCCTGTAACTGGTTCACATCCGTGGCTGGAAACTCCGACAATGTGTTGGCCGACAGACTTGGCGACAGCGGTACGTTATCGAGCCCGTAGATGCGCAAAATCTCTTCAACGATATCGGCTTCGCGCGTTACGTCGACCCGATAGGGGGGAACCACCGCCACGAAACCTGATTCCGTCAGGTCAGCTGCCTGAATGTCGAGCGCGTTCAGAATCTGGATGATGCGTTTGCGGTCGATCTGAATACCAATCAGCCGGTCGATGTTGCGGTAGGTAACGGGAATACGGAAATCAGCGATGGGCTGCGGATACAGGTCGACAATGTTGGATGTTACGCTGCCCCCAGCTACTTCCTGAATAAGCAGCGCCGCATATGTCAAGGCGAAAATGGGCATATTGGGGTCCGTGCCGCGTTCGTAGCGGAAGGAGGCATCGGTTTTCAGGCCGTGATGCTGGGCTGTTTTCCGAATCGAAGCGGGGGAGAAATAAGCGCACTCCAGGAAGATCCGGGTCGTTTTCTCCGATACACCCGACGTTTTTCCGCCGAACACACCGCCAATACACATACCTTCCGATTCGCCATTGCAGATCATCAGGTCCGTAGCCGACAGTTTCCGCTCAACGCCATCGAGGGTCGTGAACAACGTACCTGCGGGCAGCGTCTTCACCACCACTTCGCCCGTTGTAATGGCGGCAGCGTCGAAGGCATGCATCGGTTGACCCAAGCCGTGACACACGAAATTGGTGATGTCGACGATGTTGTTGATGGGCGTCAGGCCGATGCTAAGCAGGCGTTGTTTCAACCACTTTGGCGATTCAGCAACCGTGAGGCCACTCATCGTCAGGCCGGTGTAGCGCGGGCAGGCCTCAGCGTCTTCGACACGTACCTGGAGCGTAAAATCAGTGGAGGCCACAGCGAACGCATCGACAGATGGCCATTTCACGGGGATATCCAGCACGGCGCGCAGATCGCGGGCTACGCCAAGGTGCGAAGCGGCATCGGCGCGGTTGGGCGTCAGACCGATTTCGATGCGCGAATCGGCTTCAAGATCAAAGAATTTCGCAGCGGGCGTTCCGTTGGGTACGTCGGTCGTGAGCACCATAATGCCCGCATGAGATTCGCCCAGGCCGATTTCATCTTCGGCGCAGATCATGCCTTCAGAAGCGGCGCCCCGGATTTTTGCCTTTTTAATGGCAAAGGGCTCCCCGTTTTTCGGGTGAAGCGTAGCGCCGACGGTGGCCACCACGACGCGCTGCCCCGCCGCCACGTTGGGCGCACCGCAGACGATGTTGAGGGGTTGTTCGCCGCCTACATCTACGGTCGTAATGCTCAGCTTGTCGGCGTCGGGGTGGCGCTCGCAGGTCAGGACGGTGCCAATAACTACGCCCGTCAGGCCGCCGGGAATCAGATCGACGCGTTCGATGCCGTCAACTTCAAGGCCGGTGCTGGTGAGGATATGATCCAGTTCGTCGGGCGTTTTGTCAACGTCGATAAACTGGGTAAGCCAACTATATGAAATGTTCATGTGTCTATCAAAAAGCCCGACTGGCAGGAGTCGGGCGAAACCAATCAGGGACAAAAATAAGCAAGCTTACACGGTTTGGTGTGAATCAGGCTAAAGGAAATCAGGAGGTAGTGATGGATAACACGCGCAGTTGCAGGTACGTTACCAGGCATAGTGTAGCGAAAAAGCGTATACCAGCAGTCAGAAAAGCCGTTATTTTTGACAGATAGCAACTGCCTTGACCTCCTGTGATATGACACGCCTTGACCGCCTGAGTATTGCCTGCTGCCTGCTGGTACTGACCATTACCGGCTGCGATAAATCAGCGAAAAAAGCCGAGCAGTCTACCAACACCGCGGATGCTTCGGCCTATCAGCCGCATCCGTATGTGGAACTAAAGCACCCCGACTGGAGCAAAAACGCGACGATCTACCAGGTCAATCTGCGTCAATATACACCCGAAGGAACGTTCAAGGCGTTTGCTGCCCACTTGCCCCGGTTGAAAGATATGGGCGTTGATATCATCTGGTTAATGCCGATCCATCCGATCGGTGTGAAGCATCGCAAGGGCACCCTGGGTAGTCCCTATTCGGTTAAAGATTATTACGGCGTGAATCCGGAACTAGGCACAATGGCCGATTTTAAGGCGCTGGTGGCCCAAATGCACAGCCTGGGCATGCACGTCATTCTCGACTGGGTGGCCAACCATTCGGCCTGGGACAACGCGCTGACGACCGAGCACCCGGACTGGTACACCAAAACGGCCGATGGTCATTTTCAACCGACACCCTGGTATGACTGGGAAGACATCATCGACTTCGATTACAACCAACCCAGCATTCGGCAATACATGACCAACGCCCTGACGTATTGGGTACGTGAAACGGATATCGATGGCTACCGCTGCGACGTGGCCGGGTTTATTCCGGTCGATTTCTGGGAAAATGCCCGCAAGGAGCTGGACGCGATCAAACCCGTGTTTATGCTGGCCGAATGGGAGTCGCGCGACCTGCACAAGCGGGCCTTCGACATGACGTATTCGTGGAGTCTCTACGACCAGATGCATAACGCGACGATGGACAAAAAAGGCATTGGCGGGCTGGTTGAATACATGGCGCACGACGTTAGCACGTTCCCGCCGGATGGTTACCGGATGCTGTTTACCGACAACCACGACAAAAATTCGTGGACGGGCACGCCGTTTACCCAATTTGGTAAAGGACTGGAAGCCTGCATGGTGCTGACGGGAACGGTCAACGGTATGCCGCTGGTCTATAGTGGGCAGGAAGCGGGTAATCCGAAGCAGTTAAAATTTTTTGAGAAAGACATCATCGAGTGGAAGAAGCACCCCTTCTTCGATCTGTACAAAAAACTGTTCGCGCTGAAACACCAAAATCACGCCCTCTGGAACGGGGCCGAAGGTGGCGAAATGGTCCGAATTGTCAATGATAAGCCCGATCAGGTCATTTCGTTTTCCCGCGAAAAAGCAGGCGATCGGGTAGTGGTGATCGCCAACATGAGCGATAAGCAAACCATTGTGGCACTTCAATCGAAAAATCAGGCAGGTACGTACCAAAATCTGTTCAAGCCGACGCAAAATGTGCTGACCGGAAAAGACCGGTTCGCCATGGCCCCCTGGGGGTATACGGTGCTGGTGAAGGGGAAATGAGTGTTATGTTTTAGGTTTCAAGTTTCAGGTTTCAGGTTTCAAGTGCGCTGCTGATCTACCATCTGATTGGATCAGCAGCGCACTTGAAACTTGAAACTTGAAACTTGAAACTTGAAACCTGAAACTTGAAACCTGAAACTTATTTCTCCACATACCGTTCCCCGGCTTTTACTGCTACGGGAATCTTGTTTTCGGGTGGTGGGAGCGGGCAGGCGTAGGTAGGATTGTAGGCGCAGTAGGGGTTATACGCCTCATTGAAATCGATCACGACCTGGCTATTTGTTACCGCATTAAGGTCAATGTCGATGTAGCGCCCGCCGCCATACGTTTCCTGGCCCGACGTGGCATCCTGAAACAGCACACTGAGCGAGCCCTGGTATTTCAGCACCAGCAAACGGCAGGCTTTACCAGTCAGGGTGAATGTGGCATGGGCATATTTCTCATAAATTTCTTCAGACCCATCGGTCATTCTGATAACCAGTTTTTCCGTTTGCCCCTCCGGGAACGGTTCCAGTTTGGCCATCACCCGAAAGCTGGGGTCAGCGTCGAAGTAGGACAAGCCGTTGAACGTTGTTTTGTCGGGAATTGGCGAGTCGGCACTGGTCTTCATGTAGTTGTCTTTCTTCGACCGTGCCGCTTGAAGCTCAACCCGATAGATTGCCGGATCGACCTGAACAGCATTGGTACTTGCCTGATCGGGAAGCGTTAGCAACCAGATGCCACCGGCAAGCAGTGGAAGAACGATCAACCAGACGATGGGTTTTTTCAGAATAGCGGTCATACGAGGTCGGGAATGAGCTGGCAAAGCTACAATCGGGGCAGGACTGATGGTACGCGGATTGGACGGATTAAGCGGATTTGCGCGGATGTATGGATTAAATGCAGATTTTTGCCCTGTGGTTGGACGAAGCGGCCAGTGTCAGTATCGCTTTTCGGTCAGCTTACATCGAAAAATCTGCGTACATCCGTTTCATCCGTTCAATCTGCGTGCCATCAGCCTCTATTATTCCCTTCTTAGACCTGGGCCGAATAAATGCACCGCATCAGGTACGTATCCGGGCGGCGCTGGAGCGTGTACTGGTGTCGGGCTGGTATGTGCTGGGGCCGACAGTGGTTGCGTTTGAAACGGCGTTTGCCAGGTATGTTGGCGTTGACCATTGCATCGGCGTGGCCAATGGGCTCGAAGCGCTGACGCTGGTACTAAAAGCCTGGGCGTTGCCGACCGGGAGTGAAGTAATTGTCCCCTCGAACGCCTACATCGCGTCGGTGCTGGCCATTACGCAGGCTGGACTAACACCGGTACTGGTTGAGCCTGACCCACGCACGTATACGCTCGATTCAAACCAGCTACTAGAAGCGCTAACACCCAACACGCGGGCGATTTTACCGGTGCATCTGTATGGACGGGTTACCGAAATGGAACCGTTGATGGTTTTTGCCGAAACACATGGCCTCCGTGTCCTTGAAGACGCCGCCCAGGCACATGGCGCAACGTATCTGGGCCGGCAGGCGGGAGCCTGGGGCCATGCGGCGGGCTTTAGTTTTTACCCAACCAAAAATCTGGGTGCCTTGGGCGATGCCGGGGCTATCACAACCAACGACGCCGACCTGGCTGCGCAACTCCGCATGTGGCGGAACTACGGGTCGGCGCAGAAATACCACAACAACGTACCTGGCCACAACAGCCGCCTCGACGAACTACAGGCGGCCATTCTAACCGAAAAACTGCCCTTTCTGGACCAAGAGAATGCTCGTCGTCGGCAAATTGCGCGCAGGTACGTTGCTGAACTGACACAGCCTGATCTGATTCTACCGCCAGCAGACGCCATCGATCAGGATGCCTGGCACCTGTTTGTGGTTCGTCATCCGCAGCGTGATGCGTTGCGTGAATACCTACGCCAGCAGGGCATCGGTACGGATGTCCATTACCCGGTGCCGCCACATCGGCAGGTTGCTTATGCCGGTCAGTGGGCCGCCGATTCCTTTCCGATTGCGGATCAACTGCATCGTGAAGTGGTTAGCCTGCCGCTGAACCCGACCTTGACGGACGAGGAGGTTCGTCGGGTCATTACGGCGGTGAACGAGTTTCGATGAAGTGATCTGGTACGCTGTCGAATCAATCCCTAGGCAGTCTTGTTGCCCAATTGTCTATCACGCTTACTTATTCATCGTCCCATGTTTACGGGTATTGTAGAAACAACCGGCCGGGTTACCGCCATCGACGCAGAAGGCACTAACCTGACCTTTCATATTGATTCATCGCTCACCAACGAACTGAAAATTGATCAGAGTGTCAGCCATAACGGTGTTTGCCTGACGGTAGTTGGCCTTTCGGGCGATACCTACAGCGTCACGGCGGTGGACGAAACCCTGAAAAAGACCAATCTGGGCCACCTTTCCGTAGGGGACTCCGTGAATCTGGAACGGTGTATGCCGGCAACCGGCCGTTTCGACGGGCATATTGTGCAGGGACACGTTGACCAGACGGGTAGGTGCGTGAATGTACAGGACCTGAATGGGAGCTGGCTTTATGATTTTCAGTATGATCCGGCAGTTGGCAATATCACCGTCGAAAAAGGCTCGATCTGCATTAATGGCGTTAGTTTGACCGTGTTCGATTCGCACAACGACGGTTTTCGTGTCGCGATCATTCCATATACATACGAACACACGACCTTCCGCAATTTGAAACCCGGCGACGTCGTTAATCTGGAGTTCGACGTAGTGGGAAAATACATCAAAAAGATGCTGGCAGCTTACAGATAGTTTACTGTTTTCTGTCTTCTGTTTTCAGTTTCGCTGCTAACATTACGATTCGTGCCTAAGCAATGCAACTGAAAACAGAAGACAGAAAACAGTAAACTCGTTTTAATTTTACCGCATGACGAAACTGAGTACCCGTTCCCGATCCGATCTCTACATTCATATTGGCCTGGTGATTGCCTTCACCGTGGTGCTGGTATTGACCTTCTTTTTTGTGTACCTGCCCTTCTCGACCAATCATGGTCAGACCATTACGGTGCCCGATCTGAAGCACATGAGCCTGGATGAGCTGGAAAACTACTTGGAAGACCGTGATCTGCGCTACGAGGTCAGTGACTGCACCTTTGTGGCTGGTGGCGTTCCACTGACCGTTTTTGCCCAGTACCCAACGCCGGGTTCCAATGTGAAAGAAGGCCGTAAAATATACCTTACCATCATTAAGCGGACGGCCCCAACGGTAGTTATGCCCAACCTGGTTGATCTGACGTCGCGTTCGGCCGAGTTGCTGCTGGGATCAATGGGCCTCGTTATGGGTGATTTGACCTATGAACCAGACCTGGGTAAGAACAAGGTCTTGCGGCAGTATGCCAATGGCCAGGAAATTAAAGCCGGATCGCCCATTGCCAAAGGCACGAAAGTTGATCTGGTTGTCGGCGATGGCGAAGGAAATGTATTCTTTCCGGCCCCCGACGTAGTTGGTCAACCGTTCGACGAAGCCGTGACCGTGATTCAGGGGTCAGGTTTGCGGGTAGGAGTGCGCGTGCCGGTCGACGATCCCGAACAGGAAGTTGGTACGGTTATTAAACAAAAGCCCAAAGCAGGTGAACGTATCCGTGTGGGGCAGACCGTCGACGTGTGGGTCGTGGGCCCGGTTTCAAGTGATGTTGATGAAAATCAGTAAGTTATTCGTTCTTCTTGTTGGCTTGCTGGTCGGGCAGAAAGCGGTGGGGCAATCGCTGAAGCTGCCTTTCTTCGACGATTTCTCAACAGCACAGCAAACCGCCTCGCCAACCCGCTGGGTAGCGGGAAGCAACGTGTACATCAACAATACGCTGACCATTAATCAGCCGTCGGTCAACGTGGCTACGTTTGATGGGCTGCGGTTAAGTGGTCTTCCGTATGCGCTTAACGATGAAAACGCAGAGGGAGGAACCGATACGTTGACCTCGCTGCCGATCGATCTGGGTGGGTTGACCGTTGCCAATGGCGTGTACCTGAGTTTCTACTGGCAACGCCGAGGTCTCGGTGAATTGCCCGACGCGACAGATTCACTCAGCCTCGAACTCCTGGGAAGCGACGCCGTTTGGCGGCAGGTATGGACGCAGGGCGGCGGCGTTATCGATACTAACTTTGCCTTTCAACTGATCCAGGTCAACAACCCGGTTTATTTTCATTCTGCCTTCCAGTTTCGGTTCCGCAGCCGTGGTCGGCAGTCAGGTATGTTCGACTCGTGGCACATCGATTACGTGTACCTGAATCGCGACCGAACCGCCACCAATCGACCTCTTCGCGACCGGGCCATTCGCCAGCCCGTTACGCCGCTGCTACGCCGCTACACCGCCATGCCGTTGAGGCAGTTTCTGGCCAAACCCGCTGCCGAACTGGCTGACTCTGTCCGAAGTGATTTCACGAACCTGTTCACCGAGTTCATTCCCATCAACAGTCGGTTCAGCATTCGTGATCGGGTGTCTGGGCAACTGTTTCAGCAGGATACGCTGCAGAACCCAATCAACGCCTTGGGCTTATCGCGTAACCCGCTGGCATTCCGGCCAAAACAGCCTACTGGTTTACAAGGGCGTGCCGTGCTGCAAACTACATTCAGCCTGATCACGAAAGACGAGAGCAGCCCCGACGTTCCCGGCCTGAACCTGACCCTGAACGATACGCTCTCGGCCGTGACCGTACTCGATACCTACTACGCCTACGACGACGGAACGGCCGAAACGGTGAAGCAGGTCAATCAACGACTGGCACGGGTGGCGGTGAAGTTTACGCTCAACCAGCCCGATGCGGTGCGGGGCGTACGGCTGAATATTGCCCCAACGCGCCGCGATCAGCGGGGGCAGATCATTCTGCTGGGCGTGTATGGTAACAATAACGGGCAGCCAACCGATCAGCCTATTTTGCAGCAACCCTTTTCGGTGTCCTATGCTACCCAGCGGAACGGCTTCACCGAATACCTGTTCGCCAACCCTGTGAACGTACCTGACACGGTATTCTATGTCGCTTTCTCGCAACTCGAAGACCCGGCCATTCCCGTTGGATTCGACCGGAACAGTCCCTTTCGCGATAAGCTCTTTGTGAATCTGGGCACCCGTTGGGATCGGGTCACCGATCAGGATGGTGCGCTGCTGCTACGGCCCGTCATGAACAACGGCCCGGCAATTGTTACCGCCAATGAACCGACTGTAGCCGCCCAGGTGTTTCCTAACCCAACGGCAGGCCCGCTACATTGGGGGGGCGCATTGGCCGGGGCCGTCCAACTCGATGTGCTGGAGCTGAGTGGCAGAGTCATTCAGACCATGACCCTGTCGCCGACCCAACGCAATACGGATTTGGGTAACTTGCCCGACGGATTTTATTTGCTCCGGTTTATAGACGATCAAGCTAGACCCCGAACCACAAAACTGATCATTAGACACTAAACGCAAGCCGCAAATTTACGTATGGATATTACCGTTCAGGAACTTCGCGAACGCCTCGACAAAGGCGAAAAACTCAATCTAATCGACGTTCGGGAACCCAACGAATACGAAGCCGACAACATCGGTGCCACTCTTATTCCATTAGGTGAACTGCCTTACCGGATCGACGAGCTCGATGGCTTGCAGGATGAAGAAGTCATCGTGCACTGCCGGTCTGGTGCCCGGTCGGCTCGTGCCCAGCAATATCTGGAAGAAAACGGCTTTACCAACGTTCGGAACCTCACTGGCGGTATGCTCGCGTATCGGGCCTGACAACCAACTACACATACGCAGTTGCCAAGACAAAGCGGGCGAGCCTCCTAAGCGCAGGGCCGCCCGCTTTCGTTTGATGAATTGGTTGCCTATAAGTGACGATGAAGGCCAGTAAATAAAATAGTGACTGTTCGTGTGAGGCACACGCGCATTGTTGGCGTATTTAGCATAAATCGTTCAATAGCTAATTGCCGTAGGTACTATCTATCAGGATTAGTTTTCGGCTTGTGTCTCGTGACTTACTCAACAATGAAAAAACTGTTTACACTATTCTTCTTCAGTTTATGATCAGGCAGCTACTGATAGCTGCTCGTAGATTATTTCTGATCATCCTGCTTTGTTTGACTGGCGCATCAGGATGGGCGCAGCGCATCAACGCCACTACTTTCGATAAACTGCCGCAGGATTATCAGCTCTATCCCCGTAACGGGCAGAACGAGGCTCAAATACCCATTTCTGGCCGGGTCGAAGAACCCGGATGGCAGGCCCTATCAGTAACCATTTTTCGCAACGGTCAGGCAATAGGCTATCAGCGGGCAGCCATTGATTACAACGGAGGGGCGGGGCGCTTCACGGTTAACCCGGTGACGATCAGAGCCGAACGGGCCGAGTATGATTTTATGGTTTACCTGGTAAAAGGCACCGACTCTACCCTGGTTGTCAACCGTCGGAATGTGGTGGCTGGCGATGTGTATGTACTGGCGGGTCAATCGAATGCGTCCGCGTATTTTAAAGAAACACGGACCAACGAGTTTTGCCGAACGTTTGGAAAAACTAGCGGCACCTACGGAGTAGATCCCTATAACCCTGCTGATACCACCTGGGCATTGGCCAACCAGGCATTGCTAACGCAGGACGTAGGTACGTTTGGCTTCGAGTTGCAGCAGCTCATTTCATCCACGTACAATGTGCCGGTATGCCTGGTCAATGCGGCTGCCCACTGGTCGATGATGGCGCATTATGCCACCCGAACCCCCAACAACCCCGCCGACCTGAACAACCGGTATGGCCGTATGCTCTACAGGCTGCAAAAAGGGGGACTCGACAAAGCCGTAAAGGCATTCATTTACCGACAGGGCGAGTCGGAAGCGTACGGAGAAGGTGTTGACTGGCCGGGCAACTTCGATGTCTTCTACAAAAACCTGAAACGGGATCTGCCGTCGCTCAAGCGGTTTTATGTGTACCAGATAGATATTATCGAGCCGTCGCTGGCAGAAGTAGCCCCTGTGGTGCGCGAGGCTCAGCGCGTGTTGGTCGATAAATACGCCGATGTGCAGGTGCTTGGATCAATAGGAACAACTGGCTTCGACGGACTGCATTATTCCGACGAAGGGTACATCCAAACGGCGCAGGAGCTGTTCTGGCTCGTGGCGCGCGATTTCTACGGTTCCACGGATACCGATAATATCGATGCGCCAAACAGCCGACGTGCGTTTTATACCACTAGCGATCGGAAAGAAATTATTCTGCAATTCAACGACGGGCAGGTGCTGAACTGGACAGACCAGGCTGGCAACCAATTGGCGGATTTCTTCTACCTGAACGGGCAAGCGGGTAATGTAGCGGCCGGAAAAGCCATTGGCAACAGCATTGTTCTGACGCTAAAAAACAGCTCGTCGGCAACACGGCTAACGTACCTGCCGCCCAAAATAGACCCGGCCAGTCCGGATTTCCCCTTTCGTGGCCCCTACATGACCAACAAGCGTGGGCTGCGGGCTCTATCCTTTTATGGACTTCCGATTGGTGATCCTGGCTCGGTGACTCTGGCGGCGCCTGTGCTAACTGCATCGATTGTGTCGGCTGGCTCGCTACAGCTTACCTGGGCGGCTAGTATGAGCGCAACCAGTTATATACTGGAGATCAACGACGGGTCATCAGGTACGTTCAGACCACTGAAGCAACTACCTGCCGGCACGCTGACGTACCTGGCCGATGGGCTCTCCGAAAACACGCCGTACACGTTCCGAATAAAGGCAACTGCCGGCGCTATTGAATCGGCCTGGTACCAGGTTGACAGTAAAACCCCTGCGGTTCCCGGAACACCCGTTTTGCAGGCAACTGCCACCTTTGCCACCGTGGTTACGCTCACCTGGCAGTCGGCTACCGATGCGCTTGGGTACGTGGTTGAACGTCGGCTAACCACCGAGGCGACTTTTACACAGCTGGCCAAACTGCCGGCCAATAGCCTGCGCTACGTAGACAGCCTGGCCAAGGATAATAGTCAGTACATCTACCGTTTAAAAGCCAGTGGCCGGTACGCCGATTCCCCATTTGCCAGCGCTACTGCCCAAACCCCCGCCCTACTAGCTGCCTCCCAGGTATCAATTACTGTTCTATACAACAATGCAGTACAGGTCAGTTGGAAGCCGGTGGCGGGTGCCACGTCCTACCAGGTTGATCGGCTGAGAACCGCATTACCTGTGCAGGTGGTGGGTACGTTCGGCAGCAGCGTAACGGCTGTTACCGATACCAATCTGATAGCCGGAACAGGCTATATCTACCGAGTTAAAGCAGTGGGTGACCGAACCGCTTCTCCCGTTGCCAGCGCCAGTGTAACAACACCTGCTGTACTTGATGCGCCCGCCATTGCCCTGACGGTGCTCTTCAACGACCGGGTCAACGTGAGCTGGGAAGCCGTGACCAATGCATCGGCCTACCAACTCGAACGTCAGGATCCAGGTCAGGTGTTTCGGGCAGTAGGGACGTTTCAGGCATCAACACGTTCCTATACCGACACAACCGTACATCCCGGTACGACGTACACGTTCCGGGTCAAAGCAGTCAGTCCGTATTCTGCTTCGGTATTTTCCAGCACAACAGTGCAAACACCTGCTGTTTTACCGGCTCCGGCCCTGTCCATACGTATTGTGTATAACAACGCACTGGCTGTGGTCTGGAAGCCCGTCCCGAATGCCAATGACTACCTGATCGAACGAAGCGAGGCCAATCGCTCATTTACGGAAATAGGTACGTTCAAAGCCACTGATTCGTTGTTTACCGATACCAGCCTGGCGCCAGGCACGCTCTACATCTATCGAATCACGGCCCTTGGCAATCGTACTGAGTCGCCGGTCGTTAGTACCAGCGCTGTAACGCCCAGTTTGCTGACCACCCCCGACTTGCAGATTGTAGATCTTTCTTTTGATAGACTTAACCTGCTCTGGAAACCTGTTTCCGGAGCCGAATACTATCTGCTGGAGCGAAAACTGGCGGGTGCCAGTGCCTACCAGGAACCTGCCCGAATTGATGGGCAACAGAGTGGCTATACAGATACGCAGCTGGTACCTAACACAGCGTATCAGTACCGGCTCACTGCCTACGGGCCTCGTACACAGTCGAATGCAGCGCAGGTAATTGTTACTACGCATGTACTACTGGCTACACCTGCTGATCCGGTACTGTCCTTTAGTGTACGACCCAATCCCGTAGTTGACCGGCAGACAACGATTCATTTCTCGCAGCCCGCCAGCGGAACAATCCAGTTGGTCGACTTACGGGGAACCGTGCAGGTCGAACAGGTAGTAAGCAGTGCGACGCAAGTGCCGCTGTCCCTGATAGACAGCTCAATTGGCATTTACCTACTGCGTTTTGTGCACACCGGAGGGACGTTGGTTCAAAAACTGCTGGTCAATTGAGCAGGCGGATCGGCTAGTGCGTTACCGCGTGTTGATAGCCGCTAAAATACCCGTTTCGTCGGCTGGGCTGAACCAATGAAACTGGTTTTGATGCCGAAACCAGGTGAGTTGACGTTTGGCATAGCGGCGCGAATTACGCTTTAGCAGGTCAACCATCGTGCCGTAATCATACTCGCCCTCGAGGTAGGGGAAAACCTCTTTATACCCAACCGTCTGTAGCGCGGGTGTATGCCGAAACGGAACAAGACGACGCACCTCGTCAACCAGACCATTGGCCAGCATCGTGTCTATTCGCTGGTCGATCCGGTCATAGAGTTCTTCGCGGGGACGTTGCAGGGCGATCAGCGTGGAATTGAAAGGACGCTCGACAGTTGTCCGTTGGCGAAACCAGGAATACGGTTTGCCGGTTGTCAGGCATACTTCCAGCGCGCGCATGACCCGTTGTGTATTGTTCAGGTCAGCCAGCGAGGCGTAGGCAGGATCGAGCTGTAGCAGCCGCTCCTGAAGCGGGGTAATGCCCTCACTTTCAAACTGTACCTGTAACTGACTCCGTAGGTCGGGATCCCCTTCCGGCATATCGTCAAGGCCTTTCAGGACGGCGTTGATATAAAGGCCAGTGCCGCCGGTGAGAATTATTCTGTCGTGAGTAGCAAATAGGTCAGTGAACAGACTAAGCGCTTCCCGTTCATATTGGCCAGCGCTGATCGGGGCCGTTATACTGTGCGAATCAATGAAGTAGTGAGGGATAGTATCCAATTCGGCTGCCGACGGTTTGGCCGTGCCGATGGTCAGCTCTTTATACAGTTGCCGGGAGTCGGCTGAGACAACGACCGTATTGAGTGTTTTGGCCAGGCGAACGCACAAATTTGTTTTTCCTACCGCAGTTGGGCCGGCAATGACAATAACCGTCTTATCTTGTGAAGAAACCATTAACCAAGAGATACAACTACTAAGCTACCTGCTAACGGATAAAGTTTAACGATCGACCGTTTATTTGATAAACTATATTTATAATCCAGGTTTAACGGGCTTTTGTAAGGCTACAGACCGTCTGGTTGTCAGTAAGATAGATGTACGTGTTTAAACGTATCAGTTTAACTAGACAGCGTATATATGAATACATTTTATAATATTAATATAAAATTCGTTGTCTAGCTGTGGTTCCTAATTAATGAATGTGTATGTTTGGGAACAACCATTACATTTGCTAAGTCACCTAAATACTTACTAATCAGGTAGTTACTAACAAAAATGTTAGTAACTTTTGCGACCAAAATGAACGAAAGAATACAATCGGAGTTGATGGCCGAAGAAGAGCGGCTTATTGTAAAGAAAGCATTGGAGGTTGTGTGTGGTAAGTGGCGATTGTTTATTCTGTTGCATCTGGGCCAGAAGGTTCGTCGTTACAGTGAATTACGGCGCCTTCTTCCCGACGTGAGTGAAAAGGTGCTCATTCAGGAATTGAAGGCACTTGTTCAACTAGGGGTACTGGAAAAACAATCGTACAATGAAGTGCCGCCCCGTGTTGAGTACCGACTATCTGAGCGGGGTCTGGCTGTATTGCCTATACTACTTCAGATCAAAGATATTGGGCGGCATTTTTTGCCTGCTGAATAATACCCTGCTGAAACACAGAAAACCCGCCAGCTGGCGGGTTTTCTGTGTTTCAGGCACTTGGGAGTTCTCGCTAGACAATGCCGCCCATCCAGCGTTTAAGCGGTTTGGTGAAAAGCAGCATGACCAGGCCCGCGCCCAGTCCGAAGTAGGCGACGCTCTGGAACAAGGCGGGCATCTGCGCTACGTTTTCTTCATCGAAACCGCCAGCAAATAACCCGGCGATCAGGTTGCCCAACGACGTACCCACGAACCAGATGCCCATGAGCTGACTCGTGTACCGCTTGGGGGCTAGCTTGGTGAAAGCACTTAGCCCAACCGGACTTAGAAACAGTTCGCCAAGGGTAAAAAACAGGTAGGTAAAGGTCAGGTACAAGGCAGAGGTCCGCACGCCGGTAAGTGCGATTTTTGCCGCAATAACCATCACCAGGTAAGCTAATCCTAACAGGATCAGTCCAGTAGCTAGTTTAGCGGGAGCTGGGTAGTCAATTTTTCGGTTGGCCAGCAACACCCATAGCATAGCCAGAAGGGGGGAGAAGCTCAGGATAAACGCCGGGTTAAAGTTCTGGAACCAGCTCGATGGCATTTGCCACCCAAAGAAATTCAGGTCGGTGTAGCGGTCGGCAAAGATCTGAAGCGAAGAACCCTGCTGTTCATTACCCGCCCAGAACAGCGCGGCGGCAATGAAGAAAATGAATAGCACAGCTACCCGTTTCTTTTCCGCCGTTGTTAGTCCGCCCGCCAATAAAATGAATAGAAAGTAGCCGATGGCAATGAGCGAAATAATGGTGCCCATGGCTTTAGCCAGCCCCACGGCCGTGGTCATGTCGAGAACGCCCGTGAGCTGCAACGTACCCAGCAAAGATACCAGCACGAACAGGAACGCAATCAGCGGCCGGTTACCGCCCGCTGTCGTAGTTGCTTTTTCTGACGAGGCATGCGAATCCACGCTGGGTACGTTGCCGAGGTGACCCAAGTGCTTGTATCCCAGCGTGCGGAAGGTAACTAAACCAAGCGCCATGCCCACAGCAGCAGCGCCAAACCCGTAGTGCCAGCCAACTTTCTGGCCCAGATAACCCACCGTAGTGATACCCAGCAGCGAACCCAGGTTGATGCCCATGTAGAAGATAGAGAAAGCGGCATCGCGCCGGGCGCCACCTTCGGGATACAATTCGCCAACAATGGAACTGATGTTAGGCTTTAACAGGCCCGTGCCCATGGCCACTACCACAAGGCCCGTATAGAACAGGGCCGTACCCGCCGGAAAGGCCAGGATGATGTGGCCGCACATGATGATGATACCGCCATACCAGATTGATTTGCGTTGCCCCAGCAAATTATCGGCGATCCAGCCGCCGGGAAGCGACAGTAGATAAACCGATGACGTATATAGGCCATAGATAGCAGCTCCTTCTACTTCATTGAGGCCCATGCCACCCCGGACGTTATCGATCAGGAACAGCAGCAGGATAGCCCGCATGCCATAATAGCTGAATCGCTCCCACATCTCGGTGAAGAACAAAACATAGAGGCCTGTGGAATGTCCGGTTTGGGTGGGTGGGGCAGGTGTTGAAACGTTCATGCAGGCTAAAAAAAGGTAGCAGTTAGGCTATCCGTGAGAAAGTGTCTGTTGATTTTAATCCTTAAATATAACACAGAAGACCTTACTGAACCTCTGCCAGAATGTAAGCCTTGAGGGTACCTGGCCTGGTCGACGGGTTCAGGAAGGCACCAGTCAGCTGACTGACGTGGTAATAAGGAAAAGTAGCCAGGCGACGTACCCGGAAGCCCTGCTGCATGAGCGAGTCAGCGTAGGGGGGCGTGGTCAGTACCTGAACAGGGCCTTGCCGGGTTGCCCGACGCAGTGTTGAGTCGGCGTAAACGTAATGGGTAGGCTGGTGGGTATAGTATTCATACGACCAGGAGCTTTCGCCGTAGGTAGCTCCGCCATAGAACCAGGTGGTACGGTTTAGGTCAGGTCGGCTGTTTGTGTAATCGGCCGCTACCATTCCCGCCTGATACTGCATAATAGACGGATACAGAAACAGGTTGATCAGGCCGCCAACAATGACCATTACCCCAACCATACGGCCGGTAAGCAATGCCGCCGGGTTCCCGAAACCGGGTTTGTTACGCCAGAAAACTATACTTGTGACTAGTCCGATCACAAAGATCCAGACAAGGCCGGCCAGAAGTCGCTCCGGTTGATACAGCACCAGTATGCCCGTTACGAACGTACCCACAAGGATGGCCATGACTGTCTGAGCGATGGTCCAGCGGCGCAAGCCTGTAACCGACAGCTGGCTCAGGTAATGGGCTGCCAGCACTGCATAGAACGGGAAAACGATGTTCAGGTAGTGGGGTAACTGAAACCGGGAGGCCGAGAAGAGAATGAACAACGACACCCCCGCGCCCAGCGACAGGTACTCGGGCAGGGGAGGGGCGCTACGCTGGTATTGCCGACGAAACAGGCCCGCCACCGCCCGGCCAATGGCGCTGTAGACTAAAAAGGCCCACGGGAGCAGCGCCCAGAGAAGGGTATGCGTGAAAAATAACGGATCGCCACTGCCCCGCAACGGGCCATTGTTCAGGAAGCGCCCCATCTGACTATCCCAGAAGAAAAACCGCAGCCCCGACGTACCTGTTTGTCCGTAGACGATCTTTTCGGGATGGGCATCGAACTGTTGATACAGCGCATACAACTCGGGCGACACAAACAGGGCCGTGAGCAGAGCCGCCAGTAGCCAGCGCGGGTGCCACAAGACCCGCCATTGGCCCGTAAACGCACCATGTGCCACCAGCCCGGCGCCTACCGATGCCACAGGCACCACGGGCCCTTTGGTCATCATGGCACAGGCCGTCAACAGAGAACCGAGCACCAGGTGGTACCAACGCCCGCCCTGTACTACGCGCATGAAGTGATAGGCAGGACCGATAATAAACAGGGTCAGAAAGGGCTCGGCCCGCACGTCGGTGTTCGACAGGATCACGTGATAGGCCGTGCCAAAAATCAACGTGGCCAGCTGCGCCACCAGCGTCGGGTAATTGAGCCGGGCAAAGCGGTACGTGTAGAACAGGCTGCCGCAAAAACACAACAGCGCCGGTAATTTATAGGCCGCTGTGGTTACGCCCAGCAACTTCATGAAAAAGACGTTCAGCAGAAAGGGCAGGCGCGGTTTGTCGAGCCATTCCACTTCGCAGGAATACAGATTGATGTAGTCGCCGGTCAGGAACATGCGCTTGGCTACCGTGGCGTATAACCCATTGTCGGGTTCCATGATGGGTAAACAGAGCGCGGTAAAATTGATCGCCACCACCGCAGTGAGCAGCGTATAAAACAGGCGATTTGAAAGCGGAGCAGGGGAAATCATACCACAAAATTAGTCTGGAAAGTCGAGGAGCGTTGATCGTGTTCAGGCGGGAAAGTCGTTAATAGGATATAAAACAACGATCAAAGTTCAGTACTAGTCATTCACCTCGACTTTCCAGACTATTTTTACCTCATGCAAACCGCTAAACTCCTTATCGTCGACGACGACCCCGATGTGCTGCTGGCCGCAAAGCTGTTATTGAAACGGCATATCGGTCAGGTCGACATTGAGAAGAATCCCGATAAGCTCCCTTTCTTGCTGGGGAACACACGGTACGATGCTGTACTGCTTGATATGAATTTTACGCGCGATGTTAGCTCAGGGAAAGAAGGATTCGACTGGCTCGATCGTATTCTGGATACCGACCCGACGGCCCGCGTGGTGCTATTTACCGCGTATGGCGACGTTGAAATGGCCGTGCGGGCTATCAAAGCCGGGGCAGTTGATTTTGTGCTGAAGCCGTGGGAAAACGACAAACTCGTTGATGTAATTAAGACGGCCATTGCCGGTAAACAGGACCCGGCCGATGGGAGCAACGTACCCGGAAAGTACACGTCGGGCGGTGCCGCACCGGTGAACCGGTTCATTGCGCAGAGCGCTTCCATGCGGCAAATTATTGAAACGGTTGAACGGGTGGCCCCCACCGACGCTAACATTCTGATTCTGGGCGAAAATGGTACGGGTAAAGATGTATTGGCCCGGGAAATCCATCGGTTGTCGAACCGGAAAGATAAACCGTTCGTCTGCGCCGATCTGGGAGCGCTGCCCGATAGCCTGTTCGAGAGTGAACTTTTCGGGCACGTTCGTGGCGCTTTCACCGATGCCCGCGACGACCGGGCGGGCCGCTTTGAAGATGCGCAGGGAGGAACCATTTTTCTGGACGAGATTGGTAATGTAGGTCTGGCACAACAGGCACGTTTACTGACGGTGCTGCAACAGCGCCAGATAACCCGGGTCGGTAGCAACAAGCCCCGAAATGTGGATATACGGTTGATCTGTGCCACCAATGCCGATCTGAATGCCCGCGTGATGGATCGTTCGTTTCGTCAGGATTTACTCTACCGGATCAACACCATTGAGCTGCATATACCGCCCCTCCGTCAGCGGCCAGACGATATCGGGCCATTAGCCGAGCATTTCCTGCGCATCTACCGTAAACAGTACAACCGCCCTGTTGGACAGATCAGCCCGGACTTGCTGAAACACCTTAAGCAGTATGCCTGGCCAGGTAATGTCCGTGAACTGCAACACGCCATTGAACGAGCGGTCATCCTGACTCGTGGCAATACGCTTACGCCCGAAGACTTCTTTTTCGGGTCGTCGCCGTCTGCGTATCAAAATGGTGGTAGCTTGCCTGGGAGTGACACGTTGCAAATCGAGGATATGGAACGGCGCATGATTCAGCAGGCTATGCAGAAACATGGTGGTAACATCACGGACATCGCCCGCGAGCTAGGCCTTTCCCGCCAGGCACTCTATCGTCGAATGGAAAAATATGGACTTTAACAGTTTACAGTTTTCTATTTACAGTCTTCTGTTGCGTTGCTAATCGGGATACACTAAACACCGCAACGCAACAGAAGACTGTAAATAGAAAACTCAAAAAAATGAATCGTTTCGCGTGGGGTATAGGTTGGCGAATGGCACTGCTGGGCGTACTGGCCGGTACAATGGTCTACATCGGTCCAGCCAGCCGATTTATGCCGTTACTGATCGTCACGAGCATACTGCTGCTGATGGTAGCTGTTAATCTGTACCAGTATGTAACGGGCATAAATCGCAAGCTGACCTATTTTCTGGAATCGGTTCGCTACTCTGATTTTGCCATCAGCTTCAATGCCGATAGCAAGTTAGGCCCTTCGTTTGCTCAACTGAACCAGCAATTCAATGAAGTACTGGAGGCGTTCAGGCAGGCACGGGCCGAAAAAGAAGCCAATTTGCAATACCTGAACACCATTGTGCAGCACGTCAGCGTAGGCCTGCTCGCCTTCGATGCGGCCGGGCAGGTTGAACTGGTGAACCAGGCGGCATTGCGGCTGCTCGATATCTATCGCCTGCGGTTACTGACCGACCTCGTTGAGCAATATCCTGATTTGCCAGCCCGCCTGACCGGGCCTTCCCGACAGGCGGCTTTTGCCTATACAACGGCCAGCGGAAACGACCTGGCCATCCGAACCACCGATGTGCGGCTGCGTGGCCGATTGGTCACGCTGGTATCGCTGCAAAACATCCGGTCGGAACTGCAGCAGAAAGAAGTAGATGCCTGGCAGAACCTGACCAAAGTTTTACGCCATGAGATTATGAATTCGGTGACCCCCCTGGTGTCGCTGACAGGCACCATGCAGGCTATCCTGGAGCATGACATCGTAGCCAACCTGCCGCCCCAAAGCGCACTGGCCAACGTGCCAACTGAACTACGCAATGCATCGGTCGTTCATGAAGCCGTAAACGATCTGGGCGATGCCCTGAATACCATTGCGCAACGAGGTGAAGGCATCATGCGGTTTGTGGATGCTTACCGGAATTTCACCACTATTCCAGCGCCCAGGGTGGGTATGGTATCAGTACAGGCGCTGATGCAGCGCGTGGTGGGGCTGGTGCGGCCCGAATTTGAAAGCCGCCACATCACACTGACAGTGCTTCACCCGTCTGAATCCATAACTATTCTGGCCGATGAGGCGCAGGTGGAAATGATTTTGCTCAATCTGCTGAAAAATGCGGGTGAGGCCCTGGAGAAAACAGTTGATCCCAGTATTCGGTTTGAAGCCCTGCCAGACGGTGCTAAAACGCTCATCGAGGTAGCGGATAACGGGCCCGGCATTGAGCCCGAAGCGCTTGACCAAATCTTTATCCCCTTTTTTACCACTAAAAAGACGGGATCCGGCATTGGATTAAGCCTATCGAGGCAGATGATGCAACAGATGGACGGTCAGCTCACTGTCAGTACAGAAGTAGGCAAGGGCAGTATTTTTCGACTTTCGTTTTAAACCTCACATCGGGGTTATTGTCTATACCGTAGGTATGACGGGAATACTAGCTGTCGAACCATTCTATTAAAATTCTGTTATCCATTGCACAGGTAGGGTAATTTGCCGAATATTGCCCTCGTTTTACCAAGACATGAACCAGATCGTCTACATACAGGCCACTTGCCACATGACGCCCTATCGGTTCAGGTCCGTGAGGACCCTATAACGATGCCCTGCTTACGTAGCAGGCCCCTTTCGCACCCCCTTTTCTTACAGTACACTTTTCTCACATCCATCCGGATAAAAACGTCTCCGTTTGAGGCCGCCGCCGATCGTTGAGGTCGGGCGTTCAATAAATGACGATGATCACGCAAGAAGTAGTCAACGACCAGTATATTATTCAGGTAGCCAGCGAGGTTCACCTTAATTTAGCTGACACCATCTGTAAAGAGATGGAAAATAGTGCGAAAGCCCGGGGAACCGGTATCGCCAAACGTTCGCCGCTCTACCTGATGCAGAAAATGCTCGAAGGAAAGGCCATAATAGCCCAGACTCTGGGCGGCGAATGGGTCGGTTTCTGTTACATCGAAACCTGGGATCATGGCAAGTTCGTGGCCAACTCAGGGCTTATTGTGCATCCCGACCACCGCAAGAGTGGCGTGGCAACACACATCAAGCAAAAGGCGTTCGAACTGTCGCGCTCGCGCTACCCGGATGCCAAGATCATTGGCCTCACCACGAGCTTAGCCGTGATGAAGATCAACAGCGATCTGGGCTATCAGCCGGTGACATTGAGCCAGTTACCTGGCGATGAAGCTTTCTGGAAAGGCTGTCAGACCTGCGTTAATTATGATATTCTGACCCGGACAGAACGTAAGCACTGCCTCTGCACAGGCATGCTCTACGACCCTGACGAGCAAAAGAAGGAAGAAAAGAAAGCCCCCTGGAATTTTATTAAAGACTCCAAGCTGTATGAACGCTGGCAGCGATTGAAGGAGCGGGTGCTCCTTCGCTTCCAGGACCGTCCACGGCCTACTGAACCCACAAAACGAGTGGAACGCGAGTTAGAAACGGCCTAACGCTTTTGTAGAGGTACGTTGCCCGAACACGCTCCTGTTTGGGCAACGTACCCATATCGAGATCTGAGTAATAAGCCGTGGCAGAAAAGCCCGGCTTTTTTGCTTATAGTTGGGCCGTATGCCTTGTAGCGTCGATATTTGCAGCATGATCGGCGGCACGGGTACGTCCGTTGTACACCCTTTGAAGCAACAGCCACAACCAGCTAAGTATCACAAAGCGGTAAAGGGCATGTGCTGAGTGTTAATTTTGTTGATAAATGGCTGACAAACAAAAAGTTGTATTAGCATTTAGTGGAGGTCTGGATACCTCTTTCTGCGTAAAATACCTGACAGAAGACCGGGCCGCGGGCGGTCGGGGCATGGATGTCTATTCGGTGCTGGTCGATACGGGTGGTTTCTCGTCGGATGAACTCGCTGCCATTGAAGCGCGGGCCTATTCACTAGGCGTAGTATCACACGCCGTCGTGTCGAAAACGGATGATTATTATCAGGAATGTCTGAAGTTCCTGGTCTTTGGTAACGTACTGAAAAATAACACGTATCCACTTTGCGTATCGGCCGAGCGTATTTTTCAGGCCATTGCAGCCGCTGAGTATGCCCGTGAGATTGGTGCTTCAGCCATTGCCCACGGGTCAACCGGGGCGGGGAATGACCAGGTACGTTTCGATATGGCTTTCCGGATCATCATTCCCGAAGCTGAAATCATTACACCCATCCGTGATCTGCGGCTGTCGCGCGACGCTGAAATCGAGTACCTGAAAAGCAAAGGCGTCAATCAGGAGTGGCATAAGGCCGCTTATTCCATTAATAAGGGATTATGGGGCACGTCGGTAGGCGGAAAAGAAACACTCACATCGAATGGCTATTTGCCCGAGTCGGCCTGGCCAACACCGGTAACCAAATCGGGTGACGAAATGCTTACGCTCACCTTTGTCCATGGCGAACTGAAGGGGATCAAAAGTGACGCGTACGGTGCAGAAACGTTCACCAATCCGGTGGGGGCTATCCAACGCCTTACGGAGTTAGCGGGTCCATACGGTGTTGGGCGTGATATTCACGTCGGCGATACCATCATCGGCATCAAAGGCCGGGTTGGGTTTGAAGCCCCTGCTCCGTTGATCATGATTAAAGCACACCACACGCTGGAGAAACATGTGCTCACGAAGCACCAGCTGACCTGGAAAGAGCAGTTGGGGAATTTTTACGGTACTATGCTGCACGAAGGCCAGTTTATGGATCCCGTTATGCGGAACATTGAAACGTTTCTGGCCGATACGCAGGGCCATGTGACCGGACAGGTCTATGTACAACTGGCTCCGTATCGGTTTACAGTACTGGGTATCGAATCGAGCTACGATCTGATGTCATCGACGTTTGGCTCTTATGGTGAGATGAACAATGCCTGGACTGGTGACGATGTGCGGGGTTTCTCAAAAGTGGCGTCGAATCAAGTCATGATCTACGAAAAAGTAAAAGCGGGAAATTAAGCGAAGAAAGAATCAGGATATTAGGTACTGGATTTCAGATACTACCTATAGGGCAGCCTAGACACTGGTAGTCGACATCCGGTATCTTTTATCTCCATACACTATCCATCCACTACATTGGACATCGTATTTGATGCCAGCCTGTTAGGTATCGGTCACTTTCATCCGCAAGCTCGCACGGGCGTCAATCGGGTGGCCGAACATCTGGTACGCGGGTTGGCCGACTCACCAGACGTAACGTTGTCGCTGGCTGCTCCTACGCATCTTAGCGAAACATTGCGTTGGGTTGAAGATGTGTTGCCCGACTATAACCTGTCTTTTGCCAACCGGGCCGGCGAGTTGAAGCTGGCTGAGTGGGAAAAGAATATGCTGCGTGGTATGGATACCCGGAGCTTTACGTCAAGAGTCCTTCGTCATGTTTTCTATAAAGGTCGCCGGACGGTTGGCCTCGACTCATCCCGTATTTCGCTTGATCGATACCCGGCGAAAACAGTCTATCATTCGCCATTCTTCGCTATTCCAAACTACATAGGAAGTGACCGACGAATTCAAAAGGTGTTGACAGTCAATGATTTGATCCCCATTCATCATCCTGAATGGTTTTTGTCTGGCGAACAGGCTGTTCAACAGGCTATTCGGACTTTGTCGAGTGATGCGCATATACTTACCGTTTCGGAGGCTACCAAGATTGATTTTTGCGAGTACACTGGCTTCGACCCTGAACGTGTAACACCAATTTATCTGGCTGCTTCCCGTCGGTTATTCTACCCCGTTACAGATGCCGATCGGCTGCACGCTACGCAACTCCGGTATGGCCTGAATGACGAACCTTATCTGTTGAGTATTGCCACACTTGAACCTCGTAAAAACATCCGGCATCTGGTTCAGTGCTTTGCCCAACTGGTTGCCCAGAATGCCATACCCACTGAGTTGAAACTGGTGCTGGTTGGGACAAAGGGCTGGAAAATGGATGAATGGCTTACCGAGATTCGGGCAAGTGAACAACTATTGGCGCGACTTATCTTCACCGGGTACGTTCCCGACGAAGACTTGGCCGCTTTGTACAGCGGTGCTACCGCTTTTCTGTTTCCTTCGCTCTACGAAGGATTTGGGTTGCCCCCGCTCGAGGCGATGCAGTGTGGTTTACCCGTGATCACGTCAAACGTATCGTCGTTGCCTGAAGTGGTAGGCGATGCCGCCATTACGGTGTCGCCTACTGATGCCGATGCGCTCTGTCAGGCAATTATCACGGTGATTAATTCCGACGATCTGCAACACCAGCTACGGGTAAATGCACTTCGGCGGGCCAAACTCTTTTCGTGGGAAAAATTTACACGACAGCACATCGACGTGTATCGTAACTTATCAAACGCATGACTATTCAGGCAGGTATACTTGGAGGAGCAGGCTACACAGGTGGCGAACTGCTTCGTATTCTTATTCATCATCCTTTTGTCTCTATTGCTTTCGTGCATAGCCAAAGTCAGGCGGGAAAACCTGTTTGGGCTACCCATACCGATTTGCTGGGCGATACCGACCTGACTTTTAGCGGCGCTGACACGCAGCCGTTGGTGCAACAGGATGATCTTGATGTTTTGTTTCTCTGCTCGGGCCACGGGCAGTCGGCGAAGTTTCTGGCCGATAATGACGTACCTGAGCACGTAACGATCATTGATCTGAGCACCGATTTTCGCGATGAAACCGATGACTTCGTATACGGGTTGCCTGAACTTCAACGCGAACGTATCCAGCAGGCCGACCGGATCGCCAACCCTGGCTGCTTCGCAACGGCTATTCAACTGACTCTTCTGCCACTGGCTAGGGAGGGTCGCCTGCTAGACGCCGTACACGTTAGCGCTGTCACCGGGAGTACAGGTGCCGGGCAGGCACTCGTGCCGACAACGGGCTTCACCTGGCGGAACAATAACCTGTCTGTCTACAAGGCGTTTACGCATCAGCATTTGGCCGAAATCAGGCAGAGCCTGACGTACCTGCAATCGGGTTTTGGCGAAGCAATTAATTTTGTGCCTTACCGGGGCGACTTCACCCGGGGCATCATGGCCAATGTGTATACGCCGTTTTCAGGTACGTTGCCTGAAGCCGTTGACCTCTACCGTACCTATTACGCGACGCACCCATTTACGCACGTGAGTGACACTCCTGTTGATCTGAAGCAGGTGGTGAACACCAATAAAGCGTTGCTGAGCCTGGACCTTCATGATGGTCAATTGCTGATAACGAGCGTGATCGATAACCTGACGAAGGGGGCTTCGGGCCAGGCTGTGCAGAACATGAACCTTGTTTTTGGGCTACCTGAAGAGGCGGGTCTCCGTTTAAAACCAGTGGCGTTCTAGGCCCGCGACTCGCTAGTAAGACTGCCTGCCATGACCGATTACCTGCCCTATTTCTTTGGTCCCCGCGCTGACTACTACTGCCAGGTGGTGGATGATCTGGAGCAGGGAAAAGTCCGGTTCAACGAAGGGGCTTTCTTCTTCGGCATGTTCTGGATGGCCTACCGAAAGATGTACGCCAATGCAGCTATTACGTTCGCTCTCATCATGGCCGAGAGTGCGCTGGAAGACTGGCTTATTCCCGTGCTGAGCGAAACATATGCGTACATGCTTGTTTCCAATCTGCTGATAGCCAGCCTTATCGGCTTTTCAGGTAACCGGCTCTACAGTACGTTCTCCCGCAGGCAGGTCGCCAGGCTTACACAACGCCCAATCCTACAGGATGCCGCATCTGAGCGGGACGTACTTGCGGTGCTGCGGCGGCAGGGAGGCGTGTCCTGGGTTGGGCCACTGGTGCTGCTGCTGGCGTTTATCGGCCTGACAACGCTTATCTTCTACATCACTATGTAGGCCAGTGGGTGAGTGGCTGATCAGGAATGAGCGCTAACTGCTTAGCTGACCGCTTTTAGTTTTTTCGTTGGTAGCAGCCGCGCCGACAAATAGCGCATCAGCGGTTTTTCTATAACACGGTGCGTCACAATGCTCAGGTACGCTACCACACTAACCAAAGCCAGGCAGGCCAGCGGAATGGCTATTGGCGAATAGGCAGGAAAAAACCGGGTGAGTAGTCTGGTGAAGAGTAACAGCAGCGGTGTGTGAATGAGGTAAATCAGATACGATGCATCGCCGGTGCTGATAATCCACTGCGGTACGGTTGGCCGGCGTAGATATTCGTAGGTTAATACCGCAATCAGCATGAGCAGGCTGGCGACGCCATAATGCAGCAGGCGTTCACCAAAAAATTCATTGGGCGTATCGCCAAAGCTATAGAGCCAGAGTGTGCCAAGCAGGGCTGCGCTGATACCTTCCCATTTGTTTGCTTTATAGTGAGTGAACCCGTAGCCTGCCAGCGCTCCCAGGGCGAACTCAGCGTTCAGTGGGTTAAACCAGAAATACTCCCAGATGGTACACTGACCATCAACGTATTCCTGCTTCGTTAGAGCCATGTAGAGTGTACCAGCGAGAAAGAAAGCAGGAATGACCCACAGCTTTCTGGATACAATCAGGCAGGCAAACAGGAGGTAAAAAAAGAGTTCGTGGCTCAGGCTCCAACTGACGATATTCAAGGCGTGGTGGTGGGGCGTTAGCAGAATCGTATCAATACCCGGCCATCGTTCGGTAATCACCTTGCCCATCCCATCTGGCCGGAGCCAGAGGCTGACTGCCATCAGGGTAGTCATGATAAGGATGGTCAGCCAATAGATCGGGTAAACGCGGATAGCCCGCTTGGTCAGGTACGTTCGTAAGGTAGCTGGTTTGCCAATGTAAGCCTGGCTGGTGTAGACGATGACAAAGCCGCTGATGACAAAAAACAGATCGACACCGGCGAATCCCCGCTCAAACAGGCCGAACCAGAGCGCTTCACCATATCTACCGTCAACAAACTGCGTCAGATGAAAGGCGACCACCACCAATGCTGCCACCCCCCGAACGGCCTGAATTGTTTGCAACTGTTGCCGGGCAGGCATGTCAGCTGCAATAATTGGTTCGGGCGTTGAAGCAGATTGACTGGAAGGGGTAGGCATATGGTGTTGGCTGATTGACCCGGCTGGGTTTGGGCCGTGCTCGGCTGATGAAGGAGGTACCTAAACTACGACTGTTGATGTAACCCGACGCTGTTTCATAGTTGCTTGATAGGCAGCCAGTAATTGATCGGCCACTACCTGAATATCGTATCGCTCCCGAACCAGCGCCTGCCCGGTCGTGCGGATTTGTTCGCGGTAGTCATCGTTATGCAGTACTTTCTCGAGGCAGGCCAACACCCCCTCTGCAGACAGGTCGGTGAGGCAGGCTGCGCCTGTTTCGCGGATCACCTCCCCAAACCCAACCCGGTCTGACACGATCGTTGGCGTACCAGACGCCATGGCTTCCAGGACGGCCATTGAGAATCCTTCTGAATACGAAGGAAGCACAAACACGTCGGCGTCGGCGAGGGCGGCTTTTTTAGCATCGTCGATGAGCATACCCACCAGCTTGACCCGGCCGGTCAGGTTATTGTCCCGGACAAACGCCTCTGTGGCAGCCTGATAGCCATCATCTGGTCCAGCCAGCACCAGCAACGCATCGGGGTGTCGTTCGGCATACTGCCTGAAAGCAGGCAGCAACAGATCCAGGCCTTTCTTGATGTTCAACCGGCTCATAAACAGAATCAATGGCTGTTTTGCTGGAATACCGTGCTGTTTTCGAAACGTACCTGGCAGGGGCAATACCTCAAAATCGGCCATCGGAATGCCATTCGGGATGATCACCACGTTGGGGTGCTGATGGCCCAGGTAACGCAATAGATCGCCCTGCTCGTCGGTATTGTTTATCTGAATCAGATTGGCCTGGTTTAAGATGCGTTTCTGAAGAACTATGGTCAGCAGCTTCTTTTTCCAGTAGCTATGCCGAATGGCCCACTTGTCGAGCAGCCCGTGAATGGTCACTACTTTTGTCACCGATTTGTCGAGCAGGAACGGAGCCAGACTGCCGAAGTGCCAAATGCCGTGGCAATGAACAATGTCATACTCGTGAATATGCGCTTTCAGAAATTGATAAAGCGGGGCCGAATACTCTCTGAACACACGACTGATTGGCGGTGTACGCAATACCGGAATCACGCGCACCCCCGCCGGCGCCGGATAGAGGTCATCGCCGGGCGACATAGGACTCAGAATATCGACCTGATGGCCGCGTTGAACGGCCACTCCCGCATGGTCGTAAATGATGCGGGCGGGGCCGCCAATGGCCCAGGTATATGCACAGATATTCAGAATTCGCATGGCAGTGGGATCAATAATTACTGGTTAATGGCGTAAAAGGGTGGCAAGTGCATCGTACATCATCTTGCCAACAGTGTCTGGATTAAAGGCCTCGATAATTCGTGCCGATTCATGCCCCATTTCCTGGAGCCTGGCATCGGGAGCACTGATCAGTTGGCCAATCCGGTCGGTAAGCTGGCTGGTTTGTGATGGGTCGAATCGGTATCCGTTTTGCCCGTCCTGTATCAGATCATCCACGCAGCCACAGTGGTCAGATACCAGCACAGGCATGCCGCAGGCCATGGCTTCGTTTACCACGAGGCCCCAGGGTTCAGATTGGCTGGGTAGCACCAGTACGTCGGCCAAGGCTAAAAAGCGGGGTACGTCCTGCCAGTTGCAGCCAGGTAGAAAGCGTATTTTGTCGGCCATACTCAACAAGGTCACCTGCGCCTGCAAACTGCTTTTCTGATTGCCTTCGCCCAGTAAAATTAACCCCCAATCGGTCACTGATGTGCGTCGACAGGCTTCGGCAAAGGCGTCGACTAGGACCGCCAGATTCTTGATACCGATGAGCCGACCGACATAGATTAGGTTTTTAGGCGCCAACTGATGAGCTGCCTGATCCGCCAATCGGGCTGGAAGGGCTGATTCGTACACCTGCCGCAGCAAGGCGTTGTCAACCACCGCATTGTTTTTTATCAGGATACGGGATGGACTGGCACCCAGTTGAATCATGTAGTCGGCCGCCCGGGTGCCGAAACAAAAGAAACCATCGCAGGTGCGCACGAAAGCCCGTTTCAAGTGTTCACGCCAGCCCGTTCGCTGGTTGTCAGCAGCCGTTGATTCGTTTTGCAGAATGACCCGGCACCCCCTGATCTTCAGCAGCATAGCCAGCAGCAGTTGCGCCGGATCATAATAGCCAGTGAGCAGTACGGCGTCAGGTTTAAAGGCAATACTGTGTTTGAGCAAGCCCCGGATACGGGCAGGTAAGGAGACTTCTTCGAGTGGGCCGTTGTGTAACAAGACAAAGGGATAGCCAACTGCCGAAGCCGATGGCACACCCAACCCGTTGCGATGGCCTTCGGTGAGTGCCATCTGAATAACGAGCAGCGAATCTACCGCGCTCATCTGCTCGTAAAGCTTTCTGAAAACCAGCGACTTATAATGGGCCCAAAGCGTATTATGTATGATCAGCAACCGCATAGGCTGGTTTATGCAGGTTGTAATGTGGCGGGTATGGCATTGTCGGTAGTCGGCAACGGCTCATCCACATAACCTCTGGTTAACTGGGGTGGGTACGTTACGCCCAGAAAACGAGCAAAAAGGCACAGCGGGTGAAGCGTAGCCATTTCATACGGTCGTCCGCTGGTGAAGTAACTGACAATGAAAAAGAAATAGAGATAGGCACACCATATTTCTATTTCTGTGCGGCCACTACTGTTGGCGATGATGAACGACGATTTGCCCATCTGGTAAAAAATGAACGCATACAGGAGGAAGCCAAAGATCCCCTGGTTGATCAATGTCTCGAGCATTGGGATATCCATGAAGAAATATTTATAGCCGTAGCCCATAATCAGCCCTAGTGGGTCGCCCATAACGGCATAGGTCGTATAGGTCCAGCTCAGTACCCGGTTCACCGACGAGCCGTCTAGCTCGGCCAGATCGCCTTTCTGGTTTTCAGCCCCGAGAAGAGCCAAGATGTTTTCGCTGAATCGGCCAAAAATCATGTCGCCGTAAAGGGTAATGATATCCCAGATCTCTGGCTTAACAATGATTAACCCAATCAGCGCCAGAAACGGCAGCGATAGGACAATGAGCGATAAGGGACTGATCAGTATTTTCAATATCTGCTTGGGCGACGTATGTTTCAGGTTTACCACAATGAAAATAACAGCCGCAATCAATGTGGATAAAATAGCTGATTTACTGAAGGTTAGCATCAAAATGACCACATTGAAAAGCACTAGGGCAATGGCCAGCGCTTTGATAAAAAAGGATTGGTTTAGCCGGTTTCCCCACATCAGGCAGCATAAAAGACCAATCTGCGCGTTCCGGGAAAATACGTGGGGATTCCCCATCTTTTCACCCGGCTCCCCAAACTGAATGGCGGCCCGCTGCCCAATTGTCCAGTCGGGATCTATCATCAGGGCATATACGAGAGCCAGATTCGACACCAGCGTGAAAATTACACCTACGATAATAAGTTGTTTCGTGATTTCATTGGGAACATTGACCAGCATAAGCATGAAAATGATGACGAACGCATAATAGACCATGTCTTTGCTTCGCTCACCTACAGCAATTTCATTGAATAGAAAGGCGTAAAGGATACACATGAAGACGAAAGCCAACAGCGCATTGAAAACAGGAATATTAGGCGCATATAGTTTTCTGAGTATGGTGGTGGGAACCATAAGCACCATGCCCAGTAACATGAAGCCGGCTGTGAAAATGGCTGAGTCAATAGGAATGCCGACAGTTTCTTTAAAGAAAAAGCCCAGCGGATAACCATCCAGTACGATGAAAAGGCCCAGACACATCCGAATCAAAGCCCACTTGTGCAAAAAATTACGCATTAGATTGACGTAGCGTTAATCGGTGATACATATAGCTAAATTGGCCACGGACCAAAAACCAAAGTAATTTACGGAGCTTACTGTAGCGTCGCCAGAGTTTGCCACTCAACCGGCTTGCCAGTTGCGGCCGATACCGTTCGCTTACCTGCTTGTGCTCGACAAGGCCCACGGTAGCCGCTATCTGCGACGATTTAGCATCGGGCTGAATGCGAAAACCGCCCCAAAAGCCAGGTACGTGCCTGAACTGAATGCCCGGCCGAACGCCCAGTCGGGTAACGATCTCGTAGTCCATCACAAAGCGTAATGATTCATCGAGCCAGCCTGATTCGGCCAACAACGACCGGCGAATAAACAGTGATTGATTAAATACCTGCATGCCTTCGTGTACCTGGCAACCGGCACTGAACGAGGGGACGCGTAGTTCCTCCAGAATAACGTCCTGCTCATCGATGATGTACATATCACCGAAGAAAATATCGGTATCCGGCGATTTTTGCCAGGCTTCGGCTACCCGCCAGAGGGCATCGGGTGCAAACACGTCGTCGGAATTCTGATAGGCAACATAGTCACCTGTAGCCCGGCGGAAACCTTTGTTGATGGCATCCGTCTGCCCATTATCTTTCTCCATGACCCAACCGGTCAGGTGATCCGAATATTTTTCCAGGATAGCCTGCGTACCGTCGGTCGAGCCGCCATCCATGACGAAGAACTCCAGATTGGGATACTGCTGATTAAGTACGCTTTGTATGGTTCGTTCGAGAAATTCGGCCTGGTTGAACGAAGGCGTGACGACCGTCAGTTTAGGAAGTTTACCCAATAGCCGTGCCGAAGCAGCAGGCTGCGGAGGGGCTGTCACAAACTCATGGAGCGGTTGACGGTGTTTTTCGTTGAACGATGAAAGAGGCACAGGGTCGGTAGGTTGAATCGGTCAATAACGGTTGTGAATCAGCTCAGTTGCCTGTACAGGTTTTCTGTTTTCGTCGCTGTCTTTTCCCAGGAGAAGTGGGCGAGCCGTTGCGTTCCCTTCTGCCGCATAGACTGCTGAAGCGAACTGTCTGTCAAGACTTTTTCCACGGCGCAGGCAATAGACTCGTCCTGTTCAGGATCGAAATAAACGGCCGCATCGGCTCCTACTTCGGGCAATGAACTCCGGTTACTGAGAATCGCCGGGCAACCAGCGCTGAACGCTTCGAGCACCGGAATACCGAAACCTTCGTTGAGCGATGGAAACACGAAAGCTTCGGCCTGATGGTACAGTTCGTACAGCGACAGATCGGTGATGGACCGGTAGTGAATCCGTTGCCCAAAGCCAGAAGCCTGAAAGCATACTTTCTCGTCATGAGTAAACGAGCCTCCTCCAGCGCAGATGAGGTGCAGGTTGGCGTGTTGACGAAATACTGGCTGGATGGCCCGGAAGAACCCCTCGAAATTTTTATATAGCCCTCGTTTGCCTACATAGAGCAGATAGGGATGGGCGCCCGGAACGGCCGGTACATGCGATCGTTGCCTGCTGAATGCCGTGCCGAGGTGAATGACGTCAATCTTTTTTTCGTCGACCGGAAAAAACCGGAGAATTTCCTGCTTCGAAAATTCAGACACGGCAATGATTTTATCGGCGCGGGCGAGCTGAATCTTTTTGGCTGCCGACAAATGCTCGCCAACTTCAGGATACTGCTTCCCATAGCGCTCACTGGTGGCGTCGTGGAAGGTAACGACCAAAGGCCTATTCCCCAGATTACGCAGGAAATAATTGTGGTAGTAGGTTGGATGGAAAACCTGATAATCGCCCATCCGTACCCGCTGATTGCTATACAGTCGGTTCACCGCCGACGCCAGACGGCTTACGTTGCGCCAGTGGGCTAACCCGTAGCGGCGGTGCGTACTGAATGATGCCTTGTCGAGATATTCGTTATTGGAAAACTGAAGCGACAGCTCAAAATCGATATCGTCGCGGTCGGCATAGGCCTGCATAAGCTCATAAAAGTACCGGGTAACGCCCCCGTAGGTCATGCCCGTGAAGGCCTGATGATCATACAGTACTTTCATCGCTTACTAACGCCTGTTGGATTTTTCTGTGAAATCGGGCGCAAATTAGCCAAAAACACTCGGTTTTTCCTAGAATATCTATCTACTGACCAGCCACAGACGGTTCGCTCCGCAAGCTGATTAGCGGTGTATGGGCCGCACAGGTACGTTATTGATCCAGTAACTCAGCCGACGAAGCCGTTGAACGGCTGAATACTGCCAGCCACGCAGCAGCACTGGTTCTGGCTGTTGTCCGTAGGCAGGCGGAGTAGCCAGCAAGGCCGCCTGCTGATTGGCGTTGAGCGCAGTCTGGTAGGCACTAAGCAACGTACCTACATCAGGCCGCTTGTTGATCTGGAGTCGCGTTTGCCGTTGGAAAAGCCCTTCGTGCGGGTGAAGTAACCCCAAAAAATCAGCGGTTAGTAAAGGTGCCGACGAGCCATTCGTGATCACCTGCCAGCCACTGGGGGCATTGGCCAGCGGACGCTCTGACAGGTTCCACAGGGCCACCTGCACGCCGGGATCTTTTACGATACCTGCAGCATTGAACAGGGTAGGTACGTGCATGAGCCAGAGCTGGTCCAGGCATTCGCCAGCACAGAAGTTGATATGGGCGCGATCGGCTGTGCGGCTTTGCCACCATCGTAACATCGTTTCGGTATCGGCGTGGGGCCCAAAACCAAGTAGCCCGCTACTGTACAGGCCCACGTTTTGCAGGTGCTTCTCATCGGGTTGCTGCTCATCGGCGGGCGTTTTTAGCCAGTGTGGATTCAGCAGGACGCTGTGGTGGGCTAACTGCGCAAATAAGGCGTCGAGTGAATGATAAACGAAGGCCGATGGATCAGCATAAAGCAGGCCTTCGGTCCCTGCCTGCTGATACGCAGCCTGAACAAAAGCGGGTTTGCACGCCGCCCGAAACTCGGTTGGTGTGTACCGCTGCGACAGGATCAACACTTCGTTTGCCGACAGGTTTGTGTTGGCGAACGTCAGTATCGGGTAGGGCGACGACCAGTCGGCGGGTAGGCGAGTGGGGTCATCGGCGAGGCCAATAAGAAACCGCCTTGATGGATTGTGTTGAAGAAAACTGGCGCCAAGCGTTAAGGCCTGAGGCAGTTGGGCGATCGTACAGACGGTAAGCAGCATTATTCGAGAAGGTCGCCAGCGGCGGCAATAAAGGGTGCAAGCCGATTGGCATCGGCATCGACATAAGAGTGATAACGACCAGTCAGTAAACCCTGGCTCACTGGCCAGAGCCGGGCCAATCGGTTAGTGGGCAAATTGGCGCGCATGGTTATATGGGCCAGTCTGTTCTTCAGGGCCTGTAGTCCGGAGGCGTGGGCACCTACTCGTTCGCTAAGCAGAAGTAATAGGGTTTGCCAGCAGGTCTGCTGCTCCCGGAATGGGGCTAGTTTCAGCGAGCGATCGCGGTTGAACCGGTCGCGAAGCCGGACTGGCGGCCCGGCCTCGGGTGGGCGAACACCTATTTGTTGGGTGGGATGGGTACGGTAGTATTGGAGCGATTCGGCCACAAAATCAATCTGATCGGTAGCTGCAGCTACCAGGGCCAGCCAGCCGTCATATACGTACCCACCGGGCACGGTAGGGGGGATGGGGAGGGCACGCTCCCGAAACGATTGCCGGAACGCCATGGCGCACCCCATAACCCGGTTACCATTCAGCAACACGTGCATGGCCCCGCCCTGTTGCCATTGCTGCTGGTCAGCCGCTCCGAAGCGGACCACATCCCAGAACTGTTGCTGAGAGGGGGTCAGGCTTGTATCGGCTACAGTGGCGTTCCCGAAAACAACGTCGCAGTTGGGGTGCGCCAACAGGTGACTGGCGAGCGTTCTGGTTTTGTGGGGCAGCCAGGCATCGTCCTGATCGCAAAGGAAGATAAGCTCACTGGTACAGGCGGCAATAGCTTGTTCAAAGTTACCATTGAAGCCCAATGGGGCCTTGTTGGCGAGAATGGTTACGCGAAATGGAGCTGAAAACGCTAGCTCATTGATGAGCGTCAGCGTTCCGTCTGTTGAGCCGTCATCGCTGATGACAACTTCGGCTGGAAGCCATTCCTGTGCCAGTAAGCTAGCCCACTGCTCGCGCAGGTACGTGGCTCCGTTGTACGTACAGAGAGCTATGGAGAGGCTGGGTCGCTGGTCAGATGGTGTATCCATACTGTGCAAAGATAGGCCGCCAATAGTCAGTGCCATGAATGTCCCAGGCATGACACCCAAATGGTAACTTGCCCCGATTATAGACAGATACCGCCCGCTCAGGGTAAAACTCAACGGCAAACTGCATCGCCGTTCGGAAATCAGGTACGTGCAGATGCCGCCAGTACCGGTTTACTTCAACGCCCCAGAACACGTCTTCGTTGAACTGATGTGCACTGACGGACTCATATTTATCCAGCCGTGCCTGTAGTTTTCGCAGGGCGTTCAGCGAGTGAGCGATGTGTCGAAGGGATAGCCCCCCGTTGCCCACGCCGTTGAGGGTGGTGATCTCGCGCGGCGTAATGCCATCGTCTTTGCGAAGATCCAGCCAGAGCGCTATTTGCTTTTTGGTATTAAACCAGTATTCCGACCACTGCCCGTCAAAATCGCAGTCGCGTAGCCAGGGCGCACCAATGTAATCATAGCCACGGGTGCACCAGCTGGCTAGTTCGTCGCTAAAGACAAAGGCATCCAGCTGATGAATAAGCATATACTCAAAATCAGCAAAGGCCTGGTAAAAGGTGGCCGACAACATAAGCCGGTTATAGCTCTGTACCGACTGAAAATACGCATCGTTGAATGAACGTACCTGTACCGACGCTGGCAACGTTTGCAGAACCGGGGACAAATCAAGCGAATGTGGTTTGGCAAAAATGACGGGATAATGCCCCAAAATCCGCATGCACTGTGTCAGGGCTATCGATTCATACTGGGTTAACGTCGCTTTATAAACCGGAATAACGATGCAAACGCTTACTGCGGAGACGGTCATTTTAGTAGTACGCGTACGGTTGGTTTGTCCCGTAAAGGTACGGACTAGCGGTGCTCAACCAATCCATTCTGTTAGCTTACGCACAGGTATGTTCACTAATCGCCGAATGCGTTGATAATACAGTACGGGCGTAGCTTTGATGTAGCTACAAGGGTAGGCCCGATAGGCATCATTTCCGTTTTGTATCAGTCGGCTATGGTAAAGCTGAAAAACAGGGACCAGATCGGGTCGTTGCTCAAAGGTATACCGGGTCTGGTATTTTGATAGCTCGCTGGGTTTCTGAACGCCGTAGCCACTGTAATGAAAAAACTGAAGCGGTACTGTTTCGCCGCCAGCAGGGTCTTCTACGCACCAAACGCCGTTCTGCTGCGCGAGGATACGTTCGTGGATGTTCCAGTAAGCCACATTGTATCCCTTGTGCTTTTCGATCAGCACATCAGGGTAATAGATTGGCGCAAAATTTACCCAATGCTGATCAACGAACAGGCCCGCACAAAGGTCAATTCGACACTCGTAGGTTAGCCGCTGTTGCCACCAGTGAACAAACTCACGGGCCGTATCGTCGTTGCGCAAACCAATGAAGCCGAGGTTGAAAATACCGGTGTTCAGATGATGCTGTTCGTTGGGCGTTTCCCAGTCTGGCGTTGGCGCAATGGTATGCGGTGTCAACACCAGGCTGTTTGCTGCCAGGGCCTCATCCAGTCGGGTAAGCGGCTGAAAAACAATAATGTCGGGGTCGAAATAGACAACAGCGTCTGGTCGGGCAGTACCGGGTCCGGGCTGGCTGTTGAAAAAATAGTCGATAAAAAACGGCTTCACTGCGGTGTTCAGCTCGGTGATATCGTAGCGGGCGCACATCCCATCGAAATCCGGAATGCCCAGGGTAGCTACTTCTATCATCGGGTAGGCCGGCAACAGGTGTGCAGGCAAACTGGCCGTTGCCAGATCATCGACGAGGCCAATCACAAATTGCCAGTCGGGATTGGTCTGTTTCAACGAATCGCCGAGGGTGCGGGCCTGGGCGAGGTAATTCACCGAGCAAATAGTAAAGGCCAGTGTCATTAGTGAACGGTAATCGTGAAGACTAAACGAGAGGAGCCGGGGTTGGCTGGCCGGTCAGTTGGTTAATAATTGACAACAACTGGCTGCTGCTTTGTTGAAGGCTATGACGCTGCTGAATCTTCTGGCGTAACGTCTGCCCAAATTCATGCCGCAATTCTTCATTGGCAACCAGCCGCTGCATGGCATTGGCCATCGCCAGCAAATCCAGATACGGTACCACCGCACCGCCGTCAGTCTCTACCAGTTCGGCAGCACCCCCTGCTCCGTCGAAACAGACAACCGGTACGCCCGACAAACCGGCTTCCAGCATCACCAGTGGGTATGGGTCTTCGCGGGAGCAAAGCACAAACAGATCGAAGCGGGCCATGTAGCGAAGCACGTCGGGAGTGGGAGCCACGAAACGTACCTGATGGGTGAGCCCGGCTTTGGCTACGTCGAGTGTCAGGTCGTCATGCAACGTACCTGGGGGCAAACCCACCCAAACGAAATAGACAGGCTGGCTTGTCTGCTGCGGCAGACTGTTGAACATACGAGCCAGCGCCACAAACAGATCGGTGCCTTTACGCCATTCTGCATTGCCACACCCGCCAACTACCAGGGCATTGGGGGGCAGATCATCCAGTGCGGGTAACAAACCGGTTCGGGCTTGGGCGGCGTCTAATGCCTGCTGAATGGTCGGCAGGTCAATGAGTGTGAATAGCGTAATTCGTTCAGGGGCAACCTGCCAGGCCGTTTGGTAATAGCTGGCCGTTGCCTTCGACACCGCCAGAATACGGGTTGCCCGCGCCAGTAAATACCGAAGCTCGTCGGGGTTGGCATACAGGTGAACCGACATAGCCAGCTCGTGCACAAAGGCCAGGACAGGTACGTTACTGGGCAAGGGCAGCTGCCGAAAGTAGCGGCTGCTGGTAACGGTATTGACCAGCACCAGATCAACCGTATCGAGGTGGAGCGCTGCATGGAGCGCCCCGCGTTGCCGTTGCTGTTGCCGGTTGGCCTGTTGCTGCCACAAGCCCAGTTTCCCCAATACTTTGTCGGCCGTTGGGCCAGCCACGTAAGGGGCAGGCTGGGGCCAGAGCGTCACGGTTGCCAACTGCTCATAATCGGCCAGCAGGGGGCCTCCCTCACCAAGTAGCAGGTGGAGCGTGATAGTTCTGGCCCGCAGTTGCTGCATCAGCTGAAGCAGCACCAACTGAGCCCCGGCCCGGTTTGCGTCATGCCCGATTAAGAGTATTGTCATTGCTATCGCGTCATTGAACGTTCACCGGCTTAATACGTATCGTAGCTTGGTTGCGGTAGCTTTTTGGGCGGGTTGCCGATGTAAACACCCCAGGGGTCCGAGTTCTTGAAGAGGGCCGAGGCCATGCCCAGCAGGGTGCCTTCAGCTACCGTCAGGTAATCACGGATGGTGCTGTTTACACCAAAGAAACAATACGACTGAATGTGGCAATGCCCCGACATGACCACATGGGAGGTGAAAAAGACGTGATCATCAATTCGGCCGTGGTGACCGATGTGATTGCCACTCCAGAGTACTACATTATTACCAATCGTTGTGAAAGGCTGAATGGTGTTATCTTCCAGGATGAAGCAATTTTCGCCAATCTGATTCCCGAATGTCGTTGCCTTTGAGCTGATGTACGAAATGAATTCGTAGCCTTTCGCCTTGGCGGCCATATATACTTTTTCACGATTCCGGTTCATGTTGCGGCCAGTCATGGGGGCAAAGAACTGGTAGGCCGATGGGGGGAACAGTGTCTCAACGTCTTCAAACGCCACCACGGGCAGCCCTTTAAACGACGCCTCTGTCAAATATTCCCGATCAACAGTAAACGCAGCAACGGTGTGCTCCGAGTCGTTGGTGAGGTAAAAATGCGCTAGCTCAGCCGTGTCGAGTACGCCGAAGATGATGATGTTAGCCATGAGTGAAAGAGTGAAAGAATGAGAGAGAGAACGAGTGAACGAGCGGCCCGGCGTAAGCAACTTGTCGCCGGGCCGCTCGTTCACTCGTTCTCTCTCTCATTCTTTGAAATAAGGTCAAACTTAGATAATAGTGGGCGAATCGCTTCGGCCTCCAGGTTCATAAGCAGGTCCAGGATAGACAGCCACGGAACAAACGCTGTGCCGCCCGTTTGTGGGTACGTTATCCGGTGCGGTTGAATAAACCGAAGCTCACAACCGATCGGGTCAAAGGCCGACTGGTTATACAGTTCAGTACCACCAATCGGATTGATGTACCGATCGGCACCTTCCTGCCGACAAATATCGACAATTCGTTCCTGCGCTTTCAGGTGGCTGTTTTCGTAAATAGTCGAGGAAGCTACCAAACGGGTGGTAATGCCCAGGTGCGCCGTCAATTCAGTAAAACTATGGAAGATATAATCGGCAACCGAAACGCTGGATTGCGTCCCCGCCTGGAAGTTGACAATACGCTCTGTCATGGGCATCACGGTAGTGTATTGCGGTGCCTTCCGGTAGCTTTGTTCGATGGTTTTCAGCAGTTTACCGCGCCACTTGGGGTCGCTGGCCAGTTCAATCTCCCGGATCAATTTATTCTGGCTCGCTTCTTTCAGGGGAATCGTGAACAGATACTCTTTACCATGAACCAGTAGGCGGTTCCGGTTGACCCAGCCCCGGTTAATGAACGCCACGTCGTCGTAGAACACAAACGTATCAACGCTATGCATCAATTGTATGTACCCGATGTAGGGCAGCACATAAGGCTGCATGATGGCGAGGGTCATAGGAGAGGTAGAAACGAACTGGTGCCTGGAACGTACCTGAGCACCGGAACAGGTACCAACCGTTATTTAAGCTTACGAAGGTAATAATCTTCGCCGGGCACTACTACGTATGGTGAATGTGCGGCGGCGGTGTCGGTACCCAGTCTGATATCACCTGGACGGGGATGAATCACGTTTTTCGAGAAAAACAGGTACGTGGCTTCTTTCGGAATCGGCTGAACACCCTTTTCAAATGGATTGATCGGTATCAGCCGGCGACTAAGGTGCGCTCCATAAAGTGGGTACTCGTAATCATCATTGATGGTGCCCAAAGCGACCGTTGCCGAGTCGGGGACCAGCTCATCGAACCGTTTGTAGGGCAGGTACGTGTCGGGCCTTCCGAAGGTCATGGCCCGGATGCGGTCAGCGTCGAAGATGGAGGGAAACCGAGTGCCATCGGGGGTTGTCCAGGCGAAAGGCAACGCACGAATGTTCAGGAAGACACAGCCAAACGCCGAAAGCGCGCCGCCTGTCAGTACCAGGGCCACGTAGCCTTTCAGCAGCGGTTTACCCGGCAGGGCCAGATTTAAGCGGGGATTCAGAAAAAGCAACGCCAGGAAAAGGATGCCAAATAGCCCCGTTTCTGTAAAATAGCGCCCCTTGAACGGATCATAAGGAGCCGAATAGGAGAGGGCGAGCAGATGGAGCAGAACGGCAATGCCCAGGTACACATGCGGCGTGGAACGAACCACGAACAGCAGTGTCAGGAGGAGCAGCGGAATAATCAGCCCGAAGCCAATGATGCCCCAGTATGGGTTCGCATTGTAAAAGACAAATTTGCGCTGGAACGTAAACGGAACAATCGAGAAGTCAGTCTCCTCGTCGAGGCGCATATGCAGCTTATCCTCCAGCCAGATAACAGGTTTGCGCATGGCCCGGTTTAGCTGTTCACCAGTGGCGGTATTGCGCAGCCCATCGAGATTGATGTGATCGTAGGTATACCGAATCACATTTCGTGACCCTTGTTCAACCAAATTTCGAAGCGATCCTGCCCGTTCTACCGACTGGTGACGCAGGGCGGTGGGCGGGCCGATGGGATGACCAAACACTTCCACGTTTTTCAGATACCCCGTCGGCAGCATCCATAGACAGACACCGATGGCCATGGCGGCCGCTAACCTACCAGTGCGCGCAGCTGTCGTTGCCAGCGAATCAGACCAGAATACGGTGTAAATCATGACGACAAATACCGATGGCAAGAGCAGCGTAAACGTGACTTTATGGCCGTAGGCTACGCCAAAGGCTATGCCAGCCAGCCAGAGGTACCGATTGTCGCGGGCAGGATGCTGGCCTGAACGTTCCGATGCCCGGTAGGCAAACAGCATATACAGCAAGACGCTCAGGTAAGCTGTGAGCACAATGTCGGTTTCGGTCGTAACGGCCTGCATCAGAAAATCGGGTAACAGGCTCATGCATAAAGCGGCCAGAAAACTGGCCGACAGCGTAGTGACAGCACTGCGTGCCTGTACCTGCCCAATCCGTTGAACGATGCCAAATACGGCCACAATGGTGGTCCAGTAGGCGAGGTGATGGATAATTTTGAACCCGTTTTCAAACCGCCCGGTCATCAGGTAACCATAGATCTGGAGGGTGCACACGCTTTTGGGATATGTATCAATGTTCCAGTTGGTACCACCAAAATGGCGCATAGTTCCCCGCTGCATATACTGCACAATCCGGTTGAGGTGTCCGGTCATGCTGTCCCACTCATTCGGTACCGTGAACAACACGATAGCCAGGTTTGTCACGCTGAGCACAAGCAGTGTCAGAAACAGGACCGAAAACAGCATTTTGGCATAGGGGGGCAACCCGTTAAACCAGCGCTGTGTCAATGTCCACCGTTGCCCAATGAGCAACAAGGGCGCCATAGGGAGTGGCTTTCCGGCTAATGCCCGTAGGCTGAAACCAAGCAGCGAAGCGGTAATGAAAACAGAAAATGCCCATACCCACTCATGATTGGTCTGGTACAGCGCCGACAGGACAAAGCCCGTGAGAATGACGCTACTGGCATAGAGCAGAAACGATACAAGCAGCCATTCAACCAGCGAAGGGCGGGCTACGCGGGCAGCGAGCCAGCCAACGTACCCAACAAAAAGCAGTAGAAAGACGATCATTTATACCGCCTCGGCCATGATGGCCTCATTTACAACCTGACAAATGCGGTCTACATCGGCTTCGGCTAAACCCGGATATAATGGCAGGCTCAGTACCCGGCTGGCAATATCTTCTGAAACAGGGCACGACTGGGCCTGTTTCACGAAGGGAAGCGTGTTCAGCGACGGGTAGAAATAACGGCGCGGGACAATACCTTCAATGGCCAGCGCGTCGACAACATGATGCAATACCTGTTCAGAGGCCAGCACCACCGGGTAATAGGCGTAGTTGTAGCGTGTCATGCCCGGCGCCAGTACCGGACGGCTAATTCGGGTAAAATCGAGGCGGCTGTTATACTGTTCTGAAATGGTTTGCCGGGCACCGATCAACTCGTCTACTTTAGGCAGCACACATAGGCCCATTGCCGCATGAAATTCAGAGGCTTTGGCATTGATGCCCATACTGTAATAGTCGTCACCATGATGGCCAAAGGTACCGAAGTGCTGCATTTTTTTCGCCAACTCGTCATCTGGTGTGATCAGGCAGCCGCCTTCAACGGTATGGAAAACTTTTGTCGCGTGAAAACTGCACGTGCTCACATCACCATAGTCGAGAACCGCACGACCCTTATACTCGGCACCGAACGCATGAGCGCCGTCATATATAACTTTAAGGTTGTATTTAGTGGCCAACGCCTCAATTTGCTCGATCCGGCAGGCATTTCCATAGACATGCGTGGCCAGAATCGCCTGCGTATTTTCGGTAATGAGCGGCTCGATCAGGTCGGCATCGATGCAGAAATCATCGGCCCGAATGTCAGCGAAAACAGGTGTGCATCCCTCCCACAGAAGCACATTAGTAGTAGCGCAGTAGGAGAACGGTGTAGTAATTACCTCCTTCGTGATATTCAGCGCTTTCAGGGCCAACTGAAGTACGATGGTTCCGTTGGTACAATACTGTAGATGCCGGGTACCCAGATACGCCTGCATTTCGGCTTCTAACCGACGTACCAATGGACCGTTGTTTGTTAGATGAACTCGCTCCCAAACTCCCTCTAGCAAGCGAGTATATTCGGCAAGGTCAGGTAGGTATGATTTGGTGACGTTGATCATGTGCAGTGGGCGGTTACGAACAGGTCATCGTTAAACAACCTTGTATCGTCGCCAAAATTACAGTGCAATCCGCGGAAAATACTTACCGTATATCAATGATCGGTTCCAGAGCCTGCACGCGGAATGGGAACTGAGGACGAACGTACCCAGGCCATTTGCCATACCAGGCCACCCCTTCACGGAAGTCTTCCACATCGAAAGTGATTCCTTCTTCCATGTTGTACAGGGGAGTTACCGTATCCTTCACAATCATAACCGATATGGTGTATGTACCATCATTGAGGAAATAACCCGGAATGATACATTCTCCCTGGACCAGGCCTTTTCCGTAGGTGGTCGATTCGCTACCTACGTTGAAAATACATTCACCCGTTAAGGAATATAGGTGAAGACTCAAGTTCAGATTTGCCCGGTCCATCATAGTCCAGAACTCAAACTGAACGCGCATTGGCGTTCGCACGTCAATGTGGGTGGTTCCTGCCGGATAGTCTGGAAGCAGTTCCATACGACGCACTCTAACCAAATCATTGCCCGGGGCTTCATCGGGCGTGGCCCATTCCCGGCGGAGTCTGGTACGTGACACCTTGCTCAGGTACGACGCCACTACCTGATTGGTTTCGCCCTGCTCGATCAACTGCCCTTTTTCAAAATACAGTGTCTTGTTGCATAGTGCCTGTACGGCAGTCAGGTTGTGGCTGACAAACAGGATGGTACGCCCGCTAGCCGAATTGTCGCGCATTTTGCCGAGGCTCTTTTTCTGAAAATCGGCGTCACCAACGGCCAGCACTTCATCCACGATCATGATCTCTGGATTCAGGTGCGCCGAAATGGCAAACCCAAGCCGGACATACATACCAGACGAATAGCGCTTGACGGGCGTATCCAGGAAACGTTCAACGCCCGCAAAGGAGACGATCTCATCAAACGCTTTGCGGATTTCGTCGCGCCGCATACCCAGCAGCGAGCCGTTTAGGTAGATGTTTTCCCGGCCTGTCAGTTCTGGGTGAAAGCCTGTGCCAACTTCGAGCAGGCTGGCCACACGCCCTTTGATACGAACCGAACCGCTGGTGGGCTCAATGATTTTACTTAAAATTTTGAGCAGGGTAGACTTTCCGGCTCCGTTATGCCCAACGATGCCGACCCGATCGCCTTGCTCAACGGAAAAATTCACATCCCGTAAGGCCCAAAACTCTTCGTGCGTTACCTCGTCGGAATTATCAGGTCCACCAAACCAGCCTTTTACTGTACCGGTTATGGCATCCCGCAGGCTGTTCGTACCCTTGCCGCGCTTGTGGTCAATGATGTAGTGTTTACTTATGTTTTCTACCGTGATAACGGACATGAGGCGGACAGTTAAATGTCGTCGACAAAGCTACTTTCCCGCTTTCGGAAAAAAACAATCGACAGACTGAGGCAGACTAGGCTAATGACTACCGAATATACTAAACTCTGCGGATTAAGGTGCGTTTTACCCCCCAGCAACGACCATCGGAAACCGTCGATAATGCCGACCATAGGGTTCATAATGTAATATTTCTCATACCACGTACCTGACACCTGTGCACTGCTGTAGGCAATAGGACAGGCGTAAAAACCGACCTGCACCAAAAAGGGAATTAGCTGTGCCACATCGCGGAACCGTACATTGATGACCGCAAAAAACAGCCCGAAAGCAAAAGCGGCTAGCAGGGCTAAAGCCACAAAGAGTGGCATCAACAGAATATGCCAGTCTGGTATAAACTGGTACCACACTGCTATAATGACAAACAGAACCAGCGCAATTAAAAAGTCGACCAGGCTAACAGCAACCGCACTCAATGGCATTAGTAACCGGGGGAAATAAACCTTGGTTACCAGGTTAGCATTGGTCGTTATGCTCGAACTGATTTGTGTAAACGCATTGGAGAAGAACGTCCAGATAGTAATACCAGCCAGCACCATCAGGGCATAAGGTACACCGGGATCTGGGCGGAGTTTCGCCACCACGCTGAAGACGAATGCCATCACCAGCATGGTGGCCAACGGCCGAATCAGGCTCCACGATGCACCCAAGGCCGTTTGTTTGTACCGAACAGAAATATCGCGGACCGACAGAATGTATAGCAACTCCCGGCTTTGCCACAAGTCGCGCCAGTAATAACGTTCTGGTCGGCCCGCCTGAATAATAACTTCGTGGGTCTTCATTAGCTGACTTCTTTGTTCCTCGCCATATTACGCAGCGTTTCCCGAATGAAAACGACAACGATGCCAAGCACCAATCCGATTGCCAACCCTGCCTGCATGGCAATTTTGGCAGGTACGGTTCTGAAGAGCGGTAACATGACTGGCTCAATGATGGTAAACAGCGGCTGTTCCCGGATTAAGGAGAGGCGCAGGTTGTCTAGACTCGTCACAGCTCCGTAATACTGTTGTGTCAGGAAGGTTGAACTCCGGTTTAGACGGCTTTCCTTCAATTGTCCCTCGGCAACAACGACCTGCTGGTTCTGGTTTAAGTAACTGGCTAATTTATCTTCTGTGCCACTTAGCTTTCTGTAGAGCGAATCAACCCGGTGCTCCAGTAAGGTGAGCATGTCCCGCGTTTTTCTGGTTTGTTTCGACTTGTAATCATCTTCGACAGTTACAATGTGATTTTCAACAAACGCTTTTGCCAACTCTGGATTTTCCATCTCGGCAATCAAGGACATAAACGACGACTTACGGTCTACTCCCTTAATGGAGATCTCATCGGCCAGCCGCGACTCGATATCAGCCATGGCGGCAATTTCTAGTTTGGAAAACTTCTCCCGCTGTTTGGCTTCCTTAAACGTGAAATCGTGCAGATCGTCACTCTCTTCCCATTCGGTGTTTCGAATGCCACTGTGCATCATGTAATAGTTGACCAGCAGGAAAGACGTATCATTGATGACTACCGTCTTCATGAGCGTCTTTTCGAGTACAGGCCGCGACTTCGTATACAGCATGAAGTTGTCGCCGGTGAAAATGTTCGCTTCTGGTGCAGCCTGACCAAGGCCGAAAGCACTGGCCAGGGCTCCTAAGTCAGCCATTTGATTACCCCCGTTGCCACCGCCCAGGTTGAAGACGATCTTGGCAGAATACAGCGTCTTCTTTTTGGATGTAGCATCTATAATATAGCCGATAACGCCACTGATTGCTATCATGCCAAGCAATACCAGCCAGTTTCGCTTGATTACATGCTGGAAGTTTTTAGCCCGGGCAATCACTTCTTTGGGTGAAAGCTGATCGGGCGGAAGGTTAGTCGACACGACTGGTGTATTAACCTGATTCGGCGTGTTCATACGTTAGGTTGTTTGCTTACTTACCGACCTGAGATTACCGATATAGCGAGTAGCGTTGAGATTAAGCCGAGCAAGCCACTGGCAATGCCACTCACGGTGCCAATCACCTGTTGCGGAGTTAATGGGTTTGTCTTCTGAACAGGAATAATTACTTCTGCACCGGGTTCAATGCGAGGATAGACGTTGAAGAACATAAAGCGGCGTGTCCGGTCAACGGAGCCATTGGCGTACACAACGAAGGCCCGTTTACGTTGTGAGCGTTCCGTGAAACCTCCTGCCTGTGAGATATAATCCTGAAAGGTTTGGTTGTTGCGGTACTTCACGGTTGTTGGTAACAATACCTCGCCCTGGATTCGAACGGTCTCCAGCCTCTTTGGTATCCGAAGCACATCATTCTCCTGGACCAAAATATCTTCCGACGAGCCGGGGCGTTCCATAATCCGCTCCAGGTTGATACCAATCGATTCTTCCTTGTCAGAAACAATTTCTTCGACCTGAACATCTGTTTTTCGGTTATCGTCAGACAGCTCGGTTACTGACTTCTGGCGCTGAGCCAGTTCTTCAGGGCTGAGTTTTACGCGGCGAACCAGCGTAGCGCCTTTTACGTAAGCCTGAGGAGTAAGGCCGCCGGCTAAAGCAACCATATCAGATAGTTTCTGGTCTTTAGTCTGAATTGGATACAGACCCGGAATGATCACTTCACCTTCTACCCGGGCATACGTCTGTACCTGATAGTTGGGCGACCGGCGCACCACCACCTGGTCGTAGGGCTGGAGATAAAATTTACTCTCGTTACTCAACTCGAGACTGCGATCTACACTAAACTTAAGCACTTCCGCAATCTGACCCGAAGTCGATTTAGGATCAACGTCTTTCTTCCGACGGATCACTTCAACCTGCGCCAATGCTGCTGATTCGCGTAGGCCACCCACTTTAACCAGGGCATCTTCAAGCGTCATGTTAGACACGTACCCGATGGAGCCGGGCCGGTTCACCTCGCCTTCGATCAAAATATCGCCAAACTCGGCCAGTTCAAATTTCGAAGGCAACGTGATCAGGTCTTCCCGCTGTAGTGGTAGGTCTGGCTGTGTTCCATTCAGAATCTTAGTCAGGTCTACCGTAATGTTCTCGGTGGTCATGTCTTCGCGGGTACGTTGAATATTTACCCGGCCCATCAGGGCTTCACCACGGGGGCCGTCTGCACTGGCTATCAGCTCCTTAAGCGTTTTGTTCTGGTCGAGTGAATAAATACCTGGGCGATAGATCGCCCCGGCAATAGTCACCTGATTTTCGTATCGGTTCAGCACGGCTTCTGCCGCAACGAGGTCACCATCTTGCAGGGCAAACGTCTTGTATTGATCGGCCAGCACGTCAATTACTTTCAGTTCACGGTTTGTTAACCGGGTCACCTTCAGCCGGCTTTTATAGGCATTGGCCGTGAAACCACCAGCATAGAATAACAAACGGTCGATGGTCTCGCCAGGTAACATTTCGAAAATGTTGTTTCGACGAGTATTTCCCTGCAACTCAACGTGCGATATAAAACCGGGAATCCGAATGTTGTCGTTGTCTTGTAGCCGAACATTGTTGCGCAACACGCCCAGCAGCAGCAGGTCATACAAGTCAATGGTAGCAATGACTTTGTTATTGCGGATGAGCTGTACATTACGGAACGAACCAAGGTCGCTGGGACCGCCCGACGCATAGATTACGTTCATAGCCGATGAGAGCGACGAGACGCTATACGTACCTGGTTTAACAGCTTCCCCTAATACCGATACCCGAATGCTGCGGATGTTTCCCAGCGTCACTTCGATATAGGTGTTCTTGGGACCATAGCTGCTATTTTTCAGCCCTACGTATATCTTAGCCAGCCGCTCGGTGATCCGGGCTTTGGCTGATTCAATACTTAAACCAGATACATGAACCGGTCCGATACCTGAAGGCAGGTAAATGTTACCCTCTGGCGTGATGGTTTGCTTGATGGCGTCCTGCGAATAGCCGTAAATGTTGATGTCGAGCTGGTCGCCCGTACCAAGCACATAGTTGACTGGCGTGGCAATGTTCAGATTCGGCTGAAACGTAGTGGCTAAAGCCGGATTATTGAAGATCTCGTAGCCAAACAGTTTTCGCCGCGTAATTTCCCGATCCGATAACTGATCTTTAGTGCTTTCGTTGGCTTGTTCGTTGGCATTCAGCGGAACGTCGCCTTCAACCGGGTTACCATTGGCATCAAGGGTCGCTTGGCCGTTCTGGCCAGTCTGCCCATTCTGGCCAGGCTGTCCTGTTTGTCCATTCTGTACAGCCCCGTTTTGCTGGCGGCCTGTAGTGCCCGTGCCTGGTGTAGCGTTCGGATTCACATTAGCTCCCTGTTGCGAGGTACGTCCCTGCTGGGTAGTACGGCCTGGCGTTTGGCCACCTGTTTGAATTTGACCGTTCGAATTTACCCGCATGCCATTTGGCAATGTGGTGCCAGGTGGTAGAACGCCAGCTGGTACCTGGATAGTCCCTTGTGAGCTGGAGGGCGTAGCCGCTCCCGGGCGGCCGGTGGTAGTTGGGGCACTGCTACCGGCAGATGGCGTAATCTGGGCTGATGTGCTGGCGACCGTTCCGAAAAATAACCCGAGGAGTGCGATTGTGCGAGTTGAAGAACGAAGAGATTGGTCGGTAAGGCTGGCAAATAAAGAAACCCGGGAATGTTGGAATTTGGGCAATTTTTGCATATTTTTAAGATGTCAACCCCATCGTTACGGGGTTAGCTGGATGGTAATTAGTTAACGACGTTTCTTGTTTTTATGATATTTCAGCACAATCAGCGGGCAAAGTAAACGAACTTTTGCCGGATTCTAAATAGTTTTCTAGCAAGTGGATGTACAGACCATGCTTATGGTTTGGTTATAATTTTTCTAATTTTCTATAGATCCTATTGATTGGGTATATAGGCCGTTTTTTGCAGCACACCCCCGATTTCGTCTTTTATGGCAGAACAAACTCAGTCCACCGTACAGTACAACGAAGACAGTATCCGCTCACTTGATTGGCGGGAACATATCCGGCTACGTCCGGGTATGTACATTGGTAAATTAGGCGACGGAGCCGCCGCCGACGATGGGATCTATGTGCTTTTGAAAGAAACCATCGACAATTCCATCGACGAACACGTGATGGGAAACGGTAAGGTCATTGACATTAAAGTGACCGACCACCGCATTGAAGTGCGTGACTACGGCCGGGGTATTCCGCTCGGGAAGGTCGTTGAGGTAGTGTCGAAAATCAACACGGGCGGTAAGTACGATTCGGGAGCTTTCCAGAAATCGGTTGGCCTGAATGGTGTAGGAACGAAAGCCGTCAACGCCCTATCGAGTTATTTCCGCATTCAGTCATTCCGGGAAGGGAAAACCGTTTGGGCCGAGTTTGAGCGGGGCGTGCTGGTGCGGCAGGGCGAGGAAGAGACCAATCAGCGAAACGGAACGCTTTCTGTTTTTGAACCCGACGATACCGTTTTCAAAAACTACCACTATCGGGGGCAGTTCGTCTCTGATATGCTCTGGAATTACTGCTACCTGAATGCGGGGCTGATCATGAATTTCAACGGACAGAAGTTCGTTTCGCAGAATGGGTTGCTCGATCTGCTCCGGAGCAAGCATAAAGAAGATGATCTTCGGTACCCCATCATTCATTTGAAAGGGAATGATATTGAGGTAGCCTTAAGTCACGGTAGTCAGTATGGCGAAGAATACCACTCTTTCGTGAACGGACAGTATACAACCCAGGGGGGCACGCACCAGAATGCCCTGAAAGAGGCCTTTGTCAAAACGATTCGTGACCACTTTGGTAAAGATTATGACGCGTCTGACATTCGGGCCAGTATTGTGGCGGCCGTAAGTGTTCGGGTGCAGGAACCGGTGTTTGAGTCACAAACGAAAACAAAGCTCGGGTCTTTAAACATGGCCCCCGACGAGAGTGCCCCTTCGGTACGTTCGTTTGTCATGGATTTCCTGAAAGAACGGCTGGATAACTTTCTGCACATGAACGCGGGGGTAAAGGATGCCCTGAAACGCCGGATTGAGCAGTCGGAACGGGAGCGGAAAGAACTGGCGGGCATTAAGAAACTGGCCAATGAGCGGGCTAAAAAGGCCAGTCTGCATAATAAAAAGCTGCGCGACTGCCGCATACATATGTCTGATCCTAAAGCCGAAGAGCGGTTGAACACTACCTTGTTTATCACGGAGGGGGACTCCGCCAGCGGTTCGATTACCAAAAGCCGAAATGTGCAGACACAGGCCGTCTTTAGTCTGCGTGGTAAACCACTCAATTGTTTCGGCCTGACTAAAAAAGTAGTGTATGAGAACGAGGAGTTTAACCTGCTTCAACATGCGCTGGATATAGAAGAAGGGCTCGAAACGCTTCGGTATAATCGTATCGTGATTGCCACCGATGCCGACGTAGATGGTATGCATATTCGCCTGCTCATGCTGACCTTTTTCCTGCAATTCTTCCCGGATCTGGTTCGCAATGGCCACTTGTATATCCTGGAAACCCCACTGTTCCGGGTACGTAACCCTAAAAACCACAAGGAGACCGTTTACTGCTACTCGGAAGAAGAAAAGCAGAATGCAACAAATAAGTTGACGAAAGGAGGAAAGAAAGTTGAGATTACCCGCTTCAAGGGCCTGGGCGAAATCTCTCCTGACGAGTTTGGCCTCTTTATCGGGGAAGACATGCGGCTAGAGCCGGTTATCATGGAAAAAGATGCGTCAGTGCCCAAGCTATTGAGTTATTATATGGGTAAGAATACCCCTGACCGTCAGCGCTTTATAATCGACAACCTGCGTGTTGAGAAAGACGTTGAGGATGTAGCGCTGGTCTAAGTTTTAGGCGTACAAGTCATCAGTCGTCAGTCGTAAGTCGTAAGTTTGCCAATCGTTACAAGTAGGTAGTTGACCTTACGACTGACGACGCGCCGACTTACGACTTTTTTTATGACCCTCGAATCACTCCGTACTAACATTGATGCCCTCGACGACCAGGTGCTGGCTTTATTGAATCAGCGAATGGAGCTGGTGCGGCATGTTGGTGAACTAAAACGCTCTACGAATTCCATTATCTACCGGCCTGAACGCGAACGGCAGATCATTGATCGGCTGGTAACGCAGAATAGGGGACCGTTGAATGACCTGGCCATTGAGGCTATTTTTCTGGAAGTGTTTGCCGTAGCCCGTAATATGGAGTTGCCCGAGCGGGTGGCTTATCTGGGCCCTGAAGGAAGTTTCACTCATCAGTGCGCCGAGAGCCGGTTTGGTGCTTTGAGCGCCTACACCGCCTTGCCCACCATTCGGTCAGTGTTCGAAAGTGTAGAAACTGGTCGGGCACGGTTTGGCGTGGTACCTATTGAAAACAATCAGGAAGGGGTGGTCAATGAAACCATCGACCTATTAAATGAGCGGGAGATCAGTATTGCCGCCGAAGCGCAGATTCCGGTGCATTTTACCTTTGCCACGCAAACGGAAGACCTCGCGCAACTCAAATATATTTACTCGAAAGACATTGCTTTCCGGCAGTGCAGTAAATTTTTGCAGGATACCTTCGATGGGCTGAAAGTAGAATTTGTTCCGGTCGAGTCGACGTCGAAAGCGGCTAAGCTGGCCGCGCAGCAACCCAACTCCGCGGCCATCTGCTCGCACATTGCGGCTAAGCTGTTTGGTGTTCCGGTGTTATTCGATAACATCGAAGACAGTGACCTGAATCGGACCCGCTTCCTGGTCCTGGCCAAAAATTTTCAGAATCAGCCAAGCGGACAGGATAAGACAACGCTTATCGCCCGCCTCCCCGAAACAATGAAACCGGGTGTTCTGGCCACTTTCTTGCAGGAGTTCAACGAGCGTAGCATCAACATTACCAAGATCGAAAGCCGACCACTGCGTAACGGAGCAACCTTTCAGTACTGGTTTTTGCTGGAATGTGAAGGGCACGCCCAGGAACCCGCCCTCAAAGAAATTCTGACCAACCACGCCGCCGACCTCAAATGCCTCGGAAGCTATGTTCGGGTAGCGTAGCGCTGGTAGGCAATGTCGCCTTTATAGAAAATAGCGCCAGTAGGCTGCATCCCGAAACGTTGGTAAAAGGCGGCGGCGCTGAGTCGGGCATCACAACAGATAGTAGCCGCCCCCAGCCGTTTCGCTTCGCTGAAAACATGGTGGAGCAGCAACGTACCCAGCCCTTTATTTTGCTGATCGGGCCGGGTGGCAAACTTGCGGAAACGCGCCGATGAGCCGTCAACGAAGAGTGAGATAACCGCCACCAGCTCCGTGTTCAGGTATAGGCCATAATGGTGTCCCCGCTCATCCTCGTCGATCCGTACATAATCGAGCGGTTTGTCTGGCCAGAGCACAGCATGGCGAAGTGGGTACGTATCAGCCGCTGTAATTGAACAAATATGGCTAGTCATAGGTCAGGTACGTTAAATTTATAGGCAAATAGAAGCGAGCAGGTCATTTTTGCCTGCTCATATTTCAGGAAACTAACTCGTCAACATGATTGCACTGATCACGGGTGCCTCTTCGGGCATTGGCTGGGCCACTGCCGAAGCACTTGCCAAACTTAACTACCGGCTCATTCTGTGTGGCCGTCGTCAGGAAAAACTCGACGAACTAGCGGCACAGCTTGCTCCGCAGACCGACGTGTATACTGTAACGTTCGACGTCCGTGACCAGGCGTCGGTCATGGCTGCCATCGGGTTCTTACCCGACGCATGGCAGGCCATCGATGTGCTGGTAAACAATGCCGGTAATGCCTACGGAATGGCCCCCTTCCAGGAAGGCGACACTGCCGATTGGGATGCCATGATTGACGGAAATGTGCAGGGGCTGCTTTACGTTTCAAAGGCAGTTATTCCCGGTATGGTGGCCCGGCAACGGGGGCATATTGTGAACATGAGCAGTATAGCCGGTAAGCAGACGTACGCCAACGGGGCTGTTTATTGCGCCAGCAAAGCTGCAGTTGAGGCCATCAGCACCGGTATGCGATTAGACCTTACTCAATATGGAATAAAAGTGACAAATATTGCCCCGGGCGCCGTAGAAACTGATTTTTCGACCGTTCGCTTCAAAGGCGACAAGGCCCGGGCCGCCCAGGTATATGCCGGTTTCGACGCCCTGCAGGCGGCTGATATCGCCGATACGGTTGCCTATGCTGTATCAGCTCCTGCACACGTAACCATCGCCGACATCACTATTCTGGCTGCTGCTCAAGCTGCTGCTACCACCATTCACCGGAAATAAAGAAGGGTTGCTTGTGGCCTGCAAACTGCCTGCAGGCCGAATCTGGGGTCTATTCCAGGTACGTTGCCGGGCAACGTACCTAATTTTTTACTCGAATCTGGTGTGAATTTTGGGGTATTTTTCCCGCTGATGTTTCCAGCGTTTATGCGACCAAAGCCAGTTTGAGGGCTGCTTTAAAATAGAGTCGGTCAGCTTGTCGCGGTACCGTTCCAGAATCGTTCCGTAAGGTAAATTCGTGTAGGGCGGCGCTGCCAACAAGATGAACGTAGCTGTATAATAACCGCGCCGGATCCGAACCAGGTCCAGGTAGAATACAGGCAATTGCTGGCTGCGCGCCAGCCGTTCGGTTCCGGGAAAAAAGGGCGTATCGCGATTAAAAAAGGATGTCCAGTAGGCCGCTTCAGGAATGTTTGGCATCTGATCGGCTACCAGCGCAATAATTCTTGGCATAGCCCGCCGGTTGACCATCTCGCGGGGTAACCGGTTCATCGGGATCAGATGTGCTCCGAATGTGCTTCGAATCTGTTGCATCACCCGTTCAGACGCCAAATTGTGTAATGGCTTATACACGCTATCAACCGCAATGCCATTGGCAATCGTAGCGGCCGGCACCCATTCCCAGTTGCACTGGTGACCAGCCGCACCTAGTAAGGTTTGGCCTTCGCTGAGGTATTGCCGCACTTGTTCGCCATTAACAACGGTCACCCGTTTCCGCATCTCTTCGGGAGTCATTCGGGGGAGTTTGATGGTCTCTACGATCAGGTCGCAGAAGTTCCGATAAAAACCACGTGCGAGCTGACGTATATAGGCCTCCGATGCGTCGGGAAATGCATGGCGGAGATTATCTAAAACGACCTCTCGCCGGTAACGTATAACGTAAGCTACCAAAACGAATAGTAGATCGGATAAACCGTACAGGAAAAAGAATGGCAAGCGGGCTACCAGATTCAGGAACATCATAAGCCGCAAAGATAACTGATAGAGAAGCTACTGAATGACCTGGAAGACGACTCCAGCTTGGATGGCCATTGGATAAGAATTAAAAAATTTAATTACAATTTAATTTTTGATGGGCAAGTACTGCATGAGTACAAAATACTTTTGCTTGCTTTTCTTAAAAGCTGAGGTTGCTTCTGTTTACACGCTGTGTAAGTCAGCCAGCCTTAAATGGTGTGGATATAGTCGGAAAGCTATTCAGGTATCCTGAGTAGCTTTTTTTACCAATGCATGCCAGTAATACCAAGAAAGTGGCTAACCGACCTACATACATACCGTTTACTCGGTTGAATTTGAACTCTACCACTTTTTGCTTCACTTTGATTTGTTCTGAAAAAGTGATTGGTTAGCATAACAATTTTTAAAGTGAGTCTGCGTTAATCCAGTAAACTAGGAGACTAAAAAGGCTGGCCTCATCTGTAGTGAGCTGCACACCAGCCGCCTGGTTTTTGGGTAGTTGTTTTTGATATGACATACAGTAGGTAACTTATTTTACTCCAGTTGCCGATTATGTATATAGATCCTTTACAAAGGGAAGGTTGAACATCAGAGTCAGGTGCAGCGATGTACCTACTCTGTAATGGTGTGGATAGAAGCGGAAAGCCGGCGGAGTTTCTCCGACGGCTTTTTTGTGTCAATTTACTGCTTGGGATTAAATCTATAATAATTATAGACTTTGTGATAATTTTAATGAAACTATGTATTTTCGTTAGCTGTTTCAGTCGCAGTACACAACAAACCCGTTCTCATGCTTTTTGTCACCAAGCTCGGCCTCAGCCTGCTACTTTGCTTAGTTGTTACAACTGCTGGCCAGTCGACTGACGCCAGCGCAGACCGTATTGTAGGTCGTTGGCTTTTCCCGAAGAAGCAGACCTGTATAGAAATATATCGGGAGAACGGCCGCTATTTCGGTCGTATGGCCGCTATCAGCGCCAGTTGCGCTACGAGCTATGGTGATATCAACAACCGGGTTGTACTGACGAATCTGTCCTATGCCGATAATGAGTGGAAGGGAGGAACCATGATTCATCCATCGTCAGGCTCTAAATTTGATGTGGATATGCGGCTGAGCAATACCAATACGCTTGTTGCCACTGTCTATAAGGGCGTTCGCTTTATCAGCAAAGAGCTAGTGCTGACCCGGCAGCCGGTCAACTAGGTTGCTATAACCTGCTTGTAAGCCTCCTTCAACTGGTTTTCAACGGTTACCGGGCAATAGGTAGGTGATTTTGGGCTCGAACCGCCGCGGCCAGCCATGAAACCACTTATTGCTGTTGGGTTGAGTTGGCTGGCTGTATCTGGTTACGCCCTGCCGTCGCCTTGCCAACGCCCGTCATGACAGATACGTTGCCCTCCTGCCCGATGCCGTTAAAAGAAGCAGGCTCGACTGATACCACGTATCAGACCATGAATCTACGGGCCATTGCTTCATTGCTGGATATGCCTTTAAATACCGCGACGGGCACAGCTATTCATGCATAGCTGGGTTTTTTTATACCGACTAGGATAGAAATCATCTGTGCTTTAATGGAATCATGAATTCCGCTTCAGCTATCGCTAATACATCCGCTCCGGGAGGGGGACGCCTTGGTGGTACTCAGGAAAACGCATTGCCAATGTTCGGAACGGGTCATGTGATCTATTTGCAGGTGGGTTACCTATTGAAACAGGGTTTATTTGGTGCTGGTAATGGTACCTTGATGCCTTATGCTTAGGCACAAATGTCCACCTACCAACGGGTTGTCAGCACGCTGGGCGTATATAGCGTTGGGGTAAACTACTTACTAAAAGGGCACAGTAGTAAGTTAACGCTCGATTATCAGAATAGGCCGTATTATCAGGTAGCGCTCGATCATCATCGAATTGTGCCAATTGGCCGATTGGGGCAACTAACGCTTCAATACCAGGCCTTCATGTAAGCCAATACCTGAAATTTCTGAAAAACGGGAAACGAAGCTCGATTTTAGCGGTCCTCTATTGTTCAAAAAAATGAGCGTACTGTAGAACATTTAAAATTTTTAATGCTGATTTGTCATGTAACCGGTAGTAATTTAGTAGACTGAAATAAGGAACTTACTCTGAGCGAAGTGCTTAATAGGCGGCTACCTCATACAAACGTTTACTCATTTCACGCATTGACATTGCCGTTTTGCGCCATTACACCCATCGCTACCTACCACCCTACCGTATATTTGTGTAAGCACCTGCATCGTATATGTCTAAATTGTACTTTAGTAAGTTACGGGTTTATTTCATTTCACTGATACTAACGAGTGTAACGGGGGTAGTAGCAACCGCTCAGACACCGACCTATGTCGTGAGCGGGACGGTCATTGATTCCCGGTCGGGCGAAGGGGTGCCCTTTGCCAGTATTGCGTTGGTCGGGCGTAACGTTGGCGTTACGTCGGACGAAAAAGGCATATTTGTCTTAAAGACAACTCGTCTGACCGATTCGGTTTACGTGAGCTCGATGGGGTTCGGGGTAAAACGATTTGGGATCGATAAAAATAAACTCACCCAGCAAGTAGTGTTCAAGCTACCTCCTGCGGGTAAAGTGCTGCAGGAAGTAGTCGTACGCGCTGGCGAAAACCCTGCCTGGGGCATTCTGCGTAATGTGCGCAAGAATCTCGACAAAAATGACCGAAGCCGTATTCGGGCGTATGAATACGACAGCTACGCCAAAACAAGTATCTCACTCACCCATATTTCAGACAAGCTCCGAAGCAATCCGCTGATCAAAAGGGTATTGGCGGCTATGGATAAAAAAGATTCCGTCACGGATGATCTCGGCCGTAAGATGATGCCGCTGATGATGACTGAATCAGTTAGCAAGTATTACTACCGGGAATCGCCGGAACGCCGCCACGAAGATATTCTGAAGACGCGCCTGAAAGGAATGGACATTGTTGAGCCGGAAATCATCTCACAGTTTGTGGGTGGCAACGCGCTCAGTTATAACTTTTACCAGAACTACATTCGGGTATTAGGTAAAGATTTTGCTTCGCCGGTAGGGGCCGACTGGAAAGGCTGGTACTCGATGTATCTGGCCGACACAACCAAAATAGGGGAGTTTGTCTGCTACGAAATTCAGTTTGATCCGAAGAATAAACAGGATCTGTTGTTTACCGGGAAAATGTGGATCGACACCACTACGTTTGCTCTGACCATGATTGAGGCGAAAGTAGGCGCAGAGGCAAACCTGAATTACGTGCGTCGACTGGAAATTGAACAGGAACTGGAACCTGCGCTCGATTCGATAGGGACAAAAATTGGATGGATGCCGGTAGCCATGCGTACGACCGCCGAGCTGTATGGCATTGGGAAAAATTCCATTGGCGCCATGGCACAGCAGGTAACGCGCAATGGTGGATTTGTACTTAATAAACCCAAGCCGCTTGGCTTCTACGATCGAACTGTATCTGTAGCCGACACGGCCAAAACGAATACCGTGCCGATCGAAGAACTGGAAGGAGATGCTAAAGAAGATGCGATAGCTGAAGAACTATACTGGTCTAACGTACGCAAAAACCTGGGAGCAGGTGATTCATTGAGCGTTGCTGACCGAAAGGTGCAGGGGCTGATTGATACGCTCCGGGCGGTGCCGCTGGTTCGCACTACCGAAATCCTCACCCGGATTGCCACGACAGGCTGGTACCGACGCGGGCCAATCGACTGGGGGCCTTATCCATACGCTCTGGCAGTTAACAATATTGAGGGCCTTCGGTTGCGGGCCGGTTTCCGTACCAACGGTAACTTCAGTAAAGCAATGGTGCTGCGTGCCTATGCGGCCTACGGAACCGGCGATGCCCGCTTTAAGGGTGGCCTGGAATATGATTATATTCTGTCGCGCCGTAAGTGGACCATCATCGGGGCTAAGGTAGCTTATGACCTGGAACGGTTGGGCTTTACCCCTGAATTGATCAATGGGAACAAAGTGTTCTACGCCTTTAGCCGGTTCGGGCAGTATCGGGGTGGCTATTATAGCAACAGCCAGGAACTCTATTTTCGTACCGAACCGCTGAAAGGCATGATGTTTACCGCTGCCATTGGTGACCGGACGTTCATGCCAACCTTCCCCTTCCATTATCGTACGCAACCCGATCTCGATAACAATTCACCTACCCGCCCCGACTTCAATGACTCGTACTGGTCAATAGAAGCACGGCTGGCTCGTAAGGAAACGTATATCATGGATGGGAACGAGCGTATTCCGATAGCCACTAAACGTACCCCGGTTATCTGGTTGAAATACACGCATGGGCACCGGGCTTTTGGCGGTGACTTTAACTACGATCGGTATTCATTACGGGCGTTCCAGACGTTGAAATTTGGTAAACTAGGCCGTTCATCCTACGTATTGCAGGCTGGTTATACGCCCTCGCGGCTACCAGCGCCCCTGCTGTTTACCCATACCGGAAACCCGACATTCTTCTTTGCACCGAATACATTTAACCGCATGCAGTTCTATGAGTTTGTGAGCGACCGCTTTGTTACGCTTCACTGGCAGCACGGTTTCGATGGGTTTGTGTTCAACCGGCTACCCCTGATCAAGAAACTCAACTGGCGCCTGTGGGCAAATGCCGATGTGCTATGGGGAGCTCGCCGGGAGCCAAACCGGCGCGTTGATGCCCCGCAGGATGTTCGCCCGGGCGTTCGCCCCACGGTATTCGGTTCGCTGGATCCGAATATCCCTTACGTTGAAGCGGGCTACGGAATCAGCAATATCTTTAAGCTATTCCGGGTGCAGGTTGTTCATCGGCTCAACTACCTGGGGCCAGGTGTCGACCGGTTTGTGATCAAAGGCGGCATCGAGTTCAGTTTCTGAAGAAACTGTCATTTAGTTACGCTGTCATTTATGTTTCTATTGAAATACCCACTGGTGCTGGCGTCGGGGTCGCCCCGTCGTCGGCAACTACTGGCCGATACCGGTTTTGCTTTCACGATCGAGACCCGCCCCACCGACGAGGCGTTCTCTGAGACCATGCCGGTTGATGAGGTAGCTGAGTTCTTAGCCAGACAGAAAGCCGCTGAATTTGCTGCCGACCTGGGCGAACGTATTGTTCTCTGTGCTGATACAGTAGTGATACTCGACAACCAGATTCTGAACAAACCTGTTGACGCGGCTGATGCGCATCGAATGTTGCGAAGCCTGAGTGATCGGGCACATCGGGTACGCACCGGCGTTTGCCTGTTGACTCCGGAAGGCATTATGTCATTCACCGACGAGGCGACCGTTTATTTTGCCCGTCTCACAGAGGAAGAGATCGAGTATTACATCCGGGTCTGTCAGCCTTTCGACAAAGCAGGGGCTTATGGTGCGCAGGATTTCATCGGGCTTGTTGGCGTGCAGCGGCTCGAAGGGTCTTTTTATACGGTGATGGGCCTACCCACCCACCGGGTGTATCAGGCGTTACTGCCTTACCGGGCGTAGGCAACGTACCTGGGGGTTAAGCGTTATCGGCCGGATCGCCAAACAGCTTTTGTTTCAAGTCGAACGAGTGACCCGCGAAGACCATTAAAATCTGGTGCCGATGGAACGCATCCCGAATAGCCATGATCGCCTCGCTTTGCGCTGCGGCAGGGTTGGTAACTAACGGGTTAATCCAGAACCAGAGAACAAACTGGATGTTGTTGTCGCCAAAAGTCCGGTAATGCAGTTCAACCGATTGGCCGTTGGCGATAAACGGGAGGGCTTTAACGGCATCCTGCGCCACCCGTTTGGCCTTACTTAACTCATCCAGATACGAAACGCCGGCCAGTACTTCAATGCGCCGCAACCCGTTTCGGGAGTGGTTGATGATCGGCTTTTGAAAAACATCTTTGCTGGGAATTTCCACTGTTTGCCCCTGCCCATTATCCAGCACAATCGACCGGATTCTGACGTACAGCACCTTACCCGTAAACCCGTTTGTTTCAATAGTGTCGCCGACCTGAACGGGTCGTGCCAGCGCAATCATGGTACCCGAAATAAAGTTGGCTGTCAGGTCCTGAAAAGCGAAACCTACCGCCAGGGCAATGACACCTGCGCCTGCCAGCAGGGAGGTTACCGTCTTCTCGAGCCCCAGAATACCGAGGGCCATGAATAAACCTATGGCTACTATAATTACCCGAACTACCGAACCCGTGAGACTGGCCAGCGATTGATTGGTGCTCACCCGATTCAGGCCGACACGTACCCACCGACTAATCCACCGGGCCACGAAAATGGCTACTGTTAAAACAAGTAACGAAAGGGCTAAGCGGGGAATAAGCCGGACCCCGTATCGGGCCCATCCGGTTAGTTCTGTCGTGAGTAATGAGATGATTTTCGAAAAGTCCATAGTCCAAAGGTCGGGACTACAGGCTCAAACAGCCTGATTACGCCTGTTTTCCGCCTAACCGGTCCAGGCTCTATGGCATTCGTGACAGAAGATAAAGCGGTTCAAAACCTTATACAAATAGGATTAATTTCAGCTAAAGTAGACCAATCGTGTTCATCCCGTGAAGCTGTTACACGCATTTTTTTACAGGGGCTTGCCCAACTTTCTCTTGTTTACAGTTGAAAATGGTGCGAAATTTGTGATCCGCGTTGTCAATACACATGCCGAATCGTCTGTTACATCGTTTTTTAACCCTCTCCTTAGCCGGGCTGCTACTGCTGCTTCACAGCGGAATTGGCCCGTCGATGCGTGCGGTTGAGCGACCCGTAAAGGCAACAACATCGGCCAGGAAAGCCCAGAAAGCGGGAGAGCAAAAAGAGGCGGCTGTTATAAAGGCAGCTCTCGACGAAGCGGTGGTGTCTCCGGCGCTATCGTTCGATTTCTCGCAGGTAACGTACCTGTTGTTTGCCAATGACATTCGGCTGCTAACGCTAGACCGACCGCTTCTGCGTCGGGTATTTGACGTTCCTGACTTCTATTCGTCGTATCTGCGACAGGTCTTCGGCCACCTCATTGCGCCGAATGCACCATAAGGCGTTTCAAGTCTCAAGTTTCAGGTTTCAAGTGCTACGCTAATTAGCCGCATGGTTGATTAGCGTAGCACTTGAAACCTGAAACTTGAGACTTGAAACGCCTTTTTCTTTCGTTTTCATTCAATCCTTAATTCGTAACATCATGCAAAACAGAACCGTCGTTTTGGTTCTGACAGGTATAATAGCAGTGCTTTGCCTCTATTACCTGTCGTTTACCTTTGTCTCGCGTAGTATTAAAAAGGACGCCGAGCAGTACGCTACCAGCAAAGGCGAGGTAGATATCAAGAAGAAGCAACATTATATTGATTCGCTTTGGAAGCAGCCTGTTTATTTGGGCAATACACTTCAGGAAGTAACTGAACGTGAGCTTGGCCTGGGTCTCGACCTTCAGGGTGGTATGCACGTAGTATTGGAAGTGTCGCCGGGTGAAGTGCTGCGCGGACTCGCAGGCAATACCCGCGACCCTCAATTCAACGAGGCTATCAAACGAGCTACAGCAGATCAGCAAACCAGCCAGTCGAGCTTCGTTGACCTGTTTGTCAACAACTACAAAGAACTGGTTCCAGGTGCTAAACTGGCCAGCGTATTTGCTACCAGCGCAAACCGGGCCCGTATCAACTACCAGACGTCAGATGCCGAGGTGAAGCGTTTCCTGAACGATGAGGTAAGCGGTGCCATCGACCGGTCATTCCGGGTTATCCAGGCGCGGGTTGATAAATTCGGGGTAACCAACCCGAACGTACAACGCCTGCCAGGTACTGGCCGTATCCTGATCGAACTGCCGGGTGTTGATAATCCAGATCGTATCCGTCGTCTGTTGACAGGCGCTGCCAAGCTGGAGTTCACGGAAGTATACAAGCTGAACGAAATTTCACCGGGTCTGGAAGCGCTGGGTACGTACCTGGCCAAAGCAGAAGCCGAACGTAAACTGGCGGCTACCAAAGCTAAACCAACGGCTACTGTATCAGGCACGGCCAGTTCAGGCGATCTGGCGGCTCAGTTGGGTGGCGCCAAGAAGGTGGCCACAGCTGATACGGCTAAAACACAGGCTGACTCAGCTCAGACACAGGCCGCACTCACGAACCTGTTCGTCCCCATTGCGCAAGACCAACTGGCCGTTGATTTGAAAGACACTGCGCGGGCCAACGCCATTTTTAACGACCCGGAGGTGCGGGCCGTATTCCCTAATGACCTGGTATTTGCCTGGGATCGTAAGGCTACAGAGATTCCAGCGCAGGGCACTACGCCACGCCGTGAACTGCTGCCCTTGTATTTCGTGAAGAAAACGGGTGGTAAAGCACCACTGGAAGGCAGCGTGATTTCTGATGCCGGTAACGATTATGACGAGCGGGGACGGCCAGAAGTGACCATGCGGATGAACGCAGAAGGGGCTAAAAAATGGCGTGCACTCACGGCTGCCAACGTAAACCGTCCGGTAGCGATCCTGCTGGATGGGCTGGTATACACGGCGCCAAACGTACAGAACGAAATCCCGAATGGTAGCTCTAGCATCACAGGTAACTTCACCGTTGAAGAAACCAAGGATATGGCCAACGTGCTGAAAGCTGGTAAGCTGGATGCACCCGCTAACATTGTTGAAGAAAATATCGTGGGGGCTACCCTGGGTTCACAGGCTATTCAGGCGGGTATTGTTTCGTCGCTGGTGGGTCTGCTGATCGTACTGGTATTCGTTGCGCTGTACTACAACCGCGCCGGTCTGATCGCCGACGTTACGCTGTTTGTCAACCTGTTTTTCCTGATGGGCGTGATGGCGGCTGTGCCAGGTACCGTACTGACCATGCCCGGTATTGCCGGTATCGTGCTGACCATCGGTATGTCGGTTGACGCCAACGTACTAATCTACGAACGGATAAAAGAAGAACTCGAGCTGGGCAAACCCTTGCGGCAAGCCATTTCTGACGGATTCAAGAACGCGCTGTCATCCATTCTTGACTCGAACGTAACCACTTTCCTGACAGGTATTATTCTGTTCCTGTTCGGTACGGGTCTGATCAAAGGTTTCGCTACGACGCTGATCATCGGTATCCTGACGTCGCTGTTTGCCGCGTTGCTGATCACCCGACTGATGATTGAAGCCTACGTAAGCAATGGTCGTACACTGAGCTTCACCTCGTCATGGGCGAAGAACCTGTTCAAAGGATCTGATTTTGATTTCGTATCGCACCGTCGGACGTACTACATCATCTCATCGGCCATTATCATTGCCGGTATTGTGTCGGTGCTGTTTAAAGGCTTCGGACTGGGTGTCGACTTCAAAGGTGGCCGGTCTTATGTGATCAAGTTTGAACAGCCAATCACAACCGATCAGGTACGTGCCGCAGCGGCCCCTGCGTTGGGGGGCATCGAACCCGAAGTGAAAACATATGGTGGCGCCGGGATCAATTCTGATCAGGTGAAAATGACCACTAGCTACGCTATCGACAACACCGCTCCTGACGCGGATAAGCAGGTTGCCGAGGCGGTGCTGAAAGGGTTGTCAAGTATTAGTGGGAATAAAGCAACCATCGAAAGCTCGCAGAAAGTAGGGCCAACCATTGCTAAAGACCTGATCTACTCGGCCATCTGGTCCATTTTGCTGGCAGTGGCCGTTGTATTCGGCTACATCCTGATTCGATTCAAACGACTGGCCTTTGGCTATGGTGCGGTGGTGGCCCTGTTCCACGACGTGTTGATCATCCTGGCCATTTTCTCAATTGGTAATGGCTTGCTGCCTTTCTCGCTCGACATTGACCAGGCCTTTGTAGGGGCCCTGCTGACGATCATGGGTTACTCGATGAACGATACCGTTGTGGTCTTTGACCGGGTGCGTGAATACCTGAATGAGAATAAAGGCAAGAAAGAAGGCATTGCCACGATCATTAACAATGCCCTGAACAGCACCCTGAGCCGCACGGCAGTAACGGGTCTGTCGACTATGCTGGTACTGTTGGTGCTGTTTATCTTCGGCGGCGCGACCATTCGTGGTTTCTCGTTCGCTATGCTGATCGGGGTAATCGTAGGTACGTACTCGTCGCTGTTTGTAGCTACGCCTATCGTGGTTGATACACTGAGCAAAGATGTGCTGGACGCCGACAAGCCCGCATCGGCAGCGGCTCCCAAAACTGGTTACAGCGCCATTCCGGCCGACTTTACCGATAAAGAAGTGGCAACGCCCGACGAGTTCTCGCAGACAGCTGCTGCCAAAGAAAAGAAAGTGAAGACGCCGCTGATCAAGCCTTCACAGAAATAAACTGAATTGTACCAAAAAGCCGAATGAGGTCTGACCTTATTCGGCTTTTTACACGTAGATATGTGTAAAGTCGGTATCTTTCTGCTACAATTGCCAATTAATACTTCACAGAAAGCTTAAATCACCAAACTTTATTTTCCTGCATGGAAACAGAAACTAACTATTCCGATACCACCAGCGTCTGGCGCCGTAAGCCCATGTACCTCTATGAGCGGGACATGAAAAAAAGCGAATTGAAGCGGGTGCTGGGTAAGTGGAGCCTGACAGCCATCGGTATCGGAGCCATTATTGGTGGCGGTATCTTCGTGTTGACAGGTACAGCGGCACATTACCATGCTGGCCCGGCTTTAGCGCTTTCGTTTGTCATTGCTGGTATTGGCTGTATTTTCGCTGCCCTCTGTTATGCCGAGTTCGCCGCCATGCTCCCTGTTGAAGGGTCGGCCTATGCGTATGCCTACGGTACAATTGGTGAGTTGTTTGCCTGGGCCATTGGCTGGGGGCTGATTCTGGAATACGCTATGGGCGCTATGACCGTGGCCGTTAGCTGGTCGGGGTATTTCAATAAGCTCGTTCATTTGTTTGGGTTCGACATACCATTCTGGTTACGTAATGACCCTGTTTCTGCTGCCAAATATGCTACCGACAACGGGCTGGCGGCACCAGGGTTTGCCTTTAACCTACCTGCTTTCATTATTGTATGGGTTGTGACAGCCGTACTGGTTCGGGGTATTAAAGAAGCGGCAGGAGCCAACAACATCATTGTCCTGTTGAAAGTAGCTGCCGTATTATTCGTGATCATCGTTGGGGTGTTCTCGGTTGTTCCAGCAAACTGGGAGCCGTTCATTCCGGCCGAACGAATCATCACGGGCGAAACCGGTGAGCCACACGCGGCCTACGGCTGGGGTGGTATCGTATCGGGTGCTTCGGCCATCTTCTTTGCCTACATCGGATTCGACGCCGTATCGACGCAGGCGGGTGAAGCGATCAATCCACGTCGGGATATGCCCTTCGCCATTGTCACATCGCTGCTGGTTTGTACCATTCTATACATCGCCGTTTCACTGGTGCTGACGGGTATGATCAACTACAACGAAATCGTGGGCGACGCACTGAAAGCACCCGTTGCGGCTGCTTTTGAAAAAGCAGGTAAGCCCTGGGCCGTATTTATTATTACGGCGGCAGCCACGGCCGGTCTCATCTCGGTCATGTTGGTGATGATGCTGGGCCAGACCCGTATTTTCCTGGGAATGGCAAAAGACGGCTTGCTGCCTAACTTCTTCCGCGTGATTCACCCTACGTTGAAAACGCCACACAAGAGCACCCTGCTTGTTGGCCTGATCGTGTCTATTGTGGCCGCCTTTACGCCAATCAGTATCCTGGGCGATATGTGTTCATTCGGTACACTGTTTGCCTTTGCCATGGTTTGTCTGGCTGTGCTTCTGCTGCGTCGCCGTGAGCCAGAGCGTGACCGGCCATTCCGTGCACCGGCCTTGTCTGTTATTGCGCCACTGGGTATGATCACCAACCTGTACTTGATTGTCAATCTAAGCAAGGATGCACAGATAGCTGCATTTATCTGGCTGTTGCTGGGGCTAGTTGTCTATTTCCTGTACGGTCGCCGCAATAGCAATCTGAACGATTTGTAAGCATTCTTTTTCTGCTAAAAAGCGCAGGCCAGGGCCAAAAGCTCTGATCCTGCGCTTTTTTTTGTTGCCGCGTGTTTCGTTATGTACTCTTACCCGGTAAAAGTTAATAGACTTTATGCTCTTCACATCGCTCAATCCCTACACCGGTGAGCCATTCGCTACCTACCAGACGCACACCGCCACACAGACCGACCAGCGTCTGGCTACTGCCCTCCAGGCGTTTACCGATTGGTCGAACCGGTCGTTTGCACACCGGGCCGGCCTGTTTCGCCAACTGGCCGCTGTCCTTCGGAAGAAACAGGATGAGCTGGCGCTGTTGATAACCAATGAAATGGGTAAAACACTAGCTGAAGCGCAGGCTGAGGTTGAGAAATGCGCGGGGCAGTGTGTTTATTATGCCGACCACGCCGAAGCTATGTTGACACCCGAAGGCATTGAGACCGAGGCGCAGTATAGCGGGGTCAGCTATGAACCCGCTGGTGTTGTGCTGGCCATTATGCCCTGGAATTTTCCGTTCTGGCAGGTCTTTCGCTACGCTGCACCGGCACTCATGGCAGGCAACGTAACCCTGCTTAAACCCGCACCGAACGTACCTGGCTGTGGGGTAGCTATTGAGCAGGCTTTTCGGGAAGCCGGTTTTCCGGAAGGAGTGATGAGCTGCTTACTGGTCGACGTACCTGAATTGAAATCAGTAATTGCGGATGATCGGATTGGTATGATCACCCTCACGGGCAGCGAGCGCGCCGGTACGTCGGTGGCGGCCCTGGCTGGTGCAAACGTGAGAAAATGCGTGTTAGAGCTTGGCGGCTCTGACCCACTGATCGTGCTGGCCGATGCTGATCTGGAAGCGGCCGCGAAGGCAGCCGTTACGTCGCGCATGGGCAATGCCGGTCAGGTATGTATTGCGGCCAAACGCTGGCTAGTTGAAGCCCCGGTTGCCGATGCGTTTACACACCGGGTTGCTGAACTGATCCGGGCAATTAAACAGGGTAACCCACTTGATGCGACCATACAAATGGGGCCAATTGCCCGCCTGGACCTGGCCGATACACTGCATCGTCAGGTGGCAACGGCGCAGCAGCAGGGGGCTGTTTTGCTGGTTGGCGGCCAGCGTAACGGTACGGCTTTTGCCCCCACGTTAGTTACGAATGTGCGCCCCGACAATATTCTTTTTCAAGAAGAAACGTTTGGTCCTGTTGCGGTTATCACAACCGTCAATGACGCCGACGAAGCGGTTCGACTGGCCAATGATTCGCGTTATGGATTGAGTGCTGCCATCTGGACCGCCGATACGCATCGGGCAACGTACCTGGCTCGTCAGTTACGGGCAGGTAGCGTGTTTGTTAACGCCGTAGTGCGATCAGACAGCCGCTTACCGATTGGTGGAGTTAAAAAATCGGGTTTTGGCCGCGAGTTGGGCTCTGTAGGAATTCGTGAGTTCTGTGTGACAAAAACGACTTATATAGCGTAGAATTGGCTAGTATTGTAGCCAACTCACGCTACCCCATGCGCTTATCAATCGTTAGCCTCGCTGCTCTCCTTTCCTTTTGCAGCATCCACTCCTTATATGCCCAAAGTGGCGATGGTACTGTTCGCGGTGGCCTTGATGTTTTCGCGGGCGGTGTATTTGCCGATTACACACCCATCAATGCAGTACTAACCGCTAACGGCTACAATCCTGTAAAGCGACGGAGCGCTAGTTTCGGCGTTGGCGGGGCTCTTTGTGGGCCTTTAACCGGAAAATTGCCTGTACGTGTCGGTCTCCAGGCCATACTGAGTCAGAACGATAACATAGCCGGGGATAACCGTACGTCAATCAGTAGCCTGAACATGCAATTTGCCCTTGAAGTGGGGGTAGTCAATAAAGGCCCTTTTGTGGCCGGTCCGCTGATCGGCGTTGGCGTCTTAACATCGACGATCGATGCTTCAAAAGATAATAAGGTGGGAAGTTTCAACGGCTACGTATCAGGAAATGCCCAGGCTATCTCGCTCAATCACTTAACTTTCCCGCTTATCTTCGGAGGGCGGCTCTGGGTACGTATAAAAAATAGCACGACCAGGCAATACAAACGGCAAGGCTTTGCGCTGTCGGGTGGGTATCTGTTGCCATTGGATGGGCAAAACTGGTATTGGGCCAACAACGTGGCCCTGCCCAATGGGCCGAATCAGAATACGGGAAGCTGGTTTTTACAGATCGGCTTTGGTGTGCGTTGACCTGGCTTTGCACTATTTGTTAGATAAAGGGTCGTTTCTGCGGCGTAGCTTTGCAGAATAATGACAATACAAGCACTTTTCGGGTATGCGGCAGCGGTGTTGGTAGGGCTGGTCATCGGCCTGGCTGGTGGGGGAGGGAGCATTCTGACGGTGCCTATTTTCGTCTATATCTTCGGCATCCCAACCATGTTGGCTACGTCCTACTCGCTGTTTGTCGTAGGCACAACCTCCCTGGTCGGATCGATCAATCATATCTGGAAAAAGCGCGTCGATCTACGTGTGACGGGAGCCTTTGCGGCCCCGTCATTCATTTCGGTTTACCTAAGCCGCCGGTATGTAGTGCCCGCACTGCCCGATCCGCTAGTGCGTCTGGGCAGCCTGAACGTACCTAAGAGCGACGCCATTCTTTTTTTCTTTGCCATTAGTATGGTGCTGGCCGCGCGTGCCATGATTCGTGACAAACGGCCTAGTCAGGGCATTGCCGCCGATGGGCGACCGCGCTACGGTACATTGGCGCTCGATGGCCTGGCCGTGGGTTTGCTAACGGGCATTATTGGCGCCGGTGGCGGTTTTCTGATCGTTCCCATGCTGGTTTTGCTGGCTGGTTTACCCGTGCAGCGGGCCGTTGCCACCTCCGTACTGATCATCGCTGTTAACTCGTTTATCGGCTTTCTGGGCGATATACAGCATACCCATCTAAACTGGGTCTTTCTATTGCCCTTCACGGCCCTATCGATAGTTGGTATATTCATTGGTATGTATCTGGCCAGGTACGTCCCGCCACATACGCTCCGTAAAGGCTTTGGCTGGTTCGTATTGACAGTGGCCACCTACATGATCCTGCGGGAATTGTTGTGAAATTCCTGTAGGATCAGGTAGGTGACGGACCCAAAGAGGTGATAATCGCGTTCAAAAAGTGAAGAGCAGGTACGTTAAGAAAACGATTTATGATTGTTGAACAACTGTATACCGGTTGCCTGGCGCAGGGAGCCTATTATATTGAAAGTGAAGGCGAAGCGGCCATTATTGATCCATTACGCGAAACAACGCCTTATGTGCGGAAAGCGGCTAAAGCAGGGGCGAAGATCAAATATATTTTCGAGACTCATTTTCATGCCGATTTCGTGTCAGGCCACCTGGATCTTGCTCAGAAAACAGGGGCGACAATTGTCTACGGCCCAAACGCTAACACTGCCTACGAAACGCATAAATCTACTGACGGGGAAGTATTTAAATTAGGCTCTGTCTGGATCAAGGCGCTGCATACGCCCGGGCATACGCTCGAATCGACAACGTATCTGCTGATGGATGAGACGGGTAAAGAGTATGCCATTTTTACAGGCGATACCCTGTTCATTGGCGATGTGGGCCGGCCCGATCTAGCTATCAAGGGCGATCTGACCGAACGGGATCTGGCTGGGATGCTGTACGACAGTCTGCACACCAAAATAATGCCCCTGGCCGATGAGGTGATCGTATATCCGGCACACGGAGCCGGGTCTGCCTGTGGTAAAAACATGAGCAAAGAGACAACCGATACCCTCGGCAATCAGAAAATGTTCAATTATGCGCTTCGGGCTAAATCGAAAGAGGAATTCATTGATCAGGTACTTGAAGGGCTGAGTAAGGCGCCCGCCTATTTTGCGCAGAATGCCCGGCTGAATAAAGAAGGGTATGAGCCCATCGATCAGGTGATGCAACGCGGCTCGCAGGCACTGACTCCGGCCGCGTTTGAGGCGGCTGTCAACGAAACAGGAGCGGTTATGCTCGACGTTCGTGAAGCGGTTGATTTTGCGCGCGGCTTTATTCCCAACAGCATTAATATTGGTTTGAACGGACAGTTTGCACCTTGGGTAGGTGCCCTGATTCCTGACCTCAAGCAACCCATTGCCCTGATAACGCCTGTTGGCGAAGAGCGCGAGACTATTGTTCGGCTGGCGCGTGTGGGGTATGATCAGTGCATCGGGTATCTGGCGGGCGGTTTCCTGGCCTGGGAGCAGGCAGAAAAAGAGACGGACACCATACGCTCAATAACAGCTGAAACGTTTGCCGGTGAACTGAAGAAGCAACCCAATGCCTTTGTCGTCGATGTGCGCAAACCGGTTGAATTTGACCCGGAACACGTTCAGGGGGCCGAAAATCTGCCGCTGGATACGTTAAACGAACACCTGGCCCAGATTCCCCGCCACGAAACGGTATACGTTCACTGTGCAGGTGGCTACCGGTCAATGGTGGCTAACTCAATTCTGAAAGCCCGGGGTTTCGACCAGATCGTGAATGTAGACGGAGGTATGGCTGCTATCAAGAAAACGGACGTACCTGTTGTGGCGACCCGTTCCGTGGATCAATGAGAATGGCCGGGATTTTCGTCCATACCAAGTCGGGGCAAAGGCGGGTTCAGCAGTTTTGGCAACACTTTCACCCGGAAAACGCGGGCCCCGCCAACGTCGAAATCGCAACTGTAATAGCCCCGTTCCTTTACGCCTCGGTACACCGCCGTGTAATTCACTTTAGCAGGCCAGCCATTCATTGCCAGTTCACCAGTGATGGCGTCAACTGCTTTGCGTAGGTTAGAGAAGAACACGACAGTGGGGTCGCGCTGACGAACTGCGTTGAGCGAACCAACGGGCAAAACGGTCACTTCATAGATCGTGAGGGCCTGGCTGCGCATGGACGAATGAAAGAGGGCTAGACGTTGAACTGACGAATTTTTGCGAAAAATAACGAATCCATCCGGTTGCCTGCAACCGCAGAACGTACCCAGGCCCGCTAATCTGCATGATTGACGGGCCTTTTCACTAAATATGACCAGTCGGATAGGCCTGGATTGCCGATGTCTATGGGCAATCATTACCGCGTCTGCCTGACAGTAATCAGCCGGGTTTTGCTCCTTTGTAGGTAAACGAATAGCCAGTTCTCATAAACCGATTCATGGTATGGAGAGACGAATAGCCGTTAAACAAATGGCACTGCTTGCCGGTGGACTGTTAGCCCTTCCGGCCTGGGCCAATGGTTGGACAAAAGCAACTGTAGGGAGTACCAGGGGGCTTCTGGACCCTGATCAGGCAACATTACTGACCGATATCATCGATACGCTGATTCCTGCGTCAGACACGCCGGGAGCGAAAAGTCTGAACGTACCTGACTTTGTGCAGAGAATGATTGCCGACTGTTATGAGCCAGCCGTTCAGCAACAGGTTAAAGAGGGCCTCGCAGCCGTCGATGCTACCGCGAAAACCAGCTTTGGCCACTCATTCGCCACCTGCGACACCCCGCAGCGACTGGCGGTGCTGACGCAGACAGAATCCGCTGCCGATACGGGGCAGAAGGAGTTCTATACGCTGATCAAAAACCTGACTGTTCAGGGGTATACCACCTCCGAATATGTACTGACCAACTTCCTGAATTACACCATGATACCCGGTCATTACTATGGCTGTGTACCGGCACCTGTAGCTGTTAAATAATCCAACAAGACATGGCAAATTTTGCGATTGATGCCGTTCCCAAAATGACCTACGATGCTATTGTGATCGGGTCGGGAATCAGTGGCGGCTGGGCGGCGAAAGAGCTAACCGGAAAAGGCTTGAAAACGCTGGTGCTGGAGCGGGGGCGTGATGTGAAACACGTAACTGACTATCCAACGGCCAATCTTAATCCCTGGGAGTTTGCCCATCGGGGACAGGTGCCGCTGGCGGTGAAAGAGCAATATGGCAACATTCGGTCGTTCATGCGCGAAGAAACCCTGCACTGGGCCATCAAACCCGACGAGCAGCCCTTCGTTGAAGAACAGCCCTTCACCTGGACACGTGGTTACCATGTGGGCGGTAAGTCGTTATTGTGGGCTCGGCAGACCCAGCGGTTAAGCGACTTTGATTTTGATGGCCCCGTTCGCGATGGTTTTGCCGTCGATTGGCCCATCCGGTACGCCGACATGGCGCCCTGGTACAGTTACGTTGAAAAATTTGCTGGCATTTCAGGCAACAAGGACGGGCTGCCACACCTGCCCGATGGGGAGTTTTTGCCCCCCATTGAACTGAACTGCGTGGAGTCACATTTGCAGAGCGTTATTGCGCAGCATTACAAAGACCGGCAACTGATCCAGGGCCGTTGCGCGCATATTACCAAGCCGCAGCCCATCCATACAGCGCAGGGTCGGGCGCAGTGCCAACACCGATCGTTGTGCGTGCGGGGTTGTCCGTTTGGCGGTTATTTCAGCAGCAACGCCTCCACATTGCCCTGGGCCGAACGGACCGGCAACATGACGCTCCGTCCGTATTCGGTTGTGCATTCTATTATGTATGATGAGAAAAAAGGGCGAGCGTCGGGCGTGCGTGTTGTCGATGCGAACACAAAGCAGATGATGGAATTCTACGCTAAGATCATCTTCGTGAACGGCTCGGCCCTGAACAGCAACCAGATTTTGCTGAACTCCAGATCGAGCCGGTTTCCGAATGGGCTGGGCAACGATAGCGGGCTGCTAGGTAAATACATTGCCTGGCACAATTACCGGGGCAAAATAGCAGCGCAGTACGACGGTTTCCCCGACAAAACCACCGATGGCAAAAATCCAAGTAACGGCTACATTCCCCGGTTCAGGAACCTGCATAAACAGGAAACGAGCGGCCCGGCGTCCCGGTTTCTTCGGGGCTATGCAACGGGCGTTGGCGGTGGACGCGGCTTTGCACAGAACCGCTCAGGAATGGGCCTGGAGCTAAAAGAACAACTGCTGCACCCAAAACTAGGGCCCTGGAACGTGAGCGGCTGGATGATGGGTGAAACCATCCCGATCGAAGAAAACCACGTGCGCCTGGATCCCGCGCTGACCGATAAATATGGAATTCCGCAACTGATCACCTCCGCCAAATGGACGGAGAACGACGATAATATGGTGAAGGATTATATGGAGCAGATGACGGAGATGTTTACGCTGGCGGGCTTCAAAAACATCAATGCGGTTGACACCCACGCGAACCCCGGTTCAGATATTCACGAAATGGGCGGCGTCAGAATGGGAAAAGATCCCAAAACGTCGTTGCTGAATAAATGGAATCAACTGCACCATTGTAAAAATGTATTCGTCACCGATGGCGCCTGCATGACCTCTACGGCCACGCAAAACCCGTCGTTGACCTACATGGCCTTCACGGCCCGTGCCGCCGACTTTGCGGTAAAAGAGCTTAAAAAGAAAAACCTTTGATCTGATTATGTACCACAAAAACACAGGGATGCGGCTGGCTGCGTCCGCTTTATCGCTGGCACTGGCTGTTCTTACTACCAACCAGGTTGCCGCTCAAACTGGCAAAACGGTGTACACGTTTCCGCTTGGTTTGCAAACCTACACGTATCGAAACAGCTTGCCCAAAGATGTGCCAGGTACGCTGGATCTGATAAAATCACTTGGTTTTAAAGAAATTGAAGGCAACGCGCCTAAAGGGGTGACAGCCGAAGAGTTTCGGAAAATGCTCGACGAGCGGGGAATCAAAGTGACGTCGACAGGCGCTGGCTATGAGCAAATTGTGAAAGACCCTGAGTCGATTGTGAAGCAGGCGAAGGCATTGGGCGCCTCTTTTGTGATGGTGGCCTGGATTCCGCACCAGAAAGGGAATTTCTCGCTCGACAATGCCAAACAGGCGGTAGCAGATTTTAACCGGGTGGGCAAAATCCTGAAGGAAAACGGCCTTACTTTTTGCTACCACAACCACGGCTACGAATTTCAACCCTACGAAGACGGGACGCTATTCGACTACCTTGCCAAAAATACCAACCCAGACTACGTTTCCTTTGAGATGGATATTCTCTGGGCTACACATGGTGGTGCCGACCCCGTTGCGTTGCTGAAAAAGTATGGTAGCCGCTGGAAGTTGATGCACCTGAAAGACCTGAAAAAAGGCATTAAGGGCGACCTGACCGGCGGCACGCCACCCGAAAATGACGTAGTGCTCGGGGAGGGCCAGATCAACATGCCTGAGGTGTTGAAACTCGCCAAAAAAGTAGGCGTGAAGCACTACTACATCGAAGACGAGAGCAACCACGAAGACACACAGGTACCGCAGAGCATTGCGTACTTGAAAGGATTAAAAGACTAGCAACGTACCCAGCCCAATAAAAAGGCCAGCCTATGAAAATAGGCTGGCCTTTTTATATGAAATCGACTGGCAGTTATTTCTTATACATGACTGTCTCAACGGCTGCCAGTGTGCGTTTCAGGCTGGGTAGAATGGCTTCGATCAGCGTTGGCGCGTAGGGGAGGGGCAGGTCCAGGCTGTTGACCCGGATGACGGGCGCATCGAGATAATCGAACGCGTTCCGCTGAATGTTGTAGGTTAACTCTGACGAGATTGCCGAGAGCGGCCATGCTTCTTCGACAATCACGCAACGGTTCGTTTTCTTCACCGAATTAATGATCGTTGCGTAATCGATGGGGCGAACTGTGCGCAGATCGATTACTTCAGCCGAAACGCCGTTTTTCGCCAGCTCATCGGCCGCTGCCAGGGCCACTTTCATGATTTTGCCAAACGATACGATGGTCACATCGTTGCCTTCGCGCACAACTTTCGCCTGACCGATTGGAATCAGGTACTCTTCTTCCGGTACCTGCCCTTTGTCGCCGTACATCAGTTCCGACTCCATGAAAATCACTGGGTCATTATCGCGAATCGAGCTTTTCAGCAGACCTTTGGCGTCATACGGGTTCGAGGGGACCACGACTTTTAAACCCGGCGTGTTGGCAAACCAGTTCTCAAAGTTTTGCGAGTGCTGGCTCGAGAGCATCCCGGCATTACCCGTTGGCCCACGAAACACGATTGGGCACGAATACTGCCCACCCGACATCGACATGATCTTGGCTGCTGAGTTAATGACCTGATCAATAGCCACTAACGAGAAGTTGAACGTCATGAACTCGATAATCGGACGCAGCCCGTTAATGGCTGAACCAACACCGATACCGGCAAAACCAAGCTCGGCAATGGGCGTATCAATTACCCGTTCCGCGCCGAATTCATCCAGCATTCCCTGACTGACTTTATAGGCCCCGTTGTACTCGGCCACTTCTTCGCCCATCAGGTAGACCTTCGGGTCAAGGCGCATTTCTTCCACCATAGCTTCCCGTAGGGCCTCGCGGAATTGTATTTCTCTCATGGATCAGTGCGTTGTAATCTTCTTACCAACCGAACGGCCAGGTAGCATCGGCCGTTCAGAAGAACGCGCAAAATTAGGCAAGGATAACCAGAGTGGCAATGTGTGAGGGCAGGTACGTTCCAGGTACGTTGCTTGGGCCAACAAAAGCGTCATTCTTTTGGTAATCCGGCGATAAACCGCCCCTGCCGAAACCGGGCCATACGGCCACTGGGAGCGGCTACCGTGACATTGAATTGGCCGATAATGGTTCGGGCAGCAGAATCAATCCTGACGATGCGTACCCGGCTGGTTGGTGTCGCCTGCAAAAAATAGGCCTCCATCAGCGCTGACCCGTTTCCTAACAGCGCAAAATTTCCCTGGCTCACCACAATTCCTCCGCACTGGTTTAGCTTGTCGACCCGATAAGTGCCTTTCCGGGCTGGTAGATTATAGAGCGTTAAGCGTTGCCGGGGTACAAATTCGCCCGCCTGCAGGGCCGCCTGTTGAGGTGATAATCGTAACTTATCACCAGGATAACCCCGATTTGTATCAAGAAATACGGTAAACCGTCCGTTTGCGCATGGATTAGTATTCAGGGCAGTAGCCTCTGCTGCATAGGCCCGGCCAGACCAGGCCGAATCGTTGAGCATAGCGGTTACGCTGTATGGGCTATTGACTGTAGCAGGAGGTCTTGAACAGGCGATGCAAAGTGCCAGCATAACTAAAAAGAAAGGTTGTTTCATCGTTCAGTGCGATTGACCATGTACCATCACCGGTTTGTAAAACAGGCGCTGATTCATGAGATGATTCATGGCAGGATATTCCATAAGTCGAAAGCGAAACATCTTAATAAGTAATTGACTGGAAGGCCTATTTTTAGGGGAAACAGGGGCGTTCGGCATTGAATTTGTTGATATATAGTTTTACTATATTACTTTTGACTTTACAATACCCGCTTGTAAGTAACTTATTTAACGGTCTGCCTGAAAAGGAAATCTGCTGGGTATCGGACAGATGTGCTTTAGGTAGCGAAAAACTGTGGTTGGATGAATAGGAGCGTACTAAACCAGTCTACGAAAACTTCTGGACTGCCTGATACTGCCAGCGGTGATAACCGGCTTTCGTTGTATGATCAATACGGTAGCGTTGCCTATGGTGTGATCCTGCAAATTGTTCCTCAGGTCTTGCCAGCACAAGAGATACTGGTTGAGCTATTCGCATCGCCAGAACTCCAGAAGAACCTGTCTACCTCATCATCCAACACTACCTGCCTGATTGTGCGGCTGGCTAGAGCCAAAGCCCTTGACTACAGGCAGAAACAGCAAACGCCTGTTTCTTCATTGCCCGCATCAGGCAATGAATCTGAACTTATTTTCAATCTTTTATTTTACCAGAATCAAACCCCCGATTCTATAGCCGAACGGTTAAAGATTCAGCGTTCAGCCGTGTTTGGCGCTGTTCGTGAATTTTTTGCTAATTTTCTCCCATCCTAACCAGACTGACCGTGAAAAATTATCAATATCTGACAGAGGGCCTCCTGGAGTCGTATACCCTGGGTGTTCTGTCGGTCAATGATCGGAAAGAAGCCGAACGGTTAATCGCTACAGATCCTGAGTTGGCGACCCAGCTGGAAGAGATTGAGCTACACATGGAGGACTATTTTTTGCAGCATGCCGTTCCACCGCCACCATCCATTAAAGCAGCCTTACAACAGCGATTGGTTGGTACAGAGATTCAAAAGTGGGAGGAGCAGGTTACTTCGGAGCCACCCCGGCCAGAACCGGCCAACGCGCAGCAGTATGTTGATGTTGAAGTGGGTGACCCTACCCACATTCGGGTGCATAAGTATTGGCGGGCGGCGTTTATTGCGGTCTTTATTCTCGGTAAAGTGTTTCTTGTTTTTGGCCTTTACCAATACTTTAAAGCCAACAGCCTGGAACAGGAAATAGAGCGACTGAAAGCCACGCAGCAGGTAACGTCTCCATTGCCACAAGGCAGATAAAAATCGATACTGGTTCACAAAAAAACCGGCGCCTCTTCAGGGGTCGGTTTTTTTGTGTGGCTGCTGGTTGCTAGCCGGCTATTTCGCCTTATCGGTGGAAAATGAATACGGGAAATCAGCTGTTGCTGTGCCGCGTTGCTTGTTGGGCATTGCCGACATATCAACATCAATAGTGGCGCCTTGAAGCAATTCCCGGTGGCTCAGCCAGTTTTTGCTGTACGGTTTTCGGTTCACCTGCATGGCTTTGATGTACCGATTCTGCCCGCTGTTGTTGGGCGCGTTAATGACGAGTTGCTTACCGTTCTCCAGCGTTGCTGTTACTTTTTTAAACAGCGGTGCCCCAATAACATATTGATCGGTAGCGGGGCAAACCGGATAAAAGCCCATGGCCGTAAATACGTACCAGGCCGAGGTCTGGCCGTTGTCTTCATCGCCGCAGTAGCCATCGGGCGTGGGCAGGTACATGCGGTTCAGGACCTCGCGGAGCCAGTATTGCGCCTTCCAGGGTTCGCCAGCGTAATTATACAGGTAAATCATGTGTTGAATAGGCTGGTTACCGTGGGCATATTGCCCCATATTGGCGATCTGCATCTCCCGAATCTCGTGGATCACACCCCTGTAATAACTTTCGTCGTAGATCGGCGGAATGGTAAAGACCGAGTCCAGCTTGGCGACAAATTTCTGGCGCCCGCCCATCAAATCAACCAGGCCCTGCACGTCGTGAAAGACCGACCAGGTGTAATGCCAGCTGTTTCCTTCTGTAAAAGCATCACCCCATTTAAAGGGGTTGAATGGTGCCTGAAACTGGCCGTCTTTGTTTTTGCCTCGCATCAGGCCTGTTTGTGGGTCGAAGAGGTTCCGGTAGTTCTGGCAGCGTCTGGCAAAACGGTCAATCTCGGTCTGGGGCCGTTTCAGTGCCTTAGCCAGTTGATAGATCGCGAAATCGTCGTAGGCGTATTCCAGCGTTCGGGCGGCATTTTCGTCGATCTTCACGTCGTAGGGAACGTACCCAAGCTGGTTGTAATACGAGACGCCTCTGCGCCCCACGGCATCCATGGGCCCTTCGTTTTCCGAGTTTTTCAGAACGGCCTCATAGAGCGCGTTGATGTCGTAACCCCGGCCACCTTTTAAGTACGCATCGGCGATAACGGAGGCCGAGTTAGAGCCGACCATCACGCTCCGCAAACCGGGACTGGCCCATTCGGGTAACCAGCCGCCTTCTTTATACGCATTGGCCAGCCCTTCCTGCATCTGTGCATTCAGCGACGGGTACATCAGGTTCAGGAACGGGAACATCGACCGGAAGGTATCCCAGAATCCGGTGTCGGTAAACATATAACCGGGCAACACCTTGCCATTGTACGGGCTGTAGTGCACCACTTTTTTGGCCGCATCGATCTCAAAGAATTTCCGGGGAAACAATAACGACCGGTACAGACAGGAATAAAACGTTTGCTGCTGCGCCAGTGAACCACCTTCAACCTTGATCCGGCCCAGTTCTTTATTCCAGGCCGTTTTTCCCTTTTCTTTCACCGTATTGAATGAGTCCTTGCCCAGTTCGTTCAGGTTCAGTTCGGCCTGGTCGTAGCTGATGAACGACGAGGCAATGCGCACATGGACCTGCTCACCTTTGGTCGTTTTAAAGCCAACCACAGCCCCGGCATGCGCCGCCTGAAGTTCGATCGTGTCTTTGGCGAACGTCTTACCGTGCCAGGCCTGCGCCATGGTGAAGGGCTTATCGAAATAAGCGACGAAGTAGTTTTTGAAATTGGCTGGTACGCCACCGCTGTTCCGCGTTGTGTAGCCAATGATCTTGCGCTCGTTGGGAAAAATCTTCACGTATGAGGCTTTGTCGAAGGCATCGAGCATGACAAACGAACTGTCGGTTTTAGGGAAAGTAAACCGAAACATCGCCGCTCGTTCAGTTGGCGCAATTTCGGTGGTAACGTCATGGTCGGCCAGATAAACGCTGTAATAATACGGTTTGGCAACCTCGGCTTTATGCGAGAACCAACTGGCGCGTTCATCCTCATCGATCCGTAGTTTACCGGTGATTGGCATGAGCGAAAACTGGCCGTAGTCGTTCATCCAGGGGGAAGGCTGATGCGTTTGCTTGAAGCCCCGAATCTTGTCGGCCGAGTACGTATAGGCCCAGCCGTTCCCCATCTTTCCCGTCTGTGGCAGCCAGAAATTCATGCCCCAGGGAAGGGCAATGGCTGGGTACGTGTTACCGTTGGATAAACTCGGTTTTGAATCGGTGCCAATCAACGGGTTAACCAGCTCAACGAGGTCAGGTACGTGGCCATGTTGATTGCCGACCAATTGCGAAAAGGCGGAGAACGAACAGCTAATCAGTAAGAGAAGCGAAAGCAGGTTTTTCATGCGGGTTGTTTTAGCGAAGCGGTGAAGCGACTCGTTTGTGGATGGATTGAGTAGCACGATGTTGGTCGTTTTCTGGGTACGTTGGTTAGGGTCAAGTCATACCAATGTCTCAAAGCGAACAAACGTCAATGACGTCGCCAGAGAAATAAAGCAAGATTGCGAATAAACTATCCTATCAACAGGCAGGGGTAAATCAATAAAGTTGACCTACTCCCTGCGCCATTATTCAACTACTTTTCTGGATACCCTGGATTCTGCTTCAGATTGGGGTTGCGGCCAGCTGCTGTTGTGGGATCTGGAAGATCGTCCTGGTCTGGTTGCCGGGCCGGAGATTCCGCCGAGGTGCAGGTTGCGGAGGGCTTTGGTTGTGAACGTGAAATTGTCGTTCCGCGTCACATTGTCGAGCTTGACAGAATCACCCGTTCGAGGCAATAACAGGGGGTTTCTATTAAGTTGCACGGCGAGAGTTGCCAGCCATGAACGCAAAAACGGCCCACTGTGCAGTAGGCCGTTCAAAAAGAGACAGGTAATCGGTTGCCAATCTAGTAGGCTCTGACCACCTTGCCTTCCATAAAGTTAACGAAGGCCTTGTTCACGACTTTATTACCACCAGGAGTTGGGTAGTTGCCCGTGAAGTACCAGTCGCCAGAATGATTAGGACAGGCGAGGTGTAAGTTTTCAACGGTCTGATAAATAACTGCCACCTCCGCATTCAGGTCAACTTCATCGTTGCGACGTGGCGTGATGATATCGGCCACTTTACGCGAGATTTCGTCGTGTGTAAAGGGTGCGAACAGGGCTTTTACGTAGTTCTCCTGCACCGCATTGCCCGATTCAATGGCCACTACCGCCTGCGCGTATACCTCATCGGCAATGTGGTTCAGACCCCGTTCGTTGAGCAGTTGCAAAACTGCCCGGAAAGCCACGAATTCTTTCACCTTCGACATATCGATACCGTAACAGTCGGGGAAGCGGATCTGCGGTGCCGATGAAACGATCACGATTTTCTTTGGCCCCAGTCTGTCGAGCATACGCAGGATACTTTTCTCGAGCGTAGTACCCCGAACAATCGAGTCGTCGAGGACAACAATGGTGTCTACTCCCTTCTTGATCACTTCGTAGGTGGTATCATACACGTTGGCTACCATCTCATCGCGGTGTGCATCATCGGTGATAAAGGTGCGAAGCTTGACATCTTTCGATACCAGTTTCTCTACGCGCGGCCGGAAAGACAATACCCGTTCGAGGTCCTGCTCGAACAGGATTCCTTCCATAATGGCTTTTTTTCGCTGCTTGGCCAGGTAATCTTCCAACCCCTCGACCATACCGAAGAAGGCGGTTTCAGCCGTATTAGGAATATAACTGAATACGGTATTCTCAAGATCGTAGTTGACCTCCTTCAGGATCTGGGGTACCAGCAGGCGGCCCAGCATTTTACGCTCGTTGTAAATGTCGGGATCGGTAGCGCGGGAGAAATAGATACGCTCGAAACTACATGACCGCTTTTCGATAGGCTGAATAAATTCATATTCGCCATACTCGCCGTACTTGTCTACGATGAGTGCATGGCCAGGCTTAACTTCCTGAATCTGACTGTATTCAACGTTGAAGGCCGTTTTGATCGCTGGTTTCTCCGACGCCACAACAACCACTTCGTCGTCGGCGTAATAATAAGCGGGGCGAATGCCGGCCGGATCACGGGCCACAAACGAGGCACCGTAGCCAGTCATGCCCACCATCGCGTAGCCACCGTCGAAATCACGGCAGGAGCGGTACAGCACGCGTTGCAGGTCCAGATTGTCTTCAATGATATCTGACAGGTCGGGGTTTTCGTAGATGCCTTTGAACCGGTCGAATACGCGTTGATTCTCTTCATCGAGGAAATGGCCGATCTTTTCCATGACCGTCACCGTATCAACAAAATCCTTTGGGTGCTGCCCCAACGAAACCAGTTTGTTGAACAGCTGATCTACGTTGGTCATGTTGAAGTTGCCCGCCATGACCAGGTTCCGGCTGCGCCAGTTACTTTGGCGGAGCATCGGGTGGCAATTCTCAATATCGTTGTTGCCGTGGGTGCCGTAGCGGAGGTGACCCATCCAGACTTCGCCGGTAAAGGCTACGTTTTCCTGGAGCCATTTGGCATCACGGGCTTTGTCTTTATTTTTCTTAAGCGCTTTGGCGAACTTCTTGTTGATCTTGCCAAACACATCCGCAACTGGCTGTTGTTCGACCGACCGATACCGGCTGATGTACCGATGCCCTGGTGGCACATCGAGTTTGATATTGGCTACTCCGGCCCCGTCCTGACCCCGGTTCACCTGCTTCTCCATCAGCAAAAACAGCTTGTTGGCCGCGTAGAGGGGTGTACCGTACTTGTCGATGTAATATTGGTAGGGCTTACGAAGGCGTAGCAGCACAATGCCGCATTCGTGTTTAATAGCGTCGCTCATGAGCAGCGTTTACCAGTTAAGCACCGGCGAGACCAGCGCGGTTGGAAGTGTATGCGTAACAACAGGCTAACGCAGGCTCTGCGCTAAATCGTTCGTGAATACGCCTGAACTGTTTCGCTAAAGTAACTTCATTTAGGCAAACAGCCGTACCGGATACTCGCTTCTGTTTTGCTACAGAACGGTTAGTAAGCAAGTAGGTGAGTTAGTTGAATCCCAGATAAAAGAGGTGCAAGCGGATAGAAACGACAAGTATCCTACTCCCGTATACGCAGAAAAAGCCACTACTCATGCCTGGCTGGAAGAGCAGTAGCTTTTTTTACTGGTGATTCAACTAGCTTTTCTAAATCAGATTAAACCGGTGCTGAACCATAGTCTTGGCCAGTAATACTAGTTTTTGTGGATCAGGCACCCGGATACGCTCCTCCTGTATGCGCGAGGCAGGCATGTCTTTGATCTTACAGAACAGCTTCAGGTAGTAGATATAGGCCAGATGTACGCCCATTCGGGCGCCTCTGGGCAACCCTATGATACCTTCGTAGGCGTGATCGAAGTCGCGCTGGATGTCATCTTCAATGAGTTGTTTGGCATCCCGCGAAAAATCGGTGAAATCAACACCGGGGAAGTAGGTACGTCCCCGCTCCTGGTAATCGCTCTTGATGTCGCGCAGAAAGTTCACTTTCTGGAAGGCGGCTCCCAGCTTGCGGGCTGGCTCGCGCAGTCGATCAAATTCATTGCAGTCACCTTCGCAGAACACACGCAGGCACATCAGCCCTACAACCTCGGCCGACCCATAAATGTAATCGGAATAGCCTGCAGCGTCATAATCATGCCGGTGCAGGTCCATTTCCATACTTCGCAGGAAAGCATCGATCAGCTCGCGCTCGATGTTATACTGCCGAACGACCATCTGAAACGAATGCAAAACCGGGTTCAGGCTAATGCCTTCGTCAATGGCCAGGTACGTATCGGCCCGGAATCGGTTCAAGAGTGCCTGCTTATCGAAGTCATGAAACGTATCGACAATCTCATCAGCGTAGCGAACAAAGCCGTAAATGGCATAGATCGGCGCGTGATACTTCTTGTCCAGCGTCTTGATTCCCATCGTAAACGAGGTGCTGTAACGCTCTGTGATGAGTTTACTGCACTCCAGCGCAGTCTGATTGAAAAGGGACATCATAACCAAAAGGGTTTAGATATTGTCTGGGTTAGGAATGGGGCAAATCAAGCCACTGGAAATTCATTGGCCACTTCGTTGGCAACGACTAAACCGGAGATCAGGGAAGGGGGAACCCCCGGCCCCGGAACCGTTAGCTGTCCAGTGTAGAACAGGTTACGTACTTTTTTGTTTTTAAGCGACGGCTTCAGAAAGGCTGTTTGCATCAACGTATTAGCCAGCCCATAGGCATTTCCCCGGAAAGCATTGTAATCGGCTTTAAAGTCGCGGTGGGCATAGCTTCGTTTGTAAATTACACAATCCCGAACAGTTTCACCCACGTAATCTTCAAGCCGCTGCATAATCAGATTATAATAATGCTCACGTGTTGCTTCATCATCAGCTAAGTCGGGGGCTACTGGTATGAGTAAAAACAAGTTTTCGCAGTTGGCCGGTGCCACACCAGGATCTGTTTTCGACGGTGCCGAGACATAAAACAGCGGTTTACTGGGCCATTTCGGGGTTTCGTAGATTTCCTGAGCATGTAAACCAAAATCTTCATCAAAGAATAAATTGTGGTGTTCCAACCTAGGAATCCGTTTATTAACGCCCACATAAAACAGGAGCGATGAGGGAGCCATGACCCGTTTTGCCCAATAGGCATCGTCGTAGTTCCGGTTGGCCGGCTCAACGAGGGCCGTTTCAATGTGGTTATAATCGGCGCTGCCCACCACAATATCGGCCTCGAAAATGCCCTTGTCGGTATGTACGCGTTTGGCCAGGCCACCAACCGTTTCTATCTGCTGAACCGTCTGATTTAAGAGGAGTTTAACGCCTTTTTCTTTTGCCAGCGCCACCATGCCATCAATGATTTTGTGCATGCCGCCCATTGGATACCACGTACCCATGGTCATTTCGGCGTAGTTCATCAGGCTATACATGGCCGGTGTATTTTGCGGTGTAGCCCCCAGAAATAGAATTGGAAATTCGATCAGTTGCAACAGGCGCGGATGACTGAAAAATTTTCGGGCGTGACTGGCAAAGGACTGAAAGACGTCGAGCCGCGCAACGTCGTAGAGAAGTTTCAGGCTGAAAAATTCGGTTATCGAACGACTTGGTTTCCAGACGAACTTATGAATGCCAACATCGTATTTATAGGCGGCCTGCCGTAGAAATTCAGTCAGGCGTGCGCCGCTGCCCGGTTCAATACCCTCGAACGTTTGTTTCAAATCGTCCAGGTTGGCGGGCAAATTCACCGCTTCTTGCGGGCCAAAGACAACCTTATAGGATGGGTCTAGCCGAACCAGTTCGTAATAATCGGCCGGATGTTTACCAAAACGGGCGAAATACGTCTCAAAGACATCGGGCATCCAATACCAGCTTGGGCCCATATCGAAGGTGAAACCGTCGGCGTGGAAGACACGCGCCCGGCCACCGGGTAGCTCATTCTTTTCAAGAATGGTAACATCATAACCCTGATGGGCTAAACTCGTTGCAACAGATAAACCGGAAAAGCCGGCACCAATGACAAGTACGCGTGGGGGCATAATAACAGGTAAATAGGTTACAGTCGTCCGTTTGCAGTTGTTTTGCTTTGGCGATAGACGGTGCCTTTGCTAAGCAACTAAAAACGGACGACTGTAAACTGTAAACTTCTTTGCTAAGCACAAAAAAAAGTTAGATGCAAAGCATCTAACTTTTCGGAACCTTCCTCTTTTTAACCAAAAACTACTCAATCAATTCATTTGTTTAGGAAATACTACACAAATTTCCTGGTGATGAAATGCATTACGACACCTTACGACGCGAAATGAGCGTATACGTGTAGTTTGCTTTTGAGTTCTTTCCGGGCAATGTGAATACGGTTTTTAACCGTCCCGATGGGAATATCAAGCTTTGCCGCAATCTCGTGGTACTTGAAGCCCCGGAAGTGCATCATAAAGGGCGTCCGGTAGGTATCATCAAGGTTGTTTACTGCCCGAGCAATGTCTTCCTGTGCAAAGGACGAGTAGGCCAGATTATCTGTGCTGCTGTCCGTTGAGTTTATATAATGCAAGTTATCAGTCGTATCAATAAAGGTGTTCTTACGAACCATACGCTGATAATTTGTGATAAACGTATTTTTCATGATCGTGTACAACCAGGCTTTCAGGTTGGTACCGTCTGTGTATTTGTCGCGGTTGGTATACGCTTTCAACAGCGTATCCTGCAACAAGTCATTAGCGTCTTCCGAATCTTTCGTCAAACGGAGCGCGAACGGGCGCAGTGATTTTGATACTTTGCCAATGTGATATGTGAATTCGAGCGCAGTCATGAGTACGAAAAGTTTTGTTGAATCAATCTTGATGACAATTAGACAAATTCTTGACCAAGTTTTTAGATACGCAGCTAATTCCTGTTTTTAAAATGCTAATCAATTACTAGACAGGTAATTAAGTACGGTAATGTATGTGTGCCAATAGGCCAGTGAACTAGTGAATGCTCCTGTCGTGGGTAATAATTTCCCCAGTTTGTGGAATCCAACCCGAGCGCTTTGTTGAACTATTGCCCATCAAAGGTTAAACAAAAATATATTTTTACAAAAAACTCCCGTAAATGCAGGCCTGTTGGCTCAGAAATGTGTTACCAATTTTGTTGCAACTTTGTTGCGAAAACATACGGGGATGGGTAGAAGAGGATTTTTAAGTTCGTTGATGCAAGTGGCGAGTCATATTGCCACTGTGTTTCTTGTTGTGGTGGGTAATCCGTTCCCCAGTATAGGGCAGACAAGGTGCGACTGTTTCATAAAGGGGCAGGTACTTGACCGGGAGACCAGGCAGCCCATCCCAGGCGTCACTTTACAGCTAAGAGAAACCGGGCAGGGCATTGCCACCGACACGGAAGGGAATTATCGGTTTTCCCAGTTGTGTGAGGGCACTTATACGCTGGTAGCGCGGATTGTTGGCTATCATGAGATCCAACAGTTGGTGAATCTGACACATCTGCCAAGCGGCACGCAGCACGATATGCTTTTGTCGGAGGAGGTCCAACATCTACAGAATGTAACGGTGACGGCGCAAAAAACAGAGGCGTTGGCAAGTCAGGCAATAGTGGCTATCCAGGGGCGGGGGCTGGAACAAACACGGGGCCAAACGCTGGGCGACGCTTTAAAGAACCTGACAGGGGTAACGACGCTTCAGACGGGCTCTTCGGTTGTAAAGCCGGTAATTCACGGTATGCATAGCAGCCGCGTTCTGATTTTGAACAACGGTATCCGGCAGGAAGGGCAGCAATGGGGATCCGAACACGGTCCCGAAATAGATCCGTTTGTCGCCAGTCGTTTGTCAGTAATCAAAGGGGCGGCAGGTGTCCGTTATGGGTCAGATGCGATCGGCGGGGTAATTTTGGTTGAACCGGCCTTACTTCCCACGGCCGGAGGCACACACGGACAGATAAATTTGGCAGGCTTCACTAACGGTCAGCAAGGGGTCGTATCCGCCCAGACAGAAGGCGGCTTTGGCACCCTGTTGGCTTCTGGAATAAGTCGTTTTGGCTGGCGTATACAGGGGACGGTGAAAGAAGGAGGCAATTTGAGAACACCGACCTACTACCTGGACAATACGGGTGTACGGGAGCGAAACGGGTCGGCGGCTTTTATGTACCGCGCAGAAAAATGGCAGTCAGAAGTATTTTACAGCCGTTTCTCGTCAGCGATCGGTATTTTCTCAGGCTCACATATCGGAAGTCTGACAGATCTTCAGCAAGTAATAAACAGTGGCGAGCCAATACTAAAGGCTGGATTTAGCTATTCGATTGGACGGCCCAGTCAGGATATCACGCATGACCTGCTGAAGTGGCGCACTGCGTATACGACTGCTTCGGGCGCAAATTGGACGATGACCCTGGCCCGACAAACAGATGATCGGCTGGAATATGACCTCCATCTACCCAGAAATGACTCGCTGGCTTCGCTGAATCGGCCTGAACTACGTTTCCAGCTAACTACCTACACCGCCGACCTGGTTCGTGAAAGGCAATTGCGCACGAATCGGAGCAGCACAGTTGGGGTGAGTGGCCTATACCAATATAATATCATGACGGGGCGACCACTGATTCCTAACTTTCAACTGGCCACGCTCGGTGCCTTCTGGATCAACAAAGTGAGACATGGCTTGTGGGAATATGAACTGGGGCTGCGCCTGGACTGGCGTAGACTACAAATTTTCAGGTACGTTAGCGGCGCCAACGGGCGGGTTTATGATGCCCCCACGTTTGTCTTTGCCAGCCCTTCAGGTACGTTAGGGGCCACGCGCTACCATAACGACCACTGGACTACCCGAATAAACGTAGGAACGGCCTGGCGCCCACCCAATATAAGCGAATTGTTTAGCGACGGTGTTCATCACGGGGCCGCAGCGTATGAGCAAGGTGACGCTGGTTTACGCCCGGAAACAAACCTTAACCTGAACGTAACAACCGAATGGCGCAGCGACCGGGTACAGGCAGCGGTAGATCTGTATTATAATTTCATCCACAATTACATCTACCTGCGTCCGCAGCCTGAGCCAATTCTAACGGTGCGGGGGGCATTCCCTTATTTTAAATACACCCAGACCGATGCCATCTATACCGGTGTCGATGCTACCGTTGATGTGAAAATAGGCACGCGCTGGGCCTGGACAACAAAGCCTGCTTACCTCTATGTGCAGGACACGCGGGTGAATCAGCCGCTTGTGATGATTCCACCAAATCGGTGGGAGAATACCATTCGCTATGCGTTGATGAGGCCGGAAAGGCCCGGGCGCTGGCGGGATCCTTATATAAGTGTGGGAAATCTGCTGGTCGCTCAGCAAAAACGAGTGCCTGCCAACAGCGATTTTTCGCCGCCGCCACCTGCCTATAGTCTGTGGACAGCGTCGGTTGGCAGCACCATTGCGTTTACTGATGAGCAAAGTGCAGAAATCAGCCTGACCGCTACCAACCTGTTTGACAGACAATACCGCGATTATCTGAACCGCTTTCGGTATTATGCCAATGACCTGGGGCGTAACATAGCAGTCAGGTTAAGATGGAGCTTCTAATCAAGTTGTGGCCAGAGTGCAACGGCATTACTCAACGAAGATCCACAACCTCGACACCGGGATATTTAGCTTTGTCGAAAACAAAATAGCTGTCGGCCAGATTGGGATTTGGCGTGAACTTGCTGATGGTATAGACCGTGCGTTTGCCGTTTTTATCCGTAATCTGCCAGCTTTTCACCGACTTGTCGGCCCGATCAACACTGATTTGTACGTTGGCTATTTGCGTATTTTTTTTCTCAGGTTTCAACTCTATGACATCCAGCACGCGCCCTGCTGCTTTTTGCTCCCGGACATAGCTGTAATTGAATCCTTTTTTATACATCGTATAAATTTTGGTCGGATTGAAGTCGCCGGTTGCGCTGGCATCATAATCCTGAACGTTCACTTCGTTCGATTCCTTGACATACGTCGACATCACTTTACCATCGGTGAACACTTCCTGACCAGCTGTTTTCAACCGAAACATTTTACCCTTCACGGCAATATCGCCTTTATAGGTCTCACGATCAGCGCTATAGCTGAAAGCCGCCTGATAACTGGTCAGGGCTTTGAACCGGGCGCTCATGGCATCGAGGACAGCTTCGGCACGCTTATCTTTCTGAGCTAGTAACGATCCGGTAGTAGATAGAAGGATAAGACCGATAAATGCTAATTGTTTCATTCGTTGGGAGAGATAGTCAAGTTGATTAGTCATGCTACTACTAGTTAGACGTGCGAACCTACTGAAAAGTTTAACAGATTCAGCAGCGTTCAGCCAGATGCGCTAAACCCATAACCTCATTTGCGTATATGGCCAGAATGAATTGAGGTGTATATTAGCAGTAGTGATACGTACCGTAACGACTTGACAGTAACTAAAATGAAGAAGCCAGTAATTTTTCTGGTTGATGACGATGAAGATGATGTGTACTTAGCTCGACTGACCTTTGCCGCACATTTTCCGGAGTGGACACTTACCAGTTTTGATGATGGGCAAGCATTGATTGATCATTTTGCAACCCACCCAGGCAACCCGTTACCAGATCTGATTATTTTGGATCTAAACATGCCCCGGCTTACTGGATTTGAGACACTTACTATTCTGAAGCGACATCACCAGTGGAAAAAAGTACCCGTAGCCATTCTGAGTACATCCAGTAACGCAGATGATCGGTCGCGAAGTGAGGCCATGGGCGCCTGCACTTTTTTAGTCAAACCTCCCTCCGTTGAGCAGTTGGCTTTGTTAATCAGGGAGGGGCAGGCTAGTTGCAATCCGGGTACTTAATGTCGGATACCTGAGAATTTATACTTACTATTTGCTATCATTTAGTACTATTGGGAGAGTAAAATCTGCCGTACGAAATGATAAGACGATTTACATACATCCAGCGCTTAGGCACTGTTTTGACTGGGTTGTTCATGTCGGTGATCACACTGGCACAATCACCGTCTAACCTGACTACCAACATACCCTGGGATGAAGACGCAGGTACGTCTGGCCAACAGGCAACCTATGCCGGGGTAGTGGCTATCCAGAACGCCGTCAACAACGCCCGTCGGCAGGAGGAAATACAACTGAGCCTGGCTACGAACAGCCTGGGTGCGCTCACGCTTCCTGGTGGCTGGTCGGGCTTCACCAACAACGAAAAAGCCTATACGCTGCTGAATGCTGAGCGCACCGCACGAGCAGGCATTACGTATGCGTCGGGTACCGTGTTGGGATTGCCTTTTGAAGCCAGCGACGCAAACCTCAGCGCCATGGCACAAGCCCATGCGAATTACCTGAAGGCCAATAATTTATTTACACATACGGGGGCAGGGGGCACTTCACCGTTTCAGCGTATTCAGGCGGTATATCCACAAACAACACCGGCCTGTAGCGAATTTCTGGCAAGAGCCGAGAACATCGCCATTTTTGCTAGTAGCGGTTCGTCGGGTAATCCGCTGATTATTGAACGGGCCATTTACAACTGGATCTATAACGATAGCAGCTCATCGTGGGGGCATCGCGAGGCTTGCCTGTCGCAGGATAAGGACCTGACCAATAATAGCTCGCTTTACGGCTTTAAAAATAACTACGGTTCTTCGGCGTCGGAAGGGTTTGTGAGCATTGCTACGGCCGGGGCAACCGACGGAAGTTACCCCTATTTCGGCGCTGGATTTCCAAGTGTCGATGTGGTTGTACTGATGATTATGGATCCGGTGTCGAGTGCGCTGGCAATGGCCAATGGCTGCCCTTACAATCTGTCTACGCCCGCCTTACCTGTTGAGTTGCATTCGTTCAGGGTGTCGCTGACACCAGCTAATCAGGTACGTATCGACTGGGAGACTGCATCGGAGCAGAATAGCAGCCAGTTTGTAGTTGAACGCAGTCGTGACCTTCTCCATACTAGCGAGATAGCGATAATCGATGCCGCAGGATTAGCTAAAGGCCGAAAAAGTTATGTAGCGTACGATACCGCACCGTTACCGGGCATAGCCTACTATCGACTGAAACAGGTAGACCGGGAAGGAGCTGCCGAATTTTTTCGTTGGCTCTCCATCTCCTATGTACCTGACACGTTTGCCGTAGTTTACCCAAACCCAAGCGACGGTTTCTATCTGCGTGTACGACTGGCCGCAACTGACCCGGCCACTGTCAGCTTATCCGACCTGCTTGGCCGCCAGCTGGCTGTCAATAGTCAGCAAAATGATCTGGATGGCCTGACAATACAACCCACTACTCAGCTACTGGCTGGTAGGTATCTGCTGTCTATCCGCCAGAATGGGGTGGTAGTTAGTAAGCATGTCATAATCAGGTAGCCAACAGGTGGGGCGTTGTTGCCACTGGCCCACCTGTTCATTTAGCCCAGATTTTTCAACATCTCTTCAAGATGAACCATGTCGTGAACCAGTACGTCGCGGGCTTTGCTGCCTTCAAATGGCCCAACAATGCCTGCTTTCTCGAGCTGGTCAATCAGCCGACCTGCCCGGTTGTAGCCGAGTTTCAGTCGCCGTTGAATCAGTGAGGTACTTCCCTGCTGATGCGTCACGATCAGCCGCGCGGCCTCGTCGAACATGGCATCACGGTTGGCTAGGTCTACGTCTTTGTCATCAGTGGTATTGCCACTGTCTTCGCCGTAGAACTCCGGTAACGGATAGGCATCGTCGTAACCCCGTTGCCCGCCTACAAAGCCGCATATTTCTTCAATCTCGTTCGTATCGACAAACGGGCACTGCAACCGGATGATGTCGGAATTCGACGACAGCAGCATATCACCCATACCAACAAGCTGCTCGGCCCCTCCGGCATCCAGAATGGTTCGCGAGTCTATTTTTGACGTCACTTTGAAGGAGAGACGCGCCGGGAAGTTGGCCTTGATCAAGCCCGTGATGACGTTGACCGAAGGCCGTTGCGTGGCCACAACCAGGTGAATGCCAATAGCCCGGGCCAACTGCGCCAGCCGGGCAATAGGCTGTTCTACTTCCTTACCGGCGGTCATCATCAGGTCGGCCAACTCATCGATGATCAGCACAATGTACGGCAGGTACCGGTGGCCCTTTTCGGGGTTCAGCCGACGATGCGTGAACTTGGTGTTGTATTCCTTGATGTTCCGCACCTCGGCGTCTTTCAACAGATCGTACCGGTTGTCCATCTCGATACAAAGCGAGTTGAGCGTATTCACCACCTTTTTCGTATCGGTGATGATTGCCTCGTCGGCATCGGGTAGTTTGGCCAGAAAATGGCGCTCAATTTTATTGAACAGGGTCAACTCCACTTTCTTGGGGTCAACCAGGACAAACTTCAACTGCGCCGGGTGCTTTTTATACAGCAGGCTGGTCAGCAAGACGTTCAGGCCGACCGACTTGCCTTGTCCCGTGGCCCCAGCCATTAGTAGGTGAGGCATTTTGGCCAGGTCGACAACCAAAATCTCGTTTGAGATGGTTTTGCCCAGCACTACCGGCAAATCCATACTTGCCTTCTGGAATTTTTCGGATACCATCATCGACCGCATCGAGACCATCTCCCGGTTCTTATTCGGCACTTCAATACCGATGGTACCCTTGCCAGGCATGGGAGCGATAATACGTATGCCCAGCGCCGCCAGATTCAGGGCAATATCATCTTCCAGGCTCTTGATCTTGGAGATACGTACCCCGTCGGCCGGCACAATCTCGTACAACGTCACCGTTGGCCCGATAGTGGCATGAATTCGCTGGATACCGATGTTGAATTTCGCCAGCGTATCAACAATTCGGTCTTTGTTTGCTTCCAGTTCATCGGCAGAGACCTGTGCTTTGCTGTTCTCCGGGTAGTTGGTCAGCAGGTCAACGGTGGGATACTGGTAATTAGGCAGGTCGAGTGTCGGGTCATATAAGCCGTGTTGGGCTACCAGGTCACCGGCGAACATATCCGGTTCGAAAGGCGGCGTTATGACGGGGGGCGTTTCCGCAATATCCGCCAGCTCCATCCCTTCGGCAACGGTCAATACCAGGTTACCCGCCCCGATAGTTGCAGTCGACGGTTTGGTGGTTGGATAAGGAGAAAGTAGGTCAACGGAAGTCGACGGTGGCTCAACAGTCAGCGAGTAATCAGAAGCAGTGGCATAAGCAGGCTCCTCGGCGACAGGGACAGCCTCCTGCGTTGTTTCTCCGAAAGATTCAGGGACTTCCGGTTCGTCGTAGGTATCTGTTGCAGCGTTGTAATTACCCGATGGCTGCGATGGCGGTTCACTATAGCCATCGGCAACATCAGCCAGCTGAGGTCGGCTAAAGAGAGAGAGGCTGGTAATATTGAAGAAGAACAGCAGGAATACGAAGCCCAGGAAGCCAATCAATACAATGCTGCCGAAGCCGAGCAGCCCATACAGCAGTCGATTCAGCTCATAGCCAACGCCGCCACACCAGACGCTTCCCTCGCTGACAGTTCCGGTAGCCATCACTACGTACCCAAGCACCAGGCTTATCCAGACGGCGAGAAATAAAACAGCCTGTGTTGTGCGGGCCAGGGGAAGAGGCTCACGCCCGGAGGTAAGTTTAAAGCCTGCCAGAAACACAACGATGGGTAACCCCAACGCGCCCACGCCAAACCAGCGGAACATAAATACATGGGCTACATGGGCACCTAGCAACCCCACCCAATTTTGTACATCTTTGCCCGCTTCTTTCACTGATTCGTCGGCGCCAATCAGGCTCTGATCGGCCGGCCCGCTGAAGAGGTAGGAAATGAAGGCCACCAGCAGCCCGATGCTCAGGAGCATCAGCAGCACGCCAACAGACAGATTGGTGCGCTCATCGGCACGTACACGATCAAAAGGTAATGTCCAGTTTCGGCTGGGTACGTCGGCAGCTTTGTCGCGTTTTGAGGTGCCACGGCGCGCGCCGTCGGCACTTTCGGAGCGACGGGTATTCTGGCGAGTTTGGGCAGTAGTGGACTGGGCCATTTTCTGTTGCGAAAAGATTGGGTCGGCTATGTAAAAGTAACGTCTCTTGGGCCGATCAGCGTGGACGATGCTTAATTTTTTGACTAAATCGGTCCACCTTTACCGAACGTATCTACCACTCAGTTACTTATGACGGCCCTTGCCTCTTTCCGTGTTGATCGACCAGTGCCCTGGCTCCTGCAACCCATCTACGGAGAAACAACCAGGTATACATCATTACTATTCATCCATGGAGGTACCGGCCTGATTACCGGATTACTATGGTGGATTTTTCGACATGATCCCGAACTACAGTCTCCCGAGTCGGTCCAAGTGGCCATGTGGGTACTCTGGGATCTGGCAGGAGGTAGTCTAGCCCATCTTACGCGAACCAATCATCAGTACTGGGCCAGATTGCCAACCGAAATGCGACTGCTGGCGCTGGCGAGCATGGCCTGGCAACCTATAGTTCTGGTGCTTATGTTCGATCAGCCGATGTTAATGCTGGTCGAACTGCACCTGTTTGCTGGCATTGCCTTCTGGCTGGTCTCGCGTGTTCCACTTTACCCTGTACTCGCCGGGGCAATGGTGATGGCACTCGGGCTCACCTACCAGTTAAGCTTGCCACCGGTTATGGCACTGCTAACCGTCTTTTATTGCCTAAAAGCAGTAATCGCATACCGTCCTGAGCGGAAACTGCCAACTGAGATACCGATTCGTCAGGCAGTTCAATAACGGAATTGCCACCACACAGGGTAGCCTGGAGCGGTGGTGTTATGTGAACATTACTACGTATGGTAGACAGGTATGCCCTTTTTAAGGCTTACACGGTAAGACTGACCAGTTTGTAACCAGCCAGTTTAAATGGATAAATGGCCATTTTGTTAAGATTACTCGTTTTTTCTTTGCACATTCTTAACTGTGCCAATTAGTTAAGAACGAAGCCGCCATCTCAATTTTGTGGGTCTATACACGGTCGTTTACTGACGATACCGGTCATGACACGTCGTGTCGACAATACCCATCTATGTTGAGAGTCATCTACCTTAGTCTATGTAGTTGTTTGCTGCTGTTACCCGCCTGGGCTGGTACTATTCGGGGTAAAGCCATCGATGCGTCGACGGGTGAGCAACTGATTGGCGCGGTAATCCGCCTGGAGAACACTAATTTCAACGCCGTCTCTGAACTCGACGGATCGTTTCAGCTGCGGAACGTACCTGAAGGGCGCTACCAGCTCAAAATCAGCTACATCAGCTACAAAACAAGTACGCGTACGGTGGTGGTCGGCGGGCCTGACCCCCTGGCGCTTATACTCGCGCTGGAGCCCGACGACAAGCAGACACTGAGCGAGATCGTGGTTACGCAAAAGCGGGACGGGTTCAGCGATAATACCGCCCGAACGCTGGAACGCAATGCCTTACAGGTAACCAACATCGTTTCGGGGCGAACCATCGAGCTGTCGCCTGACCTGACGGTTGCCAACGTCATTCAGCGCGTCTCGGGGATATCGGTCGAACGAAACAGCAACGGTGACGGCCAGTATGCCATTGTGCGGGGCATGGACAAACGGTACAATTACACGCTGGTCAATGGGGTGAAGATCCCCAGCCCCGACAACCGGTACAGGTACGTTCCCCTCGACATTTTCCCGTCTGAATTACTGGAGCGGCTCGAGGTGTACAAGGCCCTGCTACCCAGCCAGGAGGGCGATGCCATTGGCGGCGCTGTGAATATGGTCATGCGCGATGCCCCCAGCCAGCGTTACATACAGGCCAACCTGGCAACGGGCTATTCGGGGCTGTTTATCAACCGCGATTTCACCCGCTTCGATACACGGAACATAGCCGCGCAATCGCCCTATGAGCGGCTGGGTAATCAATATAGTGCCACCGCCGGTGATTTCAACAGGGCATCGGCAACCTACACAAACGGGCACCCGGCCCCTAACCTGATGGGTGGGTTTGCCATTGGCAACCGCTTTCTGGGCCAAAAGCTGGGTGTTATGCTGGCGGGCAGCTTTCAGAATACATACCGGGGAAGCAACAGCCTGTTTGCCGACGGCGATGTGGCAGACACCCTGCGCGGTATTGTGCTGACGAAGCAAAGCGAACGCCTGTATTCGGAACAGCAAACCCGCTACGGCCTGCACAGTAAGCTGGACCTGCGCCTCAATCCGGGCACGAAGCTCCAGTGGTACAATGCGTACATTAACCTGACCAACGCCCAGGTTCGCGACACTAAAACCACCGAACTGGCCATTGGCGGCTACAATCCTGAACAGGGCAATGCGTCGCTCACGTACGCCACCCGCTCCCGCCTGACCAGGCAGGCGATCTTCACCAGCACACTCCAGGGAACGCATAAGTTACCGGCCAGCCTGACCATCAACTGGTCGGCGGTCTATTCCAGCGCTACCAACGCGGTGCCCGACCAAACCAACATTCCCCTGCTGGGCATCCGAAAATCGTTTGTCGATACCCGCACAACGGTAAATGACGGCTATCGCCGCTGGGAACACAATTCTGACCAGGATCTGGCTGGCTACCTGAACGTAACCTGGAACCGCCCGATCGCCGGTTTACCCGTCGAGTGGATGCTTGGTGGGTTGTTCCGTGATAAAACGCGCACGAACTTCTACAACAACTACACCGTTCGGCCAGCCAATGTGTTCGCCCAGTACGGGGTCGACTTTACCAGCTACAACCAGATCAACTGGACCATTCAGAACCCACTGGGGTCGGTCGCATCGGCGCTGAATTATGAGGCCACCGAGCAGACTTCGGCGGGGTATCTGCAATTCCGTACCACCGGCCAGCCGCTCGAACTGGTTGGTGGCCTGCGGGTTGAACATACCGATCAGGGGTACGCCATGAAGTTTCCGATTGGTGAAGATTTTCCGGTTGGCAAACAGGTCTATACCGATCTTCTGCCCAGTCTGCATGCCCGCCTGCAACGCGGCAACGCCAACTGGCGGGCTTCGTATTTCCGGTCGCTGAACCGACCCGGCTTTTTCGAGATCGTTCCGTACCGGATTGTCAATGAAGAATACCAGGAGCGGGGTAATCCCAATTTGAAGCGGGCCATTGCCGATAACATTGACCTGCGGTACGAGCTTTTCCCGCGACCGCTGGAGCAGTTCATGGTCGGGCTTTTTTATAAGCACATTCAGGACCCGATCGAATACACGCTCCAAAAAGACGCCATCCGGGGGCAGGACATCTACTACTCGCCAGGCAACTTCGGCACGGCCCGGAACTACGGCCTTGAAATCGACGCCATCAAGTATATCCGCAGATGGGGCCTGAAGGCCAACTACACCTATACGAACTCAAGGATCACGACGCCAAAATCAAAGCGGATACGAAATGCACAGGGCGATCTGGAAACGATCACCGTTAGCCAGACGCGCCCGCTCTACGGGCAATCTGCCCACGTGGGTAACCTATCGCTGCTCTATAAAGACGGCGATCATGGACTGGACCTGCAACTGGCGGCCAGCTACTCCGGTGAGCGAATCAGTACGGTGGCTCAGTTTGTCGACAATGATCTGTGGCAGAAAGGCTTCGTGCAAATGGATGCCTCGCTCGAAAAACGGGTAGGGAGGCCAGCCGCTGGCGGAGCAGCAGGCGGGTTCATGCTGTTTGCCAAAGCCAACAACCTGCTGAATACGCCCACCGAAATTTTTATAAAGAACACCAACCCCAGAAATGCAGGCGTACCCGACCAGAACATCGCGTCGGGGCAGACGCTGATCCGACGCGATTTCTACCAGCAGTCGTATCTGATTGGCGTTCGGTATAAGTTGTAATCGACTTATAGACAATCTTTTATCAATCAAAAACAAAATGAAAAACGTAGTAGTACTTGCCGTTGTGCTGGCCGCCGCCATAGCTGGCTGTAAGAAGTCAGACGATAGTGCTGTCACACCCGTTGTGGTGCCGCCTGTCGTGCAGGAGAACGTAGGTGGCGATGTGTCGGGTGTGTGGGCTAAAGGAGGAACGTACAAAATCACGAACCATCTTCAGATTTCGGAAGGCAAATCGCTGACTATTCAGGAAGGAGCCACCGTTATCTTCAGCGACTCGACCGTGAAGCCTGAGTTTATTGTAAAAGGCAACCTGTACGTGCTGGGTACCGACCAGAACCCCGTCAGATTCACTGTGCCCGACGCCTGGAAAACGGCGAAGAACGAGTTCGGAAACCTGTGGGGCGGTATCATTGCCAGCCCTAAGTCGGAAGAGCTGGTGCTGAAAAACGTGATCATGGACTATGGCGGCGCTGTGACAACGGAGAGCTCGCCATCAGTGAAGGCCGGTTTGTACAAAGCTGCTGCCGGGCAGCACGTACCTGCGGTTAACTTCACCAACGTAAACGGAAAGGTGGTGATCATCAACAGTCGGCTGAGCAACCAGAATGAAGATGGTATTTACCTGGAGGGCGGTAAGGTTATTATTGCCAACAATGTGATCTATACGCAGGGTGTGTCGGGTGGTGATGCCATCAATATCAAATCGGGGGTGCAGGCCGACGTAGCCTATAACCTGGTGTATAGCCCCAATACCAACGCCCTGAAACTGTCGAGCACGGGCGACCGCACGCCGCAGGCCTATGTTGTGGCCTACAACAACACGATCGTGAATGCCGGCTGGCGCCGCCCAAGTATCAAGGGAGGTTCGATCTGGGTAGAGGCTGCCGTTCGGGCTACGGTCTACAACAACCTGTTTGTCAATGACCGGTTCGGCGTTAAGCGCGATACGAAGCTTACCGAAGATACCCGCAGCGTTATGGGCAACAATTATTACTATGGGTACACGCAGCAGGGCGTCGACCAGTTTCAGCCTACTGCCGAGATCATTGCCGGTACCAACGATGTAATCGGTAAAAAAGCCGGTGATAACGACCCGAAATTCGTGAACTTCCCCCTCGACAATCCGTCGCTCAACCAGACCTTCAACACGGCCTGGAATTTCAAACTACAGGCTGGTTCTCCTGCGCTGGGTAAAGGAAGCACCACGTTTACCCGGTTATACGCCGACGGTATTACGGTAGGCGGCGTAGTGTACCAGTCACCAGCGCCCGCTTCCTACGTCGGTGCTTACGGAACCAACTAGTGTGTATGTACCGAGGGAGCCTATCACTGTTTATCGGCTTAGCCGTTGTCGCCTGCCAACATCCGGTTCGCCGGGGTGGGCAGGCGACGGCCGACTCTAGCCGGGTCATACAGCCAGTGGCCGTAACCGATTCTGTTCGGCATGATTCGGATGATCCGGCTGTCTGGGTCAATCCGGTCAATGCGGCGCAAAGCCTGATCATCGGTACCGATAAGGATTCGGATGGGGGGCTATACGTGTATGACCTGAACGGCCACCTGTTGCCCGATAAAACGGTTCACGGTCTAAAACGCCCCAACAATGTCGATGTGGAGTATGGCCTGATCCTGAATGGTAAACCCACCGACGTTGTGGTGACTACCGAGCGCGAAACGCACAACCTCCGCATTTTTTCGCTCCCCGATATGCAGCCTGTCGATGGTGGGGGAATTCCCATGTTTGCCGGTGAGACCGGAACAGGTTTCCGCGATCTGATGGGTATTGCGTTGTACCGGAACAAAGCGGGCCTGATCGACGCCATCGTTGGCCGAAAGAGCGGCCCGACCGACGGAACGTACCTGTGGCAGTATCGCCTGACCGACGCAGGCAACGGACAGGTAAAAGCCACGCTACTGCGGAAATTTGGTGACTATAGCGGACGGAAAGAGATTGAATCGATAGCCGTTGATGACCAGCTTGGGTACGTCTACTACTCCGATGAAGGCGTGGGTGTCCGGCAGTATTTCGCTGACCCGGAACGGGGCAACAAGCAACTGGCCCTGTTTGCCACGACTGGTTTTGCCGAAGACCATGAAGGCATCTCGATCTATGCCACGTCAGCCAGCACAGGCTACCTGCTGGTATCTGACCAGGGCGGCGACCGATTCCAGGTTTTCCGGCGAGAAGGGCAGGCGGGGCAACCTTATGCGCATCCGTGGGTACGTACCACACGCGTGCTGGCGCACCAGAGCGACGGCTCCGAAACCATCACCCGGCCTTTGAACAAACAATTCAGGCATGGTTTGTTCATTGCCATGAGCGACAACCGAACCTTCCAGCTATACCGCTGTGAAGATATTCTGGGCGATCTCATCAAGTAAATTGCTCCTTACGCTTTTTAACGAAAAAGGCCCGCTATATAACTAGCGGGCCTTTTTCGTAGCTGGTGCGCTGACTACTTCACTGTGAGGGAGAACGTTAAGTTCACATCGTCGGAGCCGGGCGCCGATGTGCCATTTTTTACAGCCACCCCGTTGACCGGTGGCTGATGGCGAAGACGGACATTGAATTGGCCAGTGCCGGCCGGGCCTGTGGTGGCGGTACCGGTCAATCCGATAGGGAAATTTCGGCTGTCTTTGTCGCCATAGGTATAGGCCAGCAACGTACCTGGATTGGCGGTGTAGACAAACAGGTGTTCATCCTGCTTTTCCTTGATCTCGTTTGTGATATTGTCGGTAGGTGTTTTGCTTTCATCCAGCACCTCAACCGCCAGGCTATAGCTTTTGCCAGCCGTTAGCGTGACCGAATCAAACCGGGTCGGTGCAGCGCCCCCATCCCCGTCTTTATCCTGAAAAGTGAACGCCTGCGTGTTGGCAGTGCCTTGCTCGGTGAAGCGTAACGTCACGGTGGTGATCAGTTCATTTTCGTCGGCCGGTTGCGGGTCCGTTGCCTTATTACAACCATTCAGGAAAAGAAGGCCGCTTAATGCCAGGATCCACCCGGTGTAGGCTATAATATGCCTTTTTTGTGCTTGCTGCATCGTGTTTCTGTTGAGTTTAACGGTACAAACATACGTAAACGCAACGTTGTTGCAAATTAATTTGCAACCTTATTGCATTTAGATAAGTTACCATCTTACTTTTGCCCTACAGCATTCAAATTAGTTATGAAGTTGGACGACGTTGTTGATAAGAAGGCCGATTACATTGGGATTACCGGGTCAGTTTTGTGTCTGATTCACTGCCTGGTTGCCCCGGTACTCGTTATGACATCCAATTTGTTTCATGATGACACATGGCGGGCGGGCTTTTTAGGGCTCGACTATGTCTTCATCGCTGTCAATATCATTGCCGTTTATTTCGCAGCGCGTAACCATACATCATCCGTTATTCGTGCCGCGCTTTGGAGCTTCCTGTTCCTGTTTGCGGTGGGTCTCCTGCTGGAAGACGTCAGTCCGCTGTTTGAATACCTTGCCTATGCCGCATCGACAGGGCTGGTCATTTCGCATTTGGTCAATCTACGCCATCATCGGCTTGCTCACTCACACTGATCATCAATGGTCTAGCAGTAAAAAGGGCGACCAGTCATGGTCGCCCTTTTTACTGCTAGACGGATCTGCGCCTCGCCAGCGAAAAGACCGCAATGAGTACCCAGACCACATTGACCAGTGCCGATGGATAAGCCCCGTGATAATAGGTGTTGACTATAAAGAAAAGACCGCCGATCAGGTTTGCCCATACGTACCGGGGGTCTTTGGCGTCTAAACGGCCCTGGATATTCAGGAAATAAGCCCCGACAATCAGGACAGAGGCAACCCAACCCAGGGTTTCGATGAGGTAATGGAGCATGGTCAGATTAAAAAGTAGCGATCAGCCGAAGAATCAGATCGGGCTTGATGAAAAGCAGCACAACCGGCGGCACCGTAATAGCGAGCGCAATCCATTGCGCTATGGTCAATTGCACAGGCACCGCCGGTACGTTGGCGGGGCGCCGACGGAAAATTAGCAGGAACGGAATCCTGATATAATAAAACAAAGAGATAACGGCGTTGGCCAATCCCAGGCCGAATAGCCAGATCAGCCAGGGATTCCCCGTGGTTTGGTAGGCGCTGAAAAGGGCCGAAAACGACAGCACTTTCGCCGTAAAGCCAACGGTTGGTGGCAAGCCGGTCAGCGCCAGCGCAACAGCAACCAGACAGATGGTGAGTAGGGGCGAGGCACTCATCCGGCCGGCGAAATCAGCGATTTGCAATGAGCCATTGGGGGCCAGTGCGTCGATGAGAAAGAAGGCTGCCAGCGAAATGAACAGGTACGTCGCCATGTAAAACAGCGCCGCCTGAAAGCCCGCATCAGATAAAGCAACAACGCCAACCAGCAAAAATCCCGCCTGCGCGATGGTTGAGTACGCCAGTAGTCGTTTCGCATCGGTCTGCCGCAGGGCGGATAGATTACCGATCAGAATGCCTGCCAGCGCAACCACTGCCAGGGGTGTTTGTAAGCCAGCCACGGGCATAGCTGACAGCAGGCGCATCAAAACCAGCAAAGCAGCCGCCTTAGGCCCAATCGAGAAAAAAGCGGCTACGGGCACTGGAGCGGCTTCGTAGGCATCGGGTGTCCAGATTTGAAAGGGCACTGCCGATAATTTAAACAGCAGCCCGGCCATCGTTAGTAGCCCGGCAACCAGCGCGACAGGCCCGTTTTTGGCCAGCTCTACCCCAAAGACAGCGCTGGTGATATCGAGTGTGCCGGTGAGCCCATACAGAAGTGACATCCCATAGAGCATGACAGCTGAACTGACGGCACCAAACAGCAAATATTTTAAGCCCCCTTCCGACGCTTTCCTATCGCCAACCAGGCCCGTCAATAAGTAAGAGCTGATGGAAACCAGCTCGAGGCTCAGGTAAACAGACAGCAGATTCACGGCCATCGATAGCAGGAACAGGCCCAACACCAGCGCCATGAGCACGGCATACCATTCGGTCGGTAACTGCCGTTTCCCGATGGCCTGCTCCTCATCGCCACGGTGCCAGACGCCCGTTTCCCAGAGCACCACGGCCAGGGCTCCCAACGTAACAACCCCCTTGATCAGTATAGCCTGATTATCGAGGAACAGCAGATCCAGGAACAGCGCCCCCCGGTATGATTCGCCTACGGCCACTACGCCACCAACCAGTAAGCCAAACACGGTAAGCCCGGTTAGCCAGGTACGCGTCCGTTGCTGATTGGCGCGTCTCAACAGCACTAACTCCGCCATCAGTAAGCCACAAAAAGCCAGCGCAAGCCATCCTTCAGCGCTACCGCCGTTAAGACTGTCAAGAATATTCTGTAGTTGATCGGTGAGTGGCATAATGGTAGTAGCAGTAAGCAGCAGCAGGGCTTATCAGGCGGCGACCTACCCCTGCTTATGGCTACTTTTCTAGATCAATCCCTCGCGTTCGGCCTGTTCTTCATAGCCACGCATCTGAATGGGTTTCTGATTCTTCCGAAGTTTTATGTTCAGCACTTCGACCATCAGTGAGAAAGCAATGGCGAAATAGAGATACCCTTTCGGCACGGTACCAACAGGCGAGTTGAAGAACGTTACTTCTGAGAGGTGAGCACCCTCAGCGATCAGCATGAAGCCGATCATGATCAGGAACGAGAGCCCCAGCATTTGAATACTAGGGTGTTCGTTAACGAACCGACCAACAGGGCCAGAAAAGAACATCATGATCAGCACGGATAAAACGACGGCAATGATCATGACAGGTACGTTCTGGGTGAGCCCCACGGCGGTCAGGATGGAGTCAATTGAGAAGACTACGTTGATGATCGCAATCTGGGCCACCACACTCGAAACGGTCGATTTGCCCCCCTTTTTTGCGTCGGCCCCCACTTCATCGCCCTGCGGATCACCTTCGAGTTTATGATGAATTTCAGACGTTGCCTTATATAATAGGAACAGCCCGCCGACAAAGAGAATAATACTTTGCCCGGTTGGGGCAGCAATGAACCAGCCTGTATCAATGTGCGTGAATGGTTTACTCAATGAGATCAGGACCGATATACCGAACAGGAGTGCTACCCGGAAAAGCATGGCCAGCAATAAACCAATATTACGCGCTTTGGGCTGATCGGCGCGGGCCAGCTTGTTCGCGGCAATCGAAATGAAAATGATATTGTCAATGCCCAGTACGATTTCCAAAAACGTGAGGGTGAGCAGGCTGACAATGGCTTCTGCTGTAAACAATTGATCCATAAAGGTTGGTTGTATGAAGTCCCGAAGTTACCGGTGCTACAGGAGCGGTGCAACCGATCTACAGAAATGAACTGCTGTGCCTATGAAAGGTTTGTAGGCGGGATGGCAACGGAAGGGCATGAAAAAACCGCCTGTTGAGCCAACAAGCGGTTTTTTCGTTAATGCGTCTGAATTTATTCAGCAGCAACAGCTACTGGAGCCGCTACCTCAACAGGAACGATGTTCACCATCGACCGGTCAGCGCGACCTTTCGTGAAGAGAACTGTACCGTCGACGAGAGCGAACAGCGTGTGGTCTTTGCCCATACCCACGTTTTTGCCGGGGTGGTGCTTGGTTCCGCGCTGACGGATGATGATGTTACCGGCGATGGCCTTCTGACCACCGAATAATTTGACGCCCAGTCGCTTGCTGATGCTGTCACGGCCGTTCCTTGAACTACCGACGCCTTTCTTGTGTGCCATTTTTGTAAATGGTTTACAGTTTTCAGTTTGCTGTTTTCAGTTGCGCTGCTTGTTAAACCGGAGGGTGCAAAAGCGGAGCAACAGTAAACGGTAAACAGTAAACAGTAAACTGATTTAGACGGTGATGTCGTTAATTTGAACTTTGGTCAGGTACTGACGGTGGCCGTTTTTCTTCTTATAGCCTTTCCGACGTTTCTTTTTGAAGACGATAACTTTCTCGCCTTTCAGGTGCTCGAGGATGGTTGCTGATACGGCTGCGCCTGCCACGGTGGGAGCGCCAACGGTAATAGCACCTTCGTTGTCAACCAGAAGAACTTTAATCTGGTCGGAGGCAAGTGCAGCGTCCACGTCACCACCCAGCCTGTGGGTATAAATGAAGCGGCCCTTCTCGATTTTAAATTGCTGCCCTGCGATCTCTACGATTGCGTACATGATCTTTGTGTATATTGAAAATGAGGGTGCAAAGGTAGAAAAAAGTTTTCAGTTTTCTGCCTTCTGTTTTTAGCGAATCCCGATGAAGCAGAGGATGGTCCATAGCTTCGCCGGGCGGTTACGGGTAGGCCCGTAACCGCCCCCCCAACAGCGGTCGCAGTTGCCCACCGGCTCCGTAACGTACCCGCAAGGCCGTAGCGGCAAAACTGGCCGGAATGGTGATGGCATGGTTGAGCGTGACCGCATCGGCAGTGGTGGGCACTCGACCACACGACCAGACGGTAGCGTCGTTCCAGTTGCCGGTTTTAACCGTTGTATTTTCTGGATACACAGTAATCATCACGGGGCTGCTTGCCACACTGCTACAGCCGTTGAGGGTGCAGGTAGCCGAATAACTGGTTGACTGACCCGGCGATACACTAAGCTGATTCCCCGTTGCACCCGTCGACCAGGTAATGACCCCCGCGCAGCCCGTAGCGCGTAAAGTGACCGGTTGGCCAGCGCAGATTCCCCCTGTCAACTCGCTGCACTCCGCGACTTTCATAATCCAGTAATCAAGGTAATCAAGGTTCCCTTGTGAAGGCTGCGACTTATCGCCAGTTTGCCCTGAGGCGGATTCGCCCCCCAACAAGTAACTACCATCAGGCGTAAGAATGATATTTTTCAGGTTGTCATCGTTGTTACCGCCGAAGCCCCGGTCCCAGATTTTGTTGCCGTTCACATCAATTTTAACAATCCAATAATCAGTAAGGCCTCGCGAAGGCTGTGATTTGTCACCATTCTGGCCTGAACTTGATTTTCCGGCAAGTAGAACATTGTTGTCGGTAACAGCTACCATTGATGATAGCCAATCATTATTGCCTGTTCCACCAAATCGTTTATCCCAAAGCTTAGTACCAGCAGCATCAATTTTAACAACCCAGAAATCGAAACCCCCTTGTGAGGGTTGTGATTTATCGCCACCCTGACCTGACTGCGAATAACCACCCAATAGATAGCTACCATCAGCCTGTGCCAGTAAGGAGGTCAGGTAATCATAGGAGGCTCCACCGAAACGCCTGTCCCACAACTTAGTGCCAGTTGCGTCAATTTTGACAATCCAATAATCAGCAAACCCTTGCGATGATTGCGCTTTATCGCCATCGTTCCCTGAAAAAGAATAGCCGCCCAACAGATAGCCACCGTCGATTGTAGAGACCATATCGCCGATTGATTCACCCGCCGCCCCACCGAAACGCTTGTCCCACTGCTTGGTACCATTTGCATCAACTTTGATAATCCAAAAGTCGATGTTCCCCCGAGAAGGTTGTGAAATGTCGCCATTCTGCCCGGAAGCGGATTCACCTCCTAACAGATAGCCACCATCTGAGGTAGCTATAACAGCCGTTAGTTTGTCATTACCCAGCCCTCCAAACCGCTTGTCCCACAGTTTATTGCCAGAGCCATCAATTTTAATGATCCAGTAATCATATAAGCCCTGCGAGGGCTGTGACTTGTCGCCATTTTGTCCTGAATCGGTATGACCAGCTAATAGGAAATTTCCGTCAGAAGTAGCGATCAGGCGGCCGAAAATTTCCTCACCTGTTCCGCCAAATCGTCTATCCCACAGCTTATTACCATCGCTATCGACCATGACTACCCAATAATCCTGGTCATCAACGCCCTGCAAGGGTTGCGACCTATCGCCACTCTGATTAGAACGTGATGTTCCTCCCAGCAAATAGTTGCCAGAGGGCGCAACAACGGCATTAATGAAGTAATCGTTATTCGTTCCACCGAAACGTCTGTCCCATACCTTAGTAGCTCCCGCTTCAGTGCAGATGGACGCTTTGATAACAGGTGCTATGGGGACTGGTTTAACAGTCAATTCAATAGAGCCTGGACCGGATGGGCAACCATTCTGTGTGCAGGTGACGGTATAGGTTGCCGTAGCCGCTGGTGCTACCGCGAGGCTGCTCCCGGTTGCCCCCGTGTTCCATGTTACCGTACCCGCACAACCCGTCGCTGTGAGCGTGACGCTGGCACCGGCACACAACGTAGCCGATGGGCTGGCCGTGAGCGTGGGTGAACTAGGCGAAGCCGTAATGACAACGCTGGCCGATACCAGGGCGAGGGCCGGACAGGCATCGGCCGATGGCGAGAGGCTTACCGAATACACATCGCCCGCCGTTGCCGTCTGCACGGGGTACGTATTGGCGGGCCGTTGGGCAATGCTGATACCGCTGGCCGGGCTACTGCTGGTGGCGAGGTAGATTGTTTTGTCGGGGGTAACGTGTATTCCCTGTACGTAGGTGGCTCCCAGGCCGCTGGCGGCGGTGTAGTTTACAAACGTTTGCCCGCCGTTGGTCGAGATACTCAGCCCGCCACTGCTGCCAGCGTAGACTGTTCCGGTAGCGTCGACAAACACCGCTTCAACCACGTTGTTGCCTAACCCGTCGGCGGTGGTGCGGTTCACGAAGCTGGTTCCGCCATTGGTCGAGATACTCAGTCCGCCGTTGGTGGCCACGTAGATTCGTCCGTCGCTGCTGACAGCCACTTCATTACACACGTTGTCGCCTAAGCCGTTGGCTACGGTCTTGTTGCTGAACGTGTTGCCGCCGTCGGTCGAGCTACTTAACCCGCCGTAGGTAGCGGCATAGATTTTCCCGTCGGAACCGGCCGTTACGCCAATGACCGTTACGCCGCCTAACCCGTTGGCGGTTGTTTTGTAGGTAAATGTGTTTCCCCCATCGGTTGAGATGCCCAACCCCGCTGCTGTATTGCCGCCGGTGGCCGCGTAGAGTTTACCGGTGCCATCTACATAGACCGAATTGACCGTCCGGTTGCTGATCTTATTGCTGAACGAGTTGCCGCCATCGCTCGAAATACCCAACCCGGCACTGGTGGCGGCGTAGAGTTTACCATCGACACCAACAAATGCGTTGAGCGCAAAATTGCTGCCCAGGCCATTCGCCGTTGTGCGGTTTACAAAGGTTTGTCCGCCATCGGTCGATATGCTCAGGCCATTCGTCGTGGAGGCATATACCGTTCCGTTGGCGGCCACATACACACCCAGTGCATTGGCCGAACCCAGCCCGTTGGTGGCGGTACGGTTCGTCACGTTCAGTATAGGTACGTTGTTACGCATCCATTGGTAGGCGGGTGTGCTTCCGCCGTTGGTGGGTGTGGCCGTGAGGGTTTGGGGGCTGCCCGCGCAGATCAACGGGGGGCTGAGGCTGACGGTGGCGGACGTTGACACGGCGGTAGCCTGCACCACTGCACTGCCGGGGCCGGTGCAGTTATTGACCGTGCAGGAAGCCGAATAACTCCCCGCTGCCGAGACCGACAACAGGTTACCCGTTGCGCCCGTATTCCAACGTACCTGACCGCTACAGCCGCTGGCGGTGAGCGACGTGGTTTGCCCCAGGCAGAAACTGACCGCCCCCGCCGGGCTGATCGTGGGTGCCCCTGGCGGGCTGGTGGCCAGTAGGGTAAGCGTAGTGCTGTTGGGGCTGGTGCAGCTTTCGGCAGTGCAGGTGGCGAAGTAATCTGCCGTACCTGCCGAGGGCGTAAGGATCAGGCTGGCCCCGGTTGCGCCGGTATTCCAGGTAACGCTGCCTGTACAGCCCGAGGCCGTCAGGGTAACGCTCGTTCCCGCACACACGCTCGCGCCAGGACTGGCCGTAAGCGTGGGCGGACCGGGAACAGCGCAGGTTTTGTAGAGTTGTGAGTTGCCATCCGCCGATTGCCCCCGGAAATAAAGCCGCCCGTTGTAGACCATCGAATAGTAGGAAAGGCCGCTGTTGCCAGTGTTTACAGCGGCTGAACCACCGTTTGGGCCGGGCCATAAATCCTGCACCAACTGGGTTCCGGCGGATGATCCGTCGGACCGCCAGATTTCGTTGCCAGTGGTTTCGGTATAGGCGTGGAAATAACAGATGCCGTTGATGCAGGCGAAATCGAGCGGCGTAGACCCCGTTGCGCCGGGGTTGATGTCACGTACCCGGAACGTACCCCCCGCCGTGCCGTCGCTGCGCCATAGTTCAGTGCCGTAGGTGGCATCGTCGGCCGGGAAATACAGGATGGTCTGATACCCTTCGGGATTGACCTGACGGGTTCGGAAATAACCCGGAACAGCCCCTTCCATTATCGTGACCAGTCCTGTTCCGGCCTGCGTACCATCCGTTTTCCAGAGTTGATCGATTTTTTTGCCGGTGTTACTAACCGACGCTCCGAAAAAGTAGAGAGCGGTAGCCGTTGGAATGAACCGCTCAACATCGTTAAAAGGCGTTGAGTTGGTTGTTGGCGATTGAGCAATCGATGTCAGAACAACAAAGTTGGTTCCGGTCCATTTGATTATCTGTGCCGTACCGTCTGGTAAATTTCTACAGAAATACGGTAAGCCATTCCAGATCGTCAGGCCCCGAATACCAGCACCGCCCGTGTTGAGTAGTACCAACGTACCTGCGGCGGTGCCGTCTGTTTTGTACAAACTGGCATCGCCCGTTGCCTGGAAATAGGCTGTTGTGCCATCGGAAACGACCTGCCCAATCGAGGTTAACTCACTCCTGATGGCATACGTACCGGCGGTGGTGCCGTCGCTGCGCCAGAGGCCGGTGCCGTTGTCGGTGAAGAGCAGTATGCCCCCGCTTACTTCGGCCATGTACCTCGGAACACCACTGAACCCGCTTTTTACCAGTTCAACCGCGCCGGTCTGTCCGTTAATTCGCTTCAATTGGCCAGCTAGTGTACCGAAATAAAGATGCCCCCCAGCCACACACCGCCCCGTAGGATTTTGGTCGAATACATCGGTACTTACAAACACAGTGCCCGCCGCCGTACCATCTGTGCGGTAGATGCCGTTTGCGCCGCAACCACTGTTCGTATTAAAATAAAGCTGGTTGTTGAAGCGAGTGAATGCGTTGGGATTGACACTGCAACCAAACTCTTTGACCAGCGAAATCTGGGCAAACGTTTGGTTAAACAGCCCTGTCAATAGCAGCAGGCACAGGCTTGAGCGGATGACGGTAGACATTGACAGGGCCGGAAAAATGGTGTGGATAGAGAGTTCCGTACTTACTTGGCCGGGGCCTGACTGGTGTTCCAGATGTCGCGGTAGAGTTTCCAGCGGCCGTTGTCGTTCTTCCAGACCACGATGTATTTACCGGTGTCAATGGCTTTACCATCGGCACCGGCCAGTGAATAGCGGCCCGTTTCCACAATCTGGTCGCCAACCCGTTCGGTTTCGGTCGTTTCCAGCGTGGCTTTCCTGATGCCCATATCGAAGGCTCCTTTCCAGAATGGACCAATGGCGGTGTTGCCACGAATTACATCCCCATTAGGCGGAAACAATTGAGCGTCAGTCATGTATAGATCGCCCATCGCTGTGGCCCCGGCTTCAAATGCCTTCATAAACGTCTGATTGGCGGCCAGAATGGCCTTGTCAGGTACGTTGCCGGGCGTTTCGGGTACGTAATACATGGCCCCCACATGAACGATCTTCCATTGCTCGCCTATTTTTTCCAGATAGCGCGTTTCGCGGGCATGGTCTGTTGTTCCATCGGCTTCCGAAAACACCTGATCGAACTGCGCGAAGGCCGCATTGCCGTTGACCCGGATTTTGTAGTTGGTATTCTGGAATTTGGCGTTGGAGGGTTTCTGGTTGGCGAACCTGCTGGCTTTGTCGCCCGACATCTCCACCTCGTGGACTTTACCGTTGGGTTCGCTGTAATGCAGGCGGGCTTCAGGTACGTTGGCCCAGGCGTTGGCGTAGGCTTTCTGGTCAACGTTGAGCCAGGCCTGCGTTTCGCCTTCGATCACCGCCTTAATGGCTTTATCGTCGCTCGATTGAGCCGTAGCCACCTGGCTGAGGAACAGCGATGTGGTCGCTACGATCCATAAAAAAGGGAGTTGCTTTTTCATCGTGTACAAAGAAGAAGAGGTTAGCGTGAATCGGTTAACTGCGTCTTTACCTTTCAGGGTGATTAGGCACCAAAATTCGCTCAGGTGTTTTTCGCGCACTATCCCCCGGTCGGGGGATATTTTTGATCGGGTATTTCTCTTTCATTTGCCTTGATGATGAACCGATTGACCTGCTTCAAGCCCATTCGACAAGGGATTCTGGTGAGCCTGTTCCTGTGCCTGACGGCGCCGGGTGGGTGGGGGCAACCCTGTCTGCGACTGGATACCCTGCAACCGGGCAACTACCTGTCTGACTGCCTGATGACCTTTACGGACTCGACCGGCCAACTGAGCGTGGGGCAACTGAAGCTGGACCGGTTCAAACCCACGGGCACCGATCATCCCGGCTTCGGCACCGACGGGCTAGTCCACTGGCTCACCTTTACGGGCCAGAACGGAGCTGAACAGGCCCGGCAGTTTGTGCTGGAAGTCGATATTGTTTATGCCGACGAGATGAGTTTCTACGTGCTGGAGGGTAAAACCAGTCTTTTTCAGATCGAACACGACAGTTGGCGCATACCGCTCTGGCAACGAACGATTGCGTCGCGGTACTTCGCCTTTCCGCTCAATCTGGCTCCTGAGCAGGCCGTGCGGGTGTTTATCCGCGCTCAGGAACGGAGCGGTACACTCATTACGCCGATCCGTATCTGGGAGCGGTCGGCCTATGAACGGTATTATTCCACAGAAACCAACATTCTGATTCTGCCGGCCATTATCCTGCTGTTTCTGACGGCAATTGGCCTTAGTCTGTTTATAACCACCCGCCACTCCCTGTGGCTTTTCTATGCCATCTACGCGTTCGGTACGGCGGTCTACAACCTGAATATCGAAGGTGTTCTGGCGCATTACCTGCCGGCTCCGTTCAACAGTATAAAAGGCTATTCCCTGGGTATTTCGCTGGGGTATATAGGCAGTCTGCTTTTCACCCGGCAGTATGTCTATAACCGGCTACAGCAACCTGTTCGGTGGCTACAGAAAGTCAGCTATGGGCTGATCGCCATGCAAACTGCGTGGTTCCTGTACGTATTGGTGATGCCGTTTCGACACGGTACGGCCGATATGGTACTGCTGCTGACGGCCACAACGGCAGCCTTTCTGCTGGTATACTTGTTGGTATGCCTGGCCAGGGGGAGCTACGAAGCCCGCAACTACCTGCTGGCCATCGCGCCTTTTCTGCTCATCGTGTTCATCAGGGTGCTCGATAGGGTGGGGCTGCTGGAAACCCAGGACTGGCACTACTACCTGCGGTATTACGCGCCTCTGTTTGAGATAATCGTGCTGGGCGTTGGGGCGGTTGGGCAGTTGATGCGGGAACGCGAGGCGACGTTGCTCCAGCTAAGTAATACGCAGAAAGAGGTGATTATGAGTCAGGAGGCCGAACGCCGCCGCCTGGCTCAGGACCTGCACGACGACATTGGCACCTCGCTTGTTGCTTTGCGTGGCAGACTGCCACCAGCGAATCTGGCGGCGCATACCCTGCTCGATCAGATCATTGCCGATGTGCGGGCGGTGTCGCATAACCTGATGCCCGATGAATTGACGAACCTTGGCCTGCCTGGTGCCGTCAGTGAGGCTGTCAGGCGGTTCGAGCACTCATCGGCGATCCATTTTATAGCGGTCTGTGCGGGCGACGTGGTCGTGTTTACCGATGCGGCCGAACTGGCCATCTACCGGGCCGTGCTGGAACTGCTGCATAATGTGGCCCGGCATAGCGGTGCCACCGAGGCCATCGTGCAGTTGGTCTATCATGCTGACCTGCTGAACATTACAGTTGAAGACAATGGTCGGGGGTTCGATACACAAAAACCAGCAGCAAGTGGTGGAATTGGCTTGAAAAACGTAGCTTCACGAACCGATTGGTTAGGTGGTAAAATGGCCATCGACTCGTCGGCAATGGGTACTACTATCCGGCTCGACATTCCCTACTCATGACCCTCGACCGCGCCGCGTCTATCCGGGTGTTACTGGCTGATGACCACGCGCTATTCAGCGACGGACTAGCCTTGCAGTTAACCCAGGCAAGCCCCGCCGTGACGGTGGTAGGGCAGGTGTTTCGGGGAGGTGATGTGCTACCGGCGGTGCAGCAATATGCACCACACGTAGTGCTGCTGGACATCAATCTGCCCGTGCCGAATGGGATTGATTGCCTGCGCCAGCTCTCAGCAACGTACCCAGCCGTCAAGACCGTCATGCTCACGATGTATGCCTATCAGCATTTCATTACTGAGTGTCGTGAGGCGGGAGCAGCCGCCTACCTGCTTAAAAGTGTCCGGGTGCCGGTGATGCTGGATACCATCGTGCGGGTACTGACTGGTGAACGCATTTTTCCCGCGCCGACTGTTCCCGACATGCACGCGGAAGATAGCTTCGTGACGCGGTTCAAACTGACTCCCACCGAACTGAAAATCATTGCTCTGATTCGGCAGGGGCGTAGTACACAACAGATTGGTGATCAGCTGTTTGTTAGCTTTGAAACGATAAAATCACATCGCAAAAACATCTATCGAAAGCTCAACATCACTCACCTGTCCCAACTGCTCGACTTCGCCCACGAGGAGGGGCTGTGAAAATATAGTTTACAGTTTACAGTCTTCTGTTGCGCTGCCAATGAAACAAGTCGTTGATTGGCAGCGCAACAGAAGACTGTAAACTGTAAACTATATTTTCACAGCCGTCTGTACCAGATTGGTACTGCACTTCGCAATAAGTTTACCCTCGGCGCTACTGATGCGCCCTTCTACATGAATAATGTTTCGCCCCGCCCGGATGACAGTGGCTTCTGCCACGATTGTCTCGCCAAGGCGGGCAGCATTCAGGAAGTCTACGGTTAGGTTCACCGATGTATACCCATACTCGCGGCCCATGGCGAAGACCGTTAGTCCACACAGGTCATCCAGAATGGCGGAGGCCGCGCCACCGTGTAGTATCTGCATGGGGTTTACCATATCGTCGCGAACAACGTACCTGGCCGTGGTGTGGCCTTCATCGACGGTCAGCAAGGTGCCATGTAGCCATCTGCCCAGCCCAGATGGGCTTTGGCTCATCGGCTGCCCAATCAACGATTGGAACAGAGAAAGTCTGGCGTTTATTTCCATAGAACGAAAATAGTATTTAACTAAGCTATACTAGCTGAAACAGCTTGTATTTGTGTATTTAATTGTGAGTTTCTGGTAAGTCTTGCTACTTTTGCGCGAATTTCATTAACAGGTATCCGTACAAAACCGAATGAATTATACGTTAACTCAAATTCCAGAACGCACCGTTAAACCACGTCACAGTGGCTTTACGATGGTCATGGACAAAGGCCTTAGCCTTCGCGAGGTAGAAGATATGCTGTCGATGTCGGCTGAATATATCGACATTGTCAAACTGGGCTGGGCTACCTCTTTCGTCACACCAAACCTACAGCAGAAACTTGACGCGTATAAGGCCGCTGGCGTTCCCGTCTATTTTGGGGGTACGCTGTTCGAGGCATTCGTTGTGCGTAACCAGTTCGAAGACTACCGCCGGTTGCTCGATAAATACGATCTGAAATTTGCCGAAGTATCAGACGGGTCACTGGAAATGGACCCCGATGAGAAATGCAACTACATACGGACACTGGCGCAACAGGTGACCGTTCTATCTGAAGTAGGGTCGAAAGATGAAGCCAAAATTATTCCTCCTTATAAATGGATCAAACTGATGACCACTGAGCTCGAAGCCGGTGCCTGGAAGGTCATTGGCGAAGCTCGTGAAGGGGGTACCGTTGGTTTGTTCCGGGCGAGTGGCGAAGTGCGCCAGGGTCTTGTCGAAGAGATTCTAACCCAGATCCCATCAGAAAAGATTATCTGGGAAGCACCGCAGAAAGAGCAGCAGGTATGGTTTGTGAAACTGCTGGGCGCTAATGTTAACGTTGGAAACATTGCCCCCCATGAGATTATTCCGCTTGAAACAATTCGGTTAGGGCTGCGTGGTGATACATTCAGTTTCTTTTTAGATAAATAACCACTACCAGTCTGCCTAGTCAGTCGTAGGCCGGCAGGACTCCCACTCTACGACTAACCAGACGACAACACCTATGGAATTCTTCAAATCGCTTCTCGACTTCCTGCTTCATCTCGACAAATTTCTTGATGTGTGGGCTAATGAATACGGTGTACTGCTTTACGCCATCCTGTTCCTGATCATATTCACGGAGACAGGGCTCATCGTAATGCCACTGCTACCGGGCGATTCGCTGCTGTTTGCGGCTGGTGCCCTGGCCGCCCGCGATACAAATGAATTGAGCGTAGCCGTCATCATACCCTTGCTGATCGTAGCGGCTCTGCTGGGTGACAATGTTAACTATTTTGTGGGGCGTAAGCTGGGCACGCAGATTAAGTCGAGAGAGCGTATCCTGTTCTTCAAGCGCGAATACATTGATGAGACAGAGAAATTCTATGCTAAACATGGTGGCCGAACGGTGATCATTGCCCGCTTCATCCCGATTGTGCGCACGATTGCACCATTCGTTGCGGGCGCGGGTAGCATGAATTACAGTATGTATATCAGAAACTGTGTTGTTGGCGCCGTGCTATGGGTCGTTAGTATTACGCTGCTGGGCTATTTCTTCGGCAACCTGGCGATCGTACAGAAAAACTTTGAGATTGTTGTCTTCGGTATTGTTGGCCTCTCCTTACTGCCGATTGTGGTTCAGTTTGTGAAGCAGAAGCTGACCAGTAAGGCCGCCTAGCTAAGGATTTACCGGTAAATTCCGCCGTGGGTCTTCACCAATTCGCAAACGATTCGTATCTTTGCGGCCTTGTTAGCGAATGATTGAGGTGAACGAGCTACGTCAATACGATATCAACATCATTGGATTAGAGCAAAAACGCTATGAATACGACTATTCGTCGGGCGATGCGTTTTTTCAGGCCCTTGATCAACAGCTGATTAGCAAAGGCAATGTGCAGACGCACTTGGTGCTCGATAAGTCTGAGACAATGATTCGGCTCGACTTTTCAATCAAGGGGTCTGTGGAACGTACCTGCGACCGTAGCCTTGATGTATACGACGAATATGTGGAGACACGACAGACGTTGTTTCTGAAATTCGCCGATCGAAACGAGGAATTGACGGATGAAATCGAACTGATCGAGCGGAACACGGCAACGATCAATGTATCCCGCTACATATTCGATTATATCGTATTGTCGATGCCCATGAAAGGGCTTCATCCACGATTCAGTGATGAAGACGATGATCTTTCAGACGGTAAATTGATTTATTCATCAGCGCCTGTTTCAGAAACAGACCCTGACGGAGATAACGAAGAAAAACCCGCAGTGGATCCCCGGTGGGAGGCCCTGCGAAAGCTGAGTAATAACTAAAAACTGTTTGGCGTTTGCCGTTGGACGTTTGATGTTACCAGGCTGTTTTACCCGGCCAGGTACGTTAACAGAGAACGCCAAACCTCAGACGTCAAACCAATAGACTAACAATGGCACACCCCAAACGCCGCCACTCGACCACTCGTCGCGACAAACGTCGGACTCATTACAAAGTAGAAGCCGTTACGCTGGCCACTGATGCAGCAACGGGTGAAGTTCACGAGCGTCACCATGCCCACGTATTCGAGGGAAACCTGTATTACCGTGGCAAAGTGATTATCGAAGGCTACCGACCTACTGTCTAAAGCCGGTTGATTCCCGACTCTGCCGGGGAGGCTTTTTTACGTAAAAAAAGACCTTTTAACGGTACATTCATCAGATGAAGTAAAAGAGTATTTCGCCGACATCAGGTCTAAGATGAACGCGGAATACTTTTTTATTGCCCCTCGGCTACTAATTTTACGCGCCCAATACCTAGTTAAACCGGTTGTTGGCTCATTAAGCTGCTCGATAAAATGAAGATTGCCGTGGATGCCCTGGGAGGCGATTTTGCACCAGAAGCGATTATCGAAGGCGTTGCCGATGCCCTGAAGGCCGGTTTACCCGAAGACGTCACCATCGTGCTGATAGGCCCAGAATCTGTGCTAGCCACGCAGTTAGAGAAACAGGGCGTGCAAGCGCACTCGTCACTCGAGTTTGTTCAGGCCGAAGAAGTCATTGGCATGGGCGAACACCCTACCAAGGCGCTTTCGCAAAAACCGAATTCGACGATCAGCGTTGGTTTCAAGCTGTTAAAAGAACGTCAGATTGATGCGTTCTGTAGCGCTGGTAATACAGGAGCCATGCATGTTGGCGCACTCTTTAGCATCAAAGCAATTGAAGGCGTTATTCGCCCCTGCATCGCGGGTTTTGTACCGCAGCTGGACGGCGGCACAGCGGTGATGCTGGATATTGGCGCCAATGCCGACTGCAAGCCCGAAATGCTGGCTCAGTTTGGTGAACTTGGGTCGATCTATGCCAAGTATATGTTTGGGATAGACGCCCCCCGGGTTGCCCTTATGAATATTGGCGAAGAAGAACAAAAGGGATCACTGGTTGTACAGGCCGCCCATCAATTACTCAAAGATTCACGTCGAATCAACTTTGTCGGTAATATCGAAGGGAAAGATATGTTTATGAACCGCGCCGATGTGATCGTAACCGATGGGTTTACAGGAAACGCCTTGTTTAAACTCGGTGAATCATTCTACGAAGCCGCAACACAACGAGGCTTGACGGATGACTTCCTGGATAAGACCAACTATGAATCGGTTGGGGGAAGCCCCATAATCGGTGTAAATGGCAACGTGATTATCGCCCACGGTATATCGTCGGCTACGGCTATAAAAAATATGCTCAGTTTGGCTATCCGGCAGGTAGAGGCAGATGCCCACACCAAAATTGCTCAGATGTTTAAGTGAGTATACCGTAACAGATTTATGATGAAAGCAGCAATTACCGGTGTCCATGGCTACGTACCTGACTACGTACTGACCAATGCCGAACTGGAGCGGATGGTGGATACCAACGATGAGTGGATCACCTCGCGCACAGGCATCAAAGAGCGTCATATTCTCAAAGGCGAGGGTATGGGCAGTTCACACATGGGGGCCGAAGCTGTGCGCGGATTGCTGGCTAAGACGAACACCGCTCCTGAGGAGATCGACTTGCTGATTTGCGCCACCGTTACACCCGATTACGTCTTTCCGGCAACGGCAAACCTAATCTGCGACATGGTGGGCATCCGTAACATTGGCAGCTTCGATATTCAGGCTGCCTGTTCAGGCTTTTTATATGCACTTACCGTCGGTACTCAGTTTATCGAAAGCGGGAAATATAGGAAGGTAATCATCGTGGGGGCAGATAAAATGTCGGCCATCACCGATTATACCGACCGGACAACCTGTGTACTCTTTGGCGATGGAGCTGGTGCTGTACTGCTTGAGGCGGCTGAAAATGGATACGGGGTCCTTGACTCAATCATTCGTTCAGACGGGGTTGGGCAGTATCACCTGTTTCAGAAAGCGGGCGGAAGCCGATACCCACCCAGCCACGAAACCGTAGAGAAGCGCTGGCACTATGTGTATCAGGATGGCCCGTCGGTCTTTAAATTCGCTGTAAAAAACATGGCTGATGTATCGGCAGAAATCATGCAACGGAATCACCTCGATGGTGGCGACGTGGCCTGGTTAGTGCCGCATCAGGCCAATAAACGCATCATTGACGCCACCGCCAACCGCATGGGGATCGGGTCCGATAAAGTGATGCTGAATATTCACAAATACGGAAATACGACCGCTGCCACCATTCCATTATGTCTCTTCGATTATGAATCGACCTTGAAAAAAGGAGATAACCTGGTCCTGGCTGCTTTTGGTGGTGGGTTTACCTGGGCGGCCGTATACGTAAAGTGGGCTTATTAAACCAGTTTACAGTTTTCTGTTCACGGTTTACCGTTGCTCTGCCGCCAGGTGGGGAATGTGATAAGCGAAGCAACTGAAAACTGTAGACAGAAAACTGTAAACTATTTTTTATGGCAACGACCGCAGATATTCGGAACGGCTTGGTGATTAATCACAATTATGACCTTTTTCAGATTGTTGAATTTCAACACGTTAAACCTGGTAAAGGGGCCGCTTTCGTACGGACGAAACTGAAAAGCCTGACCACAGGCCGGGTTATTGACAATACGTTTAATTCAGGCGTGAGCATTACGCCAGTGCGTGTAGAGCGTCGCAAATTTCAGTACCTCTACAAAGATGAGTCCGGTTATAACTTCATGGATCAGGAAACGTTCGATCAGATTAACATCGACGAAAAGATCCTTGACCAGGCTGATCTCATGCGCGAAGGTCAGGAAGTAGAGATACTGATGAATGCCGAAAACGAAACGCCGCTCACCTGCGAATTACCTGTATCTGTTGAACTGGAAGTGACGTATGCTGAACCCGGTTTAAAAGGCGATACCTCGAGCGGCGCTAAAAAACGGGTCGAAGTTGAGTCTGGTGCAATGATCAACGTGCCGCTGTTTATTAATCAGGGTGATAAAATCCGTGTTGATACCCGCACACGGGAATACCAGGAACGAGTGAAGTAAAGAAAGTTTACAGTTTTCAGTTTGCTGTTTTCAGTTGCTACGCTAGCGCGATAACTGGTTTCTAAGCATCGCAACTGAAAACAGCAAACTGAAAACTGTAAACCCTTTTTTAGATATGAGCACACAAGACATTCAACAACTAATTGATTTTATCTCGAAATCGGGCCTTGATGAGGTGAAAATCGAGACCAGCGAGCTGAAAATCAACGTGAAACGGTCGGCTACACCAACCGTTATCACGGCGCCGGCACCCGCTTCACTGCCTACTGCGCTTGTGGCGGCGGCCCCAACGCAGCCAGCGGCGGCTCCTGTGGCTACACCACCAGCCGCAGCTCCGGCCACTAATCAGATCACGATCAAGTCACCCATGATCGGTACGTTCTACCGGTCGGCTAATCCTGAGTCGCCTATGTTTGTAGAGGTTGGCGATGAGATCAAACCTGGTAAAGTGGTTTGTATCATCGAAGCGATGAAGCTGTTCAACGAAATCGAAGCTGAGATTTCAGGCCGGATTGTGAAGGTGCTTGTTGAAAATGCTACGCCTGTCGAGTACGACCAGCCCTTGTTTATTGTAGAACCCATTTAAGTTTTCCGTCTGCTGTCTTCCGTCTGCTGTTGCTCCGCATATTCACGGTTCTCGAGTTAGCGGAGCAACAGCAGAGGGAAGACAGCAGACGGAAAACTGTTCGTTATGTTCAAGAAGATCTTAATTGCAAACCGGGGCGAAATTGCACTACGGATTATACGTACCTGCCGCGAAATGGGCATTCGTACTGTAGCGGTATACTCAACGGCCGATCGTGATAGCCTGCACGTGCGGTTTGCTGACGAAGCGGTGTGTATCGGACCACCAGCCAGCCGCCAATCGTATCTGAATATTCCCAGTATTATATCCGCTGCTGAGGTAACCGGGGCTGATGCTATTCATCCTGGTTACGGTTTCCTATCTGAAAACGCCGAATTCTCGCAGATCTGCGCCGACTATGGGATCAAGTTTATTGGTGCCACTGCCGAGCAGATCAACAGCATGGGTGATAAAGCGACGGCAAAAGCCAGTATGCGCGCAGCGGGTGTGCCTGTTATTCCGGGTTCAGATGGCCTTTTGGAGTCGATTGAACAGGGTAAAGAACTGGCTGCCGGTATGGGCTATCCGGTAATCATCAAGGCTACTGCTGGCGGTGGTGGCCGCGGTATGCGTATCATAAAAGCCGAGTCTGAATTCGAAAAAGCCTGGAATGACGCCCGTACTGAAGCAGGAGCCGCTTTTGGTAACGATGGCCTGTACCTCGAAAAATTCGTTGAAGAACCTCGTCATATCGAAATCCAGATCGTAGGCGATCAATATGGTAAGGTGTGCCACTTGTCAGAGCGCGACTGCTCTATTCAGCGCCGGCACCAGAAATTATTAGAAGAAACCCCTTCGCCTATCATGACCGATGACCTTCGGGCGCGAATGGGCGAAGCGGCTATTCGGGGGGCCCAGTCGATTGGGTACGAAGGGGCTGGTACGGTCGAATTCCTGGTTGATAAACATGGCGAATTCTACTTCATGGAAATGAATACCCGAATTCAGGTTGAACATCCAATTACGGAAGAAGTAACTGATTTCGACCTAATCAAGGAGCAAATCAAGGTCGCGGCGGGCGTACCTATCTCGGGGGCCAATTACACGCCGAAGCTGTTTGCTCTCGAATGCCGGATCAACGCCGAAGACCCTGCCAATGGCTTCCGGCCTTCACCCGGTAAGATCACCAACCTGCATTTTCCGGGTGGTCACGGCGTTCGTATCGATAGCCATGTCTATACTGGGTACGTTATTCCGCCCAACTACGACTCAATGATTGCTAAACTGATCGTATCGGGGCAGTCGCGGGCTGAAGTGCTGACCCGGATGAAGCGGGCTTTGCAGGAGTTCGTCATTGAAGGTGTGAAAACAACGATCCCATTTCATATAAAACTGATGGATGATCCTGGTTTTCAATCAGGTAACTTTACAACCGCTTTCCTGGAAGGCTTCGATTTTTCGTCGCTGTAGCCTTAAAACCAGTTTCTTACAAAGCCGCATCTGGTTGCCAGATGTGGCTTTTCCATTAGGTACGTTCTTAGGCTGCTGGCTGCTGATCGGCCGCGCTAATACGTTGATAGCGCCTTACTTGCCGACGTATGGACCCGGCAAAAAGAAGGGTCTACCAGTCAGCGTTTTCGATAATAGATAACGCCTGTTGTCCCGGGTGTGAATGTATGTGTAGTTTCCGGCGCCCTCCAGCCAAACAATATCGGAGAACACGACCCAAAGCAGTCTACTTCGAAAAGGTACTTCCAGGTGTTTTGTCGCCGGTAAACTGGCAAGCGCTCTAATGGGTAGCGGTGATGCGATGGGCACATGACAGGCAGAGAGCATGGTTGTGTCGGTTGACTGTTCGACAGGATGATGCTGTAAAACTATCTGCTGCTCAGCCATTCAGCACGGCCTATCTGCGGAAACGAGTGCTCAACTGACATAGATGCTGGATGAACCGTAGGTCATGTGACAAAAAGGACCGCACCACTGTGCGGTCCTTTTTGTCACATGACGAACTTAATGGTTTATGGAATCTTGATGCCTGCCGTAACGCTGGCGATTCCCAGAAAACCTTTGATGTTTGTATCCTTGTAAACGCCACCTGCCGGAACGGCATAGCGAACGTCGAGATCAAGCCAACGCAGTGGCGACACGCCAATACCTGCTTCCAACGCCCAGGTAAACCGTTTAACTTCCAGATTAGCCGCCTCCCGGTTGTCTAGGAGGTTCGTTGTCTCGGGCGTGGCCGGAATGGGAATAGCGGCTGAAAAACCGATGGCCGCATTAGGATTTATCTGGCCCTGAGTGACACGATCAGCCTGCGATTTGTTGACGAAGATCAGCGTTGGGCCTAAGTAGATACGCAGTTTCTCATTCAACAGCCGCCGACCAAACAAGACAGGTACGTTGAACGACTCAATCGACGACTCAGAGGTGACATCAACTGTGGCGTTGAGCAGGCCAGGGGCAAAACTAATGGGTAGTTGAGCTGCCAGACTTGGTTCGGCATTAACATCGAGGGTAACGTTTGCGCGTTGTTTCAAAACGTACCGGTTGTAAGTCAATTCGATTTGTACGAATCCTTTCCGCCTGTAGTTATTGAACCGAACAAAGGTACCAGCGGTGTAACCTGTACCAGTGCCGTTTCCCTTGTTTTCGATGGCCGGGAAAGTTACGCCCGTAATACCCGTTGGAACCGCCGGAATATTGGTGTATCCACTCACGAAAGTTGGCCCGCCTTTGAGGCCAAATTCTGTGAGGCGTACTGATGATTGAGCGGTAGACTGCGCCAGTGCGACCGATGAGGTCAACAGCAGAGCAGCAGAAAGTGTATAGAATGAATGTTTCATAGCTTGTCAGTTAAACGCGACCCGCACAGCGAATGCAAACTAAAGAGTACCCCTGGCTGACTTCCGGCGGGCAAGCTTTAATTCGGGCATCACCAGGCACGGCTCATTATTAGGGTTGAACCAGGACTTTGCGGTAGCGTGTTGCATCGACCAGCGGTATAGACGCGCCATATTTAGCGTTGATGCTTTTGAGCACTTCATTGGCAAGCAGGGCATAGCCGGCTGGTGTAAAGTGAATGCCGTCGAGGCTCATGACACCCCCCAAAATATAGCTCAACGAGAAGTTGACCCCGTTTTGGGCGAGTCCCGTTGCCAACTGGTTAGTTAGCGTCGAAAGATCGACCCAGGCGAGATTCCGGGCGTCGGCCTGCGCTTTCATGATGCCGTTATACTCATCAATTTTAGCGTTCAACGCTGCAACTTCTTCGGCGTCCAGCACCAGTTCATTGGCAAGCGGATTCGTCAACGAAAGGCCATACGGGCCAACTTTCGTGCCCACATCTGTCCGTCCGATAGTACCGTAAGCAGCTTGTTGCGCCAGCAGGAGTAGATCACCTGTTTTTGTAGCCCGAATACCACCCGCTGCCAACGGTGACTGAATGACCAGGGCGGTAACAGCCGGAGCCGCTGGGTTGGCAGCCCGAACAGCGGCAGTAACACTGGCCAGTACCTGCGTAAGGGTAATGGTCTGGAAGAAAGCCGCCGTAGTGACCTTAGGAATACCAATGACTACCCCTTTACGGTTGTTGGCATTGAGCGTGCTGATCAGCGCGTTGTAGTTCGTTGTGAACAACGCTGTTGGGGTGAACGGTGTAGCGCCGCCCGTTGTAGCATACCCAAGGGCATCGTTATTACCCATGAAGCAGGAAAAGAACGTAGCGTCGGTCACATTGTCGCTTACAAACTGCTGGTAGGTACGTAGGGGCGTAATGTCGGGCAGTAAGCGCTCGAAGTATGGATTGCCCGCTGCCGACCCATAGCCCGGTGTTTGCAGGTCACTCATCCGAATGCCAGGAACACCAAAGTTATTAATCGGGCCCGTGTACTTGGTGAAAAGTGGCTTGCCATTGACCAGGCCACGAACTGCCTGCGGAGCTACCTGTGCTGTGACAGGTAAACCACCCGACGCAGCCGTAGGTAAGCTGGTGAGTTTAAGGTAGCCTGTACCAGCCGCCTGTTCGGGCGTGAAGAGCGGCTGGGTAAATGTGCCACCGTAGACGAGCCTGAACTGCTGCGCCAGAATACTGGGGTAGGAGTTGAGCTGACCATCGCGATAAAGGCCATTGTCGGCATATCCAGCCGTGAGTGAATTACCCACGGCAACGTATTTGGTAAAATTGGCTGTCCCTGGCGAGAGCGGATCAAGAAGATCGGCCCGATCATTTTCATAGCACCCGACTGTACTGACCATAAGCCCCATTAGGGCTACCCAGCGCAGGGAATGAGTAAAGCGAAATTGCATAAGCAGTAAGAAGATTATATGAAGCCATCGTGTCGATGATGACACAAAGATAATAGGGCGTTATGCGGTGATTAATGCGTTGAATAGGATTCCCCAAAGTTTTTTTGGCAACCTGGTAATCTGTCTGGGGTGACAACTGAACAATAAGTACGTCTAGATGTTGGTTTGTAGGGCGAAAACGCGTTGTTTGTGTCCGTATTAAAACTAATGTTTCACACTTAATCTTTTTGTATACACATGGGTCTGTTAAGTTTCTTCAAAGGTGTTGGTGAAAAAGTCTTCGGAAAAGGCGAAGAGACACCTGCCGCAACCCCCGCTGCCGCTGATCCGGAGCCATTGAAAGCCAGTGCTTTACTAAACCATGTTAAGCAACTCGGGCTTGCTTACAAGACGCTGACTGTTAAAACCAAAGGCGACACGGTAACGATTGAGGGGCAGGTGGCTACCCAGGAAGATGCCGAGAAAATAGCGTTGGCCGTTGGGAACGTTGAAGGCGTGACGGTGGTAGACAACCAGCTGGTGGTTGAGAGCCCTGAACCAGAAGCTAAATTTCATACCGTTGAAGAGGGCGATACACTGTCGGCTATCGCTAAGAAAGTGTATGGTGACCCAATGAAATACGGCATCATCTTCGAGGCCAATAAGCCAATGCTGAAAAGCCCCGATCTGATTTACCCTGGTCAGGTGCTGCGGATTCCGCAATTATAATCGAGTTAAAGACGTACCTGAAAAAGCCTGCTTCTATTTTGTAGCAGGCTTTTTTGCGTTTTGTTGGTAGGGAGGAGGAGGAAACTAAGCCAAATGGCAGTAGGTACGTTTGTGTTGAATCTTCTTACCTGCAACACATCGAGTTAGCTGTATGCTAAATCACACGCACGTCTTCAATCACGTCAGTTACCTCTGGGACGAGGCCAAAGCTGCCGAATTAGCCACCGGCGAACCGCACGAACGCGAGGTAGCCCTGCTTATATACCGCTCAAACCTGCTGGGAGCCGACCTGCGCCTGACCAACTACGGGGGAGGGAACACATCCTGCAAGGCAATGGCCAATGACCCGCTGACGGGTCAGCCTACCGAGGTGATGTGGGTGAAAGGATCGGGAGGTGACATTGGTACCCTCACCCGCTCCGGGCTAGCTGCGCTCTACGTTGATCGGCTACGGAGCCTGGAGGGCATCTATAAAGGAATCGATCAGGAAGACGAAATGGTTGAGCTGTTCAACTACTGTCTCTACGATCTGGCTTCGAAGGCACCCTCTATCGACACGCCGTTACACGGTTTCCTGCCATTTGCCCATATCGATCACCTGCACCCTGATGCGGCTATTGCCATTGCAGCCGCTAAAGACGGGAAGCGCATTACCCAGGAATTATTCGACGGACAGATTGGCTGGGTCGAGTGGCAGAAACCCGGTTTCGACCTGGGTTTGCAACTGCGCAATTGCCTGGACGAAAACGCGGCCAATGGCATCCAGCTACGGGGTATCATGCTTGGTTCGCATGGCCTGTTCACCTGGGGTGACACTGCCTACGAAAGCTACATAAACACGCTTGAAGTAGTTGAACGCTGTGCCGAATACATAGAATCGAACATGGGTGAAAAAGGTGGTACGGCATCCCGGCCTGTGTTTGGTGGTCAGCGCATAAGCAGTGCATCGCCCGAGGCTCGTCAGGCGCAGGCGGCTACGCTGGCACCCGTGCTGCGGGGGTTGTGCAGCAGCGAGCGCCACATGATCGGCCACTTCACCGATGATGAGCGTGTGCTGGACTTTATTAATTCAAATGACCTGTCGCGGCTGGCTCCGCTGGGTACGTCCTGCCCCGACCACTTCCTGCGAACCAAAATCAGTCCGCTTGTGCTGGACCTTGCTCCTGATGAGGATGTAACAGACACGGTGGCTATCCAGGCTAAACTGGCACCTGCTTTTGAGGCGTACCGGGCCATGTATCAGGCGTATTACGATACCTGCAAGCATCCAAACAGCCCGGCAATCCGCGACAAAAACCCTGTGGTGTTGCTGTGGCCGGGCGTGGGTATGTTCACCTTCGCCAAAGACAAGCAGACGGCCCGCGTAGCTGCCGAATTCTACATCAACGCCATCAACGTGATGCGCGGCGCTGAGGCCATCTCCGAGTATACATCGCTGCCCCGTCAGGAAGCTTTTAACATTGAATATTGGTTGCTGGAAGAAGCAAAACTCCAGCGAATGCCGAAGCCCAAGCCACTATCGGGCAAGATTGCGCTGGTAACGGGCAGCGGGGGGGGCATTGGTAAAGCCATTGCTAAAAAGTTTGCCCAAGAGGGTGCCTGCGTTATCCTGAACGATATTGATCAGGGGCGTATAGATGCGTCGAAAGCCGAGTTCGTTAAAACGTTTGGCGCCGATGTAGTGTCAACGACGACCCTGAATGTGACGGATGCACGAAGCATTGAGGAAGCCTATAAGGCAGTATGTCTGGCTTTCGGTGGCGTCGATATTGTTGTCAATAATGCAGGAATCAGCATTTCGCGGCCTATTGCCGAGCATACTATCGCTGAGTGGGACCGCCTGTACGATATTCTGGTGAAAGGCCAGTTTATGGTCACGCAGGGCGCCGTCGCTGTTATGCGGAAGCAAAAGCTCGGTGGCGATGTAATCAATATTGTGTCGAAAAATGCGCTGGTAGCTGGTCCAAACAATGCAGGATATGGCTCAGCCAAAGCGGCTCAGCTTCACCTGAGCCGATTGAATGCAGCTGAACTGGGTGGCGATCATATCCGGGTGAATACCGTAAATCCGGATGCCGTTATTTCTGACTCGAATATCTGGGCTGGCGGCTGGGCCGAAGGCCGGGCCAAGGCATATGGAATTACGGTAGCCGAATTGCCTGCCTACTATGCCAAACGTACCCTGTTGAACGAAATCATTCTCCCCGATGATATTGCCAATGCCTGCTTTGCGTTTGTGGGCGGACTGCTCAACAAATCGACGGGCAACGTCCTGAATGTTGATGGTGGCGTTGCGATGGCATTTGTTCGGTAACCTGTAGTACCGAAACGGTCTGCAGCGGCAGACCATTTCGATTTTACTTCCTACTTCCATGAACCTGACTCATAATCAAGTACAAAACCACAACGATAGCCTGCTAGCCGGGCATCAGCGCAAATTAGCTCCCTGGACGGGTGAGCTGGAGAACGCAGAGGCAGTTATTCAGAAACTGATCGATTTTCAGATCGCGATACCAAGCTGGGCATTAGGAACGGGTGGCACGCGGTTTGGTCGTTTCGCGGGTGGCGGCGAGCCTCGTTCGCTCGAAGAGAAAATGGACGATGTGGGTCTGTTACACGCCTTAAACCGCAGTAGTGGAGCCATCTCACTACACATTCCGTGGGACGTACCCAGCGATGTAGCGGCTATTCAGCAACGGGCTTTGCAACTCGGTTTACGGTTCGATGCCGTTAACTCCAACACGTTCCAGGATCAGCCTAATCAGGAATTGAGCTACAAATTCGGTTCACTGCAACACGTTGATCCCGCGGTTCGTCAGCAGGCAATCGATCACAATATCGACGTGATCCGGCATGGCGTGGCGCTTGGTTCAAAATCACTGACCGTCTGGCTGTCTGATGGGTCCTGTTTTCCTGGCCAGCTTAACTTTCGCAAAGCGTTCTCGCGTACGCTGGAAAGCCTGCAAGCTATTTATGCCGCCCTGCCCGACGATTGGAAACTGTTTGTTGAGTACAAAGCCTTTGAACCCAACTTTTATTCCATGACCGTTGGCGACTGGGGTAGCAGCTATCTGTATGCCAGCAAGTTAGGCCCCAAAGCCTATACACTTGTCGATTTGGGCCACCACCTGCCCAACGCCAACATTGAGCAGATTGTGGCTATCCTGTTGCAGGAAGGTAAACTGGGTGGTTTCCATTTCAATGACTCCAAATACGGCGATGATGATCTGACTGTGGGCAGTATTCGGCCATACCAGTTGTTCCTGATCTTCTGCGAACTCATCGAAGGGATGGACGCGCAGGGAATGAATCACGCCGAAGACCTTGGCTGGATGATCGACGCCAGTCACAACGTGAAAGATCCACTCGAAGACCTGTTACAATCGGTAGAGGCCATTCAACTGGCCTACGCGCAGGCGTTGCTGGTTGACCGGGCTGCCCTCGAGGAAGCGCGTGAGGTCAACGATGTAGTACGTGCGCAGGAAATTCTGCAGGATGCTTTCCGCACCGACGTTCGGCCACTGGTGGCTGAAGCACGGATGCGGGCTGGTGGGGCGCTGAATCCGCTGGCGTTGTTTCGCCAGCTCGATGTGCGCGGACAGCTCATTGGCGAACGTGGTCTGAAAACAGTAGCTACAGGGCTATAACAATAAAGGGCGAAAGAGGTAATGAGTGAAAGAGTGTGCGCCGCAATGGCCTGACCCACAGTTGTTCATTCGTTCGCTCGTCACCTCTTTCACGCTTTACACTTTTCACCCCTTATCTCTTTCACTCTTTGAAAACGCCCGTAATTGCCATTATTGATGTGGGCAAGACGAACAAAAAGGTGTTCCTTTTTGACCGTCAATACCAGCTGGTTTGGGAGCGGTCTGAGCAGTTTGCTGAAACGGTCGATGAAGATGGCGACCCCTGCGAAGACCTGGAAAAACTCATCGACTGGGCGCTGAATGCTGTGCATGGTGTACTGGCGTTGCCTGACTTTGCGGTCCAGGCGCTGAACTTCACGACGTATGGAGCCAGCTTTGTGTATGTGGATAAGAATGGAGACACCGTTGGCTGTCTCTCTAATTACCTGAAGCCGTACCCGGACGCGTTGCGCGAGCAATTTTACGATCTGTATGGCCCTTCCGATAAACTGTCGGTGGGTACCGCGTCGCCGGCGCTCGATAGTCTGAATTCAGGACTGCAGTTATACCGATTGAAACATGAACGTGCTGATCTGTTCGCTCAGGTAGCCTATGCCCTGCATTTGCCGCAGTATATGAGCTACCTGATCACCCATCAGCCGGTTGCCGAAATGACCAGTATTGGTTGCCATACCATGCTCTGGGATTTTACACAGGCCGAGTATCACGACTGGGTGAAACAGGAAAACCTGGATGCCTGTCTGTCAGTGCTGGCCCCATCAGATAGTGTTAAAGTAATTTTGGTAGGCGACAAGTCTGTTAAGGTAGGCGTTGGCCTGCACGATTCATCGTCGGCCTTGATCCCTTATCTGGCCTCGTTCCGTGAACCCTTCGTGCTGATTTCAACGGGTACCTGGTGTATCAGCATGAACCCGTTCAATACCGATCCGCTAACGGCCGAAGAATTGCAGTACGATTGCCTGTGTTACCTCACCTACAAAGGGCAGCCCGTCAAAGCGTCGCGGCTTTTTGCAGGGAATGAGCACGAGCAGCAGACAAAACGGCTGGCGGCGCATTTTAACGTACCTGATTCATATTTCAAACAGGTTGAATATGATGCCGACATAATTGCGCGGCTGCAACGTACCCAGCCCGGAGAGGGCGAACAGGAAGAAGGATGGCTGGGTATGGACCCGCCCGCCACGATTCCGCCCTTCACCCAGTCGGCATTTGTAAAGCGTGATTTGAACCAGTTTCCCGACTACGAAACGGCCTATCACCAGCTGATGCTCGACCTGATGGCCCAGCAGCTTATCTCAACGGCACTGGTTATTCCCGGTAACCTGGTGAGCCCGATCTCGCGCATATTCGTCGACGGTGGGTTTAGCCATAATTCGATTTACATGAACTTGCTGGCAGCCGCCTTTCCTGAGATCGATATTTGGGCTGCTTCGGTAGCACAGGCTACCTCGCTGGGAGCTGCGCTGGCCATTCACGCCCATTGGAATCCAGAACCGATTCCGTCAGATTTGATAGACTTAACGTACTACCCCGCTCCTGAAACCGAGCCGGAGCGTTAATAACCCGTTTGGTAGGGTTTCCCATGAAAATAGGCCTATTCATTCCCTGTTACGTCGATCAGTTTTACCCGCAGGTAGCCAAAGCAACGCTGACGCTTCTGGAAAAACTGGGCTGTACCGTTGATTATCCGCTCAACCAGACCTGTTGCGGGCAGCCAATGGCCAACTCGGGCTACGCCCACCTGGCGGGCGGTTGCGATGCGAATTTTATCCGAAATTTTGCTGGGTACGACTACATCGTGTCACCGTCGGGTAGTTGCACACTGCACGTGAAGCAGCATCTGCATAGCCACGATTCGGCTACCAATGAGGCGGCGGCAGCCATTCGCGGCCGGATTTACGAACTCACTGAATTTCTCACCGACGTGCTGAAGGTAGATGCTCTACCCGCCTCAGACCAGGTACGTTCATCCCGGGTGCCTTCGTTACGTGTGGGGCTGCATCAGAGCTGCCACGGACAGCGCGGGCTACATCTGTCACCTATGTCGGAATTGGTTGGCAAGCAGGGGATTTCTAAACCCGCCCGGCTTATTCAACTGGTGAAAGGACTTGAATTAGTGGACCTTGATCGCCGCGATGAGTGTTGTGGATTTGGGGGTACATTCTGCGTGACGGAAGAGGCCATCTCATCGAAAATGGGTAAAGACCGTGTGGCCGACCATCTCCGGCATCAGGTCGACGTTATTACAGGCGTTGATGTATCGTGCCTCATGCACATGCAGGGAATCCTGCGTCGGCAGGGTAGTAAAGTGGACGTGAAGCACATTGCTGAGCTATTAGTGAACTGATCTATGAGTAAGCAAACGCACGCTGAGGCTGCCGCCGTCTTCAATAAAGATGAAGCCCGCGTTGACTGGCACGACGAAACGCTCTGGTTTGTGCGGAGCAAACGGGACCGGGCAGCGCAATCGATACCCGAATGGGAGGGGCTGCGCGAAGCGGCGTCGCAGATAAAGAATCATGTGCTTTCTAACATGCACGAGCTGCTGGTGCAGTTTGAACAGAAGGCAATACAGAATGGGATCAGGGTGCACTGGGCCGCCGATGCCGCCGAACACAATGCCATTGTGCATCAGATCCTGGTCGATAATAAAGTGAACCAGATGGTGAAATCGAAGTCGATGCTGACGGAAGAATGTCACCTGAACGAATACCTTAAAGCGCACGGTATTGATGTAATCGACTCTGATTTGGGCGAACGGATTGTGCAAATGCGCGAAGAACCGCCCAGCCATATTGTGCTGCCTGCTATCCACTTGAAAAAGAGCGATGTGGGCGATACGTTTCATAAGCACCTGGGCACAGATAAAGGCGCAACCGACCCGCAATACCTTACTGAAGCTGCCCGCCTGCACCTGCGCGACACGTTTTTGACCCGAAAAGTAGCCCTCACCGGTGTTAATTTTGCTATTGCCGAAACGGGTGGTTTTGTGGTGTGTACCAACGAAGGAAACGCCGATATGGGCGTTCATCTGGCCGATGTACACATTGCCTGTATGGGCTTTGAAAAGATCATTCCCCAAGCCGAGCACCTGGGCGTATTCCTACGCCTGCTGGCCCGTTCGGCTACCGGCCAGCCCATCACTACATTTTCCAGCCATTTTCATAAGCCGAGGCAAGGCCAGCAGATGCACCTGGTGATCGTTGACAACGGCCGCAGCCGCCAACTGGGACGACCCGACTTCCGAAATTCGTTGAAGTGCATCCGGTGCGCCGCCTGTTTCAACACCTGTCCGGTATACCGGCGGAGCGGCGGACACAGTTACCATACCGCCATTGCCGGACCAATCGGGTCAATTCTGGCGCCGAATCTGGATATGCGTCAGAACGTTGATCTGCCTTTTGCCAGTACGCTTTGTGGCTCATGCACCAATGTTTGTCCTGTAAAGATCGACATTCACGAACAGCTGTATAAATGGCGGCAGGTACTGATGCAGGAAGGCTACGGGCCAACAGCCAAAACGGTGGCGATGCAGACAATGGCCGGTGTACTGGCGTCGCCCCGGCTATACCGTATGGCTGGAAAAGTGGGGCGAGGCGTATTGCGATTCGCGCCCATTGTTGCCGAAAACGGTCTGAACCCCTGGTATACCCATCGAGAGATGCCCGAGCCGCCAGCCGAGAGTTTCCGGGATTGGTATGTGCAGAGAAACGTGTAGCACCGAAACGGTCCGCCGCTGCGGCTCCAGCTTCGGCAGTTAAAGACCTACTTCAATACCGAAGCTGGAGCCGCAGCGGCGGACCGTTTCTGTACTACAATGAAAATGACTTCACGCGACACCATGTTGGCTGCCATTAAAGCCAATCAGCCGGAACGAATTGCCTTGCCAGAGCAATTTACGTTCGAGACAACGTACCCGGATTTGGCCGCGCAATTTGCGGAAGTGCTGGCGTTCGTTGGCGGCCAGGCCGTGAACGTACCTGACTATGCCGCCATTGCCACCTACCTGCGCCAGACCTACGCGGATGTGCTGAGCATAGGCACCACCCTGCCTGAACTAGCCGACGTAGCCGATATTGATCTGACGCTCATTACAGTGCCTCATGATCTGGCTGGCCTGAACCTCGCTATCATTGGTGGGCAGTTGGGTGTGGCCGAAAATGCCGCTATCTGGGTCGACGAGCAGCATATTCCGTCGCATTTTCGCGCCCTCCCTATGATCACGCAGTACCTGGCCATTGTCATTCGTGAGGCCGATCTGGTGGCCAACATGCACGAAGCCTATCGCCGGATTGATGTGGCAGCTACGGGCTTCGGTACCTTTATTGCCGGCCCTTCTAAAACCGCCGATATTGAACAAAGTCTGGTGATTGGCGCACATGGGGCCCGTGGCCTGACCGTGTTTATCATCAAGTAATACTGAAGCAACCTGCCGGAATAGTGATGAATGCGGTATTTTTGAGGAAATGCCAAAGCTCCAGCTTTGGTGAATATGCCTGGTACCTCCTTATCTGACCGAAGCTGGAGCTTCGTCGCTACGGCCTAATGCTTCAGCAGATCGCGATTAACGATTTTTCGAGTACGCCCAAGTATCTCCAGATTTATAATTCCATTACGGAAGGAATTCGGAATAAAGACATCCTGCCGGGCGATAAGCTACCGTCAATCTTCGAAGTATGCGCCGAGTTCGATGTGTCGAAACGGACCGTTGAACGGGCGTATGATCTGCTGAAAGAAAAAAAGGTAATCGAATCGACGAAAGGGAAAGGCTCATACATCAGCGACCTGGAAATAAACAGGGCGCTAAAAGTGTTTCTGCTGTTCAACAAGCTCAGCGCCCACAAGAAAATCATCTACGACGCGTTCACCGCCGAACTAGGCCCCGATATCCCTATCGACTTTTTCATTTACAACAACGATTTCCGACTGTTCAAAACCATTCTGCCAAACCACGCTCACGGCTACACTCACTACGTCATCATTCCGCACTTTTACGAAGGTGGCGAGCGGGCCGTCGATCTGATCAACACGCTGCCAAAACATAAACTGGTGGTGATGGACAAGCTGATTGAGGGCCTGACGGGGAAATATTCGGCTGTTTACCAGGATTTTGAGAATGATCTGGTACAGGCGTTGATCAGCGCGTTACCGCTGCTACGGAAATATGCCAACCTGAACCTGCTGTTCCCCGACTACACCTATCATCCCGAAGCCATATTGGCTGGTTTTCACCGGTTCTGCACCGACTATGGTTTCCAGGCGCACGTAACGCCCGACATCACCCTGGCGGGTATCATTCCCGATTGTGCGTATATCAATCTTATGGAAGAAGATCTGGTGACGCTCATCAAGGAAATTAAAGAAACGCCCTACCAGGTAGGGCGCGAGGTGGGTATTCTGTCTTATAATGAAACGCCGCTGAAAGAATTATTGCTCGATGGCATTACGGTCATCTCGACCGACTTTGCTCAGATGGGGCGCACGGCTGCGCAACTGGTAACCGGTAAAGTGACAGGGCAAATCAAGAACCCTTTCCAGCTTACTATCAGAAAGTCGTTGTAGGCACTGGAGCGTAGTAAGGTAACGCAATACCTTACTACACCAGGCAGCTAAAAATTGCCCGTTTGCTTCTTCAGCGCAGCCTGCACATCAACAGGCAGGTTTGTGAAGAAACGGAGACCGGTACGTTGCTCCAACTCGTTGACCGACAGGCGATAACTATCCCATTTGCGTTCGGCCGCCGACTGCTGGTTCGGTATATAAACGGCCACCACCTGTGTATTGGGCCCAATGCGGATAAGATCGTCTGACCCATTGGGCAAGACCAGCAATACCTTCCACAGAGCGGCTGGCACCGTAATTTTGCCACCCGCTATACTGCTGGCTTCACCCTGCTCACCAGTGCCTCCCGTTCCGCCAGTACCGGCTATCAGATAGACCTCATTGCCGTTATCGACCAGTTTACGGGCATATTCTTCTAAGTACTTCCAGGTTTCCCGGTTGAATTTTGGCGCTTGCGGCACGACGTTTGATAGGACGAACGTAGCAGCGTTATCGACCGGGTTGCTGTCGCGATCTTCTGATGGGCACAAATGGCCACGATCGAAGCCCGTCTTCTCATAATCGCTTGATCTGATCGTTGAATAACCAGCGGGCAGGTCAGGGTCGGGGCGGAAGGTTTTGGTTCGGGCGGCATCACCCCGCCATTCGGGGCTCAGGTGCCAGCTGACCCAATTGGCGATCCCTCGACTACGGTTGAAACTCAGCGAAAACTGATGCTTTTCGATCAGGTAATTGTCGGGGTCAATGGTGGTGGCCAGACTTGGATTGCCCAGCGTGAGGTGTTCGCTGGTGGGCTGCGCTGGCCGACTACCAGGTTTAGGGCCCTGCGGGGTTGGCAAACAGCCATTGAGTGCCAGTGCCAGACTACCGATGAACAGATTTGTCAGCAGTCGATTTTGAATGAACGTTGATTTTGTTAGCATACTTGCGGAACTTTACTTGACTAAGCTACCAGTAAACTGAGATTTACTGAACACAGACCAGAAACCACAATGTAGCCTGTTTTTAGGGCATTTTAGTATCACAACCCATACGTATGAGTAAAAAGAAACCGGCCGTACCGCAACGTACTGGCTATACAGCCCCGCAAGCTGCCACGCCTCGTGCAGCGGTGGCTACCCCTCCGCGGCCGCAGCCCACTGCCGCCCCCCGTCCATCAACACCCACTGCTTCTGATCTGCCAATCGACCGTAGCCCGGTGGCCTGGTGGCCTATGCTGGCACTCGCGGCCATTGGCGTGCTGCTCTATGCGAACACGTTCGGGCATCAGTATGCGCTCGACGACATTGCCGCCATTGGTCAGAACCTGTTCGTGAAGCAGGGCCTCAAAGGGTTACCCGATCTGATGCGGACTGAATTCTGGCATTTCAGCAATATCTCGCTGGGATACTACCGGCCACTCTCACTCATTACGTTTGCGCTCGAACAGGAATTCTTCGGTGACAAACACCCCGAATACAGCCACATGATCAATGCGGCGTTGTATGGACTCACTGGGCTGAGCATCGGGGCGCTGTTACAGAAATGGTTACCGGGTAAAACAGTGGTCGCTTTCCTGATCGGTCTTGTTTTTATCACGCACCCCATTCATACCGAAATTGTCGCGAACATCAAGGGCCGCGACGAGCTGCTGAGCTTTCTGTTTATCTCGCTGATGCTGCTCACCTACTGGAAGCAGCTCGAAGCGAAAACGTCATTCTGGTATCAGGGTCCATCGGCCGACATTGCCCTCGGTGCTGTGCTGACCATTTTCAACGTAGTAGCCGGTTGGGTGATCGGTAGCAGCCTGCTGGTGAACTCGTTTGGCGCTACCGCCGGTGGTGTTATTGGTGTAGTGATCATGGGCGCCCTATCGACAAGCTGGGTTGGACTGGCCTGTGCATCGCTTTACTTTGCCTTTCTGTCGAAAGAGTCGTCGATCGTGAGCCTTGCGCTGATTCCGGCCATGCAATACTGGTTCGGCCGTCGTAACGTGTATCAATCGATGATTAGCCTCTGGCCATTCCTGATCATCTCAGCGCTGTTCTTCTACCAGAAACAGAAGATGATCGGCACCCTGAGCGGTAACCCCCCCGTCGACTGGGCCAACTATCCGTACGCCATTCTGAACACGAAGACGTCGACTATGTTCAAGTTCTTCATGTATTACCTGAAACTGCTGGTGTTGCCGCATCCGCTGGTTTACGACTATTCGTTCAATGTCATTCCAACGGGCGGAAAAGGCGATATCATGTCGTGGCTGGGCTTCTTCTCGATGGTCGGCATGGTCGTGCTCTCGTGGATCGGTTTTCGGCGGCGTACGCTGTGGGGGTTCGGCCTTTTCTGGTTCTTCGTGACTATGATGCCAGGTCTGGGCTTTATCTATAGCCGGGGTGGTATCCTGGCCGAACGGTTCTTGTATGCGTCGGTGATGGGTTTCGCGTTTATTCTGATCTGGGCGGTTCAGGCTGCCATTGCCCGTTTCGGGCTTGACAAGGCCAAAACGAACGTACCTGAAGAAGTGGCTGCTACTGACAGCCAATCGGTGATCGATTCGATCCGGTCGCCAAGACCAGCACTGGCTCAGATGGCTATCAATTATGCACCACTTGCGTTGGTTATTGGCATTACCTGTGGCTTGTATTCGTTCAAGACCGTTACGCGCAATCCCGATTGGGAAAACAACTTTGTGCTGTTCAATTCGGCGCTGCCCTACGCGCCAACAAGCTGCCAGGTGCAGCGCCACGTGGCCAACGAATGGATTGAGAAAGGCCTGAAAGAACGCGCCAAAATCGACTCGGCCAACGTGCGGATGGCCCGCTATAAAACCAAAGCCGATTCAATCAAGAAGTACCAGGCTATGCTGCCTGAGTATAATAAAGAAGCTGGTAAATATGCCCGATTGGCGCTGGATCACCTGCAGGAGTCGTGCAAAATTTATCCGAATTTCGGGGAGTCGTATTTCTCAATGGCTTACGTCTTCCAGCGGATCACACCCAATGTCGATTCGGCTAAGCATTATTATAAGCAGACCATCCGGGCCGCTTCATCGTATGCGCCGGCTTATAACAACCTGGGTGTAATCTACCAGAATGAAGGCAAGTACCAGTTGGCATCGTATTACTACAATAAGTCGATGGAGGTGAACCCGGCCTATCAGGATGGCAAGAACAACTACGCTGCCCTGAAAAAAGCAACCGGCCTCGACGTGCGCTTCCTGCCCGATTCGGTCATCACCCGAAATTAGGCGTATAAGTTAAAAAACTGGCGTACCACAGCTGCAGGGCCTGAAAATTGGTTCGGTATGTGTGGTACGCCAGTTTTTTTTATGAACAGACATTGGCCATATACCGGTAATCGTACATAACCTGTGTATATTCATAGGTCGGTTGGGCTTGCCTTTACCACCGACCTAGCACCATTTATGTCTGTTCATCCTCCTGACGACTATTCTGACACAGATAAAGCACAGACAGTCCAGCCAACCAATCAGGAATTAACACTACGTGAGAAACTGCTGTTGCGCGAAGCGCAACTGAGTCAGGCACAGCGTATGGCCGGCATGGCCAGTTGGGAGTGGTATTTCGGCGGAACGGAGATTCAATGGAGCCCGGAAATGTATCGTTTCTGGGGCTACCAGCCCAACGAAGTAAGCGTTGATCTGGATAGTGTGGCCAAGTCAACGCATGTGGATGACCTGCCCATCCTGGAAACGGCAGTGCAGCGATTGCTCCAGGGCGACGACGTAGAGATGGAATACCGACGGTATGACAAACTGGGGCGTGAAATTTATATCTATACCAACGGTCAGATCATTCGAAATGAAGCGGGTGAGCCCATCGGTGTGTTTGGGATCGACATGGACATCACCAAACGCAAGCAGCAGGAGCAGCACCTGCTGGACCTGAACAGGCAGCTGGCAGAGAAAAACAAGAAGCTGGAGCAGATCGTGGCCGAAGCCAACGCGTTCACCTATGTGGCCAGCCACGACTTGCAGGAGCCGATACGCAAGATCCAAAGTTTCAACCAGCTTATTCTGGACAAAGAAGCAGGTCGGTTATCGGCACAGGGGCAGGAGTTTTTTCGCCGCTCGATTGGGGCGGCCGAACGGATGCAACAGCTTATCCGTGACTTGATCACATATGCACAGATAAACAGTGCCGAGCGACGAATAGAATCGGTTCAATTGGCTGGCCTGATTGATAAAGTATGTGCGGATCTACAGGAAACCATTGCCACCAAACAGGCGATAATACGCATAAATTCACTGCCTACCCTGTCGCTGATGCGGTTTGGATTTGAACAGGTAATTGACAATCTGATCAGTAACGCGCTGAAATATCACCGGCCAAATACTGTCCCGGAAATAGCGATCAGCTACCAACGGATAACCGCGCCGAACGTACCTGATCAGCATGAACTAACGATTGCTGATCAGGGAATTGGGTTCGATCCGATTTACAACGAACGGATTTTTCAACTTTTCCAGCGCCTACACCGCCACCATCAGTATACAGGAACGGGCATAGGCTTAGCCATTTGCTACCGTGTGATGCAGCAGCATGGCGGAACCATCAAGGCTATCGGGAAGCCCGGCGAAGGGGCTACGTTCATGCTGCGTTGGCCGGTCAACATGGAGCACTAAATCAGTTGCCCCGGGTGAGTACCAGGGCGCGTTCCAATACTTCATCACGCCCTACCTGGAGCCCTTCGATAGATGGCCGAATCAATACATCCGGAATAAGGCCAACCCGTTGCGTTTCCCGCCCATCCGGGTAATACACACCGATACCACTGAATGCCGTTCGGTAGCCGCCCGGCAGCGGCACCCACGAAATAGTACCGTCGGCCCCGGCGGTAGGACTGCCAACCAGGACGGCCGCCGGCACTGTGCGAAAACCCATTGCTGTAAATTCAGCCTGACTTTGTGTTTCTTCGTTCACCAGCACAATGACTTTACCCGTATATCGCTCTAATTTCCGGCTGAACGTAGGCAGCTTTGCGGACCCTACCTCCCGGAATACGCCGGGGAAGCGCAGGTCGGACCCCGAAAACCGGGCAAATGCAGCAGGTTTGGTCTGTAAATAACGGCCAACGAGCCAGAACGTCCCATTCGGATAATTACGCAGGTCAAAAATGATGGCGCGGGCACGCAACAGCGGTTTCATGACGCTATCGACCTGCCGGGACATCAATTTCCCCATGTTAACGTACCCTACCTGATCGGGCAACCACTGACTGACTGGATACTGAGCGTTAACCGACTTATAGACAGACGGTATAAGTTTCCGAAACGGAAAACGAGACACCTGGACTGTTGTGTCGTGGCCGTTCTGCACTACCGTTAAGCGGGCTTGTTGGTCGTGCCCTACACCAATCAGCCCTGCCAAATCACGTAGCACGTCCAGCCTATTGGAGGCTGATATGTAGGGACGGAGCCGGGCTATATGCGATTGAATGAACTGACCATCAAGCTGACTGATGACTGAACCGACTTTGACGGGTAACGGGCCTGTAAGCGAATCGGAATAGATACGGGTAATGATAGCCTTGCTGTCGAACAATTTCAGTTCGAAGGGTAGCCATAACGTACCCAGATCGCACCGTAGGCAACGCGTTTTATCCGTCGACGTAACAAATCCGTGGCTATCCTGAATACTGGCCACTAATTGATAGATAGCCTTCTGGTAGGTCTCGGGCGTTTCTGCCTGCTCGAAAACCGGAATCATACTGGTCAGTACGTCAGCCCATGTGCGGTCTATGGCGTATTTGTAGGGAAAGAAATAGTGAATGATGTTCCAGTATCGAAACAGAGCCAGCAGCCGATGCGATCGATCGGGTATCGCCATATCGGCATAGGCTTTCTCGTTCTCGTAGCTCGTGTTCTTTATGTGCTTGTCTTGCTGTACATAATAATTGTAGCCTTGATTTCGATTGGTCACTAAGTAAGTTAATCGGCTGCGAAGCGGTTCTGTGAACAGGGTTGAATCGGTCAGAAACGAAAGATCCAGGCCAGGTCGTCCGAGAACAGTATGTTCAGGTTCGGATTGGCAGCTACGACAGGGTTTTACGGGTCCTAGCTGGTTGAGTAGGTCCTCATAAACGGCGCTTAACGTCTGCTGATTATCAGCTTGTTGCACGGCAGGAATCAATTCGACCAGCCGATGGTCCCAATCCTGTTGACCAGACGCCACGACTGGATGATAATACTTTAAAAAGCCCCACACCTTGCAGAGTGAAGCAAGTTGCTGGGTTTTACTCAATGGCTGGGCAACGGAAGCCGTAGTGGCCAGAAGCAGGAGTACAAGGTAGCGCATCGGTTAAGCGGGTATCGATTTACTACAAAGACTAAAGCCACTGACCAACGGTTGGTAGTGACTTTCTTAAAAAAACATAAACGGCATTGGTCGAACGGGTTGATTACCGATACACGCGGGTAGTCAACGTTGTCTAGTTACAAAATAACCATGACGGTCCTGGTAAAGCTGGTTCACATTGCCCTTGGCTAGTTAACCGGCTGGTCATTTAAACCGCGGATTCCATCAGCTCCGCCAAGATTTTCTGGGCGGCTACGGAAATAATGGTGCCGGGGCCGAAAACGCCTTCGCTACCTAAGCGGCATCCAGGTGGCAAAATAAGAGAGTGTCAGGCAGTTAACTTTTGGGAAATCCCTTGACTTGAGCATGTCGAAGTGATGGTCATTCGTAATGATAAAATCGGCTCCCGACGATAATGCGCAATCGACGAATTTATTGTCATCGTAGTCGGCGGTAATTAGACCCCATCGGTAAAAGATTTCGGTTCTAACCGTGTTAGTCTGCCTGTCAATCAATTCAAGTAGATTTTCGGCAATAGCGGGCGTCATACGAGCCCCAAAAATCTCAGCATATTCAGCCAAAACCTCAGTACTGACAGCCAGTTCAAACGCTCCTGTGCGATAGGCATCAAAAACAGCCCGGTATGGGGATAGCTTTGGAATAATTGCCAGGAAACAGTTTGTATCAATGACAATGCGCATCAATCGTGAGTGTAAGGAGTACGGTTGTGCTCCTGAGCCCAGTTTTCAACGGTGCTCACATCCCAGCCCTTTTCCGTAAATAGTACATCAACATCTTCTTCTACTTTCCGAGCAAAGTAATCGGCTAGCAATTGCTTGATCTCCAGAACTTGTTCATCAGGAATTGGACGTGAGAACGTTTTGAGCAGTTCTAATTGCAGTGGGGTTAGCATGGTTATATCGATTTGTTGTACCAACTCAACTATACGTAATCTGGGTACGTTCCAAGAACACGTCATCAAGTTGAGTGTCCCTGTCAATCAGGCTCTAGAGGCGTTGGCTCCATCAGCTCCGCCAAGATTTTCTGGGCGGCTACGGAAATAATGGTGCCGGGGCCGAAAATGCCCTTTACGCCCGCGTCGTAGAGAAACTGGTAGTCGCCTGCCGGAATAACGCCTCCTGCAATGACCATAATGTCGGCGCGACCAATGGCTTTCAATTCATGGATCAGCTGCGGAACCAGCGTTTTGTGGCCTGCTGCCAGACTCGATACGCCCACAATATGCACGTCGTTCTCGGTAGCCTGGCGAGCCACCTCGGCGGGTGTCTGGAACAGGGGACCCATGTCCACATCGAAGCCCAGATCGGCGAAACTCGTGGCAATGATCTTGGCACCCCGGTCGTGGCCGTCCTGCCCCATTTTCGCCACCAGAATCCGGGGGCGTCGCCCTTCTTCAGCCGCAAACTGATTGGTCATTTCGCGGGCAAGGCGGAAATTGTCGTCGTCAGATACTTCAGCCGAATACACACCTGATACCGACCGAATCGTAGCCTTGTGGCGACCAAACACCTTTTCCAGCGCATCAGAAATCTCGCCCAATGTGGCCCGCTGACGGGCTGCCTCAACGGCCAGCGCGAGGAGGTTATCGCCACCGCTGGCCGCCTGCGTCAAGGCGGCAAGTGCCTGGTCTACCTTTGCCTGGTCACGACTGGCACGTACCTGCGCCAGCCGCGCCACCTGCGAGTCGCGCACCGCCTGGTTGTCAATATCCAGTAGGTCAATAACCGTATCGGTGGTGGGTTTGTAGCGGTTAACACCCACAATCACATCTTTACCGCTATCAATGCGAGCCTGCTTACGGGCGGCGGCTTCTTCAATGCGGAGTTTCGGCAGGCCTGTGTCAATGGCTTTGGTCATGCCACCGAGTTGCTCCACTTCCTCAATCAATGCCCACGCTTTTTCGACCAGTTCATTTGTCAGATACTCCACATAATATGAACCGCCCCAGGGGTCGACGGCGCGGGTAATGTCGGTTTCGTGTTGCAGGTAGAGTTGCGTATTCCGGGCAATACGGGCCGAGAAGTCGGTGGGGAGTGCAATGGCTTCGTCGAGCGAGTTAGTATGTAAACTTTGCGTGCCGCCCAGCACCGCCGCCAGGGCTTCAATGGCTGTGCGGGCTACATTATTAAACGGGTCCTGCTCGGTAAGGCTGTAGCCCGACGTCTGGCAATGGGTACGTAGCGCCAACGATTTGGCATTCTGCGGACCAAACTGAGCTACGAGCGTGGCCCAAAGCAGCCGCCCGGCGCGAAGCTTGGCAATCTCCATGAAGTGGTTCATGCCAATTCCCCAGAAGAACGACAGGCGTGGCGCAAACTGATCAATACCCATACCCGCTGCCAGTCCGGTACGAATGTATTCCAGCCCGTCGGCCAGCGTGTAGGCCAGTTCAAGATGGGCGGGCGCTCCCGCTTCGTGCATATGGTAGCCGCTGATGCTGATCGAATTGAACTTCGGCATGTACTGGCTGGTATATGAGAAAATGTCGCCAATCAATCGCATCGATGGAGCGGGCGGGTAGATATAGGTGTTGCGTACCATAAACTCCTTCAGAATATCATTCTGAATGGTGCCCGACAACTTTTCGGGCGAAACGCCCTGTTCTTCAGCCGCCACAATGTAAAACGCCATGATCGGGAGCACGGCCCCGTTCATGGTCATCGAGACCGACATCTGATCGAGCGGAATCTGATCGAAGAGAATCTTCATGTCCTCGACCGAATCGATCGCCACGCCTGCTTTACCTACGTCGCCCACCACGCGCGGATGGTCGGAGTCGTAGCCACGGTGCGTAGCCAGATCAAACGCCACCGACAGGCCTTTTTGTCCACCCGCCAGATTGCGCCGGTAAAAAGCATTCGACGCTTCGGCGGTTGAAAAGCCCGCATACTGACGGATTGTCCACGGTTGCCGAACGTACATGCTGCTATATGGCCCACGTAAGTAAGGGGGGATGCCTGCCTGCGTAGGTACGTTGCTGGGTACATCGGACAGCGTAAACCGTGGTTTTAACCGGATACCCTCAGCTGTAGTGAAGGTGTTGCCCGTGGCCGAACTGGTTGAGGTTTGTTTAGTATGAAGAGGCGGTTGCATGCAAGTAGAGGGCTTTACGGACTAAACGAATGGCTACTCAAATTCTGCGGATAATCGTCGGGTTGGTTCGTCGGTATCTATAGGCGTAAGGGCCGGGGGGGGGGGCGCTTCGTCGTGCCGGAATTTAGTAACGCCAACCAGCACACGACCCATCCGAATGGCTGTCACTTTTGCGTCGTAGGCACGGTCCAGCGCTTGCTGAACGTACCCAGCTTCCCGTGCCTTCGTAAAACCGCCCATAGCCTGAACCTGTTGATACAACGTCCAGGCGGCTTCGACCAGTTGATGCGTCAGGTTTTCGATGTAATAACTGCCCGCAGCCGGGTCGGTTACTTTATCGAGATAACTTTCGGCTTTCAGCAGGGTAGAGACATTCCGGGCAATACGCTCACTGAACTCGCTGGACGTACCCGGATGCGGGACCGCCAGCACTGCATCGTATGGGCGAACAGTCAGCGCATCGGCTCCTCCAAGTACGGCTGCCATAGCTTCGGTGGTGGCCCTGAGCAGATTCGTGTAGGGCGTGGCGGTCGCTTCGTAGAACGTCGACGTTTGGCCGTGTACCAGCACGGCCTGGCTTGTCGTTGCCGGGTAGGAGCGGGCAACCAGCACACGTAACGCCCGCAGCTTTGCCATTTCTATAAAATAGCTGGTGCCAACCGATACCGAGAGCAGGGTTTTCGGAATCAACTGATCGACCGTCAGGCCCGATTGCAGTAGCTGGCTGTACGTTTCGGTCAGCCTGGCCAGCGTGAAGGCAAGTTCCTGAGTAGCGGTAGCGCCTGCAGTATGAAAATCGTGGCTGCTGATGCTGATTACACGAAAGTTTGGCGACTCGTTGCTCCGACCGATCGTATCAAACAGACTGGTTATTGGTGACCCCCCTGCGGCGGGATGGGCTGTACTGGACGCTGATAACATACCGCCCCGGAGCTGATAGGGAGCAACCTGCTGTAGAGCGTGTAAAAATAATGGTTCGTCGACGCCGGTGCCCAGCCTGAAAAAAACAGGCGTGTCGCTTAGTTTGATGCCATCAAGCAGATGGGGCAATGAAACACCAGCAGGATGCTGTGTGCCAACAGACTGGCTGGGCGAATCAGCGCGGGGTATGGTCAGAAGCAATGCATCGGCCCCGGTGGCCAGCGCGTTGCGCAGGGTTGCGTTCAGCTGTTTTTCACTGCCTGGAAGTACCGTATACTCAGGAACATTGAGCCAGCCCGGTGTTGATTTTTGAGCGGCCTGCAAAAATGCGAGCTGCTGTGGCTCAATTCCAGTATCTGTATAGTAGGGTTCAACGGTAAACCCTTCTGGCGACGCCCAGCGTAAGCTTTCGTATACGTGGCTGTCTTTCAGGTCTTTTTGTACCTGTGCGTGCCAGTCTGCCAGCGAAGCAGGGGCGAAGGGAACAGAGAATTGGGTCGGCATAAGCGAAATAAGTCACAGAATGGGCTAAAGGTACGCACTGTTTTTTCTCAGTCCGTAATTCGTAAATTGTGCTACTTTTGTCTCCCTTTTAGCGACCGTAACCGCTGCACCACTTAACGTTCATTCAGTGACCACCCCCGTAACACCCGGCTCCATGCAACGCGAAGTACAAATTGTCTGGAACAATTGTCTGCGTGTTATTCAGGAAATAGTGCCCGAGCCAAGTTTCAAAACCTGGTTCGAGCCGATCGTGCCTGTTCGGTTGCATGGGAAAGTACTGACCATTCAGGTACCCAGCGAGTTTTTCTACGAATGGCTGGAAGAAAACTTCGTTCATGCCCTCAGAAAGGCGCTCGATTACGCCATCGGTCGTGATGGGCAGCTCGAATATTCGATCGTAGTGGATCAGGGTGATGCCCAGAATCGGCCCATTGCGGTGAGCATGCCGACAACCAAAAGCCCGCAATCGGCTAAGCCCGATAATGTAAGCCCGGTATTACGCTCGCCGTTTGCGCTGAAAGATCTTGATTCGCTGACCCTCGATTCGTACCTGAACCCTACCTATACCTTTGATAACTACGTAGAAGGCGACTGCAACCGGCTGGCCCGGAATGCGGGTTTCGCTGTAGCCTCGCGGCCAGGTGTCACCTCGTTCAATCCGTTGATGATCTACGGCGGTGTAGGCTTGGGAAAAACGCATCTGGTGCAGGCCATCGGGAACTTCATCAAGAATAACAACCAGGATAAATTTGTCCTGTACGTCACATCCGAGAAATTCACGAACCAGTTTCTAAACGCGATACGTACCGATGGCATCCGCGATTTTACGTCGTTCTACATGCAGGTGGATGTGCTGGTGATCGACGACGTGCAGTTTTTGCAGAAAAAGGAGAAGACACAGGAAATTTTCTTCCACATCTTCAACCACCTGCACCAGTCGGGAAAGCAGATCATTATGACGTCTGACCGGTCGCCGCGTGCGCTCGACGGGCTGGAAGATCGCCTGCTCTCGCGCTTCAAATGGGGCCTGACGACCGATTTGCAAACGCCTGACCTGGAGACCCGTATCGCCATTATTCAAAAGAAGTTACAAGCCGAAGGCGTATACATCGACGATGGCGTGATCGAATACCTGGCTCACAGCATCAACACCAATGTACGCGAACTCGAAGGCGTAGTGGTATCGCTGATGGCACAGGCGTCGCTGAACCGGCGCGAGATCGACCTCGATCTGGCCAAAGCGACACTTCGCAACATCGTTGTCAACGACGAGAAAGAGATCAACATCGACACGGTGCAGGAGCTGGTCGCTGATTTTTACAATACGACCATTGCCGATCTGAAATCGAAGAGTCGGAAACGTGAAGTCGTTTATCCGCGTCAGGTGGCGATGTATCTGGCCAAAGAGCTGACCGAACTCTCGCTTAAATCAATTGGCTATCATTTTGGCGGACGCGACCACAGCACCGTCATTCACGCCATTCAACTCGTGAATGACCTGCTCAAAGAAAACCCTGATACCAAAGAGGAGGTAGCCAAGCTGAAAGGGTATTTCAAATAAGTTTACAGTTTGCTCCGCTTCCTGACCCGCCGCCAGATCGATGATGATGCCTGGAACCGTTGCGTGTCCGAGGCACACAACGCGCTCTTGTATGGGCATAGCTGGTATCTGGACGCCGTAACGAACTTGCCAGACTGGGCCTGGGAGGGGCTTGTGCAGGAGGACGTACCTGGTGCTTACAACGTTGTGGTGCCTATTCCGCTGCGTCGTCGGTGGGGGCGATGGGTGGTGTACCAGCCGCTGTTCTGCCAGTTTCTAGCCCTGTTTTCCCGGCAACCGGTAGACCCAACTCCATTTTTGCAGGCGGTTTTTGACCGATACAGATATGCCTCCAGCTGGCAACTGCTGCTTGATGCCCCCTTGTTCGATTTACCCTTGCAGGTACGTTGCCAGGTAATGCACACACACGTCTTGCCTCTCCGAACTGGAACCGCTTCCTACACCGCCGACCGGAGGATGAATCTGCGACGTGCCGCTCGCCAGCTGGGCAACGTACCTGATTGGCAGATAACAGAGTCGGTTGACGTTGACCCCTTACTACGCCTTTTCCGGGAAAACCATGCCGCCGAAATAGGCGTTGGCGAATGGGCTTATACCTTGTTCCGGGGCGTCTTTGCTGTTGTTCAGCAGCGCGAGCTGGGTACGTTGCAGTATGTCTGGGCGGCGGGTGAGATCGTGGCAGGGGCCCTATTCGTTGAACAGCATGGCCGACTCATCTACCTGTTCAATGCCGCCAATGCCGAGGGGCGCCGCCTCAACGCCCGGACTGTGCTGATTGATCGGTTGATTCAGGAGAAACAAAAAAAAGCACCGATGCCAACGTCGTCGGTCTGGCCGGTGCTTGATTTTGAAAGCCCGGACAAACCGGGTGTTGTATCGTTTTATGAGAGTTTCGGTGCCGTTCCCCAACCGTACGTAGTGCTCAGCTGGAGCCGGTTAAGTTGGCTGGAGCGTTCCGGGCAGAGGCTATTGAAACAGGTCAAAGCCCTTATTTCCGGAAGGCCAATGGCTGTTTCAAACCCGCAGAAGATTTGATGTCCATATCGAGCGAGCCAATAGCCAGTTCAACCTGCACCTTAATTGGCACTTTATTGACATCATCAGATACCCACATCAGCAGCGCATCTTCCCCTTTAAAGAAACCGTTCGCCGACAGAATGGGACTCAGTTTAATGACGTTGATCGTACCGAATTTTGTTTTGAGTGCCTCTTTTCCGCGGTATTTGACCTTCATGTTGTACACTGTGTCGTCGTAAAAAGCGGGGAGTTCAATGATCGTGCCCACGCCCAGTCGATTGAAGTCGATGGTGCGGAGAAAGTAGTAACTGCTCACTACATCATGCACATTATCAGGCACTTTGAAGAGGTCTTTCTCGGTGCGTTCTTCAGCCTTTACCGTATTGGCGGCGTGGTTGAAGGTCATATTTTCTTCTTTACGGTAGCTGTTCTCCTGAATATTAGTGTAAAACTTCTGCGGGAGAATAGCCGCCGTGTCAATATAGGAGCGCCAGGTGTCGCGCACCTTCGTAACCAGATCGAAAGCACCGGTAGTACGGCCAAAAACGTTGACCTGATAACACGGCCGACCGTTCACTGCATAGAGCGACGGAGCCACATCGACTCGGGCCTCGGCAGCGTTGATAATGCCGTAATGAACTCGGTATTCGAGATGTTCGCCCGGGCCGAAGCTTGTATTCACAACGCGGCGATAGGTGTTGGCAACCGTAAAAGCCGTTGTCAGAATAAGCAGGATGCCCAGCGTTATACCCGTTTTCTTCATGGCAATCAGTCCTTTATAATGACGGATAGATTTTTTTAAGGTGTGTTAAATAACGCTTAAAATCGCTTTTGAATTGAGTAACAAACTCTGTTTTGAACCGGTTCTGTTGCTTTCGGTACGTTAGGAACCCTACAAAATACGCATTGTTGGGTAAATCAGTTTTTAACCAGACCCGTCTTTTCCCGGAATGGTTCAACCGCTCATCAGTAAGCGTATCGGTAGTGGTCATGATCTGACCAATGGTTTGCCACTTTGTTGCTTCTTTGATGGCTACAGGTGTTGATGGTTTAACTACGCTATAAACGCTATCGAGTTTTTGGGTGCCCCTAAGAATATGATCGTCGAACCGCTCATGATAAGCTTTTGTTGCCAGATAATTTTTATAAGTTGTTGAAGCACGCCCATATTTCTGGGCCATGTAGCGTTCGGCTCCGTAGTCACCCACGAAATCGGCCAGGTTTTCATTGTATTCAAGCTGGTCTTTGATAAACAGCGTACCATGAGTCAGTTCATGGATGATCAACTCGGCCAGACTACCCTCTGTCCGTTTCAGCATACTTGACAGGATCGGGTCTTTAAAGAAGCCGAGCGTCGAGTAGGCCGCTACTTCGTTAATACGCGTGTCGTAGCCCTGGTGTTGCAACAGGGTATCGGCCGCCTGCAGCTTCTGACGATCAAAAAAGCCTTTATATGAAAAGGTGCCGAGCAGCGGAATATCGTACACAACGGGTTTCAATGCGTAACGTTCCGAGCCAACCAGCACCCACATCAATGGCTTACCCTGCTGGTCATGAAACGTGGTGAAATTGGCCGATGGCTCAAGCCCCAGCGAATCCTGGGCGAATTGTTTAATGGCCTGGATGAGCCGGATCTTAGCTTTCAGCGAATCGGGGTAAGTGGGGTCGGCCAGTACGTCGGTAACGGAGCGCGTGTTGAGCATAATATGTACTTGCCCTTTGGCCTGCATATAGCCATAACCGATCCATTCGCGTTGCCAGAGGCCCAAAGCCAACAGGACGAGCAAGATGCCCAACAAGATACGCCGTTTCATGGGGCGAAGATAAAGAGCGAAAGAGTGAATGGCGAAAGAACGGTCTGCCGCTGCGGTGAAAGAGCGAGCGAGTGGAAGCAGGAAAAAGTTAATGCCTAAGCTATGTGCATACTCTTATGAGAATCAGTTCGCTCTTTCACCGCAGCGGCGGCCCGTTCTTTCGCCATTTACTCTTTCGCTCTTTCACCATTCCCAGGTACCGCTCGTCACTCTTTCGCCATTCACTCTTTCACTCTTTCGCTAAAAAGCGTACGTTCGTGCTCCGCTAAACAACACAAACCAATGGCAGTGAACGCAAAACACCTGGCAACATTCATTCTCGGGGCCGCCGCTGGTGTAGCCCTCAACAAATACCTGCAAACAGAAGAAGGCGAGAAAGTGATGGCCGACCTGAAAGAGAAGGGTACGCAACTAAAAGCCGAGGCCGAAGGCGCTATCGATAATGCCCCCGAGTATTTCGAGAAGTTAAAAACCCAACTGGCGGAAATGCTGAAAACGAATTTCCCCAACGCTGAACAGGCCATCGATGATGTGTTGGGGAAAAAACCCGAAACAGATCTGCCTGCTTAACAGGCAACGTACCTGAATCCAAAGAAGGCCGCTGATCGATCAGCGGCCTTTGCGCGTCATGGGCTACTTGCCGACAAATGAAGAGCAACGGCTGTTCGTGGCTGGTTCAGCCGCCATTGTAACCTGCCTATGGGTGAAGATTGGTTCCGTTGAGCACTGCCTGTACTTCACCTTTTTGTTGAAGCAGCGGTACATTTTGATACGCCGACACATAGGTTCCCGGATTGCAGGAAGTCAGCCAAACCCCCATCATCAGCGGGGTAAGTTGCCTGAGCAGATATGTTTTCATAGCTAACTGTACTAGTTACAGGTTATCGGGGAAACGTCTCTAGTTCGGTGCGTAGGTCACCAGGGTATTATTAGTGTAGTCAAATCGCTGCATATCTGCGCTGGCATTTTTTTCGGGCACCGTTACTCAAATGCCGGTTTTTATAGGTGCTGGCGCTTCATGGATATAGTGTTGCTGCGGTGCGGGGCGTTACAATGCCTGCTCGCCGCTGATTCAGCCGCCATTGCATGCCCAGCCTCATGAACGTCTGATCAGAATGGATCACATCGAACTTATTCTGGTTAACGACTGGAAACCAGCCGAATAACTGAAGCATTATCCTGAACGTAGGGCCTGCAGCCGCAACGGTGAAGGCAGGTTCAATAAACAGCGTGTGCGAATGGTTCAGTCGCTCGAAACTGTCTGAGCGGGCATCTACCGGAGGTGTATTTTCAGGTAGAATGGTGGCGGTGCCATAGCCTGTATAATTAATTTTCGTGGAAAACGATATGCTGCCTTTCCGTCGCCGAATCCCGATGGCGGGCTGTACATATACATTCCAGTTCGGTATGCTCATACTACCGGGGATAATAGTCCGGTAACTTGGAGCCGTACCGCTGCTTGCCGACGTTGATGCTGGAGGGTCTGGGTCACTCCAGCGTTGCGCCGTAGTGCCCATACCCCCGCCCAGATACACCTCGGCAATGGGACTTTCGGGCGTTTTTCGTAAGGTAACGTACCCAACGGCTACCTCAGCCCGCCGCTGGTTAACAGCAAATTCTCCCGACGGCGTTAGGAATTTTTTACCATTAATGACCGCAAAGGCGTTCACTGCCACACCTACGTGGTTGCTTACAGCCACCGCCGCCTGAAGATTTGTTGTATTGATTGACACCTGCGCCTCGCCCTTTTTCTGAAAAAGCGGCACGTTCTGATGCGCCGGGGCATAGACTCCCAGATTGCAACCAGTGAGCAGTAACCCCATCGCTAGAGGGATAACTAGTCTAAATAGGTACGTTTTCATGGCGAACGGAGAGGGATGTACGTTGTTGTAATTAATGCGTTAATTGCCAATGCCAGGGAGCACTACCTTACCGTTTTTTGTAACCACGCAGGGGTTTGAGTAGATTGTGTTACCAAGCGAAGCCGCCGTCCATTTAACCGTTCCCGTCACGGCGTCGATGGCATACAAGCCCTTCTGCTGATTGCCCACGTAGACAGTTCCGTTGCTTAAGGTAGGACTACCTGACGAGAAATCGGGAAGCTTAACCTCCCATTTCGTGCTACCATCGGCTACGCTGACAGCTACAATCCGGAATGGGTTGATGGTCGCTACGTACAGCAGGCTCTTTCCTACGCTGGGCATGTAGGGAAACATAAGACCGGTTTTAGTCCATTTAGACATACCGGTGGCAGGGTCGATGGCCTGTAAATTGCCATTGACATCACCCACGTACCCAACCCCATCGACCACCACTGGTGGGTCAGTTGCATAAGAGCCAGCGCTCATTTTAACCATCCATTTGCTTGCTCCCGTAGTGGCGTCAAGGGCGTAGTACGTGCCACCAGACCCCACGTAGAGGCTACCCCCGCTGATAATAGGCGTGCGAAAATGGCTGTCGGTATCCATAGTAAATGTCCATTTTAGCGCACCTGTTATCGCATCGAAGGCCATGCATTTTGAGTAGCTGGTAACGTAAACTAAGCCGTTTGCCACGGCAGGATTCCCTGTGTCGTTGGTGCCAAACGGGTTCGCTTTCCAGCGTACAGTACCTGTGTTGGTATCGAGCGCGTAGACAAAGGCCCCGCCGCTAATGTAGACAAGGTCATTGGCCACCACAGGCGGTCCACTCATAAAATTGCCGACGTTGGTAACCTGCCATTTGAGTGTGCCGGTGGCGGCGTTAATAGCATTCAGGCTATTTTGGTTGCTGATAGGGAAACTGTGACCAACGCAGTAAACAACGCCATTTGTAACGGTCGGGTTGCCTTCAGAAAAGCTCGTGCTTGGACCGGGAATGCTGTAAGTCCAGCGCTTGTTGCCGGTAGCTGCATCCAGGGCATACAGGCTTTGCCCGGCAATGTAAACCACATCATCAGTGTCGGGACCGGGGTCTTTGTCTTTGCAGGTAAAAAATAGGAGTGGCAGGGCCAGTAGGACGTACCTGAGGCAATTGGTTATCGGTTTCAAGATTGTGTGGAAAATGATCGTACCCGATACGTCTGGCACGTGATGCGTTGACTAGCTATCAAAATTGAATAGAGGTCAGGTGGGTCCAGTCAGTTTTCAGGATGTTGGTGCCTATGCCCACTCCCTGAAACGTGCCACTTCCGTTGATGCCGCTGCCTTTACCGGTAGCATAAATGGCGTAGCTGCCGGTGCTGCCGTAGGTCACCACATAATTCTCCGAACTCTCGATGAGCTTCCAGGCTTTAGCGGGGAAATTGGCCGCCGGTGCCGTGATGGTGGCTTTGTCGAGCAATACACCGGCATTGACTGTGCCACCCTGCCCGGTAGTTGGCGTATACCAGAACCGGTAGCTGAAATAGTGGTTGTAGAGCAGGCATCCCGCGTTGAATTTGGCGGTAGCCTGGTTGGCGTAGGTGTTGTTGCTGTTGAAGTAGCCCATAGTCATATTGCCGGTGGTTTTGTTGTACCACAGCACATAACCCGTAGCCACTCCGGGCGCACCCATCAGCACCGACGTATAACCCGCCGCCACAGCCACGTTGGCCAAAGTAATAAACGTCTCGGCACTGCCGTCATAGACTCGGTACAGGGTCTTGCCTGTCAGCGCATCGTAGCATACCAGCCGCCCATTGCCTATGTTGGTCAGGTGTGTAAAACCATACCCGAAGCCACTAAACCGTTTCGTGATTTTCAGGCCGTCGAAAAGCGCGGCCTCGCCTGTGTTGGCATTGTAGAGCAACAAAAAGCCCTGATAGCTCATCACGGTTGTCCAGTTAGTACCCAGCCGGGTACCGTAATCTTTGACCAGATTCAGCGATTTGAAGTTGACACCTACTTCATAAAAAGCGGAGGCACCCGTGCTGGCATTGTAGAACAAAAAGCCCTCATCGTTGGCGGCTGTTTTCGGCATGGTTTCTACAACAGGCGTTGGGACTACGGGCGTAACAAGCGTGACGGTTGTTTCGGTTTTTTTACAGCCAAACGTACCTGCAATCAGCAGCGCAGTAAGGGTAAGAGTGTATGCGATTCTCATGATTGTGTGGGAGAAAAATGGTGGATGATAATCAGTCACCGGGGTTGCCCCGGACCACCTTGCCCTGCTTGGTCACCACGCAGGCATAGCCGTTTATACCGCCCGCAGAGAACGACCATTTGCCGGTCCCGGTAGCGGCATCCGTTACGTATAGCTTTCCGTCCTGGCTGCCACAATAGAAAGTGCCGTTGCTGATGGTGGCATGGCGGGCATCACCGCCGGTGACTAACTCCCATTTCTTGCTGCCGGTGGCGGCATCGAGGGCATACCGTGTGTTATAAAAGCCGGTGTAGACAATCCCGTTTGCCACGCTGGTTGTGCGACCAAATGACCCATTAGATCCGGTATTGGTGGATTGGAAGTCCCATTTTCTTGTGCCTGTCACGGCATCAAGGGCATACGCTTTGCCCCCGCTATCGGCTATGTACACTACCCCGTTGCTTACTGCCGCACCCCAGTAAAGTCCCGATCCTGTGGTGAGAAATTCCCACTTTTTTGTGCCTATAGCTGCGTCAATGGCATAGAATTTTTTGTCGCTACTACCCACGTACACAAGCCCATTGCTGACTACCGGCGTAGCTTCCAGGTCGCCTGCGGTGAGAAACTCCCATTTTTTGGCTCCCGTCACGGCATCGAACGCGTAGAGTTTGTTGTCATAACTGCCCACATACACAATCCCGTTGCTGACTATCGGGCTCGAAAGAACACGATCACCCGTTGCAAAAACCCATTTGCCGGTCCCGGTAGCGGCATCGATTGCATAGACTTTTGTGTCAGCACTCCCCACATAGACCACGCCGTTGCTGACCGCCGGGCTGGAATACATATTGCTTGAACCGCCGCCCGTCAGGAATTCCCATTTTTTGGTGCCGGTGGCCGCATCAAGGGCATACAGTTTGTTATCAGAGCTGCCCACATAGACCACGCCGTTGCTCACGATGGGGCTGCTACCGTAAATGCCCCCTCCGGTCAGGAACTCCCATTTTTTGGTGCCGGTAGCGGCATCGAGGGCGTAGAGTTTTCCGTCCACGCTACCCACATACACCACATCGTCGGTGTCGGGGCCGGGGTCTTTGTCTTTGCAGGCAAAAAAGAGGAGTGGCAGGGCCAGCAGGACGTACCTGAGGCAGTTTTTGAGGGTGTTCATGGTTGTGTGGATAGGCTTATAGCGGTTTATTTGCTGCCCGAAAACGAAGTCAGCAATTGTCCCGATGATTTGACCGTCACCGCCAGTGTGTTTCCCGATAGGGTGCCGTCGATGTTGAATCCCTTGCCATCGCGATAGGGGTCATACAACACGTTGAAGGCAGTTGCCGAGGTCATGGTAATGTCGTTGATCTGAGCGTCCTCGGAATTGTCGCGCAAGTCGATCAGGGTGATAGCAATGCCCTTGGCACTGGTTTTTGTGATGGTTAGTGACGAGGCGTAGCTAATGCCTCCATTCTCTGTCTGTTTTCCAGTATACTTACCCACCACGGCAGAGGCCCAGTCTGGCTCGGCATCGGCTTTTTTGCAGCCTTGGAGGCCTGAAAACAACAGGAGAATGGCGAAGAAAATGAATGACTGTTTCATGAGTTATGTGGAAGAAATGTTGGTTGCCTACTCGGTTTAAGGCTTTCGGCGGGGCCTGTTGTACGCTATTACTTCTGCACTTTAATCTTGTAGCCGCCGGGCTTGCTGATGTAGCCAAGAATATCGAACGCCTGTGTGCTGACCCCGTCCGAAAGTTCAACATGAGGCGAGGCAGCCCCGAGGGATCCCTCGCTGATGGCGATGATGCCGATCCAGCTTTCGCCATCGGGTAGTTTGACGTCGAGGCACTTGTGGTCGGCTGTCAACTCGTATTTCGAGAGCAGCGTTTTGCCATTGACCAACAGGTCGATCACATCGCCATCAACGACGCTCCAGTCCCAGATGCAGATATGGAGCGTGTTGCTCTTTACAATCAACGTACCCTGATTGTCGTAGTTGGCGGGCAGTGTACTACTGGGCAACACGTCGCTGGTCGTTGTTTTGCAAGCAGTTACGGCTATTGCCAGACACAAGAGGCATAGACAGCTAATACTGCCTATTTTTTGTTTTACCGTTTTCATAATCTGTGGATTGGTTTAACTGTAGACTGATTCCTGCGTCCCGCGCCCGGATTGGTTTACCGCCGTTTGCGGTAGGGGAATTTGCGGGCTGCGTTGTTCATCAGGCTGGCCGAAATTGATTCGGGCGACTCGTCGGCTCCGCCAGGTACGTTCAGTTGATAGGTCCAGACCACGCGCTTTTCGGGTTTCGAGAACAGGCTTAGGTTCATCGTTACTTCGTTGGCGGTCATGGGGCCAATGCCCAGCTTGTTCTGGCTCGCCAGAATATCAATGCCTTTGGCCATTGCCTGGGGCATCACCTCCTTGCGGTACATCTTGCCCCACATTACCCCGTCTACTTTCAGCAGCGTGGCCAGTTCGGCTTTGGTCAGGTCGTGCAGCTTTTCGTAGGTGATCCTGCTGCGTTTCAGCATCGTATTGGTTTCTTCGGGGTCCTGAAAAGCGATTACGAAATCTTTTTGCTTGCTCAACATGTAGTTGTAGGTCGAACTCTGGTAGCGGTAGGCTTCGCTTTTGGCCTGCTGGTCTAGCTGCGCCTGGGTAGTGCGCTGCACGTTGATGTTCTTCACGATCTGCACATCGAAGGGCAGCACCGCAAACGTTTGCCCCTCCACGTTCGCCGACTTGTCGGTGTAGGTCCGGGCGCAGCCAGCCAGCAACCCTGTTGCGGCTATAAGGCTGATAATGAGTTGCTTTTTCATGATCTGGCGTGGTTGGCTACTACCCGTGACCTTGCTTAGGGCCGCTTGCGGGGCGTAGCGGTTTTCTGAGTGGGAGCTGTTCGCTGGCTCGGGGCTGTTGCCCGTTGCGGGGCCACGGCGGTAGGACGAGCGGCAGCTGCCTGGGCGGGAGTCTGGTACGTGCCACTGCTGGCTACAGGTTCGTAGGGTTTGTAAATGGCCCCGTTCGCGAAGTCAACGATGAGGCCGATGGGGAAAAACAACAGAATGTCGCCAACCAGGGCCACCGGCCTGACCGACCGGGCGGGTTGACCAGCCAATGGCTTGGTTTGCTGGTACGGGGTGCGTTTGCCGCCAAAGAGCGTGGCGCACGACGTGTTTGTGAGGGTCATTCCCGCCAGCAGCAGCAGGAGTAGGGTTGTTCTTATAGACGTTTTCATGCAGGGAAATCGGGTTTTACGGGTGTGACTTAGTGGTTGTACCACTGGGCGAAATCGAAGACCAGGCCAACGTTGGCAATGAGACCATTGTAGGGAATGACAGCCTGCGTCAGCTTGAAGGAGCCGCCAAGCTGCATCTGTAGTTTCACGTATTTATAGCCCCCACGCAGCGTAATGGCCGGTTCCAGAAACAGGTGGGTACTTTTGGCCAGCCCGTCGAGATCGTTGTTTTTCAGGTCAGATGCCGAGTAGTTGCCAGTAGCCGTGCTGAACTGAAGCCCAGATAGCCGCGTGCTGAAGGCAATGTCGAAACCCTGGCTGGTGAACCCGATGTTGGGCTGAACAAAGAATTTCAGGCCCGATACGTCGTAGTTTTTGCCCACCGAGGAGCCGGTTCCGTGGAAACCCACCTGCGACATGCCCCCGCCCCCATACAGTTCATAGGTGAGGTTGCGCCCCGTACGGCCGTAGTAGCCAACGCCCGCCTCGAACACTGAATTTTTGGCATCGAAGCTGTCGGTAGCTGTTCCGTTTACCGATGTGCTGTTGGCCGAGGTCGCTACCCGGCCATTGGCAATAAGGCCGATCTTGTCTGTGACTGCGTAGGCCGCCTGGTAATTGTTGGGGGCCACCATCAGTTTAATCTCGCCCTGTTCCTGCAACAGGGGTACGTTCAGGGCGTTGGGCGTGTAGACCGTGCGGCACGACTGGCACAAGGCAAAGACACAGGCCAGCCTGACAAGGCTAAGGAGCTTGTTCATTGGTGAATAAGAAAATGGGTGGATGATTGGTTGAAAACAACGTACCTGTTCAGGTGATGGAACAGGGCTAACTGGCAATGACGTCGTTACTTTTTATTCATAAAAAAAGTATTGCCTGTCGTGACGCTTCCGCTACCCCATGAACCAGACATGGTAGTGAATTTATCATCAGTGGTAGCTATGAATGAGTACTGTGTACCGCCAGAGTACGAATAGCTACCATTGATTTTTGTCCCGGACACAAAATACGTTCCGCTGGCTTTCGAGGCCTTTGCGGTGTCAGCATTATTGGCGTAGACCTTCATCGAGCCATCCGATTTGATGAGGAAAGCGTAATCTACCGTTGCGGCTGCGGCGCCGTTTCCATATTTGCCCACCCAAAAGCCCGCCATCGACGGGGTTGGGGCGATATCGTCTTTTTTGCATGCACCGGCAAGCGATATAACAGCCAATAGAAGGAAGAAGGTGAGATGTCGTTTCATGTTTATGTGAATTTGAGGGTAGAAACTGCCATCGAGGTTTCCGATAAAAACGGGGCCGATGCTGGCCGGGCTATTGGGGTCGGTGGCGGGATCTGTTTTGCACGAGGTTACCAAACTGGTCAATAACGCAAGGCTAACGACCGGGTGGGCAAGAGGTAAACGATTGTGTGTCATGGGGTATGGATGTTTGGCGGAAAGCGGATAAACGAGTGGCCCGACATCGACTAACCGGGCTGGTTAACCGATGTTCAGCACCTGGCCGAACCAACACCCCAAAGGTCCGGGTGCTGGCACTCAGCGGAAATCATGGATAGTGATGATTTTATATCCCTGAATTCTAGGATATTAGAAACGTACCCAGCGGCAGACGGTCCCGGTTGTATCTTACATTCCGGTTCGTATGTTTACTGGTCTCTACGCCCTGCTTATGAAAAAGTATCTGCTTCTGTGCTGTCTGCTGGCCCAAACTGCCCTGGCCCAGACTTATGAGATCGACAGCTTGAAACGAGTACTGGGTACGTTGCAGCAACGCCCCGGCGGACTGGCCCGTGATACGCTCGTGTTTAAGACGCTGAAGGCCGTGATGAATGGCTATATTGACGCAAACGTTGACTCGTCGATGCATTACGCAACGCTGGCTATTGCGCTGTGCAATAAGCCAACACTACAGAAAGAGTTAATTTATGCCTACCAGTTTGCTGGTTTTCTGCATCAGATAAAAGGCGATCATTACCAAAGTATTCAGGTACATTACAAGGCCCTGCTGTTGGCCGAGAGGCTGAAGCAGTACACCCGAATAGCCATGTCGCAGGGGGCGCTGGCCCACGCTTATAGCAGCCTGAAAGACTATGCGAAGGCGGAGAAATTCTGTCAGCAGGGGCTGGCGGTGCTGCGTACTCATCCCGACAGGTACGTTGAACTGGGTATTCTGAACTCGCTGATACCTGCCTACCGGGAGCAGGGCAAACTGGCCAGTGCGCTCCGGGTTTGCAGCGAGTTATACGAGCTGGCCAAACGCGAACGCGACGGCTGGTACCAGGCGCAGGCCCTGCATCACATGGGACGGATCTACCGGAAAATGGGTGATCTGCCCAAGACGTTAGCCTATTACCAACAAGCCCTGGTGCAGTCGCAGGGAACTGGGAGCGTTGATCTGGAAGGAAGCATTCTACTCAACATCACGGAGTTATATACTGACCAGAAAAAATGGTCTTTGGCATTGGCTTATTGCCAGCGCGCCAAACAGAAGGCAGTTCAGGTCAATAACAGCAGCGTGGTAGTTGAGGCAGAAGAGCTGTTTTATCGAATTTATAAGAACACTGGCGAACAGGCAAAGGCACTGGCCTCGTTTGAAAACGCAACCTTCCTGAAAGATAGCCTGTCTAGAGAACGTACCCAGCAGCGGATCGAGGCGTTGCAGGCACAGTATGATAATGTGCAGAAAGAAAATGCCATTCAAAAACAGCAGGTGCAATTACTGGCACAGCAAAACCAGAATCAACAACTCGCCCAAACCCGTAACGGCCTCTTCGCGGGTATTGCAGTCGCACTGCTCTGCCTTGGGCTGTTGCTCTGGAACAACCGGCGGCTGCAAGCCAAAAACCACGAGATCAACCGGCAACGGGCTTTACTTGAAACCACCCAACAGCAACTCGCCGACATCAACCGAACCCTGGAAAAACGGGTAGATGAACGAACTGCTGAACTAGTGGGGGCTAACCGCGAACTGATTCAGAAAAACGAAGAAATAAAAAGTGCGTTGTTTAAAGGACAAACAATTGAACGCAAGCGGGTGGCTATCGAACTGCACGACAACCTGAGTAGCCTTCTCAGTGCGGTGAATATGAGCATTCAGTACATCAACCCGCAGCACCTGTCAGCATCCGAGCAGTCTGTGTATCAGAACGTGAAGCAACTCATTCAGAACGCCTATGTCGAAGTGCGGAATATATCGCACAATATCCTCCCCGCTGAACTGGAGAAGTTAGGGCTGGCGAGTACACTGACTACGCTGGTAGGGCAACTGAATCAGAATTCACCGCTTCAGTTTGTGCTGACTATCATTGGATTAGTGGAGCGACTTCCGGTGGAGATTGAGTTTAATGTCTACAGCATCGTGCTTGAACTAATTAACAACGCCATTAAACACGCCAAAGCCAGATCCGTAACCATCGAGCTGGTACGAACCGAAACCGGAATCGACCTCGCCGTTGACGATGATGGCGTGGGCCTGGGCCAAAGTCTTGATAAGCGGGGCATTGGGCTGCAAAATATTCAAGCCCGACTTGATTCGCTGGGGGGGGCGTTCAATACCCTGCATCCCGCTGAAACAGGCACCCGCATACGCCTGAAAATTCCCATCGAAACCGTTTTGAGCGATGGGAATTTTCGGGATACAGTCAAGTGATTACTTTAGTTTAAGCGGGGTGTGAGTCGATCGATTCGGCCACACGGCTGACCGTGGCCAGTACACCGTTTTCAATAGTCCACTCTCTTACGGTATTGGCTTCCAGATCTTTTCGCGGTGGGCGAAGCGGATCTTTACTGGTTGCCAACGCCCTGAACTCAAGTGTTTCCAAGTTGGCAGTCGTGTGGGTCAGATCTTTCAGCGTTCTGTACTGCTCCTGGTTGGCATCGAGCAGTACGTTGACAAACAGCACCGGCTGGTTATTGATTTTTGTGGTAAATACTTGTTTATCAAAAACTTGTCCGAAGGCAAACACCAACGGGGATGATTGGGCATTGATGGGCCTGCCTTCGTTGTCAAGCAGAATAAACTTAACGGTGCCCTGTCCGTATTCGATGGTGACAAAGCTTTGTAGTTGAATGAGTCGGCGTGCGGGATCGGCCATTTTTTTGGGTGATTAACGGGTGAAAAAACTTGCTAAATGAGTTGAAATTTAAGGGCGTATTTCACCAGCCCAATGGTGGTACGGGTATTCAGTTTCTGCATCAGGTTTTTCCGGTGCGTTTCTACCGTGGTTGGGCTGATGAATAATTTCTCGGCGATCTGCGTACCCGATAATTCCTGGGCTATCAGTTTCAGCACTTCCAGCTCGCGGCGGGTGATGGCAATTTTTTGTGGGCTAGCCTCCTGAAAAGTCAGGGTTTCGTTGGGGTCATTGGCCAGTAGCATCAGCACTTGTTCGCTGTAGTATTTATGCCCGCCGGCGATCATGGTAAGGGCCGTTTCCAGTTCGCTTTTCTCGGCGCTTTTCAACACATAGCCATCGGCTCCGGCGCGGAGGGCTTCCTTGATGGCCTCGGGCTGGTCGGCAACGGTGAGTAGGCAGAGCTTCACCTGCGGGAACTGCTCGCGAAGGCGGAGAGTCAGCTCGATGCCCCCCATAACGGGCATCTGAAGGTCTGACACAACCAGGTCAATAGCCGTTTCGTAGGCCAGTGCATCCAATACCTGCCTGCCGTTGGTATGTTTGGCGACCACGTCGACGCCCTCGATGCTCGACAGCAGCAACGCGAGACTTTCGAGTAGAATCCGGTGGTCTTCGGCAATTAGAATACGCATGGGGGAGCTGGAAGTGGTTGTATGTCAATCTGTTTAGTAGGCAAAGGTCAGCTTTCTTCGGCGAGTTTCCTCTCCTTGGTTTTGGGGTAATCGTATCCTCAAATCTGAGGATTTTTTCGGATAAGCCAACTGGGTTCTTTCCGGCGCCGCTCAAGTCGCTGAAGGTTACGCAAAAAAAGTTGTCAAGCTACCGCCACTGGGTAAACTGCCGGGACTAATGGGTGAGTGACCCCTTTCTGGATTGATAGTCAGGAAAACGACCGTCCTGAAATCGGGGCGTTCAACAACAAAGGGCTGTGTCGGTATGACTCGCAAACTGAATGCTTTCGATACTACCGCAAGCTGCTTGTGGTGAGCACTCAACTGAATCGTTGGGGGATGGGGGCTAACCACTTCAGGCTAATCACGCCCGCGCGGCTGGCGAATGGGTACACTGGGCATACGGAAGCCCAAGAAATTAGGCTGTTATTTCGTAAGTATACTAACTATGAAACGGACCCTGCTTCTTTCAACCGTGATCGGGCTGCTTCTTGCCTGTGCCAAACCCGTCACTTCCTCCGTCGGTGTGGCCGGAACGTACCTGGCAGCGCAACCACCCGACAACAGCTGGATTGTCTGGGCCGATAACACGCTGCGAAAAATTGCGCCGCTGCCTGGCCAGGCAGCTGGCTACTGTGGTTATGCCCGACTGATTCAACGTGCAGATAATACGTTGCTGTGCGTCTATGAAGCCAGTGGTCAAGTAGCGCTTGTGCGGAGTGCCGACGGGGGCAATACCTGGTCGGGGAGGGTCGTGGTGGCGGCTAGCGAACCGGGCGTCAGTATGGCCGTACCAGAAATTGTGGAACTGGCCGACCGTTCGTTGCTGGTTGCATACAACCCGCGTCCGGGACGCAATGCAATGGGAAAACGGTTTGGTATTCGAACCGTAAAAAGTGATGATGGTGGTGCCACCTGGACAGATAATCGACTGGTTTACGAAGCCGGTACCCGCTTCGATGATGGCTGTTGGGAACCCGCTGCGCTACAGTTGCCATCCGGTGAGGTGCAGCTCTACTTTTCTGATGAAGGTGTTTACACTAACTCTAACGAGCAAAACATTTCCCTGATGCGCTCGACCGACGGGGGGCTAACCTGGACAGCTAAGCCCGAAGTTGTCTCGTTCAGGGCTGGAAAACGCGATGGAATGCCCGTTCCGATTGTGCTGAACGGCACCGACATCGCCTTTTCTATGGAAGACAATGATCAGACAACCTTTAAGCCCTATATAATAAGGAACAGGATTGCCGATAACTGGCAAAGCGGACCCGTTGGCGGCGATAGTCCGAATCGGAGCTACGCGCTTAGCCAGCCGCTGAGCGAATCGGTCTACGCGGGTGCTCCTTATCTGCGTCAACTGAAATCGGGAATAACCATTCTTGGTGTTCAGAGTACCGAAAGTCGGAGCAGTAACCAATTGGCTGTATCGAGGCTGGTCGTGTATCTGGGCGACCGCGAAGCCCGGAATTTTAAGCACCCGTCTGAGCCGTTTCGTATCCTGCCGACGCATAGCGGGCTTTGGAATTCGTTGAGCGTACTGCGTGGTGATACCGTGGTTGCCCTGACCAGTACGAAGTCATATGGAGGCGCTAATGCCGAGGTCTGGATGATCAAGGGCCATATGGTTCCTAACCGGGGTACGCCACTAAAGCCGTAGCGGATGACCTGGGCCGCACCAACTGAGGCACGTTCTTTCCGCTGTTTGTACGGCGCCAGGATACCGCCCAACCCGAGCAGGCTTCACCCACACAGCTACGTAGCTGTGTGGAGGTCAACGTGACAATAAGCCGATACAGGCATATGCTCGCCAAAATTCAGGTAATGATCCCTGCTGGCAGTATGGTCATGTTTCGTGGCAGATCGGCTACTACGTAAAGTCACTTGTCGGCTGGTAGATGCGATTCCTTTGTTGATAGAACCTCAGTTTAAACGTTATCGGTTTAGAAAAGCGAGGCCCATTTTCGATGGCTGCCGACAGGGGAAATAGCCTGAATACGCCTACTGATTTTTTGTGACGGAAGAGGCTTTACCAGTCGGTTTGGAAAGGGGACTTGGCTGAGGGGGATTGGTTAGATAGACAATAATTATGCCTAAAAGCGCTGATTGTCCGGAAAGCGAAAGTGTATTGGTCGACATTTTGTTTAGTAGGAGGTGTACTGTATTTATTCTTTGTATCCTTTAGTAATTTAACTTAAACTTATTTGGAGAAACTGAGTAGTAATCACCTAAGTACATAGATTTTATAAACATGGCATAGTTTTAGCAAGTGCTCAGTCGCACGATCAACTCAGCGGCTGCATATGAATAACATCTTCCTGCCAACATTTTCTGGGAGAACGTATCCGTCTTTACAGAGACAACCATCTTCCTTGTTTCAATCGCTATTTTCGGCAGTAGTCGTCATATCGCTTTTGATAAGCTCCGCTGTTCAGGCACAGGTTACGGGCTTTGCGTACCGGGACTTTAATGCCAACGGTACCTATCAGAGTATACCGGCTTCAGGTACGTATACATATGGTGAACCCGGGGTATCGGGTATAACCGTAGTGGCTACTACGCCTGGTGCATCCTTCACGACTACTACCAGCAGTACCGGTAGCTATGCCTTCACCAGCGCCCAGCTACCAGCCAACACCGCTGTGCGGCTGGTATTTTCAGGTTTTTCAGCGGCTAATTTTGACTACGACGGTGGTCAGCTGGGAACGGGCGGCACTAGCACATCCGTGCAGTTTGTCACAGCCGGTGCCAGCACCACCGCCAATTTTGGCCTGAACTACCCCCGCGAATATTGCCAGGCGATTGGCCAGACCAATGTTATTACATCCTGTTTTAACGCTGTTGGTACGCTGACTGATGCCGCTATTATTGGTTTTGTACCTACACAAATCAATGATCCGGCACAGCCCTTCGTGTCTGGAACAACCGGGGGGACCAATCAATTTGCCCAAACGCCACCGATGAGCGAATCGGCGCTGGCTACCCAGGCGCAGGTTGGGACTGTCAACGGATTTGCCTATCACCGCCGTAGCAAAATATTGTTTGCTGCGGCTTTTGCGCGTACGGCCTCACCCGTTCGGAACGGCCTTGGGACAATCTACGCCATCAACCTGTCGGGTGCTACGGCCACTACGGCGGTGTTTGCCACCATTGCCAACGTTGGTTCAGCTACCGGGACGGGTGGTGCGGTCGCGGCTGGTAACGTGGGGCGCATTGGTTTGGGGAACATTGCGCTGTCGGAAGATGAGCAGACGCTGTATGCCATTAACCTAAACACCCGCGCGCTGGTCAGTATCCCGTTGGGAACAGGTACACCAACAGCGGGCGCCTCTACCTCGGTGACGATTCCGGCGCCCGCTGACTGTATCAACGACTACCGGCCATTCGCGATTCGGGTGCATCGTGGCAAAATTTATATTGGTGTCACCTGCGGATCAGGCACCATAGCCAATCTGAAAGGGTATGTATATGAATATAACGGGTCCACCTTCACTACGGTACTGACCATTCCATTTGATTATTCACGGGCCGATGATGGTGTAAATGATGTGTCATTTAATGCAAACTATTACGGATTTGGTACATTCCCTAACTACATCCGGAATAACCTGGACTGGGTTGGCTGGAATACCTATCCTGATCTGACGGCTGGCCCTACCAGTGCGGCGGCGGCCAGTACGTCGGGGAGCGGCCCGGTGGCCAAAACACAGCCCTGGTTGACTGATATTACGTTCGACGGTGAAAACATGATTCTGGGCATCCGGTCTCGGCTGGCCGATGCCGTGAACGAAAGCTTCTGGGTAGTAGGCGGTGATATCTTGCGCGCCTGTTCAACCACGCCGGGCAGCTGGACCCTTGAGAGTAATGGCGTTTGCGGGGGTATTCAGTCATTTGTGGGGACGGCTCCGCCAAACATCGACCCGTATACCGGTCGGGTCGGGATGGTCGATAACAGCCGTGGCCCGGGTGGATACGAATACTATTGGGGTGATGATGGATTCGAGGGAGAAGCTTCGCAAGGCTCTATACTTCAGATCCCGGGCTCGCCCAATGTCATTGTTTCGCAGGTAGATGCCATTGGCCATACGGGTCAGGTCGGCGTTATGTCGATGAGCAACCGAAGTGGCCAGATCACAGCGGCCGGCAATATATTTTTCGGCTACACGGCTGGTGGCGGAACGGCTAACAACATCGGTAAGTCGAACGGGCTGGGTGCCATGGACATTACCTGTAATGCGGCGCCTATCGAAATTGGTAACCGCTTATGGGTCGATACCAATAAGAATGGTATTCAGGATCCGGGCGAAGCGCCACTGGCCGGCGTGACCGTACAACTCTTTACGGCGACGGGTACAACGCCCATTGCCACCACGGTTACAGACAGCAATGGTCTGTATACCTTCCGATCGACCACAACAACAGCGTTGACGTACAATACAGCTTATCAGCTTCGGATTGCCAATGCGCAGACTCCGTTGACGGGTTATGTATTTACATCGCCCACCACGGGATCGAACCGGTTGCTTGATAGTGACTTCACGCCAGGTGCCGCTACGGCAACTGTATCATTCACCACAGGTGGAGTTGGGCAAAATAACTTTAGCTTCGACGCGGGTGTAGTGCCCTGTTCGTTCACGGCAACCACTACAGCCAGCAGCAACGCCGTATGTATTGGTCAGCCTATTGTCTTGACAACCCAGGTTACGCCATCGAGCAGCTATACGTATTCGGTTACTGGCCCTGCCGGGGTGGTGATTACGGGGGGCACTACCGGTACGGCAACTGTGACAAACCTGAATTCGGGCGTCAATACTTTCACCGTTACGATCACGAACAGTCCGACTTGTTTCACAACCAATATTGTTTCTGTTACGGCGAGTGCCGCCACGTTGTTGACTCTATCGGCCTCACAATCGGCTATTTGTGTTGGGCAGGCTTTAACCTTGTCAACCACGCTGGGCGGCGTTCTACCGGCGCTTGGGCCAGTTGTGTTTAATACCGTCGATGCATTGGGTGCCTTGTTGAACCCTGTTACATCGAACGTATTCAGTCCCACGGCTACCACTACCTTTATCGCGCAGGTTCCCATATTGGGTGGTTTAGTATCCAGCTGCCCGGTAACGGTCATTGTGAATCCGCCACCTACTGTGGCCGCAGCGAGCACATCGTTATGCGTAGGTTCACCGCTGAACCTGACAGGCATCTTAGGTCAGAACAATATTTTAACGGGTTTGACGAACACGCTGTTAGGGTCAGTGCCAGCAACAGTGGTGGCAGGAATAAACACATATAGTATTGTAAGTACCAATGCCAACGGCTGTAGTACAACCACACCGATTTCGGTAACGGGTGTGAACCCGCCCGTGGTGAATCCCATCGCGTTGAGTCTATGCGTGGGTGCGAATCTAGATCTGACTAGCTTGAGTGGCTTGACCGGCTTAACCAACGTCTTCCGCACGGGCGGTCTGCTGGGGCTGGGTACGCTGCTAGGCACACCGACCTCGGTGAGCATTGGCGCTGGGGTGAATCTCTTCAATGTCGTAAGCACCGCGCCAACAGGTTGCACCACGGCTACGCCCATCTCGGTGACCGGCGTGAATGCGCCAGTGGTGGCGCCGATTGCTTTGAGCCTATGCGTGGGTACGAATCTAGATCTGACTAGCTTGAGTGGCTTGACCGGCTTAACCAACGTCTTCCGCACGGGTGGTCTGCTGGGGCTGGGTACGTTACTAGGTACGCCGACCTCAGTAAGCGTGGGAGCCGGGGTGAACCTCTTTAACGTCGTAAGCACCGCGCCAACAGGTTGCACCACGGCCACACCCATCTCGGTGACTGGCGTGAATGCGCCAACGATCGTTCCGATTGCTTTGAGTCTATGCGTGGGTGCCAATCTAGATCTGACGAGTCTGTCTGGCTTAACTGGACTGACCAACGTCTTCCGCACAGGTAACCTGCTGGGGCTGGGTACGTTACTAGGCACACCAACCTCAGTAAGCGTGGGAGCCGGGGTGAACCTCTTCAATGTGGTGAGCACCGCACCAACGGGATGTACGACCGCTACACCAATTTCGGTGACCGGCATAAACCCACCAGTCCTTGCACCAATCGCGCTAAGCCTATGTGTGGGTACGAATCTGGACTTGACTAGCTTGAGTGGCTTGACCGGCTTAACCAACGTGTTCCGCACGGGCGGTCTGCTGGGCTTGGGCAATCTTCTGGGTACACCCACTTCAGTGAGTATTGGCGCCGGAATGAACCTCTTCAATGTGGTAAGTACGGCGCCAACGGGTTGTACCACGGCCACACCGATCTCAGTGACGGGCGTGAACCCACCAGTCCTTGCACCAATCGCGCTAAGCCTGTGCGTGGGTACGAACCTGGACCTAACCAGTCTTTCGGGTTTAACGGGCTTGACTAACGTCTTCCGCACGGGTGGTCTGCTAGGGCTGGGTACGTTATTAAGTACGCCAACCTCGGTGAGTATCGGGGCGGGGGTGAATCTGTTCAACGTCGTAAGCACCGCGCCAACGGGCTGTACCACGGCTACGCCCATCTCGGTGACAGGCGTGAATGCGCCGGTGGTGGCGCCGATCGCCTTGAGCTTATGTGTCGGCACGAATCTGGACTTGACCAGTCTGTCTGGCCTAACCGGCTTGACCAACGTCTTCCGCACGGGCGGTGTGCTGGGGCTGGGTACGTTGCTAGGCACACCGACCTCGGTAAGCATTGGGGCTGGGGTGAATCTCTTCAATGTCGTAAGCACCGCGCCAACGGGTTGTACCACCGCTACCCCGATTTCAGTAACAGGAATAGAGGCGCCAGTTGTAGCGCCGATCGCTCTCTCGCTCTGCGTCGGGGCCAATCTAGATCTGACTAGCTTGAGTGGCCTAACTGGGCTGACCAACGTGTTCCGCACAGGCGGTCTGCTGGGGCTGGGTACGTTACTAGGCACACCGACCTCGGTGAGCATTGGGGCCGGGGTGAACCTCTTTAACGTCGTAAGTACCGCGCCAACAGGTTGTACCACGGCTACGCCAATCTCAGTGACAGGAGTGAATGCGCCGGTGGTGGCGCCGATCGCGCTCTCGCTCTGCGTCGGGGCCAATCTAGATCTGACCAGTCTGTCTGGCCTAACCGGCTTGACCAACGTCTTCCGCACGGGCGGTCTGCTGGGGCTGGGTACGTTACTAGGTACACCGACCTCGGTGAGCATTGGGGCCGGGGTGAACCTCTTCAATGTAGTGAGCACGGCGCCAACAGGTTGCACCACCGCTACCCCGATTTCAGTGACGGGGATAAATGCACCGGTGGTAGGTCCCATTGCCCTGAGCTTATGTGTCGGGGCCAATCTAGATCTAACGAGTCTGTCTGGCTTAACTGGCTTGACCAACGTGTTCCGCACAGGCGGTTTGCTGGGTCTAGGCAATCTTCTGGGTACACCAACCTCGGTGAGCATCGGGGCAGGCGTCAACCTCTTCAATGTCGTCTCTACGGCCCCAACAGGCTGTACCACGGCCACACCAATTAGTGTAACCGGGGTGAATGCTCCTGTGGTAGCCCCCATTGCCTTGAGCTTATGTGTCGGCACGAATCTGGACTTGACCAGTCTGTCTGGCCTAACCGGCTTGACCAACGTCTTCCGCACGGGCGGTGTGCTGGGGCTGGGTACGTTGCTAGGCACACCGACCTCGGTAAGCATTGGGGCTGGGGTGAATCTCTTCAATGTCGTAAGCACCGCGCCAACGGGTTGTACCACCGCTACCCCGATTTCAGTAACAGGAATAGAGGCGCCAGTTGTAGCGCCGATCGCTCTCTCGCTCTGCGTCGGGGCCAATCTAGATCTGACTAGCTTGAGTGGCCTAACTGGGCTGACCAACGTGTTCCGCACAGGCGGTCTGCTGGGGCTGGGTACGTTACTAGGTACACCGACCTCGGTGAGCATTGGGGCCGGGGTGAACCTCTTCAATGTAGTGAGCACGGCGCCAACAGGTTGCACCACCGCTACCCCGATTTCAGTGACGGGGATAAATGCACCGGTGGTAGGTCCCATTGCCCTGAGCTTATGTGTCGGGGCCAATCTAGATCTAACGAGTCTGTCTGGCTTAACTGGCTTGACCAACGTGTTCCGCACAGGCGGTTTGCTGGGTCTAGGCAATCTTCTGGGTACACCAACCTCGGTGAGCATCGGGGCAGGCGTCAACCTCTTCAATGTCGTCTCTACGGCCCCAACAGGCTGTACCACGGCCACACCAATTAGTGTAACCGGGGTGAATGCTCCAGTTGTAGCCCCCATTGCCCTGAGCTTGTGCGTCGGCACGAATCTGGACTTGACTAGCCTGAGTGGCTTAACTGGACTGACCAACGTGTTCCGCACAGGCGGTCTGCTGGGTCTAGGCAATCTTCTGGGTACACCGACCTCGGTGAGCATTGGGGCTGGGGTGAACCTCTTCAATGTGGTAAGTACGGCGCCAACAGGCTGCACCACCGCTACGCCAATTTCGGTGACAGGCGTGAATGCGCCAGTGGTGGCGCCGATTGCTTTGAGCCTATGCGTGGGTACGAATCTAGATCTGACTAGCTTGAGTGGCCTAACCGGCTTGACCAACGTGTTCCGCACAGGTAACTTGCTG